>NZ_PJIZ01000004.1 GCF_021596505.1 Nostoc sp. CMAA1605 | reverse complement strand
AACTCATGTGGTCATCAAATTGAATCCCATCAGCGTTATATTTGGTGATAATTTCTACCACAAGGTCAGTAATAAACTGTTGTACTTCTGGGTGGAAGGGGTTCAGCCATGCGACTTCACCCGCAGCCGAAATCGAAGTTTGAGTACCATCCCGCTTTTGTGTCAACCAGTTTGGATGTTGAGAAGCTAGTTCTGATGTCAAGGGAGCCATGAAACCGAACTCAAACCAAGGTATTGCTAATAGTCCTTGACTGCGCGCTTGATTCAGCACATCTGCAATCACATCTTGACCTTGTGTCCCTCTAAAGAAAAAAGGGATATTCATCCGTTCCATGACTGCACTAGGATACTTTGTGTAACCGTCATTCCAAACCACTGGATAGACTGTGTTAAAGTTCAACCGCCGCAATTGTGCAAATGTTTCCTGCACTTTGGCGCGATTTCTGAGGATGTCAAAGTCATTATTTGTCAGCCACACGCCACGGATTTCTTGACTAGGATATTGGGGTAGTTGAGCATTGATTGGCTGTAAATTACTCAGCAGTAAAGTTGTAGTAAATGATAGAGCAAATAGTATGGGGAGTAAACGCCGGAAATTAAAGCAGGTTTTGGTGTGAAAGGGGAAAATGAAAGGTAATTTGGTTAACCAAACGTTAATATTGATGCTTTTGGGTTGGAATGAAATTGGCATTATTCTCTAAATATTTATACTGAGATTAATGAGCTTAATTTACTCTATTAAGTCCTGATTTTGTTGAGGACTAAAGTCCTCACTACGAACGTGACGCAACTAATGGGTAAGTAGTGCCAACTCAAAATCATGTATGCTTTAAAATTCAATGGTGAGATAGTGGAATGAATCAAGACATCACCTGATTTTTATGGCTGTAGTTATTGCTGGGGAACGTAGCGGAGTGGGTAAGACAACAATCACACTCACTCTTTTAGCATCTTTGTGTCGGCGTGGTGCGGCGGTGCAATCTTTCAAAGTCGGCCCGGATTATATTGACCCGATGTTTCATACTTATGTTACAGGGCGCGCTTGTCGGAATTTAGACCCAGTGCTGACTTCGGAAACCTATGTTCGTCAGTGTTTTGCTCGTCATCATCAAGAAAGCGAATATGCTTTAGTCGAAGGGGTGATGGGGTTGTTTGATGGCATTGGGCATCGGGCATCGGGCATTGAGTATGGAAAGGAAGATGTACTCAGCACTCAGCACTTTGCACTCAGCACTGACTTTGCTAGTACGGCGCATATTGCACGCTTATTAGATTTACCTGTGGTGTTAGTAATTGATTGTAGCCGTTTGTCTGGTTCTGTCGCAGCGATCGCTCACGGTTATTGCTCATTTGACCCCAGAATTAAAATAGCCGGTTTAGTGCTGAATCGGGTAGGGAGCGATCGCCATCTCTCTCTCCTCAAAAATTCCCTCCAACCCTTACAATTACCCATTTTGGGCGTTTTGCGTCGTCAAGATAACATTACCATTCCTGACCGCCATTTAGGTCTAATTCCCACCGCCGAACTCCCCGAACTAGACACAGTCATTCATCGCCTCGCTGATTTAGGTGATATTTGCTTTGATTGGCAAACTTTATTACCTTTGTTGGAAATCGGGAATCGGGAATTGGGAATTGGGAATCGGGAATCGGTAAATAGGGTAACAAGAATAAGGACAGATTTAACCCCAATGCCCAATGCCCAATGCCCAATGCCCAATTCCCCATGCCCAATGCCTGTTAAAATTGCCGTAGCACGCGATCGCGCTTTTAATTTTTACTATCAAGATAATTTAGATATTCTAGAAAATTTAGGTGCGGAATTAGTTTTTTGGAGTCCTTTAACGGATAAAGAATTACCCCCAGGTGTGCAGGGAATGTATTTTGGCGGTGGTTTTCCAGAGGTATTTGCTCAACAATTAGCGGCTAATAATAACGCCCGTGAAAGTGTTAAACAAGCTATTTTAGACGGAATGCCTACAATAGCAGAGTGTGGGGGTTTAATGTATTTATGTGAACAAATCATTGATTTTGAAGGTCAATCTTGGTCGATGGTGGGAATATTACCCACATCAGCAGTAATGGATAAAAAGCTGACTTTGGGTTATCGTCGTGCTGTCGCTTTGCAAGATAATTTATTAGTCAAAGCAGGCTCAAATCTCTATGGCCATGAGTTTCATCGTTCTCATGTTATCTCAAATTGTGAACAGCCTTTATTTACAACTTATCGCTTCGATGTAGAAGAAAATTTAGGCTTTGAGGGATGGTGTTCACCAAAAAATATTCATGCTTCCTACATTCATCTGCACTGGGGAAATAGTTTAGAAATTCCTCACAATTTTCTCCAACAATGTCTGAACTTTAAATATTTCAACTCAAAATGTTAAGCAATAAATTAATTCATCAGTAAGCTGACCTTTAATCAACTCGGCTTTCTGGTTAACTTTAATTAAATTAAATCCCAGTTTTTCTACTACCTTACGGGAAGCTAGATTGTATTCGTTCACTGATGCGTGTAAAGATGAAAGCTGAAAACGTTGTTGGGTTTCATTGATAGCCAGGTAACAGTAAATAGGTGCATATCCTCGCTTTTGAAAATCCACAAAGGTCATAAAACCAATTTCTGCATATTGGTCATCAAAAATACCTATCTCCACTAGACCAATGTATTGATTTTGAGGAGTGACAGCAACCCATTTTAGCCAAACCATAGTTTCATTATCTGGCGATTTTTCTAAGGCTGCAAACCGGAATTGTTGCTGAACTTCTAAAAGTGTGGGGATTGGTTCTTCTAAATACTCATACATTTTTGGGTTACTAATGTATGGATAGAGAATTTGCGTGTGCTGTTCTGTTACCTTTTCTAAACGCAAAGCTACCATATCTGCTGCTGTAAAATATTAATCTATATAGAATCCCAGATGATTAGCAACTGGGCGATCGCGCATTGGTATTTTAGTATGGGTGGGAGCGTTTAAAATTTTGGGCTTCCCCTCTTTGTCTGGGTTTGCTACTACCAATGTAGTAGAACCTCCTCCATCGAGATTTATGGCATTATAAACACCCAATTTTGTCATAAATTTGGTTAATTCTCTTTTAGTAAATCCTTCGCTATATAGTGGTTGTTTACCATCTACCAAAACTAACCACAATTTTTTACCTGCTTTGTCGGTAGCTGCAACTACTCTCGAATATGGTTTGTCGTTTGAGGAATTTGCATAAATATTTATCTTGGGTTTTCCTTGAAAAACTAATACGTCATCTCCTGCTAATCCTTGAATAGTATTTTTCGGACATTCTTCACCGCCTGGAATTTGGGCTTGGTTGTTGTTAGTAAAACATAAAACATACCAACTTGATTTTTTGCTGGCGTATATTTTACTATTGGAAATAGTTTGTCCTAATACCTTTGTCTTATCTCCACTATAAGGATAATAATCCCACGGAGTTACCTCCCGAAAAGGATGAAAATAACTCCCATTGATGGCGAGTTTAACTTGAAATTCTTCGACAAATTCAGATGTTGTTCTCGCTTTAGTTTCATTGTCGATAATTTCTTGTTTCTGGACTCTGTTTTTTGCTAAATTCTCAATATCTGGAGTTACAAATGGTTTAATTCCAGGTGTATTTAGATCAATTGTCACGATATGAATTATTACAGGACGTGGATTTGACTCGATCAAACGCTGATAAACAATCCCCCGAAATAATTCTTGTTGTGTTTCGCTGCGGGGTGGACGACGAAAATGACCCCAACCATACATTAATATTGGTAAAGATAATAAAAGAGTACCGGCAATAAAGCAATAGTTAGGTGTTTTGGGAATATATCGCCATTGCATTGCTAATTTTGCTAATTTATTGGTAATAGGAAATTAGTTTAATTTTACTCTAAGCTGAAAAATGGATAGTGATAATTTCAATTTTTGTCACCAAAATTTGCAAAATCGCTCATTTAAAGCAATGCAACTTCATGATGCAAATTTTAGTGGTGCTGATGTGCGTGGATGTGATTTTTCCCATGCACAATTACAAAGAGCTAATTTTGTGAAAGCGAAATTTGGTCAGTCACCTAGAATATTTATGAGTTTGCGAATTACTGCATTCGTTGTTTTATGCTTAACTTTTATAGCAGTTAGCGAAATGGCGTTTGGGGTACTAGGAAACACTCCAGAAATACCAGCATGGTCATATACTAAAGCTTTAGTTATCAGCTTGGCAATTTCTGGAATAGGCGCAAGTTTGAGGAGGGTTTTTACTCAAAAATCAAGCTTAGAAAATTTAATTACAACTATATCAGGTGTGGCTTCAGCAGCATTAATTGGTTTTTATTATGGCGGTCTTCTACAAAATAAAAATCCCCAAGCTGCTGTAATATCTGCACTTATATTATCCATAATAACGGCAATTTTATGTTTTGTATTTAAGAATGGTTTGATGCGAGTAATTGTTGCGGTTGCAGGGTTTATTTGTAATTATGGTTTGGCTTTTTTAATTAGCAGTGTCGCCTTTGCCTATTTGAGTACCCAAAGTTATCTACTGGGGAGTATTTTGGGAATTTTAACTGTGATTTTACTGGCTATGACCATGCGATCGCTAAATTTAGCTATCCAAGAAATCACCACTAATGGTATTACTAATTTCAGAGGCGCAAATTTAGAGAATGCTAGATTTGACTCAGATATTAATCACAAGAAAGTTGATTTTACTGCTGCGAACACATACAACATCAACTCCTAAGAAATACAGGGGTTTAGGGGTTTAGGGGTGTAGGGGTATAAGGGAAGAAAAAAGTGTTTCTTCTATATTTTACTGGTGCGTAGTCTCGCTAGTCAGAAGCATTTAAAAGATATAAATTTTCATAATCAACCCTATCTCGTCACCTATTTTATGCTGGATTAATGCCTACCTGAAGCTGTAAATTGGATATTATCATTCAAGCGGCGAACTAGACGGGATAACTCACGGATAATATTCACTGCAATTTCGGGAGTTTCTTCAATTGCGTCATAAAGTTGCTCTTGGGTGAGTTCCAAAAATTCGCATGGTTCTAAGGTGGTGACAGAAGCAGAACGGGGTTGAGTATCAAATACTGCCATTTCACCAAAGTATTTTCCCTGATCTACAACAGCTAGCTGCTTTTCCCCAATATGGACTTTGACTCTACCGGAGACGACTATATACAGCGATCGCCCTTCTTCTCCCTGTCGAAAAATGGTATGATGCGCTGGAAAATGCAACTCGTGCATCACTGAAGTCAGGCGGACAATGAAATCATCCCGCAGTTCTTTAAAAATCGGGACTCGCCGGACAAACAATAAACGGTCAACGCTACTGAGCATAATTTATCTTTAAACTTGACACAGTGGGCAGTACGCAAAGTAAATACATTCTCCTGATATAGATGCTATGCTGTGCGTTGCCTTGAGTGTACTGTGGCGATCGCTTATTTTCAATAGTAAGTATAAAATTTTAGACAGACACCGAATAAGTGGAGTGTTTTCGATTGTCGAGCCATAGAGAGAAAAAATCATGCTTTGGTTAATACTCCCCGTTGTATAAATGCACAAATTACACTGTGAGCAAGTATACGCTAGTTTACAAAAATACCAATCGGTGAGAATGTCTCCTATTGGTTTTCGACGGTTTCCGGTTCAAACTCGACTTGTCGGTATAAAGAGGCGATCGCAGTTTCTAGACTATCTTGCCATGACGTATATCTGACCAGCTCAATACCGAATAGTTTAGTTGACACTGTACCGTCTAGACGGTAATATAGTTTTAGTGTACCAACCAGACGGTAAAAATCATGATTACACTTAATAGAAAGACAAATGACAACTGACTAATAACAGACTGAACTCAAAAATGTGCGATTTTAACGTAAATTAGTTGAGAAACTGAATCCAAAACCATCTTGCAGCCAGATAAACCGTCTTCACCGGACAACTTATCTATAAATCCATCATTCAACTTTATGACTGCTAGCAAAAAAACAAAATCTGCATCTGTGACTCGTAAGGCATTGTTAGAAGCAGCAGGGCGAGTGATGGTAGCACATGGTTCTAAGGCTCTGACATTGGAAGCTGTAGCCCGTGAAGCTGGTGTCAGCAAAGGTGGATTACTTTACCACTTTCCTAACAAAGAAGCCTTAATTTCTGGGATGTTGCAACAGCTAATTGATGAAAAGACATTATTACTAGAGCATGAATTGAAGCAAGATGATGCACCCAATACACCAGGACATTGGCTGAGAGCTTATATCCGGTCGTATCGCAAATTTGACGCTGACTCGATTGCCATTCATTTTAGTTTTTTAGCTGCGATCGCAGAAAATCCAGAATTACTAGAGCCGGTGCAAAAACAATTAGCTGATTGGCAACAGCTAATCGAGGACAGTGGACTCAATCCAGCAATGGCAACTGTAATTCGTCTAGCACTTGATGGTCTTACCTTCGTCCACATCTTTGGTTTAGGAACTCCAGATGAATCCTTGCAACAGCAGGTGATTGAAACGTTACTAAAACTAGCTCAAGAGTAACTAAGTACATCTGTGCGAAAAAACCAAACTACATTAAGCAATGTAAAAATTGGGAAATGCGTTTTGTAGTAAGGACTACCTTTTGCTACGCAATGCTATCGCGAACCTGACTTTTCACAGTATTTAGAAAACCCCTCTCCATAGAGCAAAGCTATTCTCGTAGAGTACCTCTCCCCTGCAAGGAACTACGGTGTACACACAAGTCTTATAACCTTGTCCCACATCGTTTTGATCCCCTAAATCCCCCTTAAAGATGGGAGCCACTGCGTTGGGCGGCTCTGCCGACTTAAAGCAAGTGGTGCATGAGTGGAGTCAGTGCGATCGCTCGACTGCAAACATAGTCTTTTCATAACGGTTTTCTTACAGCCTATAACTGGCCAGATACCATCGATATCTGGCGCAGTTCAACCTGCAATTTTTTACACAAGGAGATGATGATGACTACCGTTTCCAAATTACAACCAACCGATTCACAATTCCTCCTTAATCCTTTTGCTTGGTTGGCTAAAATGCGCCGAGAAGCACCTGTTTTCTACAGTACAGAACATCAATGTTGGATGGTGTTTCGCTATGATGATGTGTCACGGGTGGTGAGCGAATGGAAAAGCTTTTCCTCCCAATTGCCACAACTTCAAGAACGAGAAGATTTCAGTCAATCTTTAGCTACAACTGATCCACCTAAACACCAATCTCTGCGTTCAATCGTCCAAAAAGTCTTTACAGTAAATCAAGTTGACGCATTAGCCCCTCGGATTACCGAACTGACTTATGAGTTATTGGGGCAAATGAAGCAACACAAACAAGTCGATTTAGTACACTCTTTCGCGACTCCTTTACCAGTCATTGTAATTGCAGAAATTCTCGGTATACCTGTTGAAGATCGGGAAGACTTCAAACGTTGGTCAGATGGAATTATGGCAGGAAGTCAAACTGCTATTCAAGACATGGCTGATTATTTTCGACAATTACTAAAAGAACGCCAGCAGCGTCCCAGCAACGACTTAATCAGTGATTTAATTGCAGCCTATGCCGAAGGAGAAAAGTTAACAGCACAGGAACTCGTTGATTTTTGTATGATTCTTTTGCTGGCTGGTAATGAAACTACTACTAACTTAATTACCAATACGATTTTGTCTCTGCATGAGCATCCTGATGAAAATCGACGGTTACGGAATGACTTGTCTTTATTACCAACTACCATTGAAGAAGTCCTGCGTTATCGCTCCCCGATTACTTACTTACAAAGATATACCAAAGTAGAAACTCAAATCGGAGACCAGATCATTCCTCCCAGACAACTTGTTTGGGCGTGGATAAGTTCTGCGAACCGCGATGAACTTCAGTTTGAGAATAGCGATCGCTTTATTATTGATCGAGACCCAAATAAACATCTTGCCTTTGGTCATGGTATTCATTTTTGTTTGGGCGCACCTTTAGCTCGATTAGAAGCCAAGATTGCTCTTAGGGCGTTGCTAAAAGAATTTCCGCATCTTCAAGTTGACCAAACCCAGTCTTTCAAACCAATTCCCACCCTACTAGTACATGGATTGGAAACTTTGAATGTTTTTTTATAAAAGCTAGAGCATCACTTCAGTAATCAAAAACCCAAATTTCCCAGCCTGCTTCCCTAGCAGGCTATTTATTATTCAGCCGTTGCGACTCACCGTAACTCTATTTAAAAATAGGTGCGATCAGACACTGTGTTATAATGGCGTACAGAGTTGAGAAAACGAGATGTTGTAAAGACGCTGCAAAAATTTTGACGTTCATTTTCTCTCATTGACAGTAATTTCCTTACAAGGAGTATTAAGCAATGGATTCATTGCTGCATAACCCAATTGCAGATATGTATGGGACTGATTTTTTAGTGCTTTACGGTTCTGTAATTGCCATAACGTTGGTAGTTTGTTGGCGTTTAGTGCAATATCCCAGCAAAAACCAGCCTTTACCGTTAATTCCTGCCAATCCAAACCCTTACAAAATTGCTTATCTGCGTTCTCAAAATGCCGGAATCGCTCACACAGCGTTATTTAATTTGATTTTGCAAGGTTATTTGCAAGTTAGTGAACAGTCCATCAGCCAAACACCAGATCATCCTGATGTGGCTAAATTGCAGCCAATAGAAAAGGCAGTTTTTCAGAAAATTTCCATCCCCTCCACAGCAACAGCATCTCTGTGGTTAGCAAGCCAAGTTGTGCAACCATACAGCCAAGATTATGAAGAAGAACTGCACAGTGAACAATTATTGACTACTACCAACCATCACCAATGGCGGATTAAAGTCGGCTTAATGGGGGCAATGATTATTTTTAGCCTTGGTGGCTATAAACTCCTCATCGCCTTAGCTAAAGGACGCTATAACGTTGGTTTCTTGATCATCATGGGTGTAGCTGCTATTATCTGGTTAATGTGGCTAGTTAGTGAGCGATCGCTACTCAATGATCGAGGCAAAAAATATCTGCAACAACTACAGGAAACATTCTCACAATTAAAATCCAAAGCCAAATCTCAAACCGCTTCTTTGTCAGAATACAACTTACTTGTCGCACTGTTTGGTGTGGAAGCATTGGCGGGAACAGTTTACAACCCCTATCACGAAATCTTCTTCCCCCCACAATTCGCCAGAACAAGCAGATACAGTAGTTCTAGTTCATCTAGTAGTTCATGCAGTAGTGCTTCTGGCTGCGGTGGCGGTAGTTCCTGTAGTAGTAGTTCCTGTAGCAGTAGTTCCTGCGGTAGTTCCTGCGGTGGTGGTTGCGGTGGTTGTGGCGGTAGTTAAATCATTTGTCCCACATTCCGCACCCAAAACTGGCACACAGAGGAATAAGTAAGTTATGAATATTAGTAAAAATTGAGACGATCAAACCTGAGAAGTAAAGTTAATAGCCAAAATCCAGGTAAAAGTCAAAAAATAAATAAAATTAGGATTGTATAAGCGGCCATCATGAAAAGCTAAAAATAGTTGATGAAATGTAAAGTGAAAATGAATTCGCCCTTGAATATTGAAGTAAAAAATCTAGATCACCTGGGTATAGTAGCAGGAATCATCGATGAAATAGGGCTGGTCGTTAATTTTCGAGAAAGTATTGATATAGATGCTTTAATTGTAGCGGATAGCGCATTATACAGTGCGGAAAACCTTTTACGCGAATTACCAGTTAGCTAAAGGTTAGTTTTCAGAGTACCAGTATTGAGATAGTTTTAGATAAAGAAAAGTGACAATAACTAGAGAGCGATCGCATTTCCTCGAATGTTAAGCAAAGTAACAGGAAAACAGCGATCGCCTTTTTGTTTGCTGGAAAGTTTTATACGTAAATATAACTACTAGTTTTGAATATTACGTTAACTTTATACCTAAATCCTGAGTTGTATACTTTACAAAAACTTTTAAATTTATACTGTCGAATAAGTAAGGATATACTGATTACACTAATAGTTAAGAAAACCCTTGTAAATTTCAAATCAGAGGTAAAATGGAATATGTATTACCAACTTTGGGCGTTCTTTCTCCAAGAAGACGAATACCAGCAGTGGAGAAAAAATACAAAACTTAATAATAATTATAATAGATTAACATGGCAAAAAATCAATGATTTTTTCGCCTCTGTAGAAGATAAATTCCTTGTCAAGAGTCAATTGGGAAGGGCAAAAAATCCAGAGCATTTTATTAGCATTGCCACTGAAAATGGCTATAACTTAACCTTAGAAGAACTAGCTTGGTTTCTTGTCACCAGAAAGCAGATTTGGACGTTTCTTGATTTCGCACAAACAACACCATCTGTCAAAGATAAATTATTAGCATCTAAAACTCCTCAACAATTTGTCCAAATAGCGGCTAACTGCGGTTATCACTTTACTATCGATGAATTAGCCTGGCTACTCACAGAAATTAAGTCATCACCAGAATTAGTACCACTTGATAATAGTGTGGGAGAAGTTGATACTGTATCCAACTACGGCAAAATCGAAATAGGATATTGGATTTGGTTAGCAGAAGAGTGGGGAATCATCGCACCTTTTTGTCATAGAGAACCGCCACTAAAATTTATATCTCAGTATACTGACAATCCTTTCTTACCAGATCGCTGTTTCTTGCCCAAAAGCTACTTTAATCAGCACTTAATTAACCACAGATAGACAATCCACACTAAAAGATTTGCTTTTGTGTGCGGTGAAACAGTTTATACCAATTCGCAATTCGCAATTCGCAATTCAGAAAGTCATACACCATCTGATACCAATTCACAATTCGCAATTCGCAATGGGCTAACGCCCCGCTCCGCTAACGCAATTGAGAAATCCTGACTTGACAAAGGTTTTCGGATTTGGATCTATTTCAAAATTTTCGTGAATTGGTATGAGTTTCAGGCTTTACATCTGTTGCCTAATTTTGGAGAATTGGTATTACAGACATGAATTTATTAATTTTGACTTTCTGCACATCAAAAAAACCCGCTTGATGAAAGCGGGTTTTAAAATTAATAGAACTATTACTGCTTGAACTTTTGTGTAGCAGTATAAAATTTATTAGCCTAGAGAAACTTTTAAACTGCTGGGTTGAGCAAGATTTCCCTGCAAAACTACACCGCGTTGGTTAGCCTGCAAGTGACGCAGAATCTTGTAAATAGCTTCAACTTGATCAGCCGCACCTAATTTATCTGCAATTTCTGCCAAAGAGAGGGCTGATTTTTCTTTTTGCAGTAAGCCTACTACCTTAGCTTGCAAGTCCAAAATAGCCGCAGCCGCTTTTTTACCAGCTTCTACCCCTGGCTGGTGGTAAGCGTTAATGTTAACCAAGCTAGCGTATAAACCTACAGCCCGTTCATACAAAGCGACTAATGCGCCCACAGTCCTAGCGTTAACTTGGGGAATGGTGACAGTGATGGAGTCACGCTGATTTTCATACAAGGCTTGGCGAGTTCCTTGTAAGAAACCAGAGAGATAGTCACCGGAAGTTACGCCAGGATCAATCTCTGGAGATGCGCTACTGCGGTCTTCCAAAACTTCGATTAAGGTAGCAAAGAAATTGGGTACACCTTCACGCAATTGTTGCACATAGGCGTGTTGGTCAGTTGAACCCTTGTTACCATAAACGGCAATACCTTGATAAACAACATTGCCATCTAAGTCTTTTTCTTTACCCAAGGATTCCATGACTAGCTGTTGTAAGTAGCGGCTAAACAACAGCAAACTGTCCTTGTAGGGTAAAACAACCATGTCTTTTTCACCCTTACCGTTACCCGCAAAATACCAAGACAACGCCAACAACGCCGCCGGATTATTTTTCACATCACTGACGCGGGTAGCGTCGTCCATTTCTTTTGCACCTTCTAGCATGGTGCGAACATCAATCCCTTGCAAGGCGGCGGGAACTAACCCAACGGTAGACATTTCCGAAGTCCGTCCGCCTACCCAATCATACATAGGGAATCTAGCCAGCCAACCTTCAGCTTTTGCTAATTTATCCAGATTACTATCAGCACTAGTAATAGCTACTGCATATTGAGCAAAATCTAAATTCTGTCCAGCATAGGCTTTTTTGACTTCAATCATGCCATTACGCGGTTCTGGTGTGCCTCCAGATTTGGAGATCACTAGTACCAAGGTGCTAGCAAGATGATTTCTCAGTTGAGTGAGAACCCGATCAATACCGGCGGGATCGGTGTTGTCGATAAAATGAATTTTTAGGGGCGGAAAGTCTGGGGCGAGGGCTTCAGCAACAAATTGAGGGCCAAGGGCAGAACCACCTATGCCAATAGAAATAATATCTGTGAAGCGGTTTGCTTTAGGTGGATGAATCGCACCTGTGTGAACTTTTTCGGCAAAGGCTTCCACTTGTTCTAAGGTTTGCACAATTTCTTGTGTCAGTTCTGGAGTGGGGGCTAAATCTGGGTTTCTTAGCCAGTAGTGTCCCACCATGCGGTTCTCATCGGGATTGGCGATCGCACCCTGCTCCAATTGAGCCATCTCCGCAAACGCTTTGTCAAACTTCGGCTGCAACGACTTCACGAAGGCATCATCAAAACGCATCCGACTTACATCTAGATACAGTCCTAATCCCTCGTGGAAATATAACCAATCTTG
The DNA here is from genome assembly GCF_021596505.1 of Nostoc sp. CMAA1605. Classification (GTDB taxonomy): domain Bacteria; phylum Cyanobacteriota; class Cyanobacteriia; order Cyanobacteriales; family Nostocaceae; genus Trichormus. Next base: position 123,354 of record NZ_PJIZ01000004.1, on the reverse strand, counting down.
GTATCGTTGCCAAAGTGCCTTCGCATCCATAGGGAAATCTCTAGTAAAGTGTCCTTAAAATCAAGTGTAATGTAACGGTAGACCCATCCCTGCTTTGCCTTATACAGTTTTTAGTGTTGAGAAACGCTTCACCTTAAACATCTGGCATAGGTATGACGCGAAGAAATTTAACAATCTCACCCCTGATTTCTATCCCAACCAAATAATTATCAATGGTAAACCTGTGAAAAATGCCCTCATCATCCAGCTGTCGCAACTCTGGAAGAGAATGCAAATTCCACTTGTCAGCAAACTCATAAAACACAAAATCGAATACTCGCTGATAGGCAGCTGATTCTAAACTTTTCAGGTCTACTAAAAAAGACCTCGCATAACGCATTTCTAGATTCACTGCGTTCACCTTAGTAGGGGCATAGGGCATAGGGGATGGGGCATGGGGCATGGGGCATAGAAGAGGAATTGGAGCAGGGTGCAGGGTGCAGGGGGGAGAAGAATTTCCCCATTTCTCCCTGCTCCCTGCCCCCCTGCCTCCTTTATCCCAGTCCCCAGTCACCAATCCCCAGTCCCTAATCCCCAATCCTAAACAAACATCAACATTCGGACGGCTTCATCATGGGTTAAGATATCCCACGGTTGCTGCGATCGCTTGACTTGTTGTATTGCTTTTAGCATATAAAAATCACAGTGCAGCGCATGGATATCATGCCAAACACTTTCCAGTTCCTCGTCCCCTAACTGTTCAATTAAATGATGGATTCTAATTCTCAACAAGTTCATCTATTCTTCATATTAACCAAAACACAAATTTATAGTTCCCAAAAATCGTCCATGTTTAACGGGATGGGGATTGGGGACTGGGGACACTTCGACAAGCTCAGTGCATCACTGGGGACTGGGGATTGGGGACAAGGTAGAATCTTACCCAATGACTAATAACTAATGACTAATGACTATTGACTATTGACTAATAACTAATGATTGAATATCTAATTTTTCTTGCAATTTCTACAGCCACCTTTGCCCTGTTTAGTTTAGGACTCAATTTACAGTGGGGTTTTACAGGGTTAATTAATTTTGGTCATATCGCTTTTATGACCTTGGGTGCTTATACTACGGTGCTATTAAGTCTTAGGGGTGTACCTCTATTCATCGCAGCCCTGATAGGGGCAGCTGTGGCGGCTTTATTAGGTTTAATTATCGGTTTAGCTACTTTGCGCCTGCGGGAAGATTATTTAGCCATTGTTACCATCGGGACTGGTGAACTCATCCGCTTGGTGGTGAATAACCAGGAGTTACCTGTGGGTGATACTTGGGTATCTGGGGCTTTTGGTGTCCAGAGTTATCCGATTCCGTTTTCGACACAGCCAAATTTGGTGTTTCGTTTGGGGATGATTGGTATCTTAACGCTGCTGTTGGCGGTTACGATTTTTTCTTTATGGCGGTGGATTCGCATTGCTCAAAAACCACAGGTTGTTGATTCAGGTTACAGAGTTGGTAACAAGCAAGAATTGATTTCGCGGTTGGTGGTGGGCAGTATCTTAGGTGTATTAGCACTGCTCATTTATATTTCTGGGGTGATTACACTCTATAATTACTTGCCCAAGGCGGGTTTAATGCTGTTATCGCTGTTAGTGTTAGCACTGGTATTTTGGCGACTGGAATATTTAGTGCGATCGCCTTGGGGTAGAGTCTTAAAAGCCATCCGTGAAGATGAAGAAATACCCAAAGCAATGGGTAAAAATGTGTTTTGGTACAAGCTACAATCCTTGATGTTAGGTGGTGCGATCGCAGGTGTGGCTGGTGCTTTCTTTGCTTGGCAAATCAGTGCTATTTACCCTGATAACTTCCAACCACAGCTAACTTTTGACTCCTGGATTATGGTAATTTTGGGCGGTTCTGGTAATAATGTCGGCACAATTTTAGGCGCAGTAATTTACTTTGCTTACGATGCCATTACCCGTGAACTTTTACCAAAAATTATCCCCCTAGATGAAGCGCGTTTGGGTGCATTTCGGATTATGGTAATTGGTTTAATTTTGATGGTGCTGATGATTTGGCGGCCTCAAGGTATCTTAGGGAAAAAGGAGGAACTCACCCTTGGTAAATAACCAATCATCCCCACTTCCCTTATTAGCTGCTAGCGGACTTTGTAAAAGTTTCGGCGGGATCAAAGCTGTCAATGAAGCCCAAATCGAAGTAGCTCAAGGTAGCATCACTGGTTTGATTGGCCCCAATGGTGCTGGGAAAACTACTTTATTTAACTTACTTTCTAACTTCATTCGTCCAGATAAGGGACGCGTAATTTTTGACGGTGAACCCATCCAAAACCTACAACCCCACCAAATCGCCCAACAGGGATTAGTCCGCACCTTTCAAGTAGCGCGGACACTCTCTAGGCTGTCAGTGTTAGAAAATATGCTACTAGCAGCCCAAAAACAGACAGGGGAAAATTTTTGGCAGGTACAGCTACAACCCCACGTAGTTGCGAAGGAAGAAAAGGAATTAAAAGCCAGAGCAATGACGGTGCTGGAATCTGTGGGATTAGCCCATAAAGCCTACGAATATGCTGGTGGTTTGTCTGGAGGACAACGCAAACTACTAGAAATGGGTAGAGCCTTAATGACAAACCCCAAGTTGATTTTGCTGGATGAACCAGCAGCCGGAGTCAATCCCAGATTAATTGATGATATATGCGATCGCATTCAAAATTGGAATCGTCAAGACGGCATGACCTTTCTAATTATTGAACACAACATGGATGTAATTATGTCCTTGTGCGATCGCGTCTGGGTACTAGCAGAAGGCAGAAATTTAGCTGATGGCACACCAGCCCAAATTCAAAACAATACCCAGGTATTAGAAGCTTATTTAGGGCAATAGGGGATTGGGGATTGGGGACTGGGGATTGGGCATTGGGAATTGGGCATTGGGAATTGGGAATTGGGCATTGGGCATTGGAACAGAGGAAAAATACTAATGACTAATGACTAATGACTAATGACTAATGACTAATGACTACTCTCCAATAAACGCCGTTTTCTCGCTGCATTAGGTGGTAGCCAACTAATTCTCGTCTTAAGGTGGCGTAGTCTGGATGATAGGTTTTGAGAATATCATTCACATCATGTTCTGAATAGTTAACTCCTGACTCAAATTTGTTGGCTAACCATTTGAGGATTACTAAACGCTTTTTGCGACTAGCGGGAATCTCTTTGAGACGTTGTACCATTCCTGTACTAGTTTGTTCTATTTCTACGTAGTTTTTTAAGACTTTGCTCTCCCAGGCTTCAGTATCAACATCCTCTATGAGCGATGCTAGTTGTTCAGTAGTGAAAACTTCCTTGCTGATACGTTGTAAAACTTCACTGTCTAATTGATATATGCGACTGTTACCTTCTGGGCGCATTGTCACTAAATTTAACTCTCTTAGCTTGGCCAAATGATGGGAAACTGTAGGCTCTTTGAGTTGCATTAATGCTGCCAATTCCTCAACACTGCACTCTTGATTAGCTAAGATTCCTAAAATCTTTAATCGGCTTTCGTCAGCCAACGCTTTGAAAAATTGTAGCAGGGTTTGAAATTGTTCTCTGTTCATAATTTGTTATACTTAATTCGACCCCAATCTAATTAGAGGTAGATCGAATTACTAATGCTGTAATCATCTGATGCAGCACAAGCTCTGCTTTGGTTAATTTTGATTAATGTTAATTTTGCGATTCGTTGTGAAAAAAGTTGAGTTTTCTTAAGTAGTTCTTCACATTTCGCCATGTTCCAATCATCATTCCGTCGAAGAAAGCAGAAACCAGGTATGCCCAAACCAGGTACTTCGCTCGTGCAAGCAGCTAGACTTTTAGGTGTAGACCAAAGTACCCTGTACATGGCTCTGCAAAAAGGACAGATACCAACGCACAAAAGAAACGGGCGCACTGTAGTTAGCCAAGGTGCGCTGCTAGATTATAGAGCAAGAATCAGGCACCTTTCATAGTTATTCGTAATCGAGTCCAGCAGAAATTCTAATGGGGCGTGCAACTAGTTAGTTGTGCGCCCCTATATATTTAACAAATCAGGAGAAAATCTTACTGTATATGACGGTATTTTATAATTGGGGGAATTCAGTATTTTTTATGAATTAATCCCCAAAGATTATATGAAATTTTTCTGTTTAAGAACATTGATCACAACAGGTGCGATCACCATTAGTGCAGTGATCACTACACAGCAACCTGGTTGGACACAACGTACTAGAGGTTTTTACTGTGATATGTCCACAGGCAAACCGATCACAATGTATCGCAATTTTAGCGGAGAGCGAGAACCTTGGATTCGCTGGACTTCTAATTTTTTTCAAAACAGTGGTTATGATAATTTCACCAGATGTAGAGAAGTTAGCAGGCGGTTAGAAATTTACCGTCAACAAAGAAGGCTAAGATTCATCACTGTGGGTATGATGAATCGTCAGCGTGTAGTTTGTACCGCCAGTCAAATCAATGGTCGTTGTGAAAGGCTTATTTTTACTCTGAAGCCAGGACAAGACGCAGTCACAACACTAGATAATCTCCTGGCTTGGCGCAAAGGCGAAACAGGAACACCTTCACTATATGAAAGTGCTTCAGCTCCTTATATTGATGTCAGTAGTCGCTTAGATAGCGACAGTGACACACCTTCTGTAGTGTCTCCTACTAATTCCCAGCCTGAACCGCAATCACCTACCTCTAGTCCAGATAGGGAATTATAGTTTTTCACAAAAGGGTGTGGGGTTAGGGACACTTCGACAAGCTCAGTGCATCACTGGGGACTGGTGACTGGGAACTGGGAACTGGGTATTAGTGTAAAAATTTACCCCTACACCCTTACACCCCTACACCCCTATACCCTCATACCCCTACACCCCTAATTTAACTAAACTGCTCACCTACATCCAAGTTGAAGAGCATTTGTAGAGTTTGCATACATCGTCTTCTGGCTTCTACATCTTGCTGGGCGCGTAATTGCACCATCGGATCATGTAAAATTTTATTAACAATTCCTCGTGTTAAAGCTTCTATGACTTCTTGATGTTTATCGCCAAATTCCGAACCCAATCTTGATAAAGCTTTCTCTAATTCTTGTTCGCGAATGGTTTCGATTTTATTCCGCAGTGAACTGATTGTTGAGACGGTTTCAAGACTGCGCCACCAAATATCAAAAGCATCAACTTCTTCTTCTAAAAGTCGTTCGGCTTCCTGAGCCATTTTTCTTCGGCTTTCATAGTTTTGAGCGACGACTGCTTTTAAATCATCCACGTTAAATGCTTCTACGTGAGATAGTTCATTTACGTCTGTATGGACGTTACGTGGTACAGAAATATCAAATAGCATTAGAGGTTGGTTAGGAGCTAAAACCATCTCTAATTTTGCTTTATCTAAAATGGGGTCAGTTGATGATGTGCTAGTAAATACTATGTCACTTTCGGCAATTACTTGCATCATTTCTGAGAGCAAGTGTATGCGGATGGGCTGTTCTGAAAACTGTTGTGCTAATTCTTGAGCGCGATCGCGGGAACGATTGACAATACTGATTTGTGTAGCACCTTTAGAAATCAAGTGTTGTACTAGCAAGCGCGACATCTTCCCTGCACCGAGAATTGCCACACGACAGGCTGCTAAATTATCTACTTTGATTTGTGCTAGTTCTACAGCCGCCGAACTAATAGATACTGCACCTGTACCGATGCTAGTCTCCGTTCTCACCCGCTTACCGGCTGTAATTGCTTGTTTAAATAATCGATTCAAAATTGTTTTTATACCGTTATATTGCTGTCCCAGTTTGTGAGTATTTTTCACCTGAGCCAGAATTTGTCCTTCACCGAGGACTAAGCTATCTAAACCAGCTGCTACCCGCATAACGTGCATCACAGCATCTTCATGGAGCAGTACAAATAAATGTTGCCGCAAAGAATTTATAGGTAATTTGCTGTGTTCAGAAAGAAACTGAGTCACTTCTCGGACACCGTGTTCGGTTTCCGCAGCCACAATGTAGATTTCTAAGCGGTTACAAGTGCTGAGGATAGAAACTTCATCAATATGGGGATAGCTGATAAGATGAGCGATCGCGCTTTCTGTTTGTGGTTCTGGAATACTCAGCTTTTCCCGAATTTCGACTGGGGCTGTTTTATGGCTTAACCCCACCACTGCAATATTCATTTCTTATCGGTAGTTTAGTAATGGATTATTTTGGGGATTGGGGATTGGGGACTGGGTACTGGGGATTGGGTATTGGGTACTGGGGATTGGGTACTGAGGATTGGAGTAAAAATTTTTCCCTTGTTTCCCTGTCCCCTGCCCTCTGCCCCCTGCTACTTCTTCCCAGTCCCCAGTCCCCAGTCCCTAGTCCCTAACTCTTAGTGCAGTTGAACAATCTTGGGCTGTTCAAACATATGAATGGTATCTACAAAGCGAGCAGTTTTAGACTGGCTGGAAATAACCAAACTTTGAGTTCTTGCACCGCCGTGGAAGAAGCGCACACCTTGCATGAGGTTGCCGGAGGTAATACCGCAAGCTGCGAACAGTACGTTTTCTCCAGAGGCTAATTCATTTGCATCATAGACCTTATCAGGGTCAGTGATACCCATAGATTGCAAACGCTCGATGTTAGCTTCTTTGCTTTCGCCAATCAAACCTGTCTTCACGATTTCGGGATCGTAGATCAATTGACCTTGGAAGTGTCCGCCCAAAGCACGCATTGCGGCTGCGGAGATGACACCTTCAGGAGCCGCACCAATACCCATTAAGGCATGAATATTAGTCCCAGCAAAACCGCAAGAGATGGCTGCACCTACGTCACCGTCGGCGATTAGCTGTACTCTCGCGCCTGCTGACCGAATTTCCTTGATCAAATCGTTGTGGCGATCGCGCTTCATGACTACTACTACCAGTTCGTCAATTGCCCGATCTAAACACTCAGCCAGAATCTTGAGGTTTTCTGTAGCTGACTTATTGATGTCTACTTTACCCTTAGCAGCTGGAGGTGCTGCTAATTTTTTCATGTAAAAGTCAGGTGCAGCAAACAAACCACCTTTTTCAGAAATTGCCAGTACAGCCATTGAGCCAGGTTGTCCGTAGGCTACCAAGTTTGTACCTTCGCAGGGGTCAACCGCAATATCAATTTCGACTAATTCATCGGGGTTGCAGAAGTCTTTAGCATCTGGTTGGGTACAGATCCCAACTTCTTCGCCAATGTACAGCATAGGAGCGTCATCACGTTCCCCTTCCCCAATCACAATGCGACCACGCATATAGATTTTATTCATGCGTTCCCGCATTGCTTCTACTGCTACTTGGTCAGCAGTATTTTTTTCGCCCTTACCCATCCACTTCGCAGATGCGATCGCGGCTTGTTCGACTACCTCAATAATTTCTAATCCAAGTGTATTTTCCACAGAGTCGCCCTCTCAACTGCTTGACTTTTGCGTCTTTTCATCTGGCCATTTCAGTTCTTAAGTCTACCAAAGGGCGGATACGTGTGTGAACCAATAAAAGAAATAGTATTAACTAAATAATTTACTGATGTGTTAAGTTTTACTGCTAAAATCGATAGTATCTAAGATTGTGTGTAAAATCTCATCTCTATTTCAGGTTGAGAAATTTAATTTCTCGATGTACAGCTGGTATAAACAAAAATAATCGTTGCAGAGAAAGTCAAACTAGAAAAACTATCAAAATTCTTGAAAAATTGACTAATAATTTAAACTCACTAAAACTAAAAATATTGACATTTCCAGACAAATGAGACTATTGAAATAAAACCTGCTTTGGTGTCCACTTTATAATTATTTAAAAAACATCACATTAAAACTATGTTGGACTTTCTCAATCCCCTACTTGGTCGTCATCCCGAACGAATCAAAGCAGATGTTGAGATGTACACTTGGCAAACTTGTCCTTACTGCATTAGAGCCAAGCTATTACTATGGTGGAAAGGTGTAAATTTTACTGAGTACAAAATCGATGGAGACGAGGCCGCAAGAGCGAAAATGGCAGAACGAGCCAACAGTCGCCGCACTGTACCACAAATTTTCATCAATAACCAACACATCGGCGGTTGCGATGACCTATATGAGTTAGACACCAAAGGTCAACTTGATACCCTGTTAGAACAGTCATTAGTCAATAGTCAATAGTCAATAGTCAATAGTCATTAGTCATTAGTCATTAGTCATTAGTCATTAGTCATTAGTCATTAGCAATCATCCCTTGTTTTCCAATCCCCAATCCCCAATCCCCAATCCCCAATCCCCAGTCCCCAGTCCCCAATCCCCAGTCCCCAATCCCCAATCCCCAGAATATTTAACTTACCGTCACTGGATGAACCGAGCCTTAGAGTTAGCACAAAATGCTGGTGATGCGGGGGAAGTTCCTGTGGGGGCTGTCATTACTGATGCTGACGGTAATTTGATTGCTGAAGGCGAAAATAGAAAAGAACGGGATCAAGACCCTACAGCCCATGCAGAAATTATGGCTTTGCGTGCGGCTAGGAAAAATTTACCAAGCTGGCGATTTCATGGTTGTACTTTGTATGTCACCTTAGAACCTTGTCCCATGTGTGCAGGTGCGATCGTACAAGCGCGTTTAGCTAAACTTGTCTATGGAGTGGACGATACTAAAACTGGCGCAATTCGGACTGTGATCAATATTCCTGATAGTGCTGCCTCTAATCACCGTCTGCAAGTTATCGGAGGTATCTTAGAATCAGCCTGTCGTCAACAATTACAAAATTGGTTTGCTACTAAGCGAAATCAAAAACAGTCGCAGACAGAGACAAAACTGTCCAGCTGTGATCACACAAATTGAGGAAGAAAATTTACGGTGTAACTACATTACCTAATTTTTTGCCGTATCTTACCAGTTAATTTGCAGCTACCCACATGATGGAAATTTACTCTGCTTCTGATAACTGTCCTTTACAAGCCCAAAAGACCGCTCAGAAACCCCAAATAGCCGTCTATGAAGGTAATATATCACCTTTATTGACTTCTACAGCTTACTTTTTAGGATATCATTTCCTCTTACCGTTCTTTTTTGGACAAATCCAAATCACCGGACAGGAACATATTCCCACAACTGGCCCTGTAATTTTAGCCCCTACTCACCGCGCTCGTTGGGATGCCTTACTACTAGCCTATGCTGCTGGTCGTTACGTTACCGGTAGAGACTTACAATTCATGGTGACGGTTGATGAATGTCAAGGGTTACAAGGTTGGTTTGTACGCCGTATGGGCGGCTTTCCTGTAGATACAAAGCGTCCTGCTATTGCGACTCTCCGTCATGCGGTGGAAGTGTTACAACAAGGAAAAATGTTAGTTATTTACCCTGAAGGTAATATATTTCGGGATGGTAAGGTTCATACTCTCAAGCCAGGAATTTCCCGTTTGGCTCTAAGTGCAGAATCATATCAACCAGGATTAGAGGTCAAAATTATCCCAGTGGGGATTAACTACAGCGAGCCTTATCCAAGTTGGGGCGCAGATGTCATGATCAACATTGGCCCAGCAATTAATGTCAAGGATTATACTATTGGCAAAGCCAAACAAAACGCCAAGCAACTTACAGAGGATTTAAGCAAATCGCTGCAAAAATTGACTAGTCCAGAACTAACTATATGCAATCATGGTTTTGCAGAAGTCCCTATCCACTCCTTACACAATCATTTTTGAAACTTCAGCACGTCAATAATTCCCAGAGGTGTTTTTCTACTCCTACATTCATATTTCATCAATGTAGATATAGTTAATTTTCTCAAAAATATGAATTATTACTAGGACGTTTATAAATTAATTAATATTAGGATTACTAATCGATTTTTGAGTAGAAAAGTAGATGTATAGTGGCGTAGCAGGGCTAAAATTTTGCAAAATTTTAGCCCTGCTATGCTAATAATTGCTTATCTGGCAACACAGTTCACTTAAGGTTAAAACCAAAACTGGTATAGGTTGGGTTGAGGAACGAAACCCAACATTATCAAGACTTTATTGGGTTTCGCTATCGCTCAACTCAACCTACTATTCACTTAACTGAACCGTATTGGCTGATCTAGAATCTATTGGATTAAAACATTATGTAAAAAAAAGTTAGTGAAAGTGCAGTATTCTTTGTTGTTGTTTTTGGTGTATTTACTTATTTTTGTCTTGACGTTAGGATGACATCAACAGGGCGAATAACAAACAAAAAGCCAGCTTAAACATCAAAAAAGCTGACTCATTATGTTTATTTCTTTTCGCTTTGTTTGTATCTTATTGTCTTTTCAACTATTCAAGGAGAAACTACCATGTCTAATAACGAACAAAACAATCAAGAGTATTCCATCGAACTTTCTGAGGAAGATTTAAAAGATATCGCTGGTGGAAAAAGAATAGTATTTGAATTCGGTGGCAAACAACCCGTTGGAAAAATTGGTACCAGACCTATCAAGTTTTTCCCATTCAAAAAATAACTTGTTCTGATTAAGAATTAGGTTCTTTTTTAAGACGCTAGGTTTAGCTACCTGCCTAAGTTGGATTGTTTCGCGGACAATCCAACTTATTTTTCAAACTTAATAAAAGAACCATATTCCTAAAGACTGCGCTGATTATCTCATTACCTCAGCATCATGTCAACAATAGCAATCTATGCTCTAAATTTTGAGGACTACAGTCTTCACTACAAGCCAAGAAATTACGGATACAAACCTCTGTCATGTAAGGCTTGAGCTACTCTACCTACTCCTAGTGTATAGGCTGCTAATCTCAGGGGAACTCGCCGCGCCTTGGACTGTTGGACTACTTGTTGATATGCTTGCACCATTAAGTGTTCCATTTCGCGGTTGACGCGCACTTCATCCCAAAATAGGTAAGAAAGACCTTGCACCCATTCTAGGTAACTAACTACTACACCCCCAGCATTGGCTAGGATATCTGGTAACACAGTCACACCCCGTCCTTCTAGAATACGGTTAGCTTCTAAAGTTACTGGGCCGTTGGCTGCTTCTGCGATGATTTGCGCTCTGACTTCGTGAGCATTTTCTTCTGTGATTTGGTTTTCTAAAGCGGCGGGAATTAACACATCACAACGTAAAGTGAGTAATTCTGCATTGCTAATTGCTGAAGCTTGAGGGAAACCTACTACACTCCGGCGATTTTCCGCCGCATAAGCTTTGAGTGCGGGAATATCCAAACCGTGAGATGAATACACACCACCTGTAGCAGTGGAAACAGCAATAATTTTTGCCCCTGCTTGATGGAGTAGTTCGGCTGCTGCACCTCCGACATTCCCGAAACCTTGGATAACTACTCGCATCCCCTCCAAGGATTTACCCATATCAGCTAATGCTTCTCGGACGATAATCATCACACCCCGTCCAGTCGCCATTTCCCGTCCCAATGAGCCACCAATAGATAATGGCTTACCTGTGACAACTCCGGGTACAGCATGACCAACGTTCACGGAGTAAGTATCCATCATCCAAGCCATTTCACGGGCGGAAGTTCCCATATCTGGGGCAGGGATATCTACGGCAGGGCCAATATCTTTAATTAATTCGCTGGTATAGCGGCGAGTGATGCGCTCTAGTTCAGCGACGCTGTAGTTTTCTGGGTCGATCGCAATGCCACCTTTTGCGCCACCATAAGGTATACCCAACAGGGCGCATTTCCAGGTCATCAGCATAGCTAAAGCTGAGACTTCCCTTAGCGTCACGGACGGATGGTAGCGAGTTCCGCCTTTGTAGGGGCCTAAAACATCAGAATGTTGGACTCGATGTCCTGCTAGAACTCGGATATCGCCACTGTCTAATTTCACAGGGATAGAAACTGTTACTACTTTGCGGGGGTGGCTGAGAATTTCTAAGACACCTTGATCTAACCTTAATTCTTTCCCAGCTGCGTCTAAATAACTACAAGCTTGGTCAAATGGGCAAATATGCGCTGGGGTAGCAGCTTCTAACGGGTTGATAGGGGTTGAAACCATAAGATTTTCTCCTAGTCGCGGTTTTTGGCGAACCGGATACATATATGCCTAGCCTATCTCGCGTTTTAGCGAAATATGGGAATTTTGTAGTTTTTGTTACATTTTTATATTATGTTTAAAAAAATATAGGTTCTAGCCAAACGTGGGTTTTGACTAGAACCTATAGAGATAAACAATTAGGGGATCAATTTGGTGTAAAAATTTGTGAGGTAAAGTTGCCGTGCAAACCGTAGGGGATATGATGTTTGAGATGTAGTTTAGCTATCACACCTCTGTCTAAATCACGAGCATCTAAAATCACCACATCTGAGCGATGGTAAGCAGCATCATAAACCACCACTAGTAACCAGCCATCATCCTCTGTTTGTGCGTCTGGACGCGGTACAAAAATCGGCTCACCAACAAACCCACGGGGAGCAGCACTCCAAATTTGTCTTTCTCCAGACTGTAAATCTATCTTGAGTATTGCTTGTAATGGTGCATTGATATTAGCTGCATGACCTGCACCTAAGTAAATATATCTGTGTTCGCGTCCTACATAATCAGGATGTATGCTGGGAAACTCACAACAGCGACTCTCAATTAAATGACGCTCGACTTTTCCATCTAGAAGATTGACATGAAATCGCCACATTTGACCAGGAGAACTGGCTGCGAAATCAACTTGGCGAAAATCGCTGTTTGGCTTTACTTCTGCTAGGTTATCGTAACAAATTGAGTCAATAAAAATTTCATCACCTTGAGCAAAAGCGTTGACATGGTGAAAAACAAAACCTGATTGTGTTTCTAAAATTTTCAACTCAGAATTTTCTTGTCTGGGAAAACGAGGAATAACTATAATTTTAGTCTTCTGTTCAGGTTGAAATTTAATACATTCTCCAGCAGCACGTAAACCCAAAACAAAGGGTAGGGGATTAAAAACAACAGGATTTTGAAAGAAAATATAGTGATGGGGAGTAATGACAAAATCATGAATAAAACAAAATCCAGAAACTTGATGAGTGTGTTCTCTGATGACTTTAGCTGCTGGATTTAATTCAAAAATTTTGATTGTCGTTGATGGGCCTGGTTTAATGGCAAAATTGACTAAACAAGGTGCGCCATCATCTTGCATACAACTAGGGTCAAATCGGGGATGTGCGCTGAAGGTATTACCTTTAGATAAAACTCCATCAAAGTATTCTTTGCCCAAAGTTTCCAATGTATACGGGTCAAGAATATATGGCTCAGAAGCTTCCCACAAAGCTAATAGTTTGTTACCCCAGTAGATAACATTAGTGTTGGCAATTTCTTTGATTTTAAAATCGAAGATATTAGCTAACCAGCCTCCTGGTTTTTGTGTACCAAATACACCGCGATAGAGTATTTTACCTGCCTTTTGTTCTGCTAAATACCCTTCGGTTCTGACAAAGCGATTGCAGAAATGAGCGCGACCATTAGTAAAGGTGATGCGGCTGATCATGCCATCACCATCAAAAGGATGATGGATTTTCTGTCCATTAATATCCAGTAATCCTGGCCCGTTTCTAAATAATGTTCCTTGTAATTGCGGTGGTATTTCTCCTTCTATGTCATCAATCCAATAATCAAACTCTTCTTTAAGAGACTCATAACCACCTTGCCAATCTTCTAATGTATAGGATTTAGTTAAAAATTCTGATTGTGAGTTTTGAAAAACTTGCATATTTTGATAGTTATTAATTGTTGGTGGAGACTTCCAACGAGTATATTTTTCAGACATTTTTTCATAATAATTTACAGATGCTACAAATCACATCTGTAAATTTACTCTGTACTTTCATAGAAGTTAGAGTTAGGAATTCTAAGAGATTAGGTAATTTGAACTATCTTTAATCAACGGTTTCTGATTGTATTTCCTTGAGGCTTAATTCAGAAACTAAACTGGGAACTAATTTGGCTGTTTCAGCGTTGATTGTCTCGATTTTGGCATCATCCCCTGGTAGCCAATTTAGAAAGGGTAATGGTAGTAAGGTGCTGAGATTAGTAATTAGGACTAATAGCCATAATGAATCAAAATTGCTTTCAGTAATTCCCAGCCAGTGCATAATAATCGCGCCAAATTCGTAGGCAACCATTCCAGCTAAATTGGAAACTGACATTAATAAAGCAAATAGACTCGCTTCTACTCCAGGTGGACATAATCTGGCTGCTAGGACTAACACCGGCATATAGGCGATTTGTCCCATAACCGTGAGAATTAGGCTATCACCTAGACTAAACCAGTGGTCGTCTATACCTAACGCGCGGTTAGTGTGTGTGACTAACAGTAGCATTGTCATACCCAAAACGGAGGAAATGACTGTACTCCAGCCAAAAATAACTCTAAATGGCACACTTTTGAGGAAGCGTTGGAAAATCCACACCCCAATTAAAGCTGCAAAACTGGTTACTAACCTCACCCTACCTAAAAATTCTGGTTCAAAGTGAAGTTCGTTGGTAGTGAAGAAGAAAAAGGCTGCATCGGCGGTGGGTGTGGCTTGCCAAATAAAGACAAATGCTGTTGGTAGCCAGATGCTTTTTTGAGTAATGGCTTGACGTAGCTGTACTAGTTGTTCTTTGAGGCTGAGATTGTCTGTGTTTTCGCTTGTATCCTTAGTAACTGGAGATTCCGCAATTAACCAAGCGACACAGGAAACAATTAAGGGAAATGTGGCTGTAATCAAAAATACAGTGCGGGTGGTGAAGTGTTCTAGTAGTAAGCCGCTAAAGTAAGCTGTGATTAAGCCACCTAATGCTGAAGTACCCCAACACAATGACTGTAGGGAACCGGCATCTGCTTGGGATTCTACCCTGGCTCGTTCTACAACCAATGAGTCAACAATTACATCACTAACGGCTACGGATAGAGAACCAAGGGCGATCGCTACTGTCGCACTCCATCTATCATTAACTATGGTTGCCAAACTTACCCAAGATAACGCACCTAGTATCCCCGATAGTATCAAGTAGGGACGGCGACGATAGCCGAAGATAGGTAAACCATCTGAGATAAAACCAAATATTGGCTTAATAATCCAAGGTAAGGCCACAACTCCCAACAGTGCCGATACCTGAACCGGACTCAGTGATAATTCATCTTTCAGGAAAAAACTGACGGCTAAACGTGCCAACCCTAAAATTCCTTGGACAAAGTAAACAGTCAGGATGGCGATTAACTCAGCACTGGGTTCATTACCGAAGAAGATTTTCTCTGTAACTGAGTCCTTGACCTTGGATAAGCCAGAGGAGTGAATCAGCATTTGGTGAATATTTTTGAAGTTTTATCGACTTTTATATCATATCGATTTCTGGGGGATTAGGGATTGGGGATTGGGGACTGGGGATTGGGGATCTCACAAGTGTAGGTTTTTTACCCAGCAGTGATACCAATTCACTAAAATTCTGATACAGATCGAAACCCAGAAAACCTTGTCAAGTCAGGATTTATCAATTGCGAATTGCGTTAGCGTAGCGGGACGTTAGTCCATTGCGAATTGTGAATTGGTATGAGTGATGACTCTCAAACTAACAAGAGAATCATCGTTTCACTCACCCCTACACCCCTACACCCTTACACCCCTACACCCTTACACCCCTACACCCTTACACCCCTACACCCTTACACCCCTACACCCCTACACCCCTACACCCCTACACCCCAAAACCAAGGTTTTTGGTACACAACGTAAAAAACCTACACCTGTGAGGGATTGGGGATTTTTTTAGCTGTTTTCATTCTTGGTGTATTTGCTAACTAGTTGCTAGCACATTCGGTGATGTTTGCTGATTGAATATCACATATGTTAACTTCATGTTGAATTTGTTAATTTTTAATCAAACTTCATAAATCTGTCTTCACAAAGTTGGCTGACATCAGAAGTTACACAATCACCATTTTTGAACATGGGACTAATTAAAGGTAATTCTCTCAATAACATTCTCATCGGTAATAGTGATGATGACCAAATCTACGGTTATGACGGTGACGACACGATTAATGGGGGATACGGGAATGATAGTCTGTATGGAGAAAATGGAAACGACATAATTAATGGGAGTTACAGCAACGACATCATAGAGGGAGGATATGGAGATGACACCCTCTACGGAGACACAGGAGAAGACACCTTAGATGGCGGTTACGGCAATGATATCTTGTATGGAGGAGCGCAAAGCGATCGCCTGATGGGAGGAGAAAACGACGACATCCTCAAAGGCGGGAGTGGAGACGACATCCTAGAGGGAGGATATGGAAAAGACATCCTCAATGGCGAAGATGGGAACGATAGCCTGGATGGTGGCGCAAACGAAGATATTTTAGAAGCCAGCGCAGGTAACGACATCCTCAATGGCGGAAGTGGAACAGATACCGCAGATTACAGTCAACGCTATCAACAAATCATTCTCACAGCCATTGACCGCATCGACAAAGGCACATCAGGACAAGACCAAATCCTCAACATCGAAAAGATTATTGCTAACAGCAGTTATTTACACGACATCATCGATGCGTCCACATGGGGAAACAACGCCAGCATCAATGCTAATTTGCAAACTCAAAGTTTAACTGTGACTGATAGCAGTGGTGTGAAAACTCTCAGCGTGGTCAACTTTGATCATGTCAGGGGTACAAGTCGCAATGATACCATCACTGGGAATCTGGGCAATAATCAGTTATTTGGTAATGGTGGTGATGACACTATCCGAGGAAGTGGTGGTAACGATACCCTCGATGGTGGGACTGGTAATAATCGTGCTGATTACAGTCAACTTGGTCAAAGTATTACTTTTGTTCCTTTTAACACTATCAAAAAATCTAATCTCGGTACTGACACACTCACCGACATTCAAACAATCATCGCTGATGCCACGGCAGCTAACAATACTATTGATGTTTCCTCACTGACTACAATCACCTCAATTAATGCCAATTTGGCTAATCAAACTATCACTGTCAATGGTTCTCAATCTTGGAGGGTGGTGAATTTTGATGATGTTAAAGGGACAAATCAGGCTGATTCTCTGACGGGTGATAGTCAAGATAATCAATTATTTGGCTATGGTGGCGATGACATTATTAATGGGGGATACGGGAATGACAGTCTGTATGGAGGAAATGGCAATGATGAAATTATCGGGAGTTACAGCAACGACATTTTAGAGGGAGGATATGGAGATGACATCCTCTACGGAGACACAGGAGAAGACATATTAGATGGCGGATACGGCAATGATAGCTTGTATGGAGGAGCGCAAAGCGATCGCCTGATGGGAGGAGAAAACGACGACATCCTCAAAGGCGGGAGTGGAGACGACATCCTAGAGGGAGGATATGGAAAAGACATCCTCAATGGCGAAGATGGCAACGATAGCCTTGACGGTGGTGCAAACGAAGATATCTTAGAAGCAAGCGCAGGTAACGACATCCTCAATGGTGGAAGTGGGACAGATACCGCAGATTACAGTCAACGCTATCAACAAATCATTCTCACAGCCATTGACCGCATCGACAAAGGCACATCAGGACAAGACCAAATCCTCAACATCGAAAAGATTATTGCTAACAGCAGTTATTTACACGACATCATCGATGCGTCCACATGGGGAAACAACGCCAGCATCAATGCTAATCTCCAAACTCAGACTTTAACTGTGACTAACAGCAGTGGTGTGAAAACTCTCAGCGTGGTCAACTTTGATCATGTCAGGGGTACAAGTCGCAATGATACCATCACTGGCAATACTGGCAATAATCAGTTATTTGCTAATGGTGGTGATGACACTATCCGAGGGAGTGGTGGTAATGACACTCTCGATGGTGGGACTGGTAATAATCGTGCTGATTACAGTCAATTGGGTGAAAGCATTACTTTTGTTCCTGTTAATACTGTTAAGAAAGGTGTTTTAGGTACAGACACACTCACTGACATTCAAACAATCATCGCTGATGCTACGACAGCTAACAATACTATTGATGTTTCCTCACTGACTACTATCACCTCAATTAATGCCAATCTTGCTAATCAAATTATCACTGTCAATGGTTCTCAATCTTGGAATGTGGTGAATTTTGATGATGTTAAAGGGACAAATCAGGCTGATTCTCTCACGGGTGATAGTCAAGATAATCAATTGTTTGGTTATGGTGGCGATGACATTATTAATGGGGGATATGGGAATGACATCCTTTATGGGGGTAGTGGTAACAATACCTTAAATGGTGGGGGAGATTATGACACTGCCGACTATAGCCAAATCACCAAAAATATCACTTTCTTACAAACTGGTGTGATTCAAAAAGATGGTGGTTTAGGTGAAGATGAACTAGTCAACATAGAAAGAGTTGTTGTTAACGCGAATGCCAGTAATAACATTATTGATGCTTCCACAGCAGACTCCAATACCTCAATTAATGTGAATCTTAACTATCAATTTTTCGATGTTATTAGTCTTTCTGGAATTAAATCATTTGCCATAGAAAACTTTGATAATGTCAAAGGCTCAAATCAAAGTGATGATATCGTCGGAGACAGTCAAAATAACCTGTTAATAGGTAACGGTGGTGATGATTTTCTAGATGGATATGAAGGCGACGATAACCTCAATGGTGGTAGTGGTGATGATTACATTTGGGGTTACTTTGGCAATGATTATTTAACAGGCGGGAGTGGTAACGACACTCTCATGGGAGAAGGCGATGATGATACTTTGCTTAGTGGTGATGGTGATGACTCTTTGATGGGTGGTGATGGTAACGATATCCTCACTGGTGGTTTAGGTCAAGATAAATTTGTCTTTAATAATGTATCTGAAGGGGTAGATATTATTAAAGACTTTAATATTAGTGAAGGTGACAAAATCCAGATTTATCAAGTGATGTTCGGCACTACTGATATTAATAATTTTAGCTACGATGCCTCTACTGGTAGTTTGTTTTTTGAAGGAAACAAATTTGCTACGCTGGAAAATCTTCCTACTGGATTTTCCCCTAATTCACAGATAGAGTTCATTTGAATATTTCTCAACTAATAAAATGCGGTGATTACTAATTTTTCTTAACCACAATCACCGCATTTTGTCCGCCGAAACCAAAACTTAAACATAGTGCTTGGCGAATTTGACAATGATACGCGGTGCGAACAAAATTCAAGTCAAATTCCGATTGCTTTAATCCTATGTTTGGAGGCAAAATTTGGTGTTGCATCCCTAACAATGTAAAAGCTAATCCTAAAGCTCCCGATGCTCCTAGTGTATGACCTGTAGCTCCCTTAGTGGAACTAACTGCGACCGAATGGGAAAATAATTTTTTGATCACGCTACTTTCCATCTGGTCATTTAGCTGGGTAGCTGTACCGTGAGCATGAATGTAATCTATATCATGAGGCTGAATATGACTGCGTTCTAGAGCCTGTTTAATAGCTGCGATCGCACTTTTACCCTCTAAGTCTGGTTGATTGGGATGATGTGCGTCTGCCGTCAACCCAAATCCTAAAATTTCACCATAAATCTTGGCTTGACGCTTTTGGGCTAATGCTTTTGATTCTAAAACAAATACAGCTCCTCCTTCACCCAAAACTAACCCTTCTCGATGCTTATCAAAAGGATACGCGCCAGTTTTAGCTAAAGCACCCATTTGTTGAAACCCTGAAATAGTCAAGGGTGTAATAGGTGCTTCCGTTGCGCCTGCGATCGCTATTTCACATTGTCCTGTTTTAATTAATAATGCGGCTTGCGAAATTGCCCAAATTCCCGTAGAACAAGCAGCCATTGGTGCTAAAACTATCCCTTCTGCACCAATTTGTCTAGCAGATGCGATCGCATTCATGTGAGGTAAAGTCTCTAACCAATCCTCTAATCTTTCCCCGATGACAGATAAGTCTTGATTGAGAGATTTTGTATACCTATTCCTCGCCAATTTTTCCCAGGATGCTTGATGGCTACGACTAGAACCAATTACAACTGCACAATTTGGTAATTTTGTCAATATACCAGCATCCTTGATTGCGGCATCAACAACCAGCTCAGTAAGCATTCTTAAACTAGCTGGTTGTTGACCAATTAGACCCAGAGGTAGTGGTTCTAATTCCTGAAACGGTTGATGTAGCTTAATTCCAGACTCACCAGCAATTAATTTCTGCCAACTCCCCTCTAGACTTGTACCCAAGGCAGAAACTAAACCAATACCAGTGATCACAACTTCAACCATTTCAACAAGGGTATAGGGGTGTAAGGGTGTAAGGGTATAGGGGAGAATATTTAAGTGTTTTGCTCTCCTATGCCCCATGCCCCAATGCCCCATGCCCAAAAACTATTGTCCAACTTTCAAGTTTTCGCCGCCTTGAGTGACTTTAGCAGAAGTGATGCGATCGCCTTGCTGAATTTTGTTAACTACGTCAAAACCATCGGTGACATAACCGAATACGGCATAGTTACCATCTAAAAATCCTAAATCTGCTAGCGCAAAATAGAACTGAGAAGATGCAGAATCAGGGTTTTGCGATCGCGCCATCGCTACCGCACCTTGTTTATGTCTTAATTGAGGTGCTTTGGTAATACGTGCTTGCTCAAATGTTTTACTGTAAATTGGGCTAGCTTCCCCTTCGGGTTTGATTTCTAAGGGTATATAACGTTCTTTCTTACTTACAGCATCAATGTAACCGCCTGTTCCCCATCTGCTAGCAGGAACATTTGAGCCTTCTTTACTTTGAGGATCGCCACCTTGCACTACAAACGGCTGGGGATCACGTACAACACGATGGAACACCAAACCATCGTAAACGCCCTTTTGAACTAAATCGACAAAGTTACCAGCTGTGATGGGAGCATTTGTACCGTCTACCTCGATAGTAATCGGCGAGCCGTTGACCGTCATCACCACGGTAGCTTTACCTTCAAGACGGGGTAAATCTTTCATACCTGGAACACTCTCATTTGTATTATTAGATACAGTGGTTGCTTCAGTGGTTGCTGTCGTGGTTGTTTCGGCTGTTGTTGATGTTTGGGAGGTAGTGGAACTAGCCTGCTGTGTAGAACAGCCCCCAACATCAAAGCACCAACTATCACAAGTGCAACAAAAAATTGTGAAACTTTTAACCGCATTGCCATTACTGACTCAACCAGTGTATCTTAGCCTGTTTTTGGCAAGCGGCAAGTGGCTGGGAAAAAGGCAAAAGATGTTGATTGTTAATTACGTCTAATGTGAATTAACACTTTGCCTTTTTCATGAGAGCCTTTTTTCTGTTAAAGTCCCTCTAATGGAACTTCTAAAAATCTGGCCAATTCTGCACCTTGAGTTTCTAACTCGGATAGCGGTAATGGTTGTCCTACCCGTGTCAAAGGAATGTCACGACGGCCTTTAACACGCAAATACAGCGCACGTCGAGGATTGATCCCTTCTTTAATTTCTATCCGCACAGACTGCACATCTTGAATACGAGAGTCGATTTCAATCCGCCGATTTTTGCCAGGAAAACCCCAGCGAAAGATTTTCAAGTAACCAGTTTCCTTATTGAAATCGTTGTAGCCGCCGCCCAGATCCAAAAGGATAGCTAGCCACAAATACGATGCTAATAGCAGCCCTGCCGTACCATAAAGCCCCATTACTAGTCCTTGGGGGATAAATACTAATTGAGACGGGTCGGTAACTATGAGTAAATTGACTTTTAAGTAACTGGATAGACCTGCCAATAAAAAGCCTGTAGCTCCCATTGTCACGATAGTTGCCCACCAGTAGTTACTAAACCTACGCGAACCGAGGACGTTTTGATGTAGAAGGCGATCGCCTTTGTTAACAGTTGTTGATCCAGTCATTGAACTACCTTGGCCTGTGAGTGCTTCCCTTTCACTAAAAGTCTGCCATTTTAACAGGATGTCTTGCAAGTTTAATGTTTAGTCATTAGTCATTAGTCATTAGTCAATAGTCCACAGCCATTAATATTTCTTCCCCTGCTTCCCCTGCTCTTTTCTCCCAATCCCCAATCCCCAATCCCCAATCCCCAATCCCCAGTCCCCAGTCCCCAACCCCCTAAATAAGATTTCTGAGAAAAGTTGTGTCAGATTGTAAAATTTCTGATATTGATAGTATTTAGTAGGATCGTGATCAATACTTGATTTCCCTAAGTGGGTTGAGCGAAAACCCGAACAATGTGATAAGTTAAGAAGCATTAAGTTACTACAAGCTAGGTAACTAGCTTGTGGTACGTGTAACGACATATGCCTGAGAAACGCTGACTTTCATAATTAGCAGAATCTCAGAAACTCAGTAGTGGTAAACTGCTGAAATTGTCAAAAAAAACGTTATTTCCTCGCGGCAGTCGCTTACGGGATGAAACTCCTCAAAGGTTCTGCTTAGAAACGTTGCAATTTTAGTAAAAGAGGATTTAGTTAGATGACCATCGCAGTAGGACGCGCCCCCAGTAGAGGGTGGTTTGACGTACTAGACGACTGGTTAAAGCGCGATCGCTTCGTATTCGTAGGGTGGTCAGGGATATTACTATTCCCCTGCGCCTTCCTAGCATTAGGCGGTTGGCTAACCGGTACAACCTTCGTCACATCCTGGTACACCCACGGACTAGCATCATCCTACCTAGAAGGATGTAACTTCCTAACAGTAGCAGTATCCACACCAGCAGACAGCTTAGGACACTCCCTATTGCTGTTGTGGGGGCCAGAAGCCCAAGGCGACTTCACCCGTTGGTGTCAACTAGGTGGATTATGGCCATTCGTAGCATTACACGGAGCCTTCGGATTAATCGGCTTCATGCTACGTCAATTCGAGATTGCACGGTTAGTAGGAATTAGACCATACAACGCCCTAGCATTCTCAGCCCCCATCGCGGTATTCGTCAGCGTCTTCTTGATGTACCCCTTGGGACAATCTAGCTGGTTCTTTGCACCCAGCTTCGGAGTAGCAGGAATTTTCCGGTTCATCCTATTCGTACAAGGGTTCCACAACTTCACCCTCAACCCCTTCCACATGATGGGAGTAGCGGGTGTATTAGGTGGTGCGCTATTGTGTGCGATTCATGGAGCCACAGTAGAAAACACCCTATTTGAAGACGGCGAAGGAGCCAACACCTTCCGCGCCTTCAACCCCACCCAATCAGAAGAAACCTACTCAATGGTGACAGCCAACCGATTCTGGTCACAGATATTCGGGATTGCCTTCTCCAACAAACGTTGGTTACACTTCTTCATGCTGTTCGTACCCGTCACAGGATTGTGGATGGCGGCTGTGGGTATCGTTGGTTTAGCACTCAACTTGCGGGCGTATGACTTCGTATCCCAAGAGTTGCGCGCGGCTGAAGACCCAGAATTTGAAACTTTCTATACCAAGAACATTTTGCTGAATGAGGGTATCCGCGCTTGGATGGCTCCTCAAGACCAGCCTCACGAAAAATTTGTATTCCCCGAAGAGGTACTACCACGTGGTAACGCTCTCTAATAGAACTGCCGTTATGGGCGGCGGACGCGACCAAGAATCCACAGGTTTCGCTTGGTGGTCTGGTAATGCTCGCCTCATCAACTTATCTGGTAAACTGCTGGGCGCACACGTTGCTCACGCTGGTTTGATTGTCTTCTGGGCTGGAGCGATGACCTTATTTGAAGTCGCTCACTTCGTTCCAGAAAAACCAATGTACGAACAGGGTTTAATCCTGTTACCTCACCTCGCTACTTTAGGTTGGGGTGTAGGTGCTGGTGGTGAAGTTTTTGACACCTTCCCTTACTTCGTAGCTGGTGTACTTCACCTCATTTCTTCCGCAGTCCTGGGCTTTGGTGGTATTTATCACGCTGTACGCGGCCCAGAAACCTTAGAAGAGTATTCTTCCTTCTTCGGTTATGACTGGAAAGACAAAAACAAAATGACCAACATCATCGGTTTCCACCTGATCATTTTGGGTTGTGGTGCGTTGCTGTTAGTGCTGAAGGCGATGTTCTTCGGCGGTGTCTACGATACCTGGGCCCCTGGTGGCGGTGATGTGCGTGTAATTACCAATCCAACCCTCAACCCTGCCGTCATCTTCGGTTATTTAATCAAATCTCCTTTTGGTGGCGAAGGCTGGATTGTCAGCGTAGATAACATGGAAGATGTTATCGGCGGTCACATTTGGATTGCTTTAATCTGTATCTCTGGTGGTATTTGGCACATTTTCACCAAGCCTTTTGGTTGGGCGCGTCGTGCTTTCATCTGGTCTGGTGAAGCTTACCTATCCTACAGCTTGGGCGCGTTGTCCTTAATGGGCTTCATTGCTTCTTGCATGGTTTGGTACAACAACACCGTTTACCCCAGCGAATTCTTCGGCCCAACTGGCCCTGAAGCTTCTCAAGCTCAAGCTTTAACCTTCTTGATTCGTGACCAACGCTTAGGTGCTAACGTTGGTTCTGCTCAAGGCCCCACAGGTCTGGGTAAATACTTGATGCGCTCTCCTACAGGTGAAATCATCTTCGGTGGTGAAACCATGCGCTTCTGGGATTTCCGCGGCCCTTGGTTAGAGCCTCTACGTGGGCCTAACGGTCTTGACCTAGAAAAAATCAAGAATGATATTCAGCCTTGGCAAGCTCGTCGTGCTGCTGAATACATGACTCACGCTCCTCTGGGTTCTTTGAACTCTGTAGGTGGTGTGGCTACCGAAATTAACTCCTTCAACTACGTATCTCCTCGCGCGTGGTTGGCAACTTCTCACTTCGTCTTAGGTTTCTTCTTCCTCGTAGGTCACTTGTGGCACGCTGGACGCGCTCGTGCTGCTGCTGGTGGTTTCGAGAAAGGTATTGACCGTGAGAATGAACCAGTAATGTTCATGAATGATCTTGACTAGGTTCTAAACTTTATTCATCACTGACAATCGAACGCTTTTGCGGCTCTTGTGTAACAGCAAGAGCCTTTTTCTTTAGGGAAATTCTAGATAAAAAAATATCCAAACTGTAGGGTGCGTCAGTATGAATAATCTCTTGGTATAGTTAGGTTTTCTCGCACTGACGCACCCTACTAAGCTGTTTATTTAGGATAGTTTATTTTTTGGTGTTTCCTAAAATCCAAAATTGGTTGACTGTTAACTAAAGAAAACTTAACTACCACCCACATTCATTGCTGCTAACATCGCTTTTTGGCTAACATCTTTATATAGAGTCTCTAAATACTTCATCACTACATCGCTAGAATTTAAGTTAATAGCATCATCCTCTGTTTTGGCTAAAGGAATAGCACCCAACATATCTAAAACAGTTTCATTACTTGATGGTGTAATCACTACTAAAGAAGAATCTAGTGGCTCATTATATTGCCAGCATTCATCAATTTTGACACTAGATTGATGCCTGTTAATTAGTTTTTGTCCATCATCTGTTTTAGTTGTTTTAACTTCTAATTTTTCGCCCCGTAATTGGCGTAAATCACTAATAATTTGTTCTTTAGTTCTACCTCGTAATTGGAATAAAACAAAGGGGTCTTCGCTGAATCTATCGCCTAACTGATAGTAAATTGCACCGATATGTTTACAGGGGTTAGCCTTATCAGGACAAGAACATTTACTATGAACATCACCCAAGGTGAAGGGAAATAGAGACAAACCATTAGCTGTGAATACTTCTTCAATATTTTGGGGCATTTCTCCTGCTAATAATTTAGCGGCGAAAACAGCTTTTTTGGACATGGTTTCAATAATATAGCCCCACTCTTCATCACTAAAAGAATCTAGAGAAAGAGAAACTTTATAAGGTTCGACTTCACTACCTTGGACTTTAGCTAATACTTTCGCACCTTTAAATTCAATGCTGAGAACGTTACCTTGACGAGCGTAGTTTCTCGCACGTTCTAAGCGTTTTTTAAAGCGGTAGGAATCGAGTAGTTCTAACCATCTTTGTGACCACCATTCTCGGCTTGCTTGTAGTGTTGTGTTTGTCATAATTAATTGCTAATTACTATTTAATAAAATATGTAATTTATTCTTGACACCCCTCTCCAAACTTCTCCCTATCAGGGTGGTTTCATACAACCAGAGAAAAAGTAAACCTAGCTTTCAAAGCCTCTCTCCTTGAAGGTAAAGGGTTGAAGGTTAGGTTGGAGAAAAAATTGCGAATTGCAAATTGTGTTAGCGGAGCGGGGCGTTAGCCCATTGCGAATTGATTTAATTATTTCATCCCTGCTTTGCGTTGCAACCGCTCAACTAATTGGCGAGTCCAAGCCAAATATCTATCGCGCAGGCGTTCTCGGATTTCTAGGGCAGCCTGTGCCAAGGGTAGTGCCTCTGTATAACGCTCCTCCTCTTCCAGAACCATCGCCAGTCCTGATTTAGCACCAGCTACCAAGTCTTGCTGTCCCACTTCCTGCGCCAATGCTAACTGACGCTCGTGCCAGGAGCGGGCTTCTGTAGGTTGGTTGCGCTCAAGGGCTAGATTTCCGAAGTTGCCGAAAAAACTTGCCTGAAGTTCTTTATTACCTAACTTTTGCGCGATCGCCAATGCTTCCTTGACGTAGGACTCGGCGCGGTCATAGTGTTTTTGCGATCGCGCAACACCTCCCAAAGCGTTGAGAGAGATCGCCTCATTTTCTTCTTCCCCCAACTCTCGCCCAATTGCTAATGCTTCTTGATAAAATCGCTCCGCCTCCATCCATTCCTGGCGTTGCTCGGCAATTAATCCTTGCAGGTGAATTGCAGAAGCTTTATCACTACGGCTACCGCCTCGCTCCATAGCTTCTACCATCTGCGCCGCCCAACTTGCCGCCCGTTCTGTCTCTGCGCGATGATAGTGAATCCAGACTACGTGATCAGCACCCCAACCAGCATCACTCCACTGACCTAGTACTTTTCCTGCCTGATACACCCACTCACCCAAGCGCACACGCTCATCCCAGTAACCGCGAAACCAGAGGAAGTTATGCAAAGCGCTTTCCAAATCGATGAGCATTTGGGCAGCTTGTTTGTCTTTCAGTGTACCAGAGATGCCTGCCATTTCTCGCAGGGTTGTTGCCACACCCTCTAGGTTTTGCCATTCGGCTTCTAACTTGTCATATGTTTTGTAGGCATCTTTGCCACTACCCCCGTACTTTTGGGCATAGTCCACCCAGTAGCGCAGCGTCCCTACGATATCCGTTGTTTCCAAATTTGCCTTGACATAAGTGCGGGTGAGGGGGTGCAGAGCAAACCGTTCTCCATCTAAGTCATTTACCAATGATAAAGTGACTAACCGCTCCAAAGAAACTTGGATCTCGGTACTAGCCAAACCCGTGGCATCTGCCAGAGCTACAGCTTTGGCTGGTGTGAGGAACACAGACAGGGCAGATAGAACTTTGCGATCATTTGGAGTGAGCGTTTGAGCAGCATCAGCAAACAGAAACCCATAGAGATCAGGGGATTTAGCAGCATTCCGCAATCGCTCCAGGGCAAGATTGATAGAGTAGCCTTTGTGTGCCACCTGTCCCAATGTCCAATCTAGGGCTAGGGGGTTGCCACCAGCCGCTTCATACACAGCAATTAAAGTTTGTCGTGTCGTAGCCTTTAGTTGCTCACCTAGAAGGGGGTTTTTCTTTCCCTTTTCTCTCATTAATTCCAAAGCATCCGCCTCAGAGAGTCGGTCTAAACGAATGGTGAGTGCGCTTTCTCCAGTGCGGCGGCGGCTGGTGATGATGGCTTTGTTGGGGTTGGGCAACTTCCGCACAAACTCGGCAATCATATCGCGTTCTTCTGCGTTCAATGTTTCCAGGTTGTCCCAAATCAACAGCGTGCGCCGTCCTCGCAGGGCATCTAAAAGGGCGCGGCGGCGTTCTGTGGCATCACTCATGTTGACAATCTCTGCCTGTCCCAGCACTCTAGCAAATTCTCGACAAAAGCTATCCAGGGAAGACAAGGCCAGAGTTTCTTCCCGCACTCCCTCGGCTGTCAGCCAGGTAGTTTTAGCAGACACGAACAGGTAAGCGTCAAACATCGCTTCCTTACGGGCAAGGTGTGCTACCTCCAGTGCCAATGCTGTTTTGCCCATACCCCCAATCCCATCAATGGTCACACCCCAGCCCCGTTCCTCTGGTGAGAGTGCTTCTAAGCAACGTTCAATTTCTGGTTTGCGTCCGACAAATACATCATGATAGCGGGGTAGATTATCGGGTAAATTGGCTGGTTGATGTCCTTGTAATTGGCTTAATCTTGCTTTTAAGCTAGCGACTTCCTGGCGTTTCTCCTCTAGTTGCACCTTGAGGTGAGCCGGAATAGTCAAGTTGGTATAACCTGCCGCCTGCTGTTCCAAAACTTGTAATATCATCTGAGCAGTAGAAAGCATTTGTTCCAAGTTTGTGCGCTCTTCCATAGCAGCCTGCGGAAATTACTTACTCTGTTTTTCTCAGTCTAGCTTCTAACTCTGCTACTTCTTGACGTTTTTCTTCTAGTTGAATTCGCAGATGAGCAGGTATAGACAGTTTGTCAAATCCAGCAGCTTGCTCTTCTAAAATTTGTAGTGAGCGACGCGCCATTGCTAGTGCAGGTGTTACCACTTGTTCATCTGTCATGATTTTAGGTAAGTCTGGGGTTGTGGTAAATTTCCCTAGTCCCTTTCCCCCGCACAACATAGCAATGGGGAAATCTTCCATTGCTGTATCAAAAAATGGGGTTTGTTCTCTTTTACATAAGGTTCTGGCACTCTCTCGCACGGTTTTACCTAAGTAGTTAATCAAGTTGGAAAGCATAACTTTGGCATCCCCTGCTTGATTCGCTGCTCCCTTTAACGCCTCAATGAGATGATAACTGTAGATGCTCATACTGCCATCAGGACGTATGTAAGAACTCTGATTTCCCCTGGAGGAAGTAAATACTGCCCTGCCTTCACCTTGCTTGAGTGCTTCGACTACGCCCTTGGGTAAGGCTGTGGGGATAAAGTCAGCAGGTAATTCTCCTCCTTTGGATGTAGCCATCCCTTCTGCATGACAACTGTCAATGACTACCCACAACCGTTTTGCTGGAATTTGCCGCAGGGCTTGAGTTAATGCTGCGGCAGATAGCGCGGTCTTAGGAATGTCATCGCAATTAATGTCATATTGCACCAAATAATAAGACTGAGTTGATAAGTCTAAGTAACCATGCCCAGAGTAATAAATTACTATTGTTGCGTCTTGATCACTAGCAGCTTTTTCTTGTAGCCACGTTAATCCATCTAAAATTGCTGTGCGTGTTGTCTGCTCATTTTGCAATAAACGAATATGTTCTGCATCGTCCAAGTAAGCACAATAGTTTGGGTCGATTAACACGTTTTTTAAAGCTTGTACATCTTTAATTGTTGCAGGCAATTGGCTCACTCTAGAATCGGCTGTTTTACCAACTCCAATTAACAAGGCGTAACCGTGAGCAAAGTGGTTTGATGACATAGCACAGGGATATGATATTTTTCCCCTAATATTGCATATTTTGAACGCAAAGGGGTGCAAAGGTAAACGCAGAGGAGCGCGGAGAGAGAAGAAGGTAAAGGACTTCAAACTAAAAAAATATACAATCGCTGTAGGGGGCAGGGAGCAGGGAGCAGAGGAAAAAATCAAAATATTCTCTCTCAGAAATTGAATAATTTATTTTCTGGAAGTCCCTAATTTTTTTTCTTTATTCTGTCTCTTCTTCAATGACTGCGTTGCGGTCTAATATTAATAAGTTACGTAGTTGGTCTGTGTCTAATTCTGTTAACCATTCTTCGCCTGCACCCACTACTTGTTCTGCTAGTTGTTTTTTGCTTTCAATCATGTCATGAATTTTTTCTTCTAATGTGCCGGTGCAAACGAATTTATGTACTTGCACATTACGGGTTTGTCCAATGCGAAATACTCGGTCTGTAGCTTGATTTTCTACGGCGGGATTCCACCATCTATCAAAGTGGAATACATGATTTGCTCTGGTTAAATTTAAGCCGACACCGCCAGCTTTGAGGGATAAAATCATGATTGGTGGCCCTTGAGGATCGTGTTGGAAACGGTCAATCATTTCTTCCCGTTGCTTTTTGGTGGTACTCCCATATAAAAAGAAGATTTCACGTCCAAGATGCTTTTCTAGGTGGGGTTTGAGGAGTTTACCCCATTCGGCAAATTGGGTGAAAATGAGGGCGCGATCGCCTTCTTCTAACGCCTCTTCTAACATTTCTTCTAGCCGTTGCAATTTGGCTGAATTATGTTGTGCTAAACTCGCTTCTTTTAAATACTGGGCTGGATGATTACAGATTTGTTTGAGCTTAATTAATAAGCCTAAAATCATGCCCCGACGTTGCAATCCCTCGGCTGATTCAATTTCAGCTAATGATGTTTCTACTACTTTTTGATACAGTGCGGCTTGTTCTGGAGTTAAGCCACAAAATACTGTCATTTCTTGCTTTTCTGGCAAGTCTTGAATAATTTCACGGTCTGTTTTGAGACGGCGTAAAATAAAAGGCTGTACCAAAGCACGCAATTGATTTAAAGATGCTGCATCACCGTATTTTTCAATCGGCATAGCAAAGCGGCGTTGAAAGAATTGCTTATTACCTAAATATCCAGGATTGAGAAAATCTAAAATAGACCATAATTCTTGTAGTCTATTTTCTACGGGCGTACCCGTTAAAGCAATACGAAATGTTGACTCTAATTGTCTGACTGCTTGGGATTGTTTTGCTTCAGCATTTTTCACATTTTGGGCTTCATCCAGCACAATTATTTGCCAATCAACTGTCTGTAAAGATTTCAAATCACGGTGAATTAATGAATAACTAGTAATTACTAAATCATGCTTCTTGACTGCTTCTTGAAATGTCTTACCTTTGGGACGTTTATCACCATGATATTGCATAACTTTCAGAGTCGGGGCAAATTTTTTCACCTCCCTTTCCCAGTTTCCTAACACAGAAGTCGGACAAACAAGTAATGTGGGTTTTTCTAATACATCTTGTTCTTTTAGGTATAAAATAAATGCTATGAACTCAACAGTTTTACCGAGTCCCATGTCGTCTGCGAGACACGCACCTAAACCCCAACGTTCTAGAAAAGCTAACCAAGCTGCGCCTCTTTCTTGATAAGGCCGTAACTGTCCTTGGAAGTCTTTTGGTGTGGGTAAAGGTGCAACTGCTTGATTATTAGTTAGCGCGCCAATTAATTCTTGTAAAGCCCCAGATGCTTCAAAGCTAACGACTGGTAACTTTTCTATTACTTGGGTATCTCCCGTACTCAAACGCAAAGCATCTTCTAAAGATAGGGACATTTGTTCTTTTCGGGATGCAAAGAAATTTTGGGCTGTTTTAATATCTTGGGGGCGCAATTCCACCCATTCACCGTTAATTTCTACCAGAGGACTATTTAACGCCACTAAGCGATCAAATTCGGCTTTAGAAATTGTCTGTCCACCGATCGCTAATTGCCATTGAAAGTTTAATAAACTTTGTAATCCCAGTCTTCCCTGCTTTTTCTTGGAAGTTTCGGCGGAAATTTTTAACCCCAAGCGGTTCGCCCAGCCTTCGCGGTTGGCTAAACTTGGAGGTAAAATCACGCCTAGTCCACTATCTTCAAATCGCCAAGCTACAGCTTTGATAAATTCATAGGCTTGGATGGGGGTGAGGTTACAAAATTGGGGTGATTCTGTTTCTAAACTGGATGCGATCGCGGGATAAAATCGAGAGGCTAACCCCAAACCCCGTAATAACGCTTCCTGGGGTTGGTCAATGGTACGATTTTGATAAACTAATTGCTCAACGGGATGTTGCCAAATTGTTGCTGCATCTACTAAATATTCTGGATTATCAGCCGCTTGCAAAAAATACGCCAATGTCCAATCAGTTTTTCCCTCATCAGGCGCAAGCAACTGAAAACAAGCACGAAATTGATTTTTAGTGGCTAATTGATATTGTAACGGCAGCATCCAGGCTTTTAATGCTGCTTCTAGCCGTTCTACCCCAATTACATCTGCATTGACTCCACCAGATGCAGACGTTAAAGCCTGCAACCATTGACGCACAGGTAATGGTAAAGCCGCCATCACCCTGGGTTCAAGTAGCGTTTGATTTCCCATCATTTCTCGCACTTGAGCATCAATCACACTATTGAGAAACGATAAAATTAATTCCTGTGGTTGACAAGGAAAATCCACATACATTGGCGACTGACTAACTTCTCCCTCACTCCCCAGTCCCCAGCGAAGCACTGAGCTTGTCGAAGTGTCCCCATTCCCCATTCCCCGATAAATCCGACAAATTAACGGCATTTTTGCCGCAAACTTTTCTAACCGAGTCCCATCTATGGCACTATCTAAAAGCACTTGCCATTGAGCCGTAAAATTCCCATTCACTGGTCGTTGGATAATTGGTAAAAACTTAGAACGAGAAATTAAATCTAAACTCCAACGGGAAATTTGTGACCAAAAACGTAAATCTCCACCTAAAAATGTATCTTCTCCATTGACGATATTTAAAGGTAAAGAGGTGAGAAATTTAGTTGCGGTTAGAGGTGAAAGACAAAAACCTTCAACTAACCAAGGTTGCAAGTATGGTTTGGTATCAGGTGCTGATTCTACAGCCGCCGAGTGTACAGGCGCAATTAATGCTGTGTCTTCCTGGGTGACTTCTAGAATCTGCGTCGGGAGATTAATGATTTGAGAATGGCTTGGTAAATTGATTTTTTTAGTAGGTGCAGCTTTATTACCTGATTTCTGTGCTGTTTGACTGTTAAAGTCTGCAATTGGGAAATTTTCGGCAATCAACCACTCACTTAACTCTGCTGCTGTCATCGCCAAAGGATGCAGTGGTAATTCACTAAAATTTACATTTACTCGCGGCGATCGCCAAGTTTCACCCCAAATAAATAAACAATTTTCCTGCTCTTTTAATAACCAACTACCATGTAAAATCGCCATTTTTTAATTACTCAGACCTTAATATCATTAAATTTATGAAATATTTTTGGTATTCTTATCAAGAATTACAATTATTACCAAACTAATATATTCATTTCGAGGATAAATTTAATATTATTAATCATTGTTTAAACTCTATATTTAATTAATATAATAAATCAATAATATATACTGTAAAAACACAAATTATTGTTAAGATAATATTCCCTGCGTCCTCAATTCCAGCCAAACAACATTAGTAAAGTTATTGTCTATCCCAAATAATAGCTCTATTCTTGTGGTACTGTACTAGTTATTTTTACTCAGTACCTAACATTGGCTCAACGCCCCGCTACCGCTAACAGCACTCAAGAGGTGTTGGGCTTGGCTTTAGGCAACTTGTTGCTATTTGTTATGTAATAGAAGCCAGCCAGAGGGCATAAATGTTAGGATTGCCACAGAGAGAGAATAAAGAAAGAGAAGGAAAAAAAGCTGAATGGCAGAATTTGAGAAGTCAATATCCTTCGATGGAAGGGATATTCGACTGAAGGTAGGCTTACTAGCACCGCAAGCCGGTGGGTCTGTGTTGATAGAATCAGGGGATACAGCTGTTTTGGTAACAGCTACGCGATCAGCAGCCAGAGAGGGCATTGATTTCCTTCCCCTGACAGTAGATTACGAAGAAAGACTATATGCAGCTGGGAGAATCCCTGGTGGGATCATGCGCCGGGAAGGTCGTCCACCAGAAAAAGCCATTCTCACCAGCCGTTTGATTGACCGTCCCTTGCGTCCTTTGTTCCCTTCATGGTTGCGGGATGACTTGCAAGTTGTGGCTTTCACCATGTCAATGGATGAACTAGTACCACCAGATGTATTGGCCGTGACAGGTGCTTCTATTGCCACTCTGATTGCTAAAATCCCCTTCAATGGGCCAATGGCAGCAGTACGGGTAGGTTTGGTAGGTGATGACTTTATCATTAACCCCACCTATGCAGAAATCGAAGCAGGAGATTTGGATTTGATCGTAGCTGGTTCACCACATGGTGTAATCATGGTGGAAGCAGGCGCGAATCAACTGCCAGAGCGAGATATTATTGAAGCGATTGATTTTGGCTATGAAGCCGTGCGCGATTTAATTAAGGCGCAACAAGATTTAGTAGCGGAACTCGGTTTGGAATTTGTGCAGGAAGCACCGCCAGAGGTAGACCAAACCTTGGCAAATTATATTCGCGATCGCGCCAGCGATGAAATTAAGAAAATTTTGGCTCAGTTTGATTTAGGCAAAACCGAACGCGATAACGCGTTAGATGCCGTTAAAGAAAATATTGCCACAGCGATCGCTGAACTACCAGAAGAAGACCCCATCCGTGTTGCGGCTACGGCTGATAACAAAGCTTTGGGTAACACTTTCAAAGACATCACTAAATACTTCATGCGCCGTCAAATCGTTGAAGATAACGTGCGTGTGGATGGTCGCAAACTGGATGAAGTTCGTCCCGTTTCTTGCCAAGTTGATGTCCTACCCAAGCGCGTCCACGGTAGCGGTTTATTTAATCGCGGACTTACCCAGGTACTATCCGCCTGTACCCTTGGTACTCCCGGAGATGCCCAAAACCTGAACGACGACCTCCAAACCGACCAATCTAAACGCTACCTACACCACTACAATTTCCCCCCCTTCTCCGTCGGGGAAACCAAACCATTACGCGCCCCTGGTAGACGCGAAATTGGTCACGGTGCCTTAGCAGAACGGGCAATTTTACCAATATTACCGCCCAAAGAACAATTCCCCTACGTTATCCGCGTAGTTTCGGAAGTGCTTTCTTCTAACGGTTCTACCTCAATGGGTTCTGTGTGCGGTTCTACCCTAGCGTTAATGGATGCAGGTGTACCCATTATTAAACCTGTTAGTGGTGCGGCGATGGGTCTGATTAAAGAAGGCGATGAAGTGCGAGTCCTCACCGATATTCAAGGCATTGAAGACTTTTTAGGTGATATGGACTTTAAAGTTGCCGGCACAGATACAGGGATTACAGCCTTACAAATGGACATGAAAATCTCTGGTTTATCTTTAGATGTCATCGCCCAAGCCATCCACCAAGCCAAAGCGGCTAGGTTGCACATTCTCGAAAAAATGCTGCAAACCATAGAAACACCACGCAGCGAAACCTCACCCTATGCACCGCGTCTGTTGACTATCAAGATTGATCCAGACATGATTGGTCTAGTCATTGGCCCCGGTGGTAAAACCATCAAGGGAATTACTGAAGAAACTGGTGCTAAAATTGACATTGAAGATGATGGTACAGTTACCATTTCTGCGGTAGATGAAAATAAAGCTAAACGTGCGCGTAATATCGTTCAAGGCATGACTCGCAAATTGAACGAGGGCGATGTTTATGCTGGACGCGTGACTCGAATTATACCAATTGGTGCTTTTGTGGAATTTCTCCCTGGTAAGGAAGGAATGATCCATATTTCTCAACTTGCTGATTATCGTGTAGGCAAGGTAGAAGATGAGGTTGCCGTAGGTGATGAAGTCATTGTCAAAGTGCGTGAAATTGACAATAAAGGACGGATTAACCTCACACGCTTGGGTATTCACCCAGACCAGGCAGCAGCAGCACGAGAAGCTGCGGCAGTAAACCGTTAAAATCGATGGGGATTTTAGATAATATCTAAAATCCGCGATGCCTTTTCGGTAGGCATCGCCGCCAAGTTTTTGATTACTTTTAAATAAAGCGACATTCTCACCAAAATCCTCAGATTGTGAGTTTGTCGATCGCGACGAAGTTTGGTAAATAAAAGATAGCTGCAATGGTTAGCTTTTGTTCCATACTTAACACCAAGCATTGTGAGTGCTAAACGTTTGCCCGAAACAACCGCCCACGTCAAAATCACTCGCCAATCCTGGCAACACGGCTTCCTAGAAGGTGAAGTGAGTGCAGGTGATTTTGAGTGGCATTTTCAATGGAATTTTCGTCTGGGAGAACTTTCCGTTAAACCTTCCCAGGGTCGTGCTTTAATCAAAGAACCTCTAGGACGATTTTTGGAACAGCAAGATTATCAATTAGAACCAGGAGGGGATTACGCGTTTACGATTCGCGCGCAATTGTGATTGGGGACTGGGGATTGGGGATTGGGGACTGGGGACACTTCGACAAGCTCAGTGCTTCGCTGGGGACTGGGAACAGATAGAGACAGACAATAGACGCAAATCGAACAAATAAGGATTCTTTTTTTACCTTTTGCCTTTTACCTTTTACCTTTTGCCTTTTTATTCGGTCAGTCGGCTTAAATATCGTTCAATTAACAGAATCGCAACTATGTCATCTATGGGGCGTGGTGGTTGGCGCATTCCTTCTGGGATAAGTTTTGTGAGTCCTTGGGGTGGGTACATCTGCCAATAGCGATCGCGTGCTTCTAAGGTAGAATAACGCTCATCTACCAAAACAATATTGACAGCTTCGACTAATTCTTGTTGTAACTGCTGTTTCCAGCGTTTGGCTGTGGTTTGATTGCCCATAACCAATAAGGAAACAGGGAATCTTTGTCTGAGTATATTAATAGTAGCGATCGCTTCTGGGGAAGGTACGACCTGATGATAATGCAATTGCCTGTCTAATCCCATGATGGCTACACCACATTTATCTTTACCAGGGTCAAAACCTAAAATTACTGGTTGTGTTGGCGAAAACTCATTAGAAAACATAAACTTTATTCCCCAGTCCCCAGTCCCTAATACCCAATCCCCAGTTCCCTTTTAAGTGCTTAAAACCACTTTGCCATTTTGAATTGCTATTAATTTTACTCTCAATGGCCCAGATGTATAAGTATTTTCTGCTGCTACGGCTTTAATTTCTATTGGTTGTTCTAATTGTCTTAATAGAGAAACAAAACGGATAAAAGTCCCATCGATTTGTACGCTTTCGACAATTCCCGCATTCCTGGCACGAAATTGGGATGCTGAAATTAATAAATCTAATCGTTGCCTTAACTCATAAGAGGTCATGTTTTTTAGGTCGGCTGTGGTTGTCGCCAGTACCTCACCTTCAGAAAATACTAAAACATTTCTAGCGGCATCAGCGAAAAATTCTATTTGCTTTTCTCCCCTGACATAATTACCAGCAGAGAAAATTCTGACTACATATTCTCGTCCATCACTAATTTGCTTGATCAGTGGTTCTATCCTGTCGGGAGTCACGCGCAATAATTGTGTATTGGCGGGAGTTCCAGGTTCGGCTAGTTCGATGCTAGCATTGCGGTTGGCTTCTTGGAGCAGTTGCGAAACTAATTGCTGGGGTGTAACTTCTCGACTGATACGCACTACCGCCGCCGCCAACACTTGACCCCGCACTAAGGCCAATTTACCCAGGCGCAAGTCACGATATGACTGGTAATACTTCTCCAGTCTCGCCACTTCTTGTTCTAGATAATCCTGTTGTTTTTCTAATTCTTTCAGTAAAGATTCACGTTTAGCAATTACTTGTTCTCTTTGGGCAATTTCTAAGTTGCGTTTTTGAATGAGTTTATCTAGTTGATCAATCTTGATATCGCGTTGTTTAATGGCTTGTAGACGATTACTCAGTTCGCGATCGCGTTCTTCTATGGCTTGTTTGCGGTTACTCAATTCGCGATCGCGTTCTTCTATGGCTGTTTGACGTTCAGCAATTTGGGCAATTAAGCGTCTGCGTTCTGTTTCTAGTTGAGTGACGACTGTTTGTAAACCTTTTCTTTGGGAGTACAGGTTTTTCAGTTCGTTTTGGGTGCGCTGGAGTTTTGTTTGGGTTTGTGCCAAATCTTGCTGCGCTGTGAATTTCTCTTTTTTGGTAACTTCTAACGCTTGATTGGCTTGGTTTCGTTGTACTTCTGCTTGAGTTTTCTGTTCTTCTGTGACTTTGAGTTGTTCTCGTTTTTGTCTAAGGTCTTTGAGGATATCTTCTAGCTCAAAAACTCCCTTTCGTAAACCATCATCAACTAAAAATAGAATGGCGAGAGTAGTGGCTGCCGTCAACACACCACTGAAAATCGTTACTAGTACAGCCGTGTTTTTGGGACGCAGCTTAAATAGAGAGAGGCGTGCTTTGCCAACCCTGGTGCCGATGCGATCACCAACGGTGGCAATTACGCCTCCCAAAATTAAAATTGCTGCAATCAGGATGTACCCGGTGGTCATCTTCAGCTACCGAAATGTTTCCAGATACAGCCCACTTCTTTCATTGACACTCCCCATAGCTATGAAACTCTCACGATTAATCATCTATCTCCAGCAGTATTCACAGACTGTTGAGATTGTCTAATTATTTTCCTTCAGGATAAATTTATGGGCTGTAGACCCATAGGGGTGCGGTCATTTGTGTGTGGAGGATGGGGAAGTCGGCAATGGCTAAAGTTGCTCAATATCTGAGATTCACTGCCAACTACAGGTGTGATATAGAGCAATATAGCACAAGACTATCTCCCCCCCAATCCCCTTGATGTTATGTGAACTGTCGGCTGAGAGTCACGGGTTTATGCACAGTAATCTTCTTTTTGTGAATGGAAATCATCTTTTTCTCACGTAGATCCCCTAGTAATCTAGTCACGGTGACGCGAGTTGAACCAATGGCCTCTGCGATCGCTTGGTGAGATAGTTTTAAATCAATCGTGATGCCATCAGCACAAGGAATCCCGAAATCGCGACAGAGAATTAACAGAAAACTAATCAACCTTGAACCCATATCTCGGTGAGCTAAGGTTTCAATCATCATTTCTGTTTGCAAAATTCGCGAAGACAAACCCCGCAGCATTAGCATTGATAATTCTGGATTCTCTTTGAGTGCTTGCTCTACTTGTTCAATGGGTGCAGAGAGCAATTCTACAGGAGTAAATGCCACCGCATGGTAAAACCGATCAGATTTATTCCCTGTCAATAAAGACAGCACTCCAAAAACGCTATTTTCCCGCAGTAGTGCAACTGTAATTTCTTCTCCTGCCTCATACACCCTGGAAAGCTTCACTGCGCCTTTCAAAAGGAAATAGACTCGCTCGGCAGGATCGCCAGGAAAAAAGATCGTTTTATTGCGTTCAAACGTTTCGACAACTGGCGGAAAAGCTCCAGTTGCCATTTGACGAAAAACATTTGCTAGGGCCTTATCTTGTGTCACGATCATCTCCCTTCCCCTACCCAATGCCGGAATAACAAAAAAGTAAAAACTAATTACCTAAGAATACACCTGAATATTCAATAAAGCACCGTTAACCCAACTGTACTTTCCTATACTCCAACCCATAACTTTATAGCTATTTGTTTATAATGATACCTAATTTTTGCATTTTTTAGCTAGCAATTCTTGATAGATACTTCTGCTTAATAGAACTATCAGGTTTTTCAACTAAAAACTTAAGTAATCTTGAAAATATCTTAAGGAATAATATGTATTTTAAACCTCAAAATCATCATTCCTAATCATCATTTTTGCCCATCCTGTATAAAAACAAGACCAACACGCCCCAGATTCTAGTATGCTCATGAAGACAGGAGACGGAAAGTTAAGGGAAAAGGATAATCAAAAATCATACCCAGTCCCCAATCCCCAATCCCCCCTTCGGGGTTCGTCAGTCGCTCATGGGGGAAACCCCCAAGACCGCGCTGACTCACCAGTCCCCAATTTCATCAACCGATCACATCCAAGGTTTCTATGCTGAATCTGAATGGAAAAAATGCTCTAGTTACAGGTATTGCCAATAATCGCTCCATTGCTTGGGGAATCGCCCAACAACTACACGCCGCAGGTGCAAATCTTGGCATTACCTATCTACCGGATGACAAGGGCAAAATGGAGAAGAAAGTTGCTGAACTAGTAGAACCTCTCAACCCCAGCTTATTCCTTCCCTGTAATGTCCAAAATGACGAACAGATTCAATCTACCTTTGATACCATTCGCGATAAGTGGGGCAGACTAGATATTTTGATTCATTGTTTAGCTTTTGCTAACAAAGACGATTTAAGTGGAGATTTTAGTCAAACTTCTCGTGGTGGCTTCGCTACAGCTTTAGAAATTAGTACCTATTCACTAGTACAGTTAAGCGGCGCAGCTAAACCATTAATGACGGAAGGAGGAAGTATTATTACTCTGACCTATTTGGGTGGTGTGAGAGCAATTCCCAATTACAACGTTATGGGTGTGGCTAAGGCTGGATTAGAAGCCAGTGTCCGGTATTTAGCATCAGAACTCGGCCCCCAAAATATTCGCGTCAATGCCATTTCTGCCGGGCCTATTCGCACTTTAGCCTCTAGTGCTGTGGGTGGAATTTTAGATATGATTCACCATGTAGAAGCAGTTGCTCCCCTACGTCGCACCGTTACCCAAACTGAAGTCGGTAACACAGCAGCTTTCTTGGCTAGTGACTTGTCTAGTGGGATCACCGGACAAGTGATTTACGTTGATTCAGGATATGAAATTATGGGAATGTAAAAAAAGTCAAAAGGCAAAAGGCAAAAGGCAAAAAAAAATAAAAGAATCTTTTAACAGTGACCAGTTAACGTTGATAGAGTGACTAAGTAGAACGACTTGAAAAAACCAAACTATGTGAAGTAATGTAAAAAGATTGGAATCTAGTTCGTAGTAAGGACTTCAGTCCTTATCAGAGGACTAAAGTCCTCACTACAAACCTTGAATTATTTACACCGTTCTACTTAATAACTGATAACTGTTCTTAACTTTTATTTTTTACATCCCCAATCCCCAATCCCCAATCCCCAGTCCCTAATCTCTATGCAAATCAGCGATTATCCCCAAGTTAATTTCTCTTCAATTCCTCGCATTGCTTCCGTGCATCGCACCACTGGTGAAACTGATGTACAAGTGAGCATCAACTTAGATGGTAGTGGTATTTGCAAAGTCGAAACGGGTATTCCGTTTTTGGATCATATGCTGCATCAAATTGCTTCCCACGGCTTAATTGATTTGGAGGTGAAAGCTACAGGAGACTGGGAAATTGATGACCACCACACTAACGAAGATGTGGGTATTACTTTGGGTCAGGCTTTACATAAAGCTTTGGGTGATAGAAAAGGTATTGTCCGCTTTGGTAATTTTTTAGCTCCTTTAGATGAAGCGTTAGTCCAAGTAGCACTAGATTTTTCTGGTCGTCCTCACCTCAGCTATGGTTTAACCATACCTACCGAACGGGTGGGGACTTACGACACCCAATTGGTGCGAGAATTTTTTGTGGCCTTAGTCAACCACAGTCAAATGACGCTACACATCCGTCAGTTAGATGGTATTAATTCTCATCACATCATTGAAGCGACATTTAAAGCCTTTGCTAGAGCAGTACGCATCGCTGTGGAAGTTGATCCCCGTCGTGCTGGGACTATTCCTAGTTCTAAAGGTGTGCTTTGAGGCTAATTCATCAGGTTTTTGATGATGTGAATAAATCAAATAGAGAAAATCAAATTTTGGGGTGTAAATTTTTGCACCCCTATATGTTTTATTTATAAATTGAACCTAAAACTTTAGCTTTGACTAAAGTAATTTTCAATTATTCTTCAGTTGAAAACTAAAGTTAGTCTTTTTTCAAGATTCTGGAATAGTTTACGACTCTAGGCTTTTAATCCAAAATCCAAAATCCAAAATCCAAAATTTTTTAATATGGAAGCAAACGTTTTTACTGCGGTTATCTTACCTATAGCCTTGGCTATGATGATGTTGGGAATGGGTTTATCTCTTGTACCGGAAGATTTTCAACGGATCAGGAAATATCCCAAGGCTGTGTCAATTGGCTTAATTAGTCAGTTAGTGTTCTTACCTGCGATTGGCTTTGTGATTGCGAAAGTGATCCCCATGCAACCTGCGATCGCAGTCGGACTAATTATCGTCGCAATCTGTCCTGGTGGCCCCTCCTCAAACGTCATTACATATTTGGCTAAGGGTGATGTTGCTCTTTCCGTCACGCTGACAGCAGCTAGTAGTGTAATTACAGTATTTACAATTCCCGTTTTGGCTAACCTAGCCTTACAGCACTTCATGGGACAAACAGCCGCGATCGCGCTTCCCATTGTCTCAACC
Source organism: Nostoc sp. CMAA1605 (assembly GCF_021596505.1). Taxonomy (GTDB): domain Bacteria; phylum Cyanobacteriota; class Cyanobacteriia; order Cyanobacteriales; family Nostocaceae; genus Trichormus. The sequence goes on along the minus strand of NZ_PJIZ01000004.1, from coordinate 81,510 downwards.
ATCACGCAAATTTTTCTGGTGACAATTTTACCCGTAGTCTTGGGAATGACTTTAAAACAAATTTTCCCAGCACTGGCTCTGCGTTTAGAAAAAGTCACCAGTAAATTAGCGATCGCCTTACTTGCTACAATTATTCTCCTGTTGGTAATTCGTGAGTGGAATCGTCTTCCTGGCTTCATTGTGCAAGTCGGAGTCGGTGTTGTTCTCTTAAATACCCTGGCAATGGCAGCAGGATTTTATACTAGTAAACTCTCAAAATTAAATCCTGCACAACAAATCTGCATTGCGATTGAAGTCGGCCTGCAAAATGGCACACTTGCCCTAGCAATTACCGCCGGACTACTCAAAAATCCCGACATGGCAGTCCCAGCAGCAGTTTACAGTTTATTCATGAACGTTACAGGGTTTATGGCAATTGTTTACGGCAGAAAACTAGCTGCGATCGCGCCAGTGCGAAAACCCCTGGAGAGTAAGGTTTAGATTGGGGATTGGGGATTGGGGACTGGGGATTGGGGACTGGGGATTGGGAGACAAGGTAGACAAGGTAGACAAGGTAGACAAGGTAGACAAGGTAGACAAGGTAGACAAGGTAGACAAGGTAGGAGATGAGAAAAACTGTTCCCTGTTCCCTGTTCCCTGTTCCCTGTTTTCTAATGACTATTGACCATTGACTATTGACCACTTGGAGCCAATCGCAGTTATCCTATTGAGTAACTTGTTACCAACGCTGTGTTAATTCAACTGAGATGAAATCTGTTAAAGACACTGCTGATGCTCAATTGACTACTGAAGATGTTCCGCCAGTAGTTATCACTTCCGGTTTAAGAAAGATATATCGTACAGGCTTTTGGATGAATCAACAGGTTGTCTCCCTCAAAGGCTGTTCTTTGACTGTTTATCAGGGTGAAACTTTTGGTTTATTGGGGCCGAATGGGGCAGGGAAAACTACCCTGTTAAAACTGTTACTGGGAATTATTCGCCCTAGTGGTGGTAGAGGTTTACTGTTGGGTCAACCTTTAGGCGATCGCCAAGTTAAACAACATATCGGCTATTTAAGCGAAAACCCTTATTTGTATGAGTATCTTACAGGCTGGGAGTTTTTAGAGTTAGCCGCCGGCTTATTTGAGATCCCTGTGAGTGTGCAACGTCAACGCATTCCCGAACTACTGGATTTAGTGGGTTTATCTCAAACCGATGCACGCAAAAAACAGATGCGTCGCTACTCTAAAGGGATGTTACAACGGGTGGGGATGGCGCAGGCTTTGATTAATGATCCAGAATTAATCTTTCTAGATGAGCCGATGTCAGGATTAGATCCTTTAGGACGTTACCGGATGCGGGAAATTATTTTGTCGCTCAAAGCCGCAGGTAAGACGATATTCTTTAATAGTCATATTCTGAGTGAAGTGGAACAGATTTGCGATCGCATCGCCATTTTGTCCCAAGGTGAATTAGTCTGTGTCGGTTCTCTAGGGGAACTCTTAGGACAAGATGAAACATATCATGTCAAAGGTGAGGGTGGCGATTGGGCAATTCTCAAAAAATGGCTACCTAGTATAGTTTTTGAACCTGACGGTTCTTGGCATGGTGTCCTACAAGGTGATTACTATGATTTTCTCTCTAGTTTGCGCTTGATGGATGGCAGAATTATTACACTTAATCTATCTCGCCAATCTTTAGAAGACTTTTTTATACAACAAATTAGTCAAAAATCAGAGCATAGGGAATAGAGAATAGGCAATAGGGAACAAATCATCAATCTCTTATTGTGTGTTTTTTGACAAAAATCACATATTAGGGATAAAAATTTGCTGTATATTTATTGTCCTGAATTATTCAAATGTATAACTTTAGATGGGTTTACAAGTAACTAATTAAAAATATAAATTGCTCAAGTAATTACATCTTGGTTGACATAATATTAGCTGTCATTTAAACACTAATAGCTTTGATTAATTAGGAGAATATAAGTTGTTTTTGCTACATTAACCAAAACTAGAAATCATATAATATTTGCTCTTGAATACTTGACAAAACTAGCTTCTAAAATGATTTATCTCCGTTCCTATTTCATTGTTACCTACTCCAGCAGATAATTTAAAACGTCAATCAAATCCATAGATTCCATTGTGCTTCATTAAAAATTCAACAACCTAGTCAAAATATTCTTCCGGAAAAGAAGGCTTTTTTAGGAAAATGAGATTGTCGGGAAACCTAAATACTTAAGTATAGTCAAGATTAAAATGTTTAGACAATACTTTAACACTTGTAGTCTCAGAGTCTAAGGTAAATATGGTTAACGCAGGTTCGCTGAAATTTCTAGCCCAGCCAGCTGTGGGTGCAGCTTTGTTAACAGCTGTTCATCTCATTTTGCCGTCTGCCAGTTTAGCTCAGGGACAGCCAGTATTTCCCAATCCCCAAACAGTACCTCGGATTAACCAACCCGTATCCACGCCTATCCAACAACCAGATACAAATTATCTGTTAGGCGGTGGAGACCTCATCCGTGTCAATGTTTTTGAAGTGCCTGAATATACGGGTGAGTATCAAATTCCGCCCGGTGGTGCAATTAACTTACCTCTAATTGGTAGCGTTTCTGTTCTGGGTTTAACCACCGAACAAGCGGCTGATATTATTACCGAAAAATATCGTAAATTTCTGAAACGTCCCCAAATTTCTATTAATCTTTTATCTCCACGCCCGATTAATATTTTGGTTGCAGGAGAAGTTACCCGTCCTGGTGCTTATACACTCAGTTTGCAAGGTGGTGCAGGTAACAATCCAGGGGTACAGTATCCCACGGTCTTAGCTGCATTGACGACAGCACAGGGAGTTACCTTAGCAGCCGATGTTACTAAAGTGCAGCTTAGACGTAAAACAGGACGTTCTGGTGAGCAACTGGTAACGCTCAATCTCAAGGAACTCATCCAAACTGGTAATACTGCCCAAGATATCACCCTGCGGGATGGCGATGTGATAGTTGTGCCAACAGCCACTACTTTTAATGTGGCAGAAGCACGTAATTTGTTTGCAGCTAACTTTGCAGCTAGCCAAACTGCACCGCGCACCGTCGCCATTATTGGTGAAGTTTATCGCCCAGGTTCTTACCTAGTGTCAGCAGGTTCGACAGATGGACAAAGTGGTACTGCTGCTGGCTCTGGTTTACCCAATGTGACACGAGCTATTCAATTAGCGGGTGGGATTACATCCCAAGCTGACATTCGCAATATTAAGCTACGTCGCCCCACAAGAGTAGGTTCAGAACAAACTGTAGATATCAATCTCTGGGAACTGTTGAAAAATGGGGATGTCAATCAAGACGTAATCGTGCAAGACGGAGACACGATTGTGATTCCGACAGCCACAGCAATCACTCCAGCAGAAGCTACTCAATTAGCAACAACAACTTTATCTCCAGCTAAAATTCAAGTCGGGGTAGTAGGTGAAGTCAAACAACCAGGAGCAGTATCATTACAAGCGAATAGTTCCTTAAACCAAGCCTTACTGGCAGCTGGTGGTTTTAATGATGCTAGAGCGCGTAAGGGTAGCGTAGAGTTGATTCGCTTGAACCCCAACGGTTCAGTTACTAAGCGTGAGATTAAGGTTGATTTCAGTCAAGGAATCAATGAGGAAAGTAATCCTATTCTTCGCAACAATGATGTGGTAGTAGTTAACCGATCTGGTCTCGCCAGAACTACTGATGGTCTTAACATCGTAGCAGGGCCTCTAGGTATTATCTTTAATATGTTGAGATTTTTCGGCATTTAATTTCAAATACACTGAGCAGTTGGGGACGGAAGTTGGATACTTTCGTCCCCATTGTTGTTTTGAGAGTGTTGGGTAATGAGTAATGAGTGCTGAGTGCTGAGTGCTGAGTGCTGAGTAATAAGTAATAAGTTATGAGTGAAGTTTTTCTTCCCCTGCTCCCCCTGCTCCCCCTGCTTCCCCCATCCCCAGTCCCCAGTCCCCGTATTTCCCGAAAGCTCAACAAAAGTCTCTCAACATTTTGTGGTTTACTGGTGATGATGTCGATATAACTATAATTGTTGACTACTCAGTTTATAAAGTTACAAGTTACAAACTCAAAACATTAGACTGAAGTGTAAAACATGGTATTACCATGTCCTTTAAACTAAAATCTCCTTAAAAGCTAACAGGAGCATATATGGAGCCAATTATTGCTGTAGTCTTAGCACTGATAGCCTATGCCTTGGGATCTGCCAAAATCATCAATGAAGGTAATGCAGCCCTTGTGGAACGCTTGGGCAGAAAACACCGTACACTGACACCAGGTTTAAATTTTGTGGTGCCTTTGGTGGATCAGATTGTGATGGAAGATACCACACGAGAGCAGTTCATTGACATTAAACCCCAGAACATCATTACAAAAGATAATATTTATTTAGAAGTTGATGCTGTGTTGTTCTGGCGCATCAAAGATATAGAGAAAAGCTTTTACGCAATTGAAGATTTGCAAGGTTCTCTGACACAGCTAGCTACAACCACACTACGAGAAATTATTGCTCGGAATACTGTGGAAGAAACTAATGTGACAAGGGCGGAGATGGATAAAGCCATCTTAGATCAGTTGAACAGTACAACCCTTGACTGGGGTGTTGAGATTATTCGCTTGGATATTCAAAGAATTACACCACCAGAGAGTGTGCGTAAATCTATGGAAGAGGAACGCGCGGCGGAAATTAAAAAACGGGCTTTGATTACGGAAGCTGAAGCAGAAAGACAAGCTGCGATTAAGAAAGCAGAAGGAACTATGACTTCAATGCAGATTATTGCTGAAGGTTTGCGTAGTAATCCTGAAAGTAAGGAAATTCTGCGGTATTTAGTGGCGCAAGATTACATTAATGCTAGCTACAGGCTAGGAGAAAGCCCAAATGCTAAGGTTGTGTTTGTAGATCCTGGTAAAAGTGGTGAATTGATGAAGGAAGTGATTGCGGAATCAACTACCACTGAAGGGAATGGGAAAAGTTCTGAACATGGTTAGGGAGTGCTGAGTGCTGAGTGCTGAGTGCTGAGTGCTGAGTGCTGAGTTCTGAGTTCTGAGTTCTGAGTAGGGAGTGATGAGTGTTGGGAATCATTCACCAAACTAAATGGGTGTGGGTAAGCCAATCGTCATTCATTTTTCTAGACTCATTCGCTTGTAGTAAGGGCTTTAGCCCTGGCTTTATCCAACTTAAATGATTCTGGAAGAGGTTACAAATCTGGGTTTTAATCCAAAATCCAAAACTTGTACTGAGCTTGTCGAAGTATCTAAAATCCAAAATTGGTATGATTCAGTTTCTAACTAATTTCCCTAAATATGGCATCTGCAACTAGGGAGACATCGCTGATTTCTTTGACATCATGAATGCGGAGGATATCAGCTCCATTGAAGATGGCTGCACAACAAGCCGCAGCTGTTCCCCAGACTCTGGCTTTTGGATCTGGTTGATTTAAAATGCGTCCGATAAAACTTTTGCGGGAGACTCCTACTAAGATAGGACAATTAAGCGATCGCAATTCTTCTAAGCGGCGCAAAATTTCTAAGTTCTGTTCGTAGTTCTTGGCAAAACCAATACCAGGATCAATGATGATTTTGCTGGGATCAATGCCTAAATCGGTGGCTATGGCTATCTGTTTAGCCAAAAAACTCGCAATTTCTTTGACTACATCCTGATAATTAGTCATTTGTTGCATTGTCTGGGGTGTCCCTTGGATGTGCATCAAGATAATGGGTACACCTAAACTGACTGCTGTAGGTAACATTTGCTCGTCAAATGTACCGCCAGAAATATCATTAATAATATCTGCGCCAGCTTCTATGGATGCTTTTGCAACATCAGCCCTAGTTGTATCTACTGATATGGGTACAGAAATTTCTGGTCGCAATGCCTCAATAACTGGCAGTACCCTGTTGAGTTCATCTTCTAGGCTAATTTGCTCTGCGCCTGGCCTAGTGGATTGTCCACCGACATCGATAATATCAGCACCGGCTGAAACCATTGCTTGGGCTTGGAATAAAGCCGCCGCAATATTATTAAATTCGCCACCATCACTAAAACTATCAGGAGTAATGTTTAATACTCCCATTAAATAAGTACGCTGTCCCCAATCAAAACAGCGATCGCGTATGATTAAACCCATAAATAAATCAAGTCACAATGGAATCATCCCGCTAGACTAACGGAAGTCGGAAGTTCATCACTCCCACACTTCCCAGTCGCTAGCCCTTCAATTATGGATTTGGGATTGACGATAGCGTAGCAGGAGCGTCTTTTGGATTGGATTCAATCTAAAATCCAAAATCTAAAATTCCTAGTCCCCAATCCCCAGTCCCCAACTACTGATAATTGACAATACGAGCAAAACTCGCAGGTTCTAGACTTGCACCACCCACCAGCACACCATCAATTTCTGGTTGTGCCATAATTTCATCAATGTTGTTTGGTTTGACTGAACCACCATATTGAATGGGAACATTGGGATTCTTTAACTGATTGCGAATCAAGCCAATGACGCGGTTAGCTTCTATAGTTTCACAAGTGTCACCAGTACCAATAGCCCAAATTGGTTCGTAAGCAATTACTAAATTGTCTTGATCAACATTTACTAGGTCTTGTTCTAGTTGTCCGATGATCAATGATTCTGTTTCGCCAGCGTCTCGCTGTTGCTTAGTTTCGCCTACACAAAGAATGGGGGTTAAACCGTGCTTTTGGGCAGCTTTCAGGCGCAAATTCACAGTTTGGTCTGTTTCGCCAAAATATTGTCGGCGTTCGCTATGACCGACGATGACGTAACGTACACCAAGTTCTACTAACATGGGGCCAGAAATTTCACCCGTGTACGCACCACTTTCTTCCCAATGGACGTTTTGCGCTCCCAATTGTACAAGGCTACCGTGTAAACTCTTGGATAAAACGCTGAGATCAGTGAACGGAGGACATAGAATCACTTCCCTTTCGGAAGGTGTTTCTTGTAAGGATGGCAGAAACCCTGTCAAAAACTCTTGTGTTTCTGCCTGGGTTTTGAACATTTTCCAGTTACCGGCAATAACGATTTTTCGCACAGGTGATTTAGTCAAGTTCTTAACGCTACTAGATGCACCTTTCAGTCTAAAACTTTTTGGGATGCAATTAGCATCTTATTCTATTTCGCGTGAAACCTGATACACATAGATTTTCTGTCTGATTTGTATCTTGGTTGCTGTGAATTAATTTAAAAAAAACCTCGACAATCGCAAATAGTCACTTTATCATTAGGGAATCAGCTTGATGTTTGACGAATCGAAGCGGGGTCAAAAACTCCAGGGACTCGTCAAAATCGCCAGAACCTTGACAACATAATAATTACAGCGTTTCAATAATTCGGGGAGTTGCGAATTACTCGCAATAAGGTGGGCTGAAATCGACCTAATTTTGCGATTCGTCAAAATGCTTCCCAGGAAGCTTGCTCTATCTCAGTTTCAGTACCGAGCAGTTTCCACAAACCTTTTCCCCGCAAGGGGACTGAAACGGGCAAATTTTAGAACACGCCCAGATAATGCGAGATAAGGTTTCCACAAACCTTTTCCCCGCAAGGGGACTGAAACTAGTAGTTGGTTAAATCTACGCCACCAGTGCTTAGGGTTTCCACAAACCTTTTCCCCGCAAGGGGACTGAAACAATATTCGTTGTAACAAGCCCTATTACACATTGGGCAGTTTCCACAAACCTTTTCCCCGCAAGGGGACTGAAACGCTTGAACTGTTGCCTGGGTGTTATCCACCGCAGTCTGGTTTCCAAAGACCTTTTCCCCACAAGGGGACTGAAAGATATACACCCATGCGTGAATTTGATTTTTATAAGTTTCCACAAACCATTTCCCCGTAAGGGGACTAAAACATCAGCAGACAATTAGCGATGAATACCGTTTCTAGTGAACAAAATATCTAACCATGCCCTACAGTCAATTTACAATTGAGCGAGTAAAACAAGATTTTCAACTGAATACAGTGGAGGGAGTGCGCTTTTCTCCTAGCAAAATCGAAACTATCCAGCCTAGCCCTAGATTACAAGCTATTTTAGAGGATTTACCTTGGGCGATCGCTGTTGATACAGAAAAATCACGTTCTGAAGTAATTATCAATCCCATGCTTTTAGAAGTGCGGCGTATTCTGAATCAACAAATTAGCGTGTTTTCTGGAGAAGAGTTTAACGTTGATGCGAGTGTGGGACTCAATGGTGTCTGTGACTTCCTCATTAGTCGTTCACCAGAACAATTAACAGTAGAAGCACCAGCAATTATTATTGTTGAGGCAAAAAAGTCAGACTTAAAATCAGGACTGGGACAGTGTATTGCCGAAATGGTAGCTGCACAAAAATTGTAGGTGGAGTCTCCCGTCGTTTTCGATAAATTTGTTTTGTAGTAAGGACTTCAGTCCTCAAATAAGGACTAAAGTCCTCACTACCAACCTACTGGAATTTATGAATTTATATTGATTAAGCGTTCACCAAATTTGCACAGTGCAGAACTTTTTCTTGAAGCCATTTGTACCAACTATCTAAACCTGCACCTGTAGTTGCAGAAACTTGAAAAATTTGCATCTGAGGATTAACTTGTTTTGCATATTCTATACAACGCTGTACATCAAAATTAACATAGGGTAATAGGTCAATTTTGGTGAGAATCATAATCTCACTGGCGCGGAACATATGGGGATATTTAATCGGTTTATCTTCGCCTTCTGTCACCGAAAGAATTACAACTTTTGCCTGTTCTCCTAAGTCAAATAAAGCTGGACAAACTAAATTCCCCACATTTTCAATCATTAATACCGAGTTTAATGGCGGCTTAAGTTGTTCTAAACCCCTTTCAATCATTGATGCGTCTAAATGACAGCCTGTACCCGTATTAATTTGCACGACTTTACAGCCTGTTTCTTTAATCTTTTGAGCATCATTAATTGTTTCTTGATCACCTTCAATGACATTTATTGGTAATTGATTTTTTAAATCATTAATTGTACGAGTTAACAGTGTGGTTTTCCCCGCACCAGGAGAACTCATTAAATTTAATGCCAGAATATTACGACCCTTAAACCATCCCCGATTTTGGGCAGCTATTACATTATTCTTACCTAAAATTTCTTGTTCTAGAGATATGGTTGTTCCATGAATTTTTGCATGAACGTGAGATGCTTCATTTTCATGATCATGGGTATGGGTAATTACTGTACCATCAGGTAAAGTGTGTGTATGGTGATGGTGATTGTGTTCTATTTCCCCTGTTTCTAAGTTAGTAATTTTGCCTTCAGCATCATCAGAACAACCGCAAGTTACACACATACTTCCTCAACCTCTATTTCTTTAATTTTTAGTTCTTCACCAGTGAGAATATCTAAGTGAACGCTACCACATTTACATAGACCAAATGGTTTGTCGATGGCAATTTCTGCACCGCATTGGCGACATTTGGCTAAACCAGGAATTTCAATAATTTCTAAGGTTGCACCTTCGAGAATTGTGCCTTGAGTACAAATATCAAAGCAAAAGTTAATTGCTTCTGGCATAATTGCCGAAAGTTTGCCAATTTCTAAAGCAACTCTGCTAACTTTTGAGCCTTTGGCATATTCACTCACAATAGCGACGATATTTTGTGTAATTCCTAGTTCGTGCATGAAAATATCTACTCTTAATTAACAAATTCTGGGTAATTGCTCACCAACTAACATATCAATAATTCTTTCTGTACCGAAGGCAGTTTTTAATAAAACTACGCCGTGCGGTGAATCAATAACCTCACCAATGATACAAGCATTTTTACCAGATGGATGAGACTGCATAGCCGCTAAAACTGTTTCGGCTTGTTCACTTTTAACTACTACTACTAATTTGCCTTCATTGGCTAAATATAAAGGGTCTAATCCCAAAATCTCACACATTCCTTTCACTTCTTCCCGCACAGGAAGAGATGCTTCGTTAATACGAATACCGACATTAGAAGTTAAAGCAAATTCATTTAAAACTGTGGCTAATCCTCCTCTGGTTGCGTCGCGCATGGCGTGAATTTCGGGGGCAACATTGAGGATAGTAGCGACTAATTCATGTAATGGCTGACAATCACTTTCGATGTTCGTATCTAATGCTAATTCGCCACGGGCAATTAAAATTGCTGCGCCATGATTTCCTAGTTCGCCATTAATAATGATGGCATCGCCAGGTTGAATATTATGGGCGGAAATGTTAACGCCTATGGGGATAACACCAATTCCAGCCGTGTTAATAAATAATTTATCCGCCGCACCACGATGTACAACTTTAGTGTCACCAGTGACAATTTGCACTCCTGCTGTTTTCGCGGCAATTTTTATACTATTGACAACACGTCGCAAAGTTTCTATTGGTAATCCTTCTTCTAAAATGACGCTGCAAGTTAAATATAAAGGTTTAGCACCACTAACAGCTAAGTCGTTAATGGTACCGTTAATTGCTAGTTCTCCGATATCGCTACCAGGAAAAAATAAGGGATCTACGACATAGGAGTCGGTAGTAAAAGCGAGTCTATCACCATGTAGTAAAAGTTGAGATAAATTAAAGCTGGCTTGGTCTTCTAATTGCGAGAGAATGGGGTTATCAAAACTACTGACAAAAATATCATCAATTAAGTCGCGCATGGCTTTACCACCGCTACCATGTGCGAGGGTAATCTGTGTATCTTTGATTGGATGGTGACGACGACGATTTTGGGTGATTTTTTGTAATAGTGGGTTAGGTATTGAGTTAGTTTTTGAAACATCCATTTTTGATAATTCGCGGTTTTTAATATGGAATATTAGGGTAAGGTGAGTTACATAATTGGTAACACACCTTACTATTTATTTGTAACTTTTATCTACCTGTTTCATCGTGTCTACCACGGTGGCGATCGCAGTGTAAAATACCATTAACAGCCCAGTTTTCTCGCTCAAATTCATCGATGTGAATAGTTATCCATTCGGGCTTAGTATCTAATGCTGCAACCATCGCATTAGTAATGGCTTCTACTAAATGCCGTTTTTTTTCGATGGAGTGTCCTCTGGCAATTTTCACGGTGACAAATGGCATACAAATGTTCCTCGCAGTGTTGTTGTGTGGAGTGTATCGCTGCTTTTTGGAGGTTATGGAGATGTGACTGCTCTTTGTGGCATTGCAGTCGAAAATCTGCCATATTTATAGTATGCGGCACAAGCCCCTTCAGAAGAAACCATGCAAGTCCCAATTGGGGTTTCGGGTGTGCAAGCTGTCCCAAAAACTTTACATTGCCAAGGTTTCAGCACTCCTTTAAGAATTTCACCACATTGGCAAGCTTTGTGGTCAGCAATTTTTTGGTTAGGAATGGTAAATTTTAATTCCGCATCAAATTGGGCATATTCTGGGCGAATTTTTAAGCCGGAGTTGGGGATTTCATTTAAGCCTCGCCATTCAAAAGTTTCGCGAACTGCGAATACTTGATTAATGGCTTTTAGTGCTATTTGATTCCCCTCTTTTTGGACTAATCGATTGTATTGATTTTCGACTTCACAGCGATTTTCTACTAGTTGTTTTAATACCATCCAAATTGATTGGAAAATATCTAAGGGTTCAAAACCTGAAACAACTATGGGTTTATGATATTTTTGAGCAATAAATTTATAAGGTTCAGTGCCAATTACCATACTGACATGACCAGGCCCGACAAATCCATCTAGTTGTAAGTCTGGGTTATCTAATAATGCTTCTAAAGCTGGAATCACTAGAACGTGATTCGTAAACATACTAAAGTTTTGAATATTTTCCTCGGCTGCTTGGAGGATGGTAAAAGCGGTGCTAGGTGCTGTAGTTTCAAAGCCAATACCAAAAAATACTACCTCTTTATCGGGGTTATTTTTAGCAATTTGTAGACTATCTAGAGGTGAGTAAACCATGCGAATGTCTGCGCCTGCGGCTCTGGCTTGTAGTAGGCTATATTTAGAGCCGGGGACGCGCATGGTGTCGCCAAAGGTTGTTAAAATGACGTTGGGATTTTGAGCGATCGCGATCGCATCATCTAATCTACCCTTGGGCATGACGCACACTGGACAACCAGGCCCATGAATTAGTTCAATGTTTGCTGGTAAGATTTCTTCGATACCGTATTTAAAAATAGAATGGGTATGCCCGCCGCATACTTCCATAATTTTTATATGTTTATCTATTCGGGAACTTAATTTTTCTATTTCCCGCCGCAAGGCTTCGGCTTTTTCTGGTTCGCGGAATTCGTCTACGTATTTCATGGTTGGGGACTGGGTATTGGGTACTGGGTATTGGGTAGGGCTTTCGTTTTCTTACTCCCCCTGCCCCCTGCCCCCTGCCCCCCTGCCTCCCGTCACTAACGCGATTTCTTCTAATAATTTAAGTGTCTCTTCTGCTTCTTGTTCGTTGATTCTGTTCATGGCAAAACCAACGTGAACTAATACCCAGTCTCCTACGCATGATTCGGGGGATGTTGTTCGTCTACTATGCAGGCTATGTTTACTTGGCGTTTGACTCCACCAATGTTTACTATGGCTAGTTTTTGGTTAGTGTCGCTGATTTCTACTATTTGTCCGGGGATTCCTAAACACATTTTTATGTTCCTTGGTGGGGTGGGAGGAAGAGTTTTTATCACGCAGAGGCGCAGAGGCGCAGAGAGTAATAATAGGGGATTTAAAATTTTTTGAGGGCGGCGGTGATTAGGGCTTGTCCTAGTGATAAACCACCGTCGTTTGTGGGAATTAGGCTGTGGGTGAGGATGTTTATTTGTAGGTTTTTTAATTGGATTTTTACTAGGTTTAATAAAATTGTGTTCTGAAATACTCCTCCGGTTAATATAACTTGATTAAATGTGTATTTTTGACGCAGGCGGTTAACCATTTCTACAATGACATTCGCTAAACTTTGATGAAATTTAGCAGCTATGATTGACTGGGGTGTCTCTTGCTTAATATCATTAAGTAAGCATCGCCACATAGGGCTAGACTCTATACAATAAATACTATCTGAAAAGCTTATGTTAAAAGGGTAGTTTGCGGTTTCTTTAGGATTATTTAATGTGTGAATATCGGCTATGGCTTCAAGTGCGATCGCAGCTTGTCCTTCATAGCTACATTCTGCGGTGCAAATGCCAATAGCCGCCGCTACAGCGTCAAATAGTCTGCCGACTGAGGAGGCTAAGGGGGCATTAATACCTTTTTCCACAAGCTGATTCAGCAGTTTTATGGGCTGTTGATTTAAAAATTTTAATATTTCTAAATCAATATATTGTTGTTGGCAATCTTCCCAAAGATTAGCCGCAAGTAAATGCGCGTATGTATTCCGCCAAGGTTGATAAATTGCTTGTTCGCCGCCAATCATTGCTACTGGTTTAAAGGTGGCTATGCGTTGAAATTGGCGATAATCAGCTAGTAGAAATTCTCCTCCCCACAGTTTACCATCTGCACCATATCCTAAACCATCGCAAGCAATACCTAAAACTGGGTTTGTATCTAAGGGAATACCATTTTCTGCCATGCAAGCAGCAATATGGGCGTGATGATGTTGGATGGAATAAATGGGGAGATTGTTTGCTGTGGCGAGTTCTTTACCGAGTTTTGTTGAGAGATATTCAGGGTGTAAATCGACTGCGATCGCTTGTGGTTGGTGTTCAAATAAGTTTAAATATAAATTGAGGGTATCTTGATAAGCATTTAACGCCGCCGCATTTTCTAAATCGCCTAGATGTTGTGAGAGAATGGCTTCACCTTCTCGTAATAAGCAAAAGGTATTTTTTAATTCACTCCCCATTGCTAAAATCGGCGGGACATTCTCAAATCCTGGTGGTAACTTTAGCGGTGTTGGTGCGTAACCTCTAGCCCGACGAATTGTTTGTAATTTATCATCAACAACCCGTACAACTGAATCATCTAATCTATTCACAATCTCCCGATTATGTAAGAGAAAATAATCAGCAATGTGACATAATTTTTCTCTGGCTTCATCATTATCTATACATTGCGGTTCATCCGAAAGATTACCACTAGTTAACACAATCGGGCGATTCATCCGCCGCAAAATTAAATGATGTAAAGGTGTATAAGGTAGCATGAAACCCAGAGTATTTTGCCCTGGTGCTATGGAAGGGGCTATTGGGCATGGGGCATGGGGCATGGGGCATGGGGTATGGGATTTTTTTTCATCTGCTTTCCTAGTCCCCAGTCCCCAGTCCCCAATACCCAGTCCCTTCCTCTGCAACAATACAATAGGTGCGGCTGGGCTGTTTAATAACTCTCTTTCTTTATCGTTAACAAAGCAGTATTCTTCAATAATTGCAATATCTCGCGCCATCAAGGCGAAGGGTTTATCATAACGCTGCTTACGCTGACGTAATTTCTGTACAGCCGCCTCTTGTGTCGCATCACAAGCCAAATGAATACCGCCTATACCTTTAATAGCAACAATTTCACCCTTTTGCAGCAACGTACAAACCGCGTCTACCTCATCCAACATCGAGAACATGGAAGCCGTCACAGGTTTACCATCAGCCCGTTCTAGCCAAGCTTGGGGGCCACATACATGACAGGCTACAGGTTGGGCGTGAAAGCGGCGATTTTCGACATCGTGGTATTCACTCTCGCAATTGGGACACATGACAAACGCAGACATACTGGTGTTGCATCTGTCGTAGGGAATGGCGCGAATAATACTTAAACGGGGGCCGCAGTGGGTACAGTTAGTAAAAGGATAACGATAAAAGCGGCTAAAGGGGTCAGAAATTTCTTGCTGACATTGGGGACAAGTCGCCGCGTCAGGGGAGATTTGAGTTTTAGCAACACCGCTAACACTCCCTGAAATGACAAAATCATCAAAATTTAACTCTCCTGGATAGGGAGTTCTGACGAGTTCAGTAATTTTTGCTAGCGGCGGACATTCTGACTGTAATCTAGTGACAAATTCTGTTAATTCAGTTTCATCACCAGCTACCCGAATTAACACACCTTCCCCATCATTACAAACATCTCCCCGCAAACCGCAGGCTTTAGCCAGACGGTAAACTGTAGGGCGAAATCCTACCCCCTGTACATTACCGCGAACTCTAATTTCTTCAGTCGCCATAGTTCAACCGCCATAGCAAAATTCGGTTATTGCCAGAATCCGAGATTACCGCCGTTTTGCCACAAACTTTTATTCCGTAACACCAATTTAAGCTGTGGCGTGTGGGTGTTCCGAAGTTGCGATTTTCGCTTTTACTTTGAAAGGTGTCTTGTCCAACAATTCCATCTGCCACAGCACCCTGCAATGATAATATTGACTCTGGCTGCTTCCATCCTAGCAATCGAGAATTAGCAGTATCCGCTACTAATAACCATTCGCCAGCTACAGCTACACCATAAGGCATACTCAAACTACTAGCACTAGGGAAATAAACTCCCTGGTTCATCTCTACAACATCAAAATTTTTCTGTCCTAAAACCACTGCACAAGGGGCATTATTTTCTGTTGGTATCCCTTGCCAAATCATCACTCGATTATTACCCGCATCGGTGACAACTAAATTATCATTCCACATTGCAATATCATGACACCAACGCATACTCGCCGCCGTCGGAGAACCGCCGCCATTTTCATCACGTGATGTCATATCCGGCTGTCCTAAGACTATATCAGCAGGTTGTCCATTTTCTGTAGGTAATTGCTGCCAAATTAATAATCTTCTATTACCTGTATCAGCTACAAACAACTTACCTTGATGATATAAAATGCCATAAGGCCAGTGCATAGTATAAGCCGCAGGTTGATGACTTCCTCTATTTGGTTGATTATCAGTAAAATTAGCTTGTCCTAATACTAAATCCGCCGGAACATTGCTATCTTCTGGTAATTTATGCCAAATTAAAACCCGATGATTCCAAGCATCTGCAACTGCTAAACCTTCGCCACATACACAAATTCCCGTTGGTACACTTAAGGTATTTCTTCCTGGTGTACCTTTAGCATTTTGTCCCTCATGATAAAAATCTGGTTGTCCAATTACCCAGTCAGCAGGTTGATTATCTGTTGTGGGTAAATTACGCCATCCTAGTAAGCGATGATGTCCGGTGTCTGATACCCATAATGAGCCGTTTTCAGAGACTAAACAAGCACCACGGGGAGCAAACATTGTGGTGGGAGTTGGTGCTAGGGGAACTGCTAGGATTTCGGGATTAATAATATTACCTAAAATTACCTCTGCACCTTGGGGTGATAAGGGAAGATTAGGGGGAGTTTTTGTTAAGTCTGTATGCAAGGTTGGGGTGTGGAGTTAAATGGTTTTTATCTCACGCAAAGGCGCAAAGGCGCAAAGGAAAAAAGAGTAAAGATTCTATCTTACGGCGATTATTTTGGTGATTTCTGGGCAATATTCTTTGATGGTTTGTTCTATTCCTTGAGATAAGGTTAAGGTTGAAGTGGGACAATTACTACAAGTTCCTATTAACCTTATTTCTACTGTGTCTGGTGGTTTGATGGCTACTAATTCTACATCTCCGTTATGGCTTTGTAAGCCTGGGCGTACTATTTCTAATGCTGTTTGAACACGTTGTGAAAGTGGTAGCTGTGGCGGTTTAACTAATTCATGATAAAGCAATACAGCATAGACGATTTCATCTTTTACCGCGTTTTGTAGTGCTGGTAAAGATTCTTGCTTTACACTTTTAATTAACCGCGTCAAAGCTTCTTTATGTAAATCCTCAATCGCCCTTTTAAATCCAACAGCCACACTACGCTGACTTTCATCCCAATGAGAAATAATTGCCTCAAACCGATTAATCTCTGTCACCAATTCTTCTAAGTTAGTCATTAGTCAATATACTAATTATTCATAGTTACCCGAATTTCTGCATTTACATCTTGCAACGCCTGAGCAATTATCGCCGCTTGTTCTGTTTGTTGATATTGGCTAAATATTTCCCAAGCTGCTTGATAGTAATCTCTGGCTTGTAAAAGATTTTTAGCATTACCTAACTCTGGTTTTTCTGGGTCATCAGGTAAATTAAATAAGGCGTTAGCTTTATTTGCAATTGTGTTAGCATATTCTAAGGGGTTATCTTGAGCATTCCGCACTTTGAGAGCTTCATTATAAGCTGCGATCGCTCGCAAATTATTTTCTACAGGATGGGAACTTTGTAAATATTGCAAAGCATTACCCAGGTTATTCTGTAACATCGCATATTCTCTGGGATGCTCAATTAAGTTAATCTGTTTTAAAGCGGCTTCAAAAGTTTGTACAGCCAAACCTTCACACAAATTTTGCTGTTCGGGATTTCCAGACATAGACAGATAGGCGATCGCAATATTATTTGCCAAAATCGCGTATTCTTGAGGATAATCTTGGCTGGTAAATACCCGCATCGCCTCCTGATAAATGGCGATACTATCTGTAATCTTCGCCAAATTAAACGGTACTAGAGACTGTAACACCAGTCCCAAATTCATCTGTGCTTCCGCAACTTCCACCGGTGCAGCTAATTGCTGTAATATTGGCAATGCAGACTCATAAGCAGCCTTCGCCTTAAGTAATAATTCCACACCCCCATCAGGAATTGACTTTAAAGCCCCCGCCATCCCAGCTTGCGATCGCGCCTTCCACAGAGGATAATCGTTATCACACAGTTTATCAGCCTGTTGATATAACTCCACCGCATTCCATAAATCCTGCGGAGTTTTCGGCTTTTTTTGTAAACCTTGCGCCAATTCAATCAGCATTTGAATTTTTTCTGCTGTCGTTGCTGATTCTGATGTAATAGCCGCCAGCGCAGCTTTAACTGTGGAATCTGTGATGCTGGGAATCACGTTGCTTTACTCCAAATCCGAAACTCAAAATCAACAACTGCTAGAAAATAGTAACTATCTTCCGTCAGCAATAGAATGAAAATTAGTTTAACCCTCTAGTTCTCAAAAAAATGAGGCTATTTTAACAAAAACTTCCCCTTGTTTACAAACCTATAGCAATAGAAAAACTCTGTGTACCTCTGTATTTAAAAGTCTGATCACCGGCTTCCAGTGATCAGACTTTTCGCTGCGCTAACCTCAGCATATTTTCCCGTTTAAACAAGATAATACTTAGCGCATCCGCACACAGAAAAAACATCACACCCTAATGAATATCACTTCATTTTGAAATCCTTCAGCAGAAAAGGCATTAACACACCTGTAGTTAAACTAGCAGCAGTAATTGGTAAACACAAAGGAATTTCTAATTGACCAAGTAACACAAGTACAAGTAAACCAAAACCTACACCAATTGAAGCCTGTTGAATAAAGTACAAAGGGTCACGTATAAGTTTACCCTTGAAAAATAACTTAGCAGAAAACCAGCCTAATTCAAACATATTTATCTCCTAGAAACGACTCAAGAAATTTAGAATAGCCAGCCCCACAACTACGGCGGGAATTGTCCCAGTTGGTGCGAATAATGCTCCCAAAGTGGCTGAAAATACATAACCTATTTCTTTCCCAGCAAGTATCATCCCGCCAACTGCACCAGCAACCATCGAAATAATTGTGGCAATAATTAACCACAATAATCCTGTTACTAAAGTTAAGTCACCCGCTACCATACTTGTGAGAAATGCACTAACGTGTGGGTCATGGAAAAATTCATTCATGTTTCCTGATTCTCCGTAGAATATTCATTTCTATCATCTTCAAAAAGTATATTTATTTACACAGAGTGGGAATTAATGAAGCGGAATTCCCTTGCTATTGGGAAATGATGACTTAAGAATTTCAGACATCAATTCTGTAATATAAAACATTATAATTCCGAAATTCCAGAGGGTAATTGCCATTTGTAGTGTCTATTTTAAACACCCATAATTTATAATCAAAATCTGTAGTTTAATTTACTTTTTCTTGGAGATAGGATATAGACTTTATTTTTAGTTAAACATTAATTTTTATTTAATAAAAGCAAATTATTTAAAAAAAATCAGTTATTTTTAAAATTAAAACTAAATATATCAGGTGAAACTCTACAAGCGTACACACCTGCGTCATCAGTGGTAAACAATAGACAAATTAATAGCCAATGACTAACGTACTCTGGCTGCAAGGTGGTGCTTGTTCGGGCAACACCATGTCTTTTCTTAATGCCGAAGAACCGACAGTCTGCGATTTAATCGCTGATTTTGGCATTAAGGTACTATGGCATCCTTCCTTGGGATTGGAATTAGGTTACAATCTCCAAACCTTACTGTGGGACTGTATTCTCGGTAAAATCCCCCTCGATATCTTAGTATTTGAAGGGACGGTAATTAATGCCCCCGATGGTACAGGTGAGTGGAATCGATTTGCCGATCGCCCGATGAAAGATTGGCTAGCTGACTTATCAAAAGTCGCTAGGTTCGTTGTAGCCGTAGGTGATTGCGCCACTTGGGGAGGAATCCCCGCCATGTCACCCAACCCCAGCGAATCCCAAGGGTTGCAATTTCTCAAGCGTCAGGAAGGTGGCTTTTTAGGTAAAAACTTCGTCGCCAAATCAGGATTACCAGTCATTAATATACCTGGATGTCCAGCACACCCCGACTGGATTACGCAGATATTAGTGGCGATCGCTACCGGACGCATTGCAGACATCGCCCTCGATGAATTGCACCGTCCCCAAACCTTCTTTAACACCTACACCCAAACAGGTTGTACTCGTAACGTCCACTTTGCCTACAAAGCCACCACCGCCGAATTCGGTCAACGTAAAGGCTGCTTATTCTACGACTTGGGTTGTCGTGGCCCCATGACCCATTCCTCTTGCAACCGCATCCTCTGGAATCGCGTTTCCTCCAAGACTCGCGCCGGAATGCCCTGTTTAGGCTGTACAGAACCAGAATTTCCCTTCTTTGACCTACAACCAGGTACAGTCTTTAAGACTCAAACCGTCATGGGAGTTCCCAAAGAATTACCCCCAGGAGTCAAAACCAAAGACTACGCCCTACTTACAATGGTCGCCAAAAATACAGCCCCAGACTGGGCAGATGAAGACTTTTTTACTGTTTAGTCACTAGTCAATAGTCCATAGTCAATAGTCCATAGTGCAAACTCTTTGACTGTTGACTAATGACTAATGACTAATAACTAATGACTAATGACTGTTGACCGTTGACTATGGACTAATCATCATGGGAATACAAACATTAGACATCTCGCCCGTCGGTAGAGTCGAGGGCGATTTAGACGTTCGTGTAGAAATTGCAGATGGTCAGGTAGTTAACGCCTGGACACACGCCGAACTATTTCGCGGCTTTGAAATTATCTTACGCGGTAAAGACCCCCAAGCCGGGTTAATTGTGACACCTCGTATTTGCGGTATCTGCGGTGCTTCACATTTAACCTCTGCCGCTTGGGCATTAGATACAGCCTGGGGTACAGAAGTCCCCCGCAATGCCATCTTAGCTAGAAACCTCGGTCAACTTGTTGAAACAATCCAAAGTATCCCCCGCTACTTCTATGGATTGTTTGCCATTGACTTGACTAATAAAAAATACCGCAGTAGCCGCTACTATGATGAAGCCGTCCGTCGCTTTGCTGCTTTCACAGGTAAATCCTATGAATTGGGTGTGACAATTTCCAGTAAACCCGTAGAAATTTACGCCCTATTCGGTGGACAATGGCCTCACAGCAGTTATATGGTGCCTGGTGGTGTGATGTGCGCCCCCACTTTGACTGATATCACCCGCGCTTGGGCAATTTTGGAATATTTCCGCACCAATTGGCTAGAACCTGTATGGTTGGGTTGTTCTTTAGAACGCTACGAAGAAATCCAAACTTACGACGATTTCATGGATTGGTTGGATGAAGATATCAAACACCGTGAGTCAGACTTGGGTTTCTATTGGCGCATGGGTTTAGATATTGGCTTAGATAGATATGGTGCAGGTGTAGGTAAATACGTTTCCTGGGGATATCTACCTCACGAAGATAAATACCAAAAACCCACTATTGAAGGACGTAATGCTGCTGTCATTATGAAAAGTGGTGTGTACAACAGCTTTAGCGATACACATACTTTAATGGATCACACCTTCGCTCGTGAAAATACCACCCATGCTTGGTATGACGAAGGGACAAACAACGTTCACCCCTTTGACCGCACCACTACACCCACCCAGAAAAATCATAAAGACTTCAACAGTGCTTACTCTTGGGCGACTGCGGTATTACATGAAGACTTCGGCCGCTTGGAAGTCGGCCCCCTCGCCCGTCAGTTAGTTGCAGCTGGTCAACATGGAGAATCTTGGCAGCACTATGATGGGTTTATCCTAGATGTCTTCAAAAAAATGGGCGGTGCTAGTATTCATGTGCGCCAGCTAGCACGAGTTCATGAAATTGTCAAGTTATACCGCCAAGCCGAAAGATGTTTGCGCGAGTTCGTTTTAAATGACCCCTGGTATATTAAACCCAAGGAAAAAGACGGCCGTGGTTGGGGTGCAACAGAAGCATCACGGGGTTCTTTGTGTCACTGGGTAGATATTGAAGAGGGCAAGATTAAGAATTACCAAGTTATTGCTGCTACTTCTTGGAACGTCGGCCCCCGTGACGGGAATGGTATCCGTGGCCCCATTGAGGAAGCTTTAATTGGGACACCCATTGAAGATTCTACCGATCCTGTGGAAGTAGGACACGTAGCGCGATCGTTTGATTCTTGTCTGGTGTGTACTGTTCACGCCCATGATGCGAAGACAGGCGAGGAGTTGGCGCGTTTTCGCACTGCGTAGTTGAGAGACTTTAACGCAAAGTGGCGCAAAGGTATGCGCGGAGGTACGCGGAGAGTTTGCTGTTAATTAATGAGTGGCTAATGGCTAATTGATGATTAGTCATTAGCTCATTAATGTTTCATGGTTGAGAATTGCCGCTAGAAACTGTAATAAACTTTATAAAATTCACTCTACCAACATCTTATCAGTTGTCATTACTAATGATTTTCCTAATAGATAATTGGTAAAGGTAAGCCGCAGAAATAAACCAAAGCCACCAGAATCTTAGCAGGAAACTATCATAAGTTAACCTTGGTGTTTTTAAATCGGCAAAGCTTTGTTTAAAACTGGTAAAAAACAAAATATAAATTGCAAAAATAGCAATAATTGGTAAAACAGATAAAACGAGTATTCCAAAATCTCGAACTATCAATGTTCTAAATTTCGGCAAACTGAGCCATTGCGGTGGATTTGACCACAAAAGTTTTAGCAAAAATGTGTATATTTTTGTCAAAATCAAAAACCACATAAAAGCGAACAACAATGCAACAGCAGAAACTGCAAAAAAGAATATTAGAGCATTATTACCTGTTACCGCCAGAAGAACACCTACTAAAGAATAACGCCAAAATTCAAATGCAAAAATCACGTTTGCACCGAAGTAGGCTGGTATTGCTAGCCTAACTGCCATCACCCATGACTGTGGATGAGGCAGCCAAGCAGGAAACCAACTAATTTTGCTCATAAAATTAGGGCTAGTTTTAGGTTTTAGATAGAATATCTCTGCTGTTTACAGTTAGGTCATAAAATAATAATCATAATCGATTTATACTAACCTGTCGTTACGTAAATATTCTGAAAAAACAATTAGTCTTATCGTATATCTGCCTTTCGTGGACGATCTCTATCTCCAAAAGAACCAAATTATTTAATAGTTTTGGCTAAAAAATTTAGCGTAGCGTCTCGTAGGGAAACGATCGCTTGTAAAATACCAACAAGTGCGATCGCTAAATAATTTTATAGAGTTACCTAAAAGCGATCGCCTGCAAAATACCAACAAGTGCGATCGCTCTCTAATTAAGCCAACTTATTCTCCTAAATAAGCATTGAGGAACTCAATTGATTCATTTGAGTCGCAAGTTGTTCATAACTTAACTTCTCCACACTCAGGTAAGCTTCTATCTCTTCTCGATTAGCATGGTAGTAAGTCAAGGCAGCATACACTTGCACTAAAGTCAAATTTCCCATTCGTTCTACAATTTCTTCTGCATTAAGACCCATTTTGTACCATGCAGCAACCCTCTGTACAGATACTCTAGTTCCTGTAATGTGAGGACGACCGCCAAGAGTTCCAGGGGTGCGGACAATTAATGTACCAATATCAGTAATAGTTTGCATACAGTCAATTTTTTGTCACTTCCATGTTGACCAAACTAAACGGAAAAATCGAGCGATATACCTGAAATATAGCGGATAGGATTTTACCTACTCAAATTTCACTGATGTGTAGCTTAAATTAGACAACGCCTGTAAAATACCAACAAGTGCGATCGCACAATCAACTAAACTTGAGTCTATCAATTGACTAGTTTCGCCTTTGCCAGATTTTGGGATCTCTGCGCCCATGAAAAACTGCTATGACAATAATTCGACTTGATACAATTCGATAGTAAACAGCATAAGGGAAGCGTTGAATAACGGCTCGGTGAACATCGTTATAGACAACAGCATAAGATTCTGGCATTTGGCAAATTCTGTTGAGAATCTCGTCCACACAGTCTAAAAATTCATCGCCAAGCCCTACTTGCTGATTTTCATACCAAATATAAGCCTCATCGAGTTCTTCACGAACTTCTGGACGAAAAACCAATACATAATCCATTATTGTTTTTTAATAGAAGCTTTAATCTCTTCCCATGTCATCACATTATCTGGATTAGTTTCATAATCATTAATCCGTCGATCTAGTTCTTGTTTTTGTGCTGCTGTGAGATTTGGGTAAGTCTTTTCTGCGGCGATACTATCCCAAATGGCTTGCACAAAACGAATGCGTTCTTCAATGCTGAGAGATTTAATCTCATTGAGAGTGGCTGTAAAATCCATGTTGACTAAACCAAATGGAAAATAGAGTATACCTTAAATATAGCGGATAGGATTTTACCTACCCAAATTTTACTGATGTGTAGCTTAAATTAGACAACGCCTGTAAAATACCAACAAGTGCAATGGACGATACTCCACCGCAGGCGATCGCACTCAGATATTGTATATTTATCAGTTCTTTGCTCAATAAATAGAGGTGTAAGTGTTTTAAAAACCTACACCTCCAGACTCACATTAATTAAGGATAGTCAAAAACTACACGACCACCCGGCCGCCAATCGCAATGAATAAAGCCCCTGTGCATTCCTCTACCTAATCCCGTACAATCAGATGCGCGGCAAATTTCTAATAGCCTTTTAAAGTTACCATCTACAGGACAAATATCCAAAGCTAAACCATTAATATGTTGAGAATAACGCGCACCTCCTATGCGACGATTTACAGATGCCGTGCGATAAGCAGAATTGATAGCAATAGGACTGTCATATTTATCGCGGATTTTGCCAAAGCCTTTGGCTGCCTTGATAATGTTGTTAATAATTGTTTTTGATTCTGGGTTACGTTCTGGGTCACATCCTTTTGTCACTTCCCCCCAAGTTAAAGGAATACCAGCAACTATCAATTCGTTTTCGTAAACTAATTCACCTGTAACTAACTTTAAAGAACGTCCGGTTTTAGTACCTACAGTTGATGCTGGTAAAGGTTTTAATTGTTGGGTTTGTTCTTCAATAGTCTGATGATTTTCTGCTATTTCTAATAGAGCCGATGCAGTAGTTGGCCCCAACATATCAGGAGAATCTAGCCAAACACTTTCTTTAAATTCCCCAAAAGCTTTTTGACTTAGTTCGCCAACAATACCATCAACTTTCCCTGTATATAATCCTTTGGTAGTGAGTAAAGTTTGAATTTCTTTAATAACTTCAGGATCAGCTTCGGCAAATTTGACTGTGGTATTAGCAGATTGAAATTTTTCTAAATTAGGAAATTCTACGGCAGTATCTGGCATAGATGCGTCTCCTTTTCTTTTGGTTATTGATTTAATTTTTTAGGGATTTTATAGCCTAGAAACGAGCAAAAAATAAAGTAAAAAACAGTATTTCTCTCGCTGTTTTCTTTACTATTTTTCTAGATTTTGAGGTAACTTTATTACAAAGAGTTCTAAAATCTAAGGTTTTTAACCAATTTTCTGACTTTGCTCGTATTTTTGACTAGTATTCAGTTGTTATTATAACGGCATAAATTATACATAGTTAATTCCTAAATTAACCGTTACATTTGCCTATATCCTGAAAATAGCTAAGTTCTAGTATTTTTGACTTTGCTTAAAAAAGTATTAAATTTTACAAAACTACTTGACTTCTCAACGTTAATTGACTAAGAATTTTCCCACACATTCTTACGCTTCAGACTTCCACGTTGATTTTTCTCCTTTTTGCCAAAACTGCTGGAGAATTTCACTAGGTTTCCTGTCCCAAGTGTCAAGATGCTCGTAAATTAAATTATTGGCATTGAGTTTGTAGGTTGAATAACCATTGAAAAACATTCGCGCTTTCCAGGGAACACGCAAAACACCACGGACTGTCCATTTCGCCGTAATGATATCTGTAGCTGATTGATAGACCTCATGTACATCGAAATATATTTCCGTAAAAAATAAACGTGCATGAAATCGTAAAGTCCAAAATATAATCCGATAATTAAACTTATATTTAAATTTATTGACAGGATCTTGAAAGTAAATATCTTGTGTGTAGATATCGTAAGAGATATCTTTCTCAAACAGAGTTGGTAGATCCTGTTGCAGAATTTTAATTACTTGTTCAACTTCTAGACGAGATTCCACAAAATTTATCCTCTATTTTTTACTTAAAGACCAACAACAGGATAATCATTAACGTTCTATTTAGGTAATGAACAGAAAAAACTCAAAATTCAAAAGACTAAAATTCTTTTATTTTGAATTTTGAATTTTGAATTTTGAATTGTCCCTACTACCGATGTTCCATCAAGCGTTGTTTAAGTCGCTGAGGTTCACCACTATCTACGAGTTGACCCTTTTCTAGTAAAAAAGCACCATCGCAGTAATTCAATTCGTCTAGTCGGTGTGTCACCCATAAAGCAGTGATTCCCCTACTTTTAACCAGGGTGCGGACACTAGCGACTAAGTCCAATTGGCTATCTGGATCGAGTAAAGCTGTGGGTTCATCTAATAATAGGACTTCACAGTGACGAGCGATCGCACCCGCTATTGCTACCCGTTGTTTTTGTCCGCCACTGAGGGCGTAAATCGGGCGTAACTGGAAAGCACCTAAATTTACTGCCCCCAATGCCTCTTTAACTCTAGCTTTCACCGTTGCAATTGGCAGTTTTTCCTCCACCAAACCAAAAGCCACATCTGCACCAACCGTTGGCATCACTAATTGATGATCAGGATTTTGAAAAACAAAGCCAACAGGATGCAAAACCTGAATTTCTCCAGAAGTGGGAGCGAGAAGCCCCGCCAACAAACGAAGTAGCGTAGATTTACCACTACCATTTGTACCCAACAGCATCCAAAACTCACCCCTGGGAACTTCCAAAGAGCAAGATGCAATTGCTGTGTCACCATTAGGCCAATTGAACTTTAAATCTTTAACAATAATGCCCGCTTCTGCCATGAATACCCCTGTTTGGCTTACTCAGCAGCTAAGGCAAAAAAGCCTGGTGGTTTACCGCTACTGGTAGTCGCGCCATCTTTTTCTGTAATCTGGACTCCAGAAATTTCACTAGCACGCACAGCTATTTTCTTCTCTGTTTTCCCTTCACACTTGAGTTCTACAATGTCAGGATTACCAGAACGCATAGCTGCCAAAATCAGCTGATAAACCGCCTCTGCGTCCTCTGCTGTCTTCCGTTGCACTGATACAGGGAAAGCAGTATTTCTGATGCTTAAGTCAATGGTAAACATTTAGCAAGTAACTACATATAACTGTAGGACTCATTTTAGCGTTAGGGAATCGGGAATGGGGAATGGGGCATCGGGAATGGGGCATAGGGTATGGGGAATCGGGTATAGGGGAATAGTCATTAAGACTCTTTCTCCCTTGTCTCTCTTATCTCCCAATACCCAATGCCCTATTCCCCATTCCTCATGTCCCATAAATAAATTTCTGTATCAAAAATAAATTTCTCACAAACATACCTGGAAAAATTAACGATTTGCGCCTAGAATTATTAGAGTCAGTAAAAAATTGTAAACTAGGTTGACAACCTGGTAATACTCTTGTAGGCAGCTAAATCAGTGCCAGCCTACAGGTAAACCCGTAATTATAATATTTGGAGTTTTCCTTTCATGACCATCGCAGTAGGACGCGCCCCCAGTAGAGGGTGGTTTGACGTACTAGACGACTGGTTAAAGCGCGATCGCTTCGTATTCGTAGGCTGGTCAGGGATATTACTATTCCCCTGTGCCTTCCTAGCATTAGGCGGTTGGCTAACCGGTACAACCTTCGTCACATCCTGGTACACCCACGGACTAGCATCATCCTACCTAGAAGGATGTAACTTCCTAACAGTAGCAGTATCCACACCAGCAGACAGCTTAGGACACTCCCTATTGCTGTTGTGGGGGCCAGAAGCCCAAGGCGACTTCACCCGTTGGTGTCAACTAGGTGGATTATGGCCATTCGTAGCATTACACGGAGCCTTCGGCTTAATCGGCTTCATGCTACGTCAATTCGAGATTGCGCGGTTAGTAGGAATTAGACCATACAACGCCCTAGCATTCTCAGCCCCCATCGCGGTATTCGTCAGCGTCTTCTTGATGTACCCCTTGGGACAATCTAGCTGGTTCTTTGCACCCAGCTTCGGAGTAGCAGGAATCTTCCGGTTCATCCTATTCGTACAAGGGTTCCACAACTTCACCCTCAACCCCTTCCACATGATGGGAGTAGCGGGTGTATTAGGTGGTGCGCTATTGTGTGCGATTCATGGAGCCACAGTAGAAAACACCCTATTTGAAGACGGCGAAGGAGCCAACACCTTCCGCGCCTTCAACCCCACCCAATCAGAAGAAACCTACTCAATGGTGACAGCCAACCGATTCTGGTCACAGATATTCGGGATTGCCTTCTCCAACAAACGTTGGTTACACTTCTTCATGCTGTTCGTACCCGTCACAGGATTGTGGATGGCGGCTGTGGGTATTGTCGGTTTAGCACTCAACTTGCGGGCGTATGACTTCGTATCCCAAGAGTTGCGGGCGGCTGAAGACCCAGAATTTGAAACTTTCTATACCAAGAACATTTTGCTGAACGAGGGTATCCGCGCTTGGATGGCTCCTCAAGACCAGCCTCACGAAAAATTTGTATTCCCCGAAGAAGTATTACCTCGCGGTAACGCTCTCTAAGGTTGATGATTTAACATTCATCTTTTGTCTGAATTGTCAAAGCCCCCGCATTTTTGCGGGGTTTTTTCTTGAGGAATGGTTAGCATCTCGGAATTGATATGCTATATTAGTCGAAGGTTAACACCCAGAGCTAAACGCTCTGCCTTTTTGAGAATAAGACCGATTAGGCAACAAGGAGGTGATGCCCATGATAGAAAGTAGTAAACGCATGGGTCATCAGGTTGCAGTTAGCCGGCTGCGCGCCGGGGCTGTTCTCTAAAAGTTAGCCTTAATCTGCTAGTCAGATTAAGTTAGCTACAAGTAGCTAGGCTAAAGCACGGAGTTCCTTCCGGCAGTCTGGTTGCAACCTGAAGACCCGCTAGACCGCTCTGATTTAGTTCATCTGACCTAAAATCAGAGCGGATAGTTTTTTATAGGTATTATGAAATTTATAGAGAGTGGCCGTTAACAGATAACAGGTAATGTCTGAACGGCAGATTTAAACAAGTATCCAGACTTACCACCTATAGGTGAGGGACTCAAACCTTTCGTGTAGAGGGGTTATGGTAACACTGAAAAATAATTCTTTGTTTCCTAGTTATCCACTCCGAAGAGGTTTGTGAATTTTGAATTTTGAATTTTGAATTTTGAATTAATATGGCGCAACTACTAACGGATGCAGAGATTCAAGCACAAGCCAACAGTCTTTCAGGGTGGACAGTAACAGACTCTAAACTACAGACTACCCGTATATTTCCAGATTTTGTGACAGCGATCGCCTTTGTCAACCAGCTAGTGGAACCAGCTGAATCAGCTGGACATCATCCAGATATAGAGATTTCTTATAACAAAGTCCAAATTACATTAACAACACATGATGCGGGCGGCTTAACTCAAAAAGATTTTGATTTAGCTGCAATCATTTCTCAAATTAGTTAAATACTTGGTATACAGCCACTCGCAGGCCTGTATTACTTGTGAACATCATCTATAGAGTGGGGAACTTTTAAAACCCTACTCTTTCTTTTTATATATGGATGAGCAATTGTGACAGTTAATGAGGCGAACGCCCATTACTTGCCATATAGCTGAAATATTCTATAATAACAAGCTATATAGCTATGTTTTTGCATAAGTTAATTACATCAATTTTTAACATTGCGTTAATCAGTCGTTAGCTTGGCGAAAACTAAAATTGTAGTAGTGGCAACTAGGCCTCATCAACAGCTTTTAGTGAAGATGGCGCATTTTGAAAATTAGGTGCAGCGAAAACAATTACCTATAACAAGGTGTGAGGAGAAAAGTAGAAATGTCTAACATATTGTGGAAATCCCTAGTGGTTAGTCCTGCGGTATTAGGAGCAACGCTGTTAGTTTCAGCAACAGCGATCGCCGCACCCAGCACAACCCCAGAAGTAGCAACAACCGAAGTTCCTACAACTGAAGTAGCAACTACAGAAACCGTATTACCGGCAGTTGCTCAACAACCAGCGATTGTGGCACAAGCAGCCCCAACCACTGAAGATACAAAAGTAATCGACCAAGTTAACCGCTACAGCAACGAAGGTAGAACTAACAACAACCAAGGTCAAGTTACCTCTGTTTCTCAGTTCTCTGACGTACAACCCACCGACTGGGCATTCCAAGCATTACAATCCTTGGTTGAGCGTTACGGTTGTATCGCGGGTTATCCCAACGGCACATTTCGTGGTAGCAGAGCTTTAACCCGTTATGAATTCGCAGCTGGTTTAAATGCTTGTTTGGATCGGGTCAACGAACTGATTGCCACAGCTACAGCTGATTTAGTAACAAAACAAGACTTAGCAACCTTACAACGCCTGCAAGAAGAATTCTCTGCTGAATTAGCAACCTTGCGTGGTCGTGTAGATGCTCTAGAAGCTCGGACTGCGGAATTGGAAGCTAACCAATTCTCCACCACCACCAAACTAGCCGGAGAAGCAATCTTTGCTGTCACCGATGTATTTGGTGATGATTTGGGTGATAGAAATAATACTGTATTCCAAAACAGAGTCCGTCTCACCTTAAATACCAGTTTCACAGGGAAAGACCTATTAACCACCCGCTTATCTTCTGGTAACGCTCAAGCCTTTGTAGGTACTGCTGATGGTAGTGGTGAGGGTTTACAAACCTTCCAAGTTGGTAGCACCGGTAACAATGGTGTAGAAATCGACAAACTGACCTACGAAACAGACTTTGGGCCAGCTAGAGCTTACTTAGCAGCCACAGGTGGACGACACAGCCACTATGCAGCTGTTAACAACCCCTACTTCTTCGACAAAACAGATGGTGGTAACGGTTCTTTATCCACCCTATCCTCCGAAAGCCCCATCTACCGGATTGGTAGTGGTGCTGGTGTAGCTTTCACTCTCCCCTTTGGTAAAGGTGGCGGTATCTTCAGACCAAGTTCCTTGACTGTAGGTTACTTGGCATCAGAAGCTAACAACCCCAACGACAGTGCAGGCTTATTTAACGGCAACTATGCTGCATTAGGTCAATTGAACTTCAGTGTAGGCGATCGCTTGGCATTAGCTGCAACCTACGTTCATGGTTACACCGGTGCAGGTAGCAGTCTGTTCGGAGATGAAGACGGTAACATCCTCGTAGGTACCTCCCAAGCCAACACTCTCAACAACTCAGCGTCCAGCAACTCCTTCGGTTTATCCGCAGCCTTCAGACCTAGCGACAAATTATCCGTTAGCGGCTTCGTTTCTTACACCGATGTAACAGTTACAGGCGCAAACAACGATAAAGAAGTTTGGAGTTACGGTGTTGGCGTAGCTTTACCTGACTTTGGTAAGCAAGGTAACGTTCTCGGTATCTTCGCAGGCGCGCAACCCTACTCACTCGGCCGACTCAACCCTGGACAAAACGAAGTTCCTTACCAAATCGAAGGTTTCTACAAGTATCGCGTTTCTGACAACATTTCTGTCACTCCTGGTGTCATCTGGTTGACCAATGTTAACCAAGGTAACAGTGATGATGCGATTATCGGTACCTTGAGAACTACTTTCACCTTCTAGAGTTGTTCTTGGTTGGCAAAACCAGAAACTCAAAACTTTAAAC
Source organism: Nostoc sp. CMAA1605 (assembly GCF_021596505.1). Classification (GTDB taxonomy): domain Bacteria; phylum Cyanobacteriota; class Cyanobacteriia; order Cyanobacteriales; family Nostocaceae; genus Trichormus. The sequence continues at coordinate 50,246 of NZ_PJIZ01000004.1, read as the reverse complement.
TGAATTTAACCCCGCTACCAAGCGGGGTTTTTTTATTTGGCTAGGTCATAAGGCAGAAACCCTAGTGATGAACCGGAGTATACTAGAAGAAGATAGAGTTGATTTCTTAACTCGCTTCTAAATTCATTTATCACTTAATTATTTTGCTTGTGGAACTATCGTGTAAATCAGAATACGCAATTCTTGCCTTACTAGAAATGGCAACTCATTACGAAAACGGCGAACCAATGCAAATTCGACAAATCGCCGCCCAACAAAACATCCCCGATCGTTATTTAGAACAGTTACTAGCGACCTTAAGACGGGGAGGTATCCTCAAAAGTCAACGCGGTTCTAAAGGTGGCTATCTTTTAGCGCGAGAACCTCGGAAAATTACCCTATTTGAAATACTGGAATGTTTAGAAGGGTTAGATGTTAAGACTGGAGAAGATAATATCAGCACCAAAACACTAGATGGCGCAGTCATAGAAGAGATTTGGCAAGAAGCTTGTCAAGCGGCTAATTCCGTGTTGAAGAACTACACTCTTCAGGATTTATGCGAGAAGAGAGATTCTCGGCGGCAGTTGGATATTATGTACTACATCTAGTCAATAGGGGCGGGTTCTGTGAGATATTCACGTTAGAAAACAGATATTTTGGTTAAACCCGCCCGTACACTAGTCATAATTTAAGACTGTGGACTATTGACTATGAATGCTGAGACTTTGACAACTCCCCAGCCTAAAGGCGTGGGGATTCTTGGGCTGAATCATGCCTCCACCAACGATGTTGATTTCGGTCTTACAGTCTCATGTCTAGTCCGAAACATATCTCCCGATATGCCCCACTTATGGACTATTCCCCAAGCGTAAATTTCCGTATGTCCTACGGTATTTAATTGCTTTGTGTCCTTACCGTGTGGACTTACTTTTACACCATTGACGGATAGGAATTTTGAGATCACGGAGTAGGACGTTTTACCTGTTTCCTCTCTCCGAGACGCTACGCGAACATCGTTCTCACGGTCATCAACCTACTAGTATTGTATTATGAAGTCGTCCTAAAAGGACGAGAAATAGTTAGATTAATAAATAACGAATAAGGAATAATTATGCGGATTGCTGGTAATATTACGGAACTGATTGGGCGGACACCCTTAGTACAGTTAAATCGCGTCCCCCAGGCTGAGGGATGTGTGGCACAAATTGTAGTCAAATTGGAAAGTATGAATCCCTCTTCGTCTGTGAAGGACAGAATTGGCGTAAGTATGATTAATGCGGCGGAAGAAGAGGGGTTAATTGCGCCTGGAAAAACGGTATTAGTAGAACCGACATCGGGAAATACAGGTATTGCTTTAGCAATGGGGGCGGCTGCTAAGGGTTATCGCTTAATTTTAACTATGCCAGAAACCATGAGTGGCGAACGGCGAGCCATGTTACGAGCTTATGGTGCAGAATTGGAACTCACTCCTGGAATGGAAGGAATGAGTGGGGCGATTCGACGGGCGCAGGAGATAGTCAATACTACGCCTCATGCTTATATGTTGCAGCAGTTTCGCAATCCCGCTAACGTCAAAATCCATCGAGAAACTACCGCCGAAGAAATTTGGCAAGATACCGATGGACAGGTAGACATGATTGTGGCAGGAGTGGGAACAGGTGGTACGATTACAGGTGTAGCGGAAGTGCTGAAAAGTCGTAAACCCAGCCTGCAAGCGATCGCTGTCGAACCAGCCAATAGCCCAGTGTTATCAGGAGGTAAACCAGGCCCCCATAAAATTCAAGGGATTGGTGCTGGTTTTATTCCCCAGGTACTCAAGTTAGACTTAATTGATGAAGTGATTACAGTCACCGATGAAGAAGCGATCGCTTACAGTCGGCGTTTAGCCAGAGAAGAAGGGTTATTATCTGGAATTTCCAGTGGTGCAGCTTTGTATGCTGCTATTCGTGTAGCCCAACGCCCAGAAAACGAGGGACGCTTAATCGTGATGATTCAGCCCAGTTTCGGCGAAAGATACTTGAGTACACCGTTATTCCAAGACTTAGAGGCAAAAGTAGCCACTAGCATCAGCTAATAATCAATGGGATGAATGGCCGAGTTTAAACAAGATTCCAACCACTACGAAACTCTCAAAGTGAGTTCTAACGCCAGCCAAGCGGAGATTAAACAAGCCTACCGCCGCTTGGTGAAGTTATTTCATCCTGATAGTAATCAGGAAACCGCAGATAACGAGCAGATTATTCGCATTAATGCAGCCTATGAAGTCTTAGGTGATAGTCAAAGTCGTATCAACTATGACCAACAACTGCGGGATCAATCTCAAAATTTCAATGGTAATCGTCAACAGCGCACCGCATCAGCGCAAAAACATTATCAAGCCAGACGTAAATCAGGCAAAGATGTTGACGAGCAGGTAGAAGAATGGCTGCGCGTAGTATATCACCCAGTAAATCGCTTACTGTGCAGCATTCTCAACTCCCTAGAAGAGCAAATTGAAGAACTAGCGGCTGATCCCTTTGATGATGAATTACTAGATGAATTTCAAGAATATTTAAAAAACTGTAAAACCGACCTGAAACAAGCCCAAACTACTTTTCGTTCCTTACCAAATCCCCCTAGTTTAGCCAGAGCCGCCGCCCACATATACTACAGCCTCAGTCAAGTAGGAGATGGCTTAGAAGAGTTATCTTATTTTCCCCTCAACTATGATGATCGTTATCTGCACACCGGGCAAGAACTGTTTCGCATTGCCACAAGATTACACTGTGAAGCCCAAGCATCGGTGGATTAGATGGGGCATTGGGCATTGGGCATTGGGCATTGGGCATCGGGAGACAAGGGAGACAAGGGAGAAGAAGTATTAATAACTAATGACTATTGACTATTGACTAATGACTATTGACTATTGACCAATATGAACCAATGGCTACCTTGGAATCCTAGATTAAACAAGTTAAAGGCTAAATTGCTCAATGACCCGTATTACCGATTACAATCTGGGGAAGAAATCCAGATAGCGGCTCAATTGGGTATCCGTATTGATGCTAATCAAGCAACTGTAGACGATTGGTTACGCTTACCTGGTTTATCAATTCATCAGGCGCGATCGCTTGTGGAATTGTCTCGTTCTGGTGTAAAATTTTACTGCATTGAAGATGTAGCAGCAGCTTTGGGAATGCCTGCTCCACGCCTAGAACCATTGAAACCTATATTAAATTTTAGTTATTATGACCATGAGTCTCTAGTTAGTTCTACTGCTGTAGTGAATGTCAATACTGCATCAGTGGAAGAGTTAGCCCAACTGCCGTTTATAGATATATCTTTAGCTGAAGCAGTTGTGCAGAACCGCCTCCAGTCTGGAGGGTACCGCGATTTAGCTGATTTTCAACGTAGATTGACAATACCTGGGGAAGCGATCGCACAATTAATGTATTTTTTAAGGTTTTAGACTTTAACAGGGAACGGGGAACAGACAAAAGTTTTAAATAATTGGTATTAGAGTATTGAAAACTAATATTCGGGCAGAATTTATCACCATTCCCCATTCCCCATGCCCCATGCCCTACTCCCAGCAAAGAACTTTCTCAACCCACCCTACTTAAATGACCCCTACGCGTTCCGGTGGCCAGAAACGGAAAACGGCTCTACCAATGATATTTTCTTGGGGTAAGAAGCCCCAGTAACGAGAATCATTACTGTTGTTGCGGTTGTCTCCCATGACGAAAAATTGGTCTTGGGGGACTTTTACTGGTGGAAATGGCTGATTAGGCGGTTCAGCGATGTAGTCTTCAGCTAATGCTTGTCCATTGAGGTAAACTTTACCGTTAGCAACGCTGATGACTTCCCCAGGTAAACCAATTACCCGTTTAATAAAAGCTTGGTCTTTGGGGTATCCCCGCTTTTGTAGTTCTTCTGGTGGCTGAAAAACCACAATATCCCCAGATGTAGGCGGATGAAACCGATAAGAGACTTTTTCCACCACTAGGCGATCGCCTTCGTATAGAGTAGGAAACATTGACTCGGAAGGTATGTAACGAGGTTCAGCCACAAAAGTCCGAATCAATAGTGCTAAAACTAAAGCGATCGCGATGAGGGTAAAATTTTCCTGCCAATTTCGCCATGTTTTAGACGGCGCAGTAGTTTCTTTCGGATTATTTTCCTGAGAATTCATAGAATTTTTCAGCCAGTTTAACAAGTATAAATTCCTGAGCTTCATGCTCAATTTTTGCTTGTAAGCAAGCTGTTTTATTGACTTAGCCTACAAGCACTAATTCATAATACGGCTATCTTCCATATTATTAGGCAAGTCAAAATTCCAATTTGGATAATTTTACGCGATTATTTTGTTGTCAATAGGTAACGAGAAATCGCGAGACCATTCATTCCAAGAACCGAAATAATTTTTGGCGTGAATTCCAGCTTGTTGCAAAGCAAACAGCACATTAGCCGCCCTAGAACCTTTAAAACAATAGATATACACAACAGACTCAGAATTAATACTGAGAGATTGGCAAATTTCTAAAATCTCTGCTGTGGGGCGAAACATCGGTATTCCTGATTCAGAAGTCATCAGACGATGCCATTCTAACCAAACGGCGTTCGGGATTCTGCCTTTGCGGGGACAGAAATCCACACCATAGGGTGAAGAACTGATACCTTGCCATTCATCGCGATCGCGCACGTCTAATTTAATAATTGCGGGGTTGTTGATAGCCTGCAACATTTCGATTGTTGTCACCATCATCTCAGCTTGGGGATGCAATCTAAATATGCTGCTTTCAACTTCCGGTACTTCATCAGTAGTGGGTAATTCCGCCGCTAACCAAGCTCTATATCCTCCATGCAAAACAGATACATGGGGACAACCCAAATATTTTAATAAGAAAGCGGCTCTACAAGATTGACCATAACCTCTATTGAAGGCATCTTCATACACAATTAAATGTTCTGTGCCGGATATTCCTACCTCGCTCATAATTTTGGCAAAATATTCTTGCAATTGTTTGAATCCAGCAGGGTAGGAATTATCTAAAAGATAAGTAAAGAAATCTCTAATATTGATAGCTTGAGGAATATGGCCAATAGCATATTCTTCTGGTGAGCGCGTATCAATAATGACAGTCCTTGGGGATTTTGCTGCTAACAAAGACGTGAGTTCTTGAGGAGAAATGAGGAGATTTATATTCACGCTTTCATGCTGTTATCATCACAATAGGCATTATCGCCTGCTGTTAATTTGCACGTTGGCGTGAAATTTACATAATTAAGAATGGGGAATGGGGAATGGGGAATAGGGAATGGGACTTAAAAATCTGAAACTACTGCAACTACAAGCCAGCAAAATACAGCAGAAATATCTTCTTCTTCCCCCACACCCCTACACCCTCATACCCCTACACCCCTACTTTCTCTATTTCCCCTTTTAAAGTGATGTTTCTCGTAACAAGGCACGAAAGCCTAGCTGTTGAAAATGCTCGTTTGCAGTTAATGCTTCAGTAATTCCACAGAATTGCATAACAATAAAAGATACACAATCAACAAATCCCCATTCTTTTTCAGAGCTTTCGCAGTACAGTTGGAAAGCTCTTTCATAGAGTTCCTGAGATAAAGGCACAATTTCTACTTGTGGATCAGAGGCTAGAGAAGTTAACAGCATAATCGCTTCATGACGATAGGGTTGTTGGCATAAGATATTGCCAATTTCTAGCATGACTGTTTGGGTAGTAATTAAACGTGTACCTGCTGCTTCTATCAAGCTGGCTAAATGTAAAGCTCGTTGATGTAAATTATCCTGGGGTGCAGCTAAGGCAATGGCAAAAGATGTATCAAGAAATACTTCAGGTTTCATAGGGAATTTCCTGAACGTATAAATACTTGTCAATGTTAGCAGACAAATCCGGCGGACTATGCAATTGTAGCGATCGCGCCGTCGCTAAAAAAGATACAGTTGCTTGTGCGTTATTCGGCAGTATTTCTATTCTTAAGCGTACACGGGTATTTACAGGTAAAGCGATCGCCTCTTGGGGATAAAATCCTCTACCATCAAATACCGCCGCAATAAAGTTTTCTCCCATATGCCCGCATATTCTAGAAATAGTTTGTGACATCTATCCTATGCGCTGATTTCCGCAAATGGTACTGTTGTAGCTACTAAAAATATAGCTAAATATTTTGAGATACTGAGTTTGTAGTAAGGACTTTAGTCCTGATTTGAAAACTAGGCGTTGCTGATTAATGTGATGATTTATGTTTCGCGCAAAGGCGCAAAGGCGCAAAAATCGGTGGTTGACTTTGCTAGAAAAGCTTAATTCATCCCGCATTTATGCAACGCCGAAAACTAAAGTTCTTACTACAAATCTTTAGTTATTCGCCTTGCTCATCAAAATGATGAGATATTTTTTGAGTTGGAAACCCCTATCTAGCAACGGCTGGAGAAGTTACAGGGGCTAGTCCTACTAAGTTTTCACTTAGATCCCACATCCTTCTAGCGATCGCATCATCACTGGCTTGGGGTGAAACTTGCTGCACAAAGGATTGGCGGTCTTTCTTTTGCCGATTTCCCCAACTCCAATACGCACCAGATTGGGCATATTCAGCATCAGCAGTCACCATTGCTACCCGTTCGCCCGCTAGTTCTTCGGAGACGAAACCGCCTGTAATGCGTTGTTGGAAGATAGGGAACAGTTTTTGGAATAGGGGATAGTGGTTACGGAATAGTGCTGTTGTGGCAACACATCCAGGATAGAGAGAATTAAAGATAATACCCGTAGATTCATGATATCGCCGATGCAATTCCCGCATTGTGAGAATATTGCAGACTTTACTATCTTTATAAGCTTTGACGGGTTCAAATTTCTTGCCATCAGCCATTGTAATGGGGTCTTTGAAACCTTCAGCAAAACCTTTTAAATCGCCCAAGTCTGGACGGGGGGGAATTTTACCGCCGAGTTCGTTGGGGTTATGGGTGACTGTTCCTAAAATTACGAGTCTGGGCTGGGAAGATGATTTTTTTAAATCTTCCAACATCAGGTTACACAGCAGAAAATGGCCTAGATGATTGGTGGCCATGGTTAATTCATATCCCTCTGGACTGCGGAGTGGTTCTTTGATGAGAGGCATATAAATTGCTGCGTTGCACACTAAAGCATCTAGGGTTCTGCCGGTGGCGCGGAAGTTCTGCACAAAGTAACGCACACTGCCTAAAGATGCTAAGTCAACGGGAATGATAGTGTAGCTATCTTGGGGAATTCCTGCGGACTGGGCAGCTTTTTGAGTTTTTTCAATATCTCGGCAAGCCATGACTATGTGCCAATTTCTTTTGGCCATGGCTTTAGCGGCGTACAACCCAACCCCCGAAGATGTGCCTGTAATAATAACTGTTTTGCGTGCTTCCATTCTCTTGGGACTTCTCTAACTTGCATTAATCTTAGTTTTTTTATGATCTCATACCATGTTTGCCGTCAGCTAGCGGTTTTGAGGAGACAGGAGGTAGGAAGTAGGGGGTAAGAGGTGAAAATCTAGGTAACAAAAGGGTTTTAGAGGTTAATATTTCTTTGCATAAGTTGTTAATTTTTTTGTTAGCTCAACATATTGATACAGATTACAAAAAATCCGTGTCTTGTAGAAATTTCAAAATGGCTTGATTCACTTCTTTTGCTGCACCAGTTGAGGCATCGTGACAACAGTTATCGATGATTTGCAATTGGGAATTAGGTAGGCGTTGGTGTAATCTTTCGCCATGAGTGGAGGGAAACCAACTATCGCGATCGCCCCATAAAACTAATGTGGGACAATCTATCTTGTCTAAATCAGTTTGAATTTGAGTGAGCAGATTGGGTTTATTAGCTTGCCAATCTTCAATTTCTTTTGCTGCTATTTGTAATTCTTCGGCAACTTTTACCAACGTACCAGGGAGTTCAATAAATGGATAAGTAATCCAATAAACATCTTCTGGGGTCAGAATTGAGGGATCAAATAGCACTTTGCGCCTTTCTGTGGCCATGACTTCGCGTACCAGTGGCGCGAACCAATAAGCTAAACGTAAATGGTCAATTGCCTGTAAGACTTCTAAAGGAGTTTTGGCGAGGATTTCCATTGCCCAATGTGGTAGGCGTTCCGCAAAAACCGGCGCATTCATCACAATTAACCTGCCGATTAGTTGGGGATTTCTTTGTGCTAAAGCTAAGGAAATTAACGCCCCGATGGATTCTCCCACAATAATAGCTGGTTCATCACATAATCCTTGAATAACTCTTGCTAGTTCAATAACTTGATGCCCATTTTTCTCTCGACGTAACCAAGGCTTATCTGAAAATCCAAAGCCTTTAGCATCAAAACAAATGACTCGAAAATGCTTAGATAAAGCAGCTACACTATAACGCCAATTATAGCTCCAGCTTCCCATACCATGTAAGAGAAAAAGCGGTTTTCCTGTGCCTTTTTCACCATAGGCAATCTGTACAGGATACCCGTCAACATCGCTAATAATTAGACTTTGCCGTCCTTGGGGAAAAGTCGCTTGCCACCAATCTTTCATCAATGATTAATCTCAAAAAATTTTCAGGCAGTTGATAGAATTATAATTACTACCATGTTGTAGACTAATCAGACAATAGTAAGCATAAATTATTTACTTACATTTCTAACGTGGAAATTTTAAGTGTTCTTCTATTAGCCGGATATTATATTCATTAGCTGTCCAAGCAAAGTCAAACAAATCACCCAGCAAGGGAATCATACCTACTAAACTATCAATAATAATATTTACGATCATTTTCCTGAGAATTGCTTTAGGTATACCCAATTTTGACGCTTCAATCACAATATAAAGAGACAGTAGCAAACCTAAAACATCACCCCCGATGGGGATAAATCCGATCATGGGATCTAAACCAACAGCGATGGGTGTACCAGGAATACCAATAACTCTATCTAAAATCCGACTCAAAAACCGGAGACGCTTTAAAGTTGCGGCTTGGGTATGATAGTCAACAGAAGAAGCATGGGGCATAGTAGGCGATCGCTCATTGGTAATAAAATCGTTCAATATTTTGACATAGTTATTAGTCAAGTTAACTTACTGTTGATCTTTGAGGGAAGTTTGATACACTTTGGCACGCATATCTTCACCGACAATCACATTTAATTGATCGCCGATTAATAAAACGGCTGCACTCATCCACAGCCATAGCATTAAGACAATCACTGTTCCTACCGCACCATAGACTTTGTTATAGTTGCCGAAATTAGCTACATACAGCCGAAATAAAGCCGATAACATTGCCCAAAATATAGACGCAAGCATCGCCCCTGGCATAATTGGCGTACCTGAATTCCAAACGCTGGGGCCATAGCGATAGATAAAACTAAATGCTGTAGCCACAATCCCTAAAGCCAAAGGCCAGCGTAATAATTGCCAAAGATTTAATAAGAAAATTAAAGATGAATTACCACTGACAACAAAGCCCAAAATTAAGTCACTGAGAAAGACTAAAAAAGAAGCTAACATTAACAATAAAATTGTGCCTACCGTCAAGCCCAAAGAAATAATTCTCCCTTTCCAAAAGGGACGAGTTTTTTCTGGTGGTATTTGATGGATTTGATCAAAGGCTGTCATAGCGGTACTCACAGCACCAGAAGCAGTCCACAGGGCAATGATAAAACTCAAGGAAAATAATCCTCTATTTTTAGGGTGTGCTATTTCTTGGTTAGCGAATTCTCGAATTAGTGTGATAGCTTCATCTGGTGCAACTTGACTGAGTTGTTGCGCTATTTGTCTAAAAGTGTCCTGCAAAGATTCTTCGAGTAATCCAATGGCAGTGAGGATGGCCAGAATTCCCGGAAACAAAGATAACATGGCATTAAAGGCAATTTCTGAAGCCAATCCTAAGAGTCTTCTAGTAATGGTTCTAGCAACGGTTTTCTTCAGTGTCCGCCAGGTGAGATGGCGGAAAAATCTGACAAAACGAGGTTGTGGCATAGCAGTAGGGAATAGGGAAAACCAATATTGTGTTTCTTGAGAGCCTTTGACTAGCACGACTATGTGCCTGCATGATTATAAAAGAAACACTTTTTCTTCTCCTATACCCCTACACCTGTGTATTTCTTGAGATCCACAGGAGAAAATTTTTTATTTTGCCTGGAATAGCTTATAACTGCACTTAAATACGAAATAACCAGCTATGAATCCAGATTTAACACAACAATGGTTAGCTGAAATTGAGTCACTCAAACAGCAGCTAGTAGAACAACAGCGCGATCGCGATGCAGCTTGGGAAAGTGCGGAGAAGTGGCGTAAACTCTATAACACCGAAGCCGAACAACGTCGCACCGATGCGGATTTGTTTCGTCAAAATAGCGCATCCCTAAAAGCAGAAATTCAAAAACTCAAAGGAATTGACACAACCACCTTACCCAAAGCTATCAACGTGGCAGCAATTCAGCAAGAACTTGCTGCTATCAGGACTGTAGAAGATTTGAAAACCAAACTAGTCTCGGTAATTCAAGAACGCGATCGCTTGCAGCAGGCTTTGAAGACAGAACAAGAAAACCACGAACAAACTCGTAAGAGTCTGACTACTGCTTTAGGTGATGCCATTGATAGTCTAGCTAAAGAACGCGCCGGTACAGGGGGCGGAGTAGTTAAGGAGTCTGTTTAGTGAAAAGCGATCGCAGAATATTTCGGTCTACTGATTGTGATACTTACATTAAGTAGAACTACTGGAAAAAACTAAACTATATTAAGCAATGTAAAAATAATAAGATTCAGTTCGTAGTAAGGACTTTAGTCCTTTTCGGAAAACTAAAGTTCTCACTACAAACCTTTAATTATTTACCTTGTTCTACTTAAGTCCTGTTGACGATTGAGTATGGCAAGCCCAGAAGAACAGAGGCAAAATACTCAATATCGTCAAAAAAACCAAAGGTGGATGTTAACTTCCAACTAAAAGCTATCACCTATTAGTATTAGCCGGATCATATGCTACCCAAGTGTCACCTTGACATTGGAAGTCTTTCTGGTCTTTACCCATTGGAAGTATAGCACCTGATGTATATTTTTGATCTGCGTAATAGCAATCTCCACCGAGAATTTGTTTTTGCTCATGTTCAGAAATTTCAATCAATTCGTCTTGTAAATTTGTGAAGTTAATCATTTGAAATGTACTCCTGTATCAGTCATGATTGTGTTTTAGAAGTTCCGAAAGTAGTAGACTAGCAAACCACATAAGAGTTAAAACTGCTTTGTCTATTTACTTTGGATATGTCTGCCACTTCCATGTCCCATCTGACATACAAGTTTTATCGTATCCTTGACTACCCTGCGGGATTGTAGCACCTGTTGTATATCTTTGACCTGCATAATAACAATCTCCGCCGAGGATTTGTTTTTGTTCTTGTTCAGAAATTTCTATCAATTCGTCTTGTGAATTTACAAGGTTCAGTTCATCAATTGCGAAGTTAATCATGATGTAACATACTCCTTTATTAGCCATATTTGCGTTTTAGATAGTGATTTATAAATCACTCACTACACTTTTATGTTGTCTATTTTTGAGATGAATTTCAAGCATTATTAGAATGATAAAGTGACATAAGAGAGTTATTTTTAATCACGTATAATGATGCTCAATTCCGAGAAAATCAAATATCATAGCACTCGTATTTTCTATATCAATTCCGATTAGATTTTCAGGTTTATTTCTGTCTATATTTTTTTGAAAATATGATATTTATTCCCTAGTATCAGAAAAAATACACTCAAAATTTTTCAAAAATAAAATATTTATGTCCTGATTTTCTATTTGGTAACAAACCTGAAAAATCAACACGACAAAAATCAACCCAAAAAAATATCGGGTTGATCAAAACAATTATTCAGATTTGTTTCTGTCGAATTATCTTCGATCAAAATGGCCTTAAACTATCTTATTTCTTATGGGTATGGGATTATATCCTGTAGGCATTGTTGTATCTGGTACGGCAATAATTCCAACAGTTGAGCCACCATTTATTCCTGAGAAAACATCTTTTGAACTGTAATCACTGAAACCACCTGCAATATTTCTTGCTTGTTCATTAGATAAATCTGATAAACCTAAACCTTCTTGACGACGGGCAATAGCGTTATTTATGGCATCATCAATTAGGTCATCAATCTGAATTTGACTGCTATACTTTGCCATTTGCAATTTCCTCTCGATTGGCAATTCTGAAAATTTCAAAATATGGAATAGCTGATCGCTAACACCATATTCCACATTGTAATGATGAGGAATTGACTTGTAATTAATAGTTCAAATTATGATGAGACTAAACTAAAATTTTTATGTCTCTTTATCAGCAAGCTGCGGCAATTTGTGAGCGCACTTTGGGTGTAGGACATTCTGATACGATGAGAGTGCTGGGAAATTATGCAAAGTTTTTAAGAGAAGCATATCGTTAAGTAGATAGACAAAAATATTTAATGTCATTGCAAGAGAAGAGAAGCAATCCCAAACTCTCTAGGATTGCTTCTCTTCTCTCCAAATAGAAATTAATGTTGGGTTGACGAAAGGAAACCCAACATTTTAGACTTGCCGTGCTACTACCCAGAATCTTCCCAGTCCCTAATCTCCAGTCCCTAATCTAAAATCCCATCGCCTGAGCGACATCACTTAATTCTGCCTCAATTCCCTGTTTAAATTGGGCGTGACTGTGTTTAATTGCTGTATCAGGGTCTTTCAAACCGTTACCAGTCAGGATACACACAACAGTTGCACCTGTCGGTACTTGGTCTTTCACCTGTAATAACCCAGCGACGGAAGCCGCACTAGCAGGTTCACAGAAAATACCTTCTGATGAGGCTAAAAGTCTGTATGCGTCGAGAATTTCTTCGTCGGTAACGGCTTTAAATTGACCTTGACTAGCTGATTGCGCTGCGATCGCTTTATCCCAACTTGCAGGATTACCGATACGTATAGCTGTGGCGATGGTTTCGGGATGGCTGACAGGCTGACCATTTACTAACGGTGCTGCTCCTGCGGCTTGAAATCCCATCATCCGGGGTAGGCGATCGCATTTTCCGGCTTGATGATATTGACAAAAACCCATCCAGTATGCTGTTATATTACCGGCATTACCCACGGGGATACATAACCAGTCTGGTGCGTCACCTAAAGCATCGACAATTTCAAATGCTCCGGTTTTTTGACCTTCCAGACGGTAGGGGTTGACGGAATTCACCAAGGTAATGGGATAATTTTCCGCCATATCCCGGACAATTTCTAAAGCGCGGTCAAAGTTACCCTTGATGGCTAAAACTTCAGCACCGTAGAGTAAAGCTTGCGCCAACTTACCCAAAGCGACATAACCATCGGGAATTAACACAAAAGCCTTCATTCCCCCACGGCGCGCATAGGCGGCGGCGGCGGCGGAAGTATTACCGGTACTAGCGCAAATTACAGCTTTCGCGCCTGCTTCTTTGGCTTTAGTAATCGCCATTGTCATCCCTCGGTCTTTAAAACTACCGGTGGGGTTCAGACCGTCGTATTTCACAAATACCCGCACTTGTCTACCGATACGTTCTGCGATCGCTGGCACGGGAATCAAGGGAGTATTACCTTCTAATAAGGTGACAATCGGCGTAGTGTCGCTGACGGGTAGATACTCACGATAGGCTTCTATGAGTCCGGGCCAGGGTTGGCGATGAGTTTGAGCAATAGACAAGCTTACAGTCACGGGCTTAAAAATTAATTCAAAATTATATTATGGATGATCGTGGCAATTACTCAGCCAGTCAATTTTGGATTTTGCGGAAAGTTCTGTAGGCGGGTTTCCCGCCGTAGGAAACTTTTCAAGACAGATTTTGGATTGGGATGCAACCTAAAACCAAGAATTCGCACAGTTAAACAAGGTTTGTCTGTAGTGTGCTTTTTTGATGTCTGAGGTTTTTTACTCCAGATATTATCTCTGTTTGTATGAATATTTTACAGATAATTTTGATTTTATTTAACTAGGGGTGTAAGGGTGTGGGGGTGTAAGGGTGTAGGGGTCTAAAAACCTATACCGATCAGCAATTAATGTTAGCCCAAATAAAACTCATGGGACAGACCACTAGTTTTACCAAAAATTAAGTCATGTATTTCCCCTACACCCCTACACCCTCATACCCCTACACCCTCTACTTGCGGTCTAGTGTATTGGCTAACATAGGCGGGTATTTCAATACTTGAGTCCAATCGAGAATCACTGATGGGTGTAGCCGCAGTCAGTTTTAAAGGAATTTCCCCAGCCCATACGGGAATTTGATAATCAGCTTCGTCATCCAGAGGCCCACCAGTGCGAACCTTGGCTGAGGCTTCGGCTAAAGGTAAAGATAAAACTACAGTTCCCGCTAATTCTTGACGATTGGGCGATCGCACTTCTTCCCATCTTCCTAAAATAACGTGTTCTGTAAATGCTTTGAGGGCGGCTAGTTTTTGCTCTGCGTCTTCTACTAGTGTGGCTTTACCAAAGACAACGACTGAGCGATAATTCATCGAGTGATGAAACGCCGATCTTGCCAAAATTAGTCCATCAATTAAAGTCACTGTGACGCAAACATCAAGACCTTGTTGGAGTGTTTTTAACATCCGGCTAGCAGGTGAGCCGTGAATATATAGTGTGTCTTCCACTCTTCCGTAGGCTGTCGGAATTACCACAGGTTGTCCTTGGGCGACAAAACCGACATGACAGACTAATCCTTCATCCAGAATTTGATAAATAACGTCAGATTCGTATTCAGCTCTTTGAGGTACGCGTTTAACGGTTGTTCTGGGGCTAGGTGCTTGTTTTTGAGACATAACTGTCAATTTCTACTCTATATCGTTAGAGTATTGAGGAAAATGGAATGACACAATAGCCAATTTCTCATTAAATAACCAGTCCACTTGTGAAAAGTAGTCAATAGTCATTAGTCATTAGTCATTAGTTTTTCTCCCCCTGCCCCCTGCCCCCTGCCCTCCACCTCCTCCCCCATCATGGACTTTACAATTAATATCGATCCACACGCGCCTTTACCTCTGCATCGCCAAGTTTACGAGGAACTACGCCAAGCTATTCTTACGGGGAGATTAATATCTGGACAAAAGTTACCTTCGACGCGATCGCTTGCTCAATTACTTGGTGTTTCCCGTGCTACCATCACTCAAGGTTATGAACTACTTCTGAGTGAAGGTTATCTAGAAACCATTGTGGGTTCGGGAACTTTTGTTTGTCGTCAACTTCCTGACGATTTACTCAACGCTACACCAACACCGTCAAAATCATCACCAGCAAATTCTCCAATACGGTTATCAGCTTATGGTGAAAGTCTCAACGACAAGACATTTTTACACATCCCAGAAGCAAAACTAGAAATCAGCTTTAGCTATGGTAGACCTGCTTTTGAGCATTTCCCGATAGATTTATGGCGCAAGTTAATTTCTCGCTATTGTCGCTCTCATCCAGAAGTGCTAGATTATACCTCATATTCTTTGGGCTATAAAGCATTACGAGAGGCGATCGCTTCCTATATTTCGCGTTCTAGGGCGGTAAATTGTAGTGCTGAACAAATCGTGATTGTCGGTGGTTCACAGCAAGGAATTGACTTAATTACACGTTTGCTCATTGATCGGGGTGATTGGGTTGCTGTAGAAGAGCCAGGCTATCTCGGTGCGAGGCGGGCTTTTTTAGCACAAGGAGCTAAGTTATTTCCCGTAGCTGTCGATCAATCAGGATTAATAGTGGATGAACTAAAATTAAGTGTAATTCCTAACATTAAACTTCTGTATATCACGCCATCGCATCAATTTCCTACAGGGGCGGTTTTATCACTCCCCCGCAGACTAGAGTTATTAGCTTGGGCGCAAAAGTCTGGGGTGATGATGATTGAAGATGACTATGATAGCGAATTTCGCTATGGTGAACGTCCTATTCCAGCGTTACAAGGATTAGATCAAGGTAACTCTATTATGTATGTCGGGACGTTTTCTAAAGTTCTATTTCCGGCTTTGCGCTTGGGTTATTTAGTTTTACCAGAAAATTTAGTTCATGTGTTTGCGCGGGCGAAATGGCTAGCAGACAGACAATGTAGTCTATTGGAACAATACGCCCTGACTGATTTTATTACAGAAGGACATTTAGAACGGCACATTAGACGGATGCGATCGCTCTACAACCAACGCCGACAAATTTTAGTACAGTCTTTGTTGGAGCATTTTGGCGACAGTGTGGAAATTATGGGAGAAAACGCCGGGATGCACCTGATGGTAAAAATCAACACCGAAATTCCTGATGATGAAATTGTCAAACGGGCTGCATTAGCTAACGTCGGTATCGGCGCAGCCTATCCACAATATTTAAAAGCTAGTCCTGGTAGTGAATTTATCTTTGGATATGCGGAATTAAGTGAACAGCAAATTCAAGAGGGAGTTAGGCGACTAGCTCAGGTAATTTCCGACTAGAGGACAAAATGACGCAGTGGTGAACGACTCCCTAAACGCCACCAAATAGCCAGCACATTTTTCTGACTAAAGTCTTGATGCACAGCGTAACGCAAGCGCAGCATTTTGTAACATCTATCTTGTGCGTAAGTCAATAGCCAAGTTTGTTCATAGCGGACTAAATCTTCTATCCAAACTGGGTCAATGCCTTCGGTTTGGGCGACATTGATGATAAAGTCAGCAAAAGCGATCGCATCTTCGCGATGTTTTTTCACACCTTGGGGAATAGTAGTTTCTGCATATCGCCAAAACAGTGTCGGGAAATTTTTCCCCAATGCTTTAGCTGTACGCGGTAGCATTTCCCGCACTTCTCCTAACCGCTTCCACTTCAAGGAGTTAGCAAACACATTCACCTGTGCGGCTGAAAGTTCCGCGAATTGTTGCGCCTCATCGTCACTGAGTCCCATTTCTAAACCAACGGCTTGGGGATTGGCAAAGAAACGCGATCGCAATTCTGTATTAGTGTAAAGTTGGGCTAAAAGTTGCTGGGTTTGCTTTAACCCCATCTTCCGTGTCTCCTCCCAATTTCTCTTGCTTGTTGCAGTTCTGCTGTCAACTGTGCAAATTCTGGTATATTTTCATCCCTTTCTAAAACGATTCCTTTTATCGCCACACGCGCCACCACTTCATCAATAAGTTCCCATACTTGAGGGGGTGTAGCTTGGGAATGACTATCAATCAATATGCCATCATGCCAATGTCCACCCACAAAATGCAACTGCACGACACGTTCCCAAGGTAAATCTTGCATAAATTGCTGCACATCATAGCTATGATTCACCGCATTAATGTACAGGTTTGTCACATCCAATAACAACCCACAATCAGCATTTTCGACCACTTCCGCCAAAAATTGGGCTTCGGTCATTTCCGCACCAGGAAGAGTCACCATGTAAGTAATATTTTCCAAAATTAACGGCACATCAACCCAGCGTCGCACTTCTGCAATATTGCGACACAGAACTTTTACGGCTTCTTTGGTGTAAGGTAGGGGTGATAAATGCCCAATATCAACCCCACCTGCTTTAGTAAAGCAGATATGCTCACTCCACCAAGGCGGGTTAAGTTGTTTAATTAAGGCTGCTAGTTGACGAAGATAATCTGTGTCTACACCTTCCGCACTCCCTAGAGATAAATTAATCGCGTGGGGAATCAGGGGGAAATGACTAGCTAATAACTCTAACTCTTGCTGTTGTTGCCAAGATGGTTGTAAGTAATGTTCCGCCACAATTTCTAGAAAGTCTACCTGTTGGCGGTTGAGAAACAAATCACTTTTGAACGGTTGGCGAAATCCCAACCCAACGCCTAAAGATGGTAGGTGAGTGAACATGGAAGAATTAGGGGTGTGGGGGTGTAGGGGAAGAAAAAGTTTTTTGATAAATCCTACATTCCGCACCTGAAACTGGCACAAAAGAAATGATAGGGAATATGTCCGCTAGTTTTGGATTGAAAACCAAAGTCATAAGAGATGGAAAGTTAAAAATGAAGGTGTAGTTTAGAAAAAATAGATAGTTATAAAAAATCAAAAGTGTTGAATGTTAAGAAATCTGTGATAAAAATAGCCCAAGATTTACCATATTTTGGGCTATTTATTAAAACAAATCGATTGATAATGATTATAAATTCATTCCCCAAGATTGTCAAAGATATTTTCAAACCGTTGCCAAAAAATGATTATCCAGTTTTGAATAGCCGTCTTTATGTTGAGTGTTGGTTGGCTTATGCCTTGGATAATAGCTTAACAAGTATGCGGGACTTATTTAAAAGATTAAACAATACGGGAATTGACGTAAGGATTTCAACATTTTCCAAGGCTAACACACATAGAAGCCAAGAAATATTCCAAAATATTTATCATCAATTGAATCAATTGGTGCAGAAAAAAGCCCAGAAGAAATTAAATGACAAATATGCAATTTGTCGAATTGATTCAACAGTAATTACATGAACAAGCAAGTTGCTATGGGTTCTAGGATCGCATCAAGTAAAACTGTTTAGTTCTCTCAAGATGTCAACAGGCAGTCCAGAAGATAATTTGATAAATTTTGGATATGCTCATGATTATAAATTCGGTTCGTCGATGATGTCTAATTTACCGCTAAATGCAGTTGGGGTAATGAACAGAGGATTTATAGGACTCGATTTCATGCAAGAGTTAGTGCAAAAAAACAAGTATTTTATAGTGCGAATCAAGAATAATTGGAAACATTCAACATTTCTGGTATCGCTGTTATTGCCAATGTCGATACATTTCACATTGTCAGCATTTTATCTCAAGATGCGGCTATTCGTACAGCGATCGCGAATAATGCTGAACAGGTAGTACAGTCTAATAGTGTGAATTCACCAGCAGAAATTAAGAAGTTGCAAGCACAAACTAATAATATTATAGAGGAGATTACCTTACCAATTGGCTGGAATAGGGTTAACTTAGAACAACAATTAGGCTCTAAACAAGACCAGAAAAATCCCGCCTTAATTAATAGCTATTTGACGATGGGTTTTGGTTGGTTAATTAGTGGAATTGCTATATCAATGGGTGCGCCTTTTTGGTTTGAGTTAATTGGTAGATTTATTAATGTCCGCAACTCTGGTAAACGTCCTCCGGCGGCGGCGCAATCTGAAGTTAAAGACAACAGATAATCATATCTAATACCAATTCGCAATGGACTAACGTCCCGCTACGCTAACGCAATTCGCAATTCGCAATTAAAAAACCTATATGGAGCAAGATTTTCAAGGTTTAAATCCATATCAGATTTTTCGTGAAATGGTATAATTTGAATCCAGAAATTTTACCCTTACCTACTATAAACCCGGCTGAAAAACCGGGTTTAAATCACTATGTTACTCATAAATTCAACATGATGTTTATAAATTAAAGCAATGATTACCTTAATTTATATATTAATAATCCACTCAGTCAGTGTACTCATTTGAGTTTTGTGACAATGAAATCAATAGGTAAACGCTAGCCAGGTAAGCTACGGCCGAAATGCAGACAGTCAAGATAAATTCAAAATCATTCATAGCATTTTGGTGAGGGTGTGAGGAGTCAACAATTTAAACAGTGATGCGTGAATTTAGGACATTTCTCTACAGAAATGTCGCAAAAATGAACCTTCATCTCTAGTTAGGGATGAAATTCAGAGAATACAGCACTTTTGAAGTAATTGAGGTACACCAATTATAGAAGGTAGTTTTAAAACTTGACGTTCCATCGGTTGCTGTACCTCATAAACATCGAATCTGCTGTAAGATCAATAAATTCAATTAGTTCCTCATTTACGCCTTGAACTAGTGCAGTGATGCGCTAGCACAATGGGAAAGAAATAAGTCAAACTCTTTCTCATTAGCGTTTTTGAGAGTTAATAGCAGTGACATTAACTCCAGAGGATATTTCGGCTATAACGTTTTAAATTACACAACTACTCATGAAATTTGTTGACTATTAACCATTAACATTCAACAGTCAACAGCTCATAATCAAAATAAAAGCTGTGTAAGTTAGATGCGTGACAGCTGATCATTAATTGATCTGATAAATAAATGTAGCTATAGCATGGATTTCGGGAAGTAATTCCCTCCTGCTAAATCATCAATCTCAAGATGCGCTAAGAACATATTCCTATGAATATTCGCCAGCCCCAGAAAATTCAAGAAAAATTCTGGTTTTGATGAGCAAAATCAGGAAGCTGTTCCTTCTGACTTCTTTATTGATTAATATTCCTCAACTCTGTTGAGGAGAACGGCTAGCTATGTGGGTTTCTACCAGTCTTATAGATGACTAGCTATTAACCACAGCCAGAGTAACGCTACTAGCCTAAAATTGCCGTTTTGTCAGTAGTTGAACCAGATTAAGCGTTGATCGCTCTGAGCTAAGATTGACAGTGGACGAGCCACTTAAATATACGCTGACGTTTAATTTTGGTTTCTACTTCATGAGCAACGTTAACTTGGCAGTTAGCGTTCCTGAGCCTCTTGGATGAGAGCTATTGCTATGTTGTGAACTACCGTTTCTCTATATTAGACCAATCTAGGGAAACTTAACAAAAAATATAATTTAAAAATTTATTTAGTAAATATACTCAAAAGGGATTGAGTGGAGGGAAAAAACTCATGACTAAAGAGATTAAATATTCTCAAAGAAATATTTCACCTGCTAGAGAATAAAGCCAAAGCGGTATGGTAGTAATAATTTGCTATGACCGTACAAATACCAATTTTGTATAACCCCAGGTTTTATGTACGATCGCCTGTTAAATGTTTGTATAATTCTGTGAGTGAAAGGGAGTAATTATGAGCAATTATGATCAGATTTTTGAGGCGAAAAACGCCACAGCAGAACCATTGAATGCAGAGGAAGCTGTAGCGGCGATCGCAGTTGCAACCGCGATCGCTGATTCTACAATTGAAGAGGTGGATGCTGACGGTTTAGCAGGTCTTCTTTGGGAGTTTGAGGTATTTGCAGAATATTCTGAAGATGAAATCATTG
Source organism: Nostoc sp. CMAA1605 (assembly GCF_021596505.1). Taxonomy (GTDB): domain Bacteria; phylum Cyanobacteriota; class Cyanobacteriia; order Cyanobacteriales; family Nostocaceae; genus Trichormus. The sequence continues at coordinate 29,273 of NZ_PJIZ01000004.1, read as the reverse complement.
AAACTGTGGATGGACTCCTAGCAATTGCCACAGAACAAGGAGTTGGTACTTTGTTAAAGACAGCCACTCAATCTTTACCCGAAGAAATGGTTTGGGATGGTTTTGCAGCAGCTGTAGTTATACTCATAGATGAAGAGGAACTAGTAGTCCCCGCCGCCAAACAGCCTTACCTGAAAAAACTCCAGGAAGCTTTAAAACTGGAGGAAGAAGAAGCACAGGAAATTATTGAAGAAGTAATTGCCGCTTTCCAAGAACCAGATGAGGAAGAATATTTAGATGATGATGACGATGATGAAACAGTGCTGATGGGAGGCTCAAATTAAATCACCTGGTGTTTTTGTGTAATTTGCTAGCTAATTAAGTCTCAACTCTTGAGAAAAACCGAATCCTCAACTTGTGAAGAAAGTTGGGGTTTTGTTATTTTTGTTGCTTAAACAGATGCCTACTTCATCTTTACCTTGAGTTAAGCAAAATTCCTTAAAAATACGGGGATGAGTTAACAATTAAAGGTAAAAGTATGGCAAAAATTATCATTAATGAATTTTACCGTGGCAGCACTCTCACCACTGGGGATGAATTTATTGAACTTTTGTTACTAGAAGACTTAACTGCTGCACAGCTTGAGTCTTTTTTTGTGGGTGATTCTACCGCCGCCAAAACTGCTAAGTTTTCTGCTTATGATTTCACTAACATGGGTTCTATTGCCCCAGTTTTCCAAGCTGGTACGATTATTACCATAGGCGGGACAACTGCTTTTACTCAAGATACATCCTACAATCCCACTGGTGGTGATTGGAATATCCGGCTGAATGCTGGTGGTGTGTTTCTCCCCAATGCTAACAGTGGTAATAACGGAGATATCGCGGCTGATGATATTGTCTGGGTGGATACTAACAATACTGGCGCGACGATTTCCGCCGATGGTTTTGCAGTGGATATCGGTACTGGTAACGGGACATTTACCAGCGCAGTTAACGTGAATTTTGGTTCTAGCACTAACAATACAGGTTATGCCCTCAATTCAGATGCAACAGGCGTAACTAATACCGCTAACTGGACAACAGGAATTCCCATTGCTGCCACTACACCCGGTCAACCGAATGGTGGCAATAACACAACTTTCATTAACAGTCTACGTTCTTCTGTGGTGATTGCGCCTGGGGTGACAATCACTCAGTCAGGAAATAGCACTGATGTAAATGAGGCTGGACAAACGACTGATAGCTACACTATTGCCTTAAAGACTGCGCCAACTAGTCCGGTAAATATTACAATTACGGCTGATGGACAAACAGAAGTTAGCGTTAATGGCACAGACTTTTTTAACTCTGTCTCTATTTCCCTCAATAATACAAATCCTGCCACAATTACTGTCAGAGCGATTGATGATGCTAATAGCGAAGCTTCACCCCATACAGGTGTCATCACCCACACTATCAATAGCAGTGATCTAAATTACTCTAATCTGAATATTCCTAATGTTAGTGTCAACATTACAGACAATGACGTTACCCCTGGAAATATTCGTATCCATGACATTCAAGGCGCAACCCACATTTCTCCTTTGTTAACCTCTGCAACTGATAGAGTCGCAGTAATTAACGTACCAGGAATTGTCACAGCCATCACGAGTAACGGTTTCTATCTCCAAGACCCTTCTCCTGATAATGATGTCAGTACCTCCGAAGGGATTTTCGTTTTCACTGGTGCTAATTCCCCCCTGCGTACAGCCAGAACTATCGGAGAAGCAATTTTAGTTTCTGGAACAGTGAGTGAGTTTCGGCCTGGAAATAACCAGGTAAACTTAACGGTTACGCAAATTCTCAATGATTCGGCGGTACAGTCCTTAAACATCACACCTTGGACTACTGCACCTACAACTACCATTAATCCTACCGTTATTGGCAGCGATCGCACTCCACCCACGACAGTCATTAACAACGACTTCACCACCCCAGGGAATGTAGAAACAGGTGGTGATTTCGACCCCACAGTTGAAGGAATCGACTTCTACGAAAGTTTAGAAGGAATGTTAGTAGAGATTCCCAACCCTGTAGCAGTTAGTCCTACCAATAACTTTGGGGAAATCTGGGTTTTGGCAAATAATGGTGCAGAAGCTACAGGATTAAATTCCAGAGGCGGTATTACCATTAGTGAAGGTGACTTTAATCCAGAACGCATCCAAATCGATGACATCCCAGCGATATTTACGTCACCCTCAGTTGACACAGGTACGCAATTCAGCAACATCACTGGGGTAGTTAGCTATGATTTTAATAACTATGAAGTCCTCCCCACATCACCCATCGCCATCGCTAACCCCAGCAGCTTACAACGGGATGTTACTAATTTAACTAGCACCAATCCCGACCAACTTACCGTTGCTAGTTTCAACGTGGAAAACCTCGACCTCAGCGACGGCGCAAGATTTGACGCAATTGCAGAGATTATCGTCAATAATCTCAAATCCCCCGACATTATCAACTTAGTTGAAATTCAAGACAATAATGGGGCGACTAATAACGGTGTAGTTGATGCTGATGTCACATTGCAGACATTAATTAATGCGATCGCATCTGCTGGTGGCCCCACTTACGAATTTCGCCAGGTTAACCCAGAAAATAACCAAGATGGCGGCGAACCTGGGGGAAATATCCGCGTTGGCTTCTTATTTAACCCTAATCGCGTTGATTTTGTGGATATTCCTGGTGGTAGTGCAACTACAGATACCACAGTGAATAATGTGGGTGGAACTCCCGAACTTTCTAGCAGTCCAGGAAGAATTCTCGACACTGATTTATCAGATGGTAATGCCTTTGCCAATAGTCGTAAACCTCTGGTGGGCGAGTTTTTATTTAACGGGAATAAAGTCTTTGTCATCGCCAATCATTTCAATTCCAAAGGTGGGGATCAACCCTTATTTGGTCGTTTCCAAGCACCAACGCTAACTTCAGAAGTACAACGATTGCAACAAGCACAAGAATTAAAAAATTTTGTTGCAGATATTCTGGCTGTAGATCCCAATGCCAATATAGTTGTTGCCGGAGATTTAAATGATTTTCAATTCTCTGCACCCTTAGCGGTGCTAGAAAGTGCAGGTTTAACTAACTTGGTGAATAGTCTCCCAGTTAATGAACGTTACAGCTACAACTTTGATGGTAACGCCCAAACACTAGATCACATTTTAGTTAGTAATAACCTCAGCACCTCTGCGGAATTCGATATTGTCCATGTCAACTCGGAATTTGCTGACCAAGTTAGCGACCATGACCCCTTAGTGGCGCGTTTTTACTTACCCATCATCATCAATGGTACAACCAACGCCGATAATTTAATCGGGACTGACCGCAATGAAGTAATGAACGGTTTAGCAGGTAATGACTTCATTGCTGGACAAGGCGGTAACGACAGTATTAATGGTGGTTTAGGAAATGGCGATCACCTATTTGGTGGCGATGGCAATGATACAATTATCGACCCTGATGGCGTTTTTGGGGCGCATGGTGGACTCGGTAACGACACTATTACCGTAAATTTTGCCCCCAGTTGGGACAACAACAGCAATTCTCAAGACGCACCCCGTTCCGACGGTAAAATCACTGGCGGTTACGGCGATGATATCATCACCATCACCATGAATAACTCACGTTTCTTCCTGAACTTGAAGGGTGACGAACCTGTTAGCAACAATTCAAGTGATGGTAATGATATTGTCACTCTGCTAGGTAATTACGCCAATTCCGTCGTTGATTTAGGAGGCGGTAACGATATCTTTAATGGTGGTATCGGTTCAGATAGCGTCTCTGGCGGTAATGGCAATGATACCTTACTGGGAAGCAATGGCAATGATCTATTGGTAGGCGGTAATGGGGATGATATTCTCAATGGTGGCGCAGGGATAAATATCCTCACTGGCGGTCAGGGAAGTGATATCTTTGTCCTGTCACCTCTGACTGGTAAAGATACCATCATTGATTTTAATGATGGTCAAGACTTGATTGGCTTATCTGGTATATCCTTCGGACAACTAACTATCAATAGTCTCCTCAAGACGACATTCATTAGTTGGAATGATGGAAATAACAACAAGTTGTTAGCAGTTTTACTAGGTGAAGATGCCAGTAATGTCACTGCTGCTGATTTTATAGAAGTTTAACTTAGTTATACCGTTTCTTGATGAAGATGCACTGTAGAGACGTTGCATACAACGTCTCTACATGATTTATTTGGCGCAACTTCATAGAGAATTGGTATTAGGACTGGCTGAAAAAGTCCTTTAGTGATGCTAGGGAATAGGGAACAGTACCACATTACCTTAAACTCACACAACAGACCGCTTGAGTGAACCATCTGCATACAGTTCTAAAGGTACTAACTCCAGCTTGCCGTTGACTTTCACCTGGGAATAAACTACCTTGAGTAGCGGAGCTTGATTTTGGTTATAGCGTAGAGACATAACTCATATCCTCATACTTATATTAATTCACTTACACACAGCTCACCCAATTCACAATCTCGTTGATAGACTTTGTGCTTGCGGATACTAGGAAACATCTGTTTGGTGTCTTATGTATCAATACGGTTCAGCTAAACCTAACATTTGGGGTTTGTGAAGTAAGAAAAAGTTCGTAGTAAGGACTTCAGTCCTTAGACGAGGACTAAAGTCCTCTCTACGACACGCTTGCGCGTAGCTTGCTTCCCCGGAGGGGTACACTACAAACTGTTTTCTTAACTGAACTGTATTGTCTTATATATAACTAAAGAGATGTAAAAATCTGGTATCAATGTTTATTATCATTGGTAAAGATTTCACAAATTTTTTAGATTTCAGTTATAATTACTTCACAATTTTGCAATTAAATGCTCATTAACGCGAGATAATAATAAATTCTCCACACCCTCAGCTAGCTGTAGCATTGACCATGACAGAACTTGTTTTGGCTTGGCTGACATAATTGACTTCACGGCTACAGGGTGCTATTCCGCAAGGTGCTATTAATAAAATTATGACAACAGCCAACACATCACAAGCCCGTCTGGAGTATTACTACCAGCAAATCAAAAGCATCATTTTGATGCGTCAAAATCCTATTACCGGTTTGTTACCAGCCAGCACCGCTATAACAGCCCACGGTGATTATACAGATGCTTGGGTGAGAGATAATGTTTATAGTATCTTGGCGGTTTGGGGTTTAGCCCTGGCATATCGTAAGGTAGATGAAGATAAAGGGCGCACCTATGAATTGGAACACAGTGTGATTAAGTTGATGCGTGGATTATTGTTTGCGATGATGCGACAAGCCCACAAAGTCGAACAATTTAAACACACACAATCACTTCTAGATGGCTTACACGCCAAATACAATACAGCAACTGGCGATATTGTCGTTGGTGATGATGAATGGGGACATCTGCAATTAGATGCGACATCAATATTTTTATTGATGCTGGCACAAATGACTGCCTCTGGGTTGCAGATAGTTTATACAATTGATGAAGTTAATTTTGTTCAAAACCTGGTTTACTACATTGGACGCGCCTATCGCACCCCCGATTATGGCATTTGGGAACGGGGAAATAAAATCAATCATGGGAACGCAGAATTAAACGCTAGTTCGATGGGGATGGCGAAAGCCGCACTAGAAGCTATCAACGGACTAGATTTATTTGGAGTCAGGGGAAGTCAAGCTTCTGTAATTCACGTATTACCAGATGAAATTGCTCGCGCTCGGATTACTTTAGAATCATTATTACCGAGAGAATCGGCATCAAAAGAAATTGATGCGGCTTTATTAAGTATTATTAGCTATCCGGCTTTTGCTGTCGAAGATGTGCAGTTAAGAGAACGCACACTCAACGATATTATTAATAAACTCCAAGGAAAATACGGTTGCAAACGCTTTTTGCGGGATGGACATCAAACGGTTTTAGAAGATACTCAACGGTTGCATTATGAACCGTGGGAATTGAAACAATTTGAGCATATTGAATGTGAATGGCCGTTATTTTTCACATATTTAGCCCTTGATGGGTTATTTTGTGGCGATAAAAAACGCGTGAAGTTTTACCAAGAAAGTCTAGCCAATTTATTAGTTGAACGGGACGGATTACAGCTATTACCAGAATTATATTATGTGCCTGCGGAAAATGTCGAGGCTGAAAAATTAGTCCCTCAAAGTCAGCCACGCTTACCGAATGAAAATATCCCCTTGGTGTGGGCGCAAAGTCTATATTTTCTCGGTCAAATGTTGAGTGAAGGGTTATTAGCCATCGGTGATATTGACCCGTTGGGAAGACATTTGTGTGTCGGGAAAAATCGGGAAGCTTTAGTGCAGATTGCTCTATTAGCCGAAGACGAAGATTTACAATTAGAGTTAGAAGTACATGGGATTGAAACTCAAACACCCAAACAAGTAGAACCAATTCAAGTCAGAAAAGCAGGGGAACTTTCCCATATTTACACTCAAATTGGGCGCAATGATAAACTGGGGTTAACTGGGAGACCAGCGAGAAGATTACGGAGTTTAACTACATCTCGAATTTTTCGGATTCAAGGCGAGACAGTGGTATTTTTGCCATCCTTTCTAGACTCACAGCAGTTTTATTTAACGCTGGATTATCATTTTTTGGTAGATCAAATTAGAAGCGAATTGGCATATATTCAAAAATATTGGAGTGATTTAGGTCGTCCAACTTTAACTTTAATGTTGACACACACCATTTTAGAAACTGGTTCTCAAGCTTTATTAGAACTGATGCAGGAGTTAAAAGAAGGTGTTTGTAATGGTGTAAAAGTTAAACTAGGAAAGCTAAATCAACTGATGCTAACGGCGGGAATTCAAAGGATAGACTTTCTCCCCGCAGGTGATTTTACGCAGTTAGCTATGCAAAATGCTGTACCACATTGCTATTATTTGGCATATCATCCTGGTAAAAACTGGCGTTTAGGGCATACTCAAGAATTCCAGATGGAATGTGAAACTAACTTGAGTTTCTTATTGTCATCTGTGCGTTCATCAGAAAACCTCTATGAGCAAATTGAATTATTGCAGACTTTGACTCGTTTGCAAGGATTAGAATTTGATACAGGCTTTGGGGGGAATGATCACCCTGTAACGGTGGCTTATTTACTCAATGAAGTGTACACCAAAGCTGGGGATTACGGTCATTGGGCGGTAGTTCGTCGGGCGGCTGGTTTATTGCAAATGGTGGATATTGGCTTATCGGATGCGGTGACAAGTATTTTGGTTAGGGGTAAACAAATTGCTGTGGGTAGGGCTTATAGTGAAGCCTCACTAATTACAGTTCCCATGCCTCATAATGAAATTTTCGATAAGATTAATAACTTCTGTCGTGAGGATATCCGCGATCGCGTCTTAACTCAAGAAATTTTAATTTACTTGGGCATCTTAATCAAAACAGAGCCAGAATTATTTCAAGGATTACTTACCCTGAGAGTGGGTTATCTCATCTTATTAATTACCAGCGAACTAGCGCGAGAGTTGCGCGTCACTCAAGATGAAGCCTATGAAAAGTTAATGGAACTTGCACCCTTTGAAGTGAAAAACCGTCTGCGTCAAGTATTGACTGCATACACAGGGATGAGTAGTTTGTTACGTCAGCAGGAATCACTCCACGTTAAGCAAAAGGAAAGTGACATTGATTGGGTAGTGTTACCTGTGATTACCGAAGAAACAGAAGTACAGGAAATTCCTGTGGGTGGTTGGCGACGCTTCCGCCAAGCTGAAGGCGCACTCAGTCGCGTCCCCAAAAACTTCTTTCAGCAAGTTTGGCTATTAATGCACCATTGTAAAGGTTTAGTGGTTGGCGATAAATTAGAGCGTCGCAATCGTTTAGAAAGCGATGTCATGTTATCTGAGATGACAGCCGGGGAGAAGAATTTTGCTTTATTAGTAGAACATCTATTAAATAAAATTGAAGCCCCAGAATATCGCCACGTTAACATTGAAGCACTCATGGAACTAGCTGCGATCGCCGCTAAAAACCCCACCCTGCAAATTGAAGAATATATTGTATTGGATGTATTAATTGGTCATGCCGTGCGTTTAGCTTGGCTAGATGGACATCCCGAACGCGGCGATCGCTATGATGAAGATAAAGCCAGTGCGTGGCGACATTTTTACAACACTTCCCCCAGAGATTGTACTACCTATATTCTCAAGGCCTTTAGATTCTTAACAGAGTTTGTCCAAGAATTTGAGCCTCAGAGTTAGGGGAGTAGGGGAGGCAGGGGTGCAGGGGTGCAGGGGGAGAAAACTTCACTCATTACTCATTACTCAGCACTCACCACTCACCACTCCCCTATAATCTAGCTAACAAGTGATCACCTACCCGCAATGAATTAGCAATAATAGTCAGTGTGGGATTCACAGCCGCACTAGAAGGAAAGAAACTGCTATCGACAACATAGAGATTATCAATATCATGGGTGCGACAATTTAAATCCAGTACCGATGTTGCGGGATCTTCCCCAAAGCGACAAGTCCCGCATTGATGACCTACAGACTGGAGAGGCATGAGATTGCGGGGGTATAAACTAAAGGGAATACAATGTTCTGCGCGATCAACTTGTTTGAGGACATTTACCCAGCGTTGAGTCAGGCGATCGCTTGCTTCGCGGTTGTTGATTTGATACTCTAAATAAACTTTATTCTCTTTGACTCGCACTCGATTTTGCGGTTGTGGTAAATCTTCTGTCTGCAACCACCAACCTACGGTATGATCAGCGATGGTTCTCAATTCTGCTTCTGGTCTGAGTCTTAATAGTGGGGCTAGTAGGCTAGGCACTTCAGCCGGGAGCATATCTGCTAGCACATTGCCGGTATTCTGTACCAAACCCATCGGGTAGGGAAAATCAGGTTCGCCCCAGTAAAAATCACTAATGGCGATGGTTTTTTGATATACCGAAAGGTTAAGTTTTGTATTGAGTTGCACCATTGCGGTGCAAATATGCTTCATCAAGTTGCGTCCCACCTGATCAGAACTGTTGGCTAATCCTTGGGGATGTTGGTCATTAGCAGAATACAGCAATAATGCTGCGGAGTTAATTGCACCACAAGCTACAACGACAATATCGCCTGTAAAAAATTGGGTTTCCCCATTAACTTCAGCTTCAACTTTGGTCACTTCTCGCCCAGAAGGGCTAGTATGTAAACGCGTGACTTTAGTGTCGGTGAGTAAAGTGATATTGGGCTGATAGCGGATATTTTGGATGCAATTAACTTCAGCATCAGCTTTACCTTGAGTTAAGCAGGGGAAACCATCGCAGGTATTACATCGAATACAGTTCCCCAAAGTTTTATCTACTTCGTTGAGTTTTAAGCCCAAGGGGAGATGAAAAGGACTTAATCCCGCCTCATGCTTGAGACTATTGACTAATTCCTGCATTCGCGGTTCATGGTTTACTGGGGGATGGGGATAAGGTATGCTGCGGGGTGGCTCGGTAGGATCAAGACCATCTTGACCGTGAACATCGTAAAGCTGCTCGGCTTGAGTGTAATAAGCTTCAAAATCTGGATATTTTAAAGGCCATGCTGGGGAAATACCATCTTTGTGTTTTACTTCCTCAAAATCGCGTTCCCGTAATCGCAGTAAAGCTGCACCATAAACTTTGGTGTTACCTCCCACCCAATAATTCATTCCTGGACGGAAGGGTTTGTCGTTGACATCGTACCAATTTTCTTGGGTGTGATATCGTTCTAGTTGATAAACTTCTAAGGCACTCCAGTTTTCTTTTTCTCTGGGTAGAAATTTTCCTCGTTCTAGGATTAAAATCTTTTTGCCACTGGGGGCGAGGTGATAGGCTAAAGTCCCGCCACCTGCACCAGTTCCGATGATAATTACGTCATAATGTGTGTTGGTTGTCATGGTTGTTTAGGCCTCTTGGATATTTTGGGGTTGCGGGAAAGAGAAAGCTCACGCAAAGGCGCAAAGACGCAAAGAAAGGCGCAGAAGATTATTGGGATGGGTAGTGTTGTTTCTTGATTCTGGAATAAGCTATGAATTTGGGTTTTTAATCCAAAATTGGTAAGTTTTAAGAAATAATTTTCTTGTTTTCCCCCTGCCCCCTGCTCCCGTTCGGCTGACGCTCACGGCGGAAGCCTGCCCCCCTGCCCAGACAGTGATAGGATATTTCCTAGTCCCTTATTCTCTTGACATGGGTAGGCTGTCGCTTAAGTTGATTGTGCCGTTACGGTTGTAGTTACAGCGAAAAATGCAGCGTTTATGATTGTCGTGGTGTAATTTGGCACATTTGACGGCACGGCTGCCAAATAGATATTTGTATACTTCTGATGCTAGTAACATCCCTAAAGGTGGGACGATGACATATAGCCAAAATGCTGTCCAAATTTGGGCGGGTAAGGCTGAGGCTAGGCTGCGGGCTGGGTTCATGCCAAAGCCAGAGATGGGAGCCGCAAAAAAAACGTACAATACCACCAGTAACCCGGCAAATAATCCTGTAAAGCGATTGAGTTTTTGATTGTTGCTAACTATCAAGACTGTCATCATCATGACAAAGGCAATGATGATTTCACTGAATAGGGCTGCAACCCAGCCTAGTGTCCCTGGTACGGTGACAATGTAGTTTATGGGCGGTTTGGTGAATACTTGACGGAACAAAATTGCGACTAGATAAATACCCAACAATCCACCCAAGCATTGAAACAGGATGTAGAAAATAGCGTCTTGTCGTTTGACTTTCCCTAAACGATAGAAAGTGAGGGTGACGGCGGGATTCATATGTGCGCCTGATTGTTTACCCCAAGGGGAATAAATCAGGGAAATTGCTGTTAAACCCATGACTACACCAGTTAAAAACCGCCGCATATCACCATTGGGAATTGCTTGATGAATGGGAGAACCAGGATATTCAAATATGCAGGTAAACACACCAGCCGCAATCATAAATATCCCCAGTTCTGCCGCTTCCATTAAGTATTCCGGCAGGTGTTTTCTGAATGTTTCCATGATTCAAGATAGGGGTTTAGGGGTGTAAGGGTGTAGGGGTGTAAGGTAAGAATATAGATGTCTAAATCTATGCTTTGTGTTCAGCATTTTGGAGAATCATGGCTGCAACTAATCCTGTCCAACCTGTTTGATGACTAGCCCCAATTCCTGCACCGTTATCGCCATGAAAGTATTCGTAGAACAAGATATAGTTGCGCCAATCGGGATCGGATTGTAAGGTTTCTTGACCACCATACACTGGACGACGACCGTCTTTATCCTGCTTGAAAATGGCGATGAGGCGATTAGATAGGGCGATCGCTACTTGTTTAAGTGTCATTTGTTGCCCTGAGCCTGTGGGAAATTCTACTTGCAATTCATCCCCAAAGTAGTCATAAAATTTCCATAGGGCTTCTATAATTAAGTAATTCACAGGAAACCAAATCGGCCCGCGCCAGTTGGAATTGCCACCAAATAAACTGGTAGTCGATTCGGCAGGTTCGTAGCGGACACAGTAATCGTTCTGTCCTTCGTGTAAGACGTATGGATGTTCAAGATGATACTTAGATACTGCGCGAATTCCGTAGGGACTTAAGAATTCGCTCTCGTCTAACATTCTTTGTAGGATACGTTGCAGTTTACTCCGATAGGCGATCGCTAATAGTCTTCTTGCCCCTACTCCTGGTGTTTCCATACAGGCAACGTTATTTTTTAAGTCGGGGCGGTTGCGGATAAACCAAGCCATACGGCGTTTAAAGCCGGGAAACCTTTCTAATGTGGCTAGTTCCAACACGTTAACGGCATAGAGAGGAATTAACCCCACCATTGAGCGCACTTTGAGAGGTAATTGTCTGCCATCGGGTAAATGTAAGGCATCATAATAAAAGCCGTCTTCCTCATTCCATAGAGAAATATCTGCATTCCCAATACCATCAATAGCATCGGCAATATAGAGGAAATGTTCAAAGAATTTGCTGGCAATATCTTCATAGGTAGCATCCTCCTTGGCAAGTTCCAAGGCGATCGCTAACATATTTAAACAGTACATTCCCATCCAACTTGTGCCGTCGGCTTGGTTGAGATGTCCGCCTGTGGGTAGTTCTTTGCTCCTGTCAAATACTCCAATATTATCTAGTCCCAAAAATCCGCCCTGAAAGACGTTTTTGCCCTCTACATCTTTGCGATTTACCCACCAAGTAAAGTTCAACAATAACTTGTGAAAGACTTTTTGTAAAAAAGCGCGATCGCTTCTTTGATAAATTTTCTGCTCAATTTCATAAACCCGCAAGGCTGCCCAAGCTTGCACAGGTGGATTAACATCACTAAAAGCCCATTCATAAGCAGGCATCTGTCCATTAGGCTGCATATACCATTCCCGTGTCAATCGGTCTAATTGCAGTTTGGCAAAATCTGGATCGATGACAGCTAAAGGAATCAGATGAAAGGCTAAATCCCAAGCAGCAAACCAAGGATATTCCCATTTATCGGGCATAGAGAGAATATCTTCACTAAATAAAGAAATCCACTCATGGTTACGTCCATTTTTTCGTGCGGCTGGTGGTGGAGGTTGTCCAGGGTCGCCATTTAACCAATTATGGACGACATAGTGATAATACTGCTTACTCCAGAGTAATCCAGCAAAAGCCTGTCGCTGAATGTTGCGCTCATCCTCTGATATGGGGAAGGGACAAAGGCGATGGTAAAACTCATCCGCTTCAGCAATGCGTGTTTGGAAAGTGGTGTCAAAATATGCGCCGAAGGGATCAGTCAATGTCTGCACATCACTCAAGCGCAGACGTACAATTTTAGTTTCCCCTGGTGCGATGTCTAATTGATAATGAGCCGCAAATTTTGTACCGATGCGGTTGGGATTGACGGCTGTGGTTTTGCCATTAACTACATATTCATTTATGCCATCTTTGACATAGGGTGAACCATTTTCAAAACCAAACAGGCGTTCGTAGTTAGTTTCATTATCAGTAAATAAAAGTTCGCCATCTCCTTGGCAATACAACCAGCGAGTCCCCAAGGTTGAATGGTTGGCTTCAATTAAACTGAAGTTGCTGTCTGACTGCACCACCTTTATAAAAGGCTTTTCAACTTCAGGATTCCAAGCCCAGAGATTACGAAACCAGAGTGTCGGTAAAAGATGGAGGTTGTGAGATTGGGAACTACGATTAGCGATCGCTATTTGAATTAAAATATCATCCGGTGTGGCTTTGGCATACTCAACGAACACATCAAAATAACGGTTATCGGCAAAAATACCCGTGTCTAGTAACTCAAATTCCGGCTCATACTTGCTGCGGCGTTGATTTTCCTGCACCAATTGCGTATAGGGAAATGCTTGTTGGGGATATTTATACAGGCATTTCATGTAGGAATGGGTAGGCGTATTGTCAAGATAGAAGTAATATTCTTTAACATCCTCACCGTGATTGCCTTCTGTTCCCGTCAGTCCAAACAGGCGTTCCTTAAGAATTGCATCATTACCGTTCCACAGGGCGATCGCAAAACACAAACGCTGACGACTATCAGAAATGCCTGCAATTCCATCCTCACCCCAACGATAAACACGCGATCGCGCCTGATCATGGGGAAAATAATCCCAAGCCGTCCCATTGTCACTATAATCTTCCCGTACCGTACCCCACTGGCGATCGCTCAAATAAGGCCCCCAGCGTTTCCAGTAGGCGACACGTTCTTGATCCAACCGTAATCTGATTTCTTCTGGAGTCATACCACTTCAAAATTCGTCTTGGAGAATGATTAATACTCGCCGATCAGTCTGAGAACTCCATTAATCAGTTATTAATACTGGCTAATAGACTTGCAAAATGGGCATAGGGAATTGGGCATTGGGCATAGGGAATTGGGCATTGGGCATTGGAATCACTTCCCCCTCTTGTCTTCTTTCGTCCCCCTGCTCCCCTGCCCCCTGCCCCCTGCCTCTTCCCTCCCTCACTGTTCCTGATAATTCCACAGCAAGCCACCATCTACGAAGAATGTTGTGCCTGTGACATAATCCGAATCGGCAGAAGCTAAAAAGGCCACAAGAGATGCAACATCCTTTGGTTGTCCTAATCGTCCCAAGGGAATGTTCTTCAAAAGTGCGCCCAACTTTTCAGGATCGTTTAAAAGTTTGGTATTAATGGGTGTTTCAATTGCCCCTGGTGCAACATTGTTAATGGTAATCCCGTGAGGAGCTAGTTCAACGGCTAGGTTACGGGTGAGCATTTTTAAGCCGCCTTTACTCACACAGTACGCCGCAAAGTGAGGAAAGGGTAATTCTTCGTGTACGGAACTGATATTAATGATTTTGCCTGGTTGCTTGGTGTCTAGCAAATGTTTCACAAATGCTTGTGTCGCGAAAAATACACCTTTGAGATTCACGTTCATCACGGCATCATAATCTTTTTCCGTCACATCCCAAAAATCAGCGTTCTTTTCGATACCAGCATTGTTTACTAAAATATCCAACTTACCAAAGTGAGCAATACTATCAGCAATCATGCGCTGTACGTCGGTAACGATTCCTGTATCAGCTTGAATTGTCAAACCGTCCACCATGTGACATTTACCGCCAGCTTCTTTTACCTGTGCTAAGGTTGCTTCCGCGCCTTCGGGGTGAGAACGGTAATTAATTACAATACTTGCTCCTTCCTGTGCCAACCGAATTGCGATCGCCTGTCCTATCCCTTGGCTACTACCTGTAACCAACGCCACTTTTCCTTCTAGTTTCATATCCATCCCTCTGATACTAACGTTGGTTGGAATTCGCGAAACACCAATTCATTAGGGGTATAGGGGTGTAAGGGTACAAGGGTGTAGGGGTTTAAGCTGTTGGGCATGGGTTGAAATTCTACTCAACACGGTTTAAGGAGTAGAGCTTTTAACCCAAGAGTTAAGTTGGGTAGTTATTCCCCTACACCCATATACCCCTCCTACACCCCTACACCCGCTCCAACTGGGTTTGGTAAAAATTAGAACTCATGCACTGAAGTCTGAAACCCTGATCCTCGAATTTAAGCTTTTAATCCCAAATTCAAAATTGTTATAAGATAGGGGTCTCTGTGATAATTATCCTTACCAGATGGGTTTACTCTATAAAATCAACAAAATTTTGTCCCTATACTGAAGTCAGAGTTTTTTGCATAAGGAAAGTTGAGTATTTGATTAGTATTGAGACTAGGAAATTACCTTAACTTATGGCTAGTAGTCCGCCACACAAATTATGATAAGTCGTACCACTACTTTTGAGATTGCTGTATTTTCGGGGGGAAAATTAAGTATGTTCCGCCTAAGCCTTCTACAATAGTGCGCGTATTGGCGGTGATCATATTTTGGTAAGTGTCTGCATAACTTCCCGTTTCTCCTAAGTCTTGAGTATATAGTTGCCTTTCTGATAGTTTTACATCTGCGGCTGCGGCTACTGATTCTATTAGCCTAGTTTGGACATTATTTTCTACAAAAACAGTAGGTACTTTTGACTTTTGGATATAGCGCACTAAATTCTTGACTCTTTGCTCTGTAGCTTGAGTTTCATTCCCGAAACTGGCAGCAGGAATACCATAATTTTTGGTGTAATAATCTATAGCATTATTAGTTGTAATTACTCTTAGTTTATCTTTAGGAATACTAGCAATTCTAGATTTAACCCATTTATCTAACTGAATAATTTGGTTTTTAAGGTTTTTAGTATTTTCTTGATATATATCAGAGTTATTAGGAGAAATTTTCTTTAAATTATTATTAATAACATCTACCATCCTCACGGCATTTTTAGGATTATGCCAAATATAAGGATTGACAACTGAACGACCATTAATTATAAATCTTTGCGGTTTAGTAACGGCAATTTGGCTAACAGCAACTTTTAGGGATTTATTATTACTATTATTAATGGTTTTAATTAATTGTGGTTCTAGATTGTAGCCATTATAAAAAATTAATTGAGCTTGAGCGATCGCTGCCCGATCTTCTGGTGTTGGTTGATAGTTTTTAGCATTAGCATTAGGAGGTATTATACAAGTGAGATTAATGGTGTTCTCAGCAACTTGCCTCACTAAATCACAGAGTACATTAGTAGTCGCTACCACTTGAGGCAGATTTTCATTATCTGTTGTGGAAGTTTGGGTAAAGGATGTATTTACCGCTTGATTTCCGCAACCAAAGCAGGCAATTGTCAAGCACAATAATCCCAGTCGAGAAGTAGTATTTTTGATTAGTTTTTTTAACATAAACTATCACCAATCTTTGGCTAAGGGAACTGACAGAGGTTTGTTACACCAATTCTCCAAAATTAAGCAACAGATGCAAAGCTTGAACCCAAGATGGTATCTGAATTTCTTAATTGCATAAAGCCTGCGGCATAGATGCGCTTAGAGCGTAGCGGGACGTTAGTCCATTGCGTTAGCGTAGCGGGACGAAGTCCATTGCGAATTGCGAATTGCGAATTGCGAATTGCGTTAGCGTAGCGGGACGTTAGTCCATTGCGAATTGGTATTACCTATTCCCTATTTCTTGTTTCCCCGTTCAATTCATGAAAAATAAGATCCCCAACTTCTTGTAGAAATTAGGGATCTGTTACTTTTCGATTTTAACAATTAAAAATCTACAGATGGCAATTTACCTTGTAAAAGTTGAAATTTAGACTGTAAGCAATTAGCACAATTGCAACCTAGTTGTTCCGTAATCGGATTAGATGTAGAAGTTAAATGGGGAACTACTATATCTGCAACAGACTGTACAGATTCCACCGCAATACCTTGATGGTCAAATGTAGGTTTTGGATTAGCATTGGCTGGACTAGCTACCATAATTATGGATGCGATAAATACAGGACAAGCTAATAAAATCAATTTCAGTAGTCTCATAGTTACTAATATTCCAGTTGGTTGTTGCTACAGCATAGCCAATTTTATTAGCTAGCTTCAACTAACTCAGCACCGGCTAAACGCCGCGCTACCGCTAACAGCACTCACCACTCACCACTCACCACTTAACTACGACCAAACCCTTGACCGCGTATAACTTTAGACCAGATGAGGATGTCGCCTTGGTCGCCACCTGCGGCTAAAAATTTGCCTTGGGGATGCCAAGCTAAGGTGGAAAAGCCATCAGTAACGCCTGTGAGAATTTGGGAGACTTGTTTGGCTTTGTTCCACAAGCACAACCAACCATCTGTAGCCGCAGATGCAAGCAGTAAGCTATTGGGTGCAAAAGCGATCGCATTAATCACACCCACATGATTAGTTAACACTCGCGCTTCCCAACCTAAGTTTTCATCCTCTAGCTTTTCCCAAACCACGATTCCTTCGACGCTGGAAGTCGCTAATAATGGTGCGCCGACTTTCGTTTTAATTTCTGACCAAGCAATTTGGCGAATTTTCCCAGGAAAGCCACGCATTACCCAAGGATCGGGGTTATTCCACTCTAAAACAGTGACGCTGCGATCCATGTTACCGGAAGCAACGAATTTACCATCAGTAGACCAACCCATCGCCACGCTAACAGTCGGCATACTCAGAAGATATGGTTCTTCATCCCAGTTTTGGGCGTGCCAAATTTTAACGCCTTGATTTCCCCCAATGGCGAGATATTCCCCATCAACGCGCCAATCGATACTCAAAGCCGAAGAGTCAGCAAAATTTACAGTAGCGACAACTTCACTAGTATCAGCATCCCAAACTTGCACATAACGCCCTAAACTAAATGCCAACTGGTTATTAACATGATTCCAAGCTAATTTATCTACCCAAGCCGGCGCATTTTCCAGGGTGGCGATTAATTCTTGTCCGCGCCAAATCTTCACCTGTCCATCTTGTCCACCCACAGCCAGAAATTGACCATCCCTAGAGAAAGCCACACAATCGACTGATTGACCATTACCAGGTTGCAGAGTTGTCAATTCACCATCTCGCCAAATTACCACTTCCCCAGCCGCCGAAGTAGCAGCCAGACTATCACCCTTTGGCGACCAAGCGATCGCAGTGACATAATCTGCTAATGTCCCTGAGTAATGTTCTTCAAATTCTTTAGATTTGCTGGTTGTTGTGTTCATAAATTGGGGAATCGGGAATTGGGAATTGGGAATCGGGAATGGGGAATTGGGAATTGGGAATGGGGAATTGGGAATCGGGAAATAAGCAAGACAAGGGAGACAAGGGAGATTTTACTTCTATGCCCAATGCCCCATGCCCAATGCCCAATGCCCAATGCCCCATGCCCCATGCCCCATTCCCTATTCCCAAATTAAATAAAGCAAGCTAGAAAATCTTGTTTTAATTGTGCTTCATCAAGGTTGCGACCGATGAAAACTAGTTCGTTTTTGCGTTTTTCGTCGGACTTCCAAGGTCTATCAGGTCTGCCATCAAATAGCATATGTACACCTTGAAAAACGAATCTATTATCTTCTCCAGCAATATTTAATATGCCTTTCATGCGGAAGATGTCTGGCCCTTTGGTCTGCAATAGTTGTGATAGCCAAGCGTTTAATTTTTCCCCATCAATTTCCCCATCCTGCACTAAGGCGACGGAAAAACAGTCTCATCGTGTTCGTGGGCATCTTCTCCTAAGAAATCGGGATCTATTTCTAAGGCGCGGCTTAAATCAAAGGCTTTGACACCTAATAAGGCATCCATTGATAATTCGGAGTTGCGCGTGCGATAAATTTTAGCGATCGCATTCATATCGCGAATCCGCTTTTCTAATTCATCTAATTCTGCTGCTGCAACTAAATCTGTTTTATTAAGTAAAATGACATCGGCAAATGCAATCTGTTCTTGGGCTTCATCTGCATCCCAATGTTGCCAAATATGTTTAGCATCCACTACTGTCACTACGGCATCTAATGACATTTGACCTTGCATATCTTCATCTACAAAAAATGTCTGAATTACTGGTGCAGGGTCGGCTAGTCCTGTGGTTTCTATCACTAAATGGTCAAATTTATCCCGCCGCTTCATTAAATTACCAATAATGCGGATTAAATCACCTCTGACTGTACAACAAATACAGCCATTATTCATTTCAAATATTTCTTCATCGGCATTAATAACTAATTGATTATCAATACCTACTTCCCCAAATTCATTGACGATCACAGCTACTTTTTTACCGTGTTCGTAGGTGAGGATGTGATTAAGTAAAGTTGTTTTTCCTGCTCCTAAATAGCCAGTTAAAACAGTCACAGGAACTGAATTGGTGATTACTTCCGCCACCATATTTTTAAACCTCTTATCTCACCTTATGGATAATCATTATCACCATGATAAATCTTTTTAGATTTTTGCGTGGATTTGCCATGATTGCTCACGCTAATTACTACTATGTTTTGTTTCTAGATTTATCTCTATTCATAAATATTCACAATTAGCCAATAATACCAAATTGAGATAGGTAGTATTGTTTCGGAGTTTTGGAATAGCCTAAGAATCTAGGCTTTTAATCTAAAATCCAAAATCTAAAATCCAAAATTGGTACAGGCTTCTACTTTTTAACAAATTCTTCATTGACAAGCAAGGCGATAAAATGATAATCGTTATCACTAGCAAAAATTATACTTTAATGGAAAAACCCAGTGGTTTCAAAATACACTAGCGGCTGGCGCAAGCAAGCTTATCTTGCTGTGGGCTTATTTTTGGCTGCACCATTAGTTTTATCAATGGATATCTCACCAGCAAAAGCTGATGGTATTCATAGCGATGACACAGAATTTTACGTGGGTTTAGATAGTTTACAAGTGCTAGCAAGTGGCACGTATACAGGATTAAATAACCCCAACTACAATCGCTTAACCTTCTTATTTGCCCACCGAGAAGAGAATGCAGCTAGTAGTCATTTTCATGGCATTGGTGCTTATAGTTACTTGGGTACTGTAGATAACCCAAGTGTGAATTCAACTAATGCGAACAATAGAATTCCCGAAACTTACACAGGAATTTTACCACTGCAATTATTACCAGGGACAGGAATTTATGCTGGTCGCTTGGTGAGTGCTGACACCCATGAAGAATATAGCAATCTGAATGTTGCCTCTATCACCTCCTTAGCCGATGCGACGGAAGCAGTTGATCAATATTTGTTTAATAGTTCTGGTGGTCGTTGGCGATCGCCTCTGACTGGTGCAACAATTGGTTTACAGTTGGTAGAAATTAGTAGTGGTTTGAATATTGCTAATGAATCTGGGGAAAATATTCTCCAGTCGATAGGTGATATTTATACCCTTGGTGGTGGTGATGATTTTTCCTTTACTCCCACATTCTGGACACAAAAAACAGCAACACCAGGTAAATATTCAGCAACATTTAAGCTGGTGGATTTAAGTAATAACTATCAAGAATCTGGGACATTTAGCTTTGATTTTCGAGTTGAAAAAGTACCAGAACCTTCTACAACTATTGCTTTGGGACTAGCGGGTTTATTGGCTTTGTCTGTATCCCATCTTAAAAAACGGACTGTTGACTCCAGCGAATTTTAGATTGTGGATTTTGGATGAAATCTAAAGTAAAGGCGGGTTTGAAAAAAGTCTGCTTTGCCAGCGTGAATTTTTCTCAAAACCCGCCCCTACTTATCTAAAACAGTTAGCTAGTTTCTGCCATATTGCTAATGTAGACAGAAATACAATTAATATGGCGTTAAACATTAATTTTATAGGTTTTGAAGACAATATTTAATTACAAGGTATAGGTAAAATCATTAACTAACATTCCTGGGACTAAACTTCCGCCTAGTTGACGACTTTCGTATGTACCGACTTCAGGAATGAGTTCTTGAAAGTTGGTAAAGTCAATTAAATTTTCTCCCCAAAAACGATAGAGACTTTCATCAAAGCGCAGGTTTTCTATAGGCGCGACAATTTCCCCGTTTTCCACCCAAAAACAAGCATAACGGGTCATACCTGTAATTCTACCTGTGGGGCGATCGCTCCAGTTTAAGTAATGTAAATTCGATACATACAAGCCTGTATCTAAACTAGACAAGATTTGCTCATATTCTAAATTACCTGGACTAATTTCTGGCGCACGTAAAGTTTCAGAACTATTAGCACCGTTAGCAATTTTTTCATATTCCTTAGCGGTGCGAGAATTAATCAAAGTATTGATTAAAATACCATTACTAATGATTGGGGTTTCAATTTCCGCAATTTCTCCCAACTCATTAAATCGCGGTACCAATCCTCGTTGAAAGTTTTCTTTTAAATTAAATAAAGGAGATAATTCTTTCTCTTGACGCGATAAACCTGCTAAAGCACTGTTCCCTTGTTGGATATCTGCTTCACTGACAGCACCCCAAGAGAGCATACTTAATAAGTCAGCGACAGCCGCAGGTGCAAAGTAAGTTTTGTATTGTCCTCTTGGTAATTCTTTGGGTGTACTAGATAGTAATTTGAGTTGTTTTTTACCTTCACTAATTTTAGCAGCATAGGCTGTTGCATCCCAATTACTACCAGCAAATATACCTTTAACAGCTTGTCCAGATTCAATAAATAAAGAATAGTCTAATGTAAAGGAGTCAGTAGCAAACCAATGTTTTTGTCCACTAGAATCCCCATAGGCTCTAATAACAATTCCCCCAGAATATATACCAGTAAAATCTAATTCTTTAACTTCTTCTAAAATATGAGAAACTAATATATCTTCTGACAGCAAATTACCTATATTGACCTCATGACTGGTATTATTTCCTGATGGTAAAACCAAGTAGGGATCAACAGGCAATACAGGTAATTCATCCCTGAGTTCTAGTAACGCATGATATGCTACTTGCCAGTCAATTTCACCGTTACCAGTAAAAGGAAATTGACGAAAACTGCTGCGTTTATTGGTCATCAGAGTTAATTCTACCCAGCCATCAGCCACATAGCCAGTTTGCCGAACTTTAGCATGATTTAAGCGAGTAAATTGACTGCGCTCACAGTTCAATTTGATCGTAAATTCCTCATTTTCTGCTTTTTTTACCAACAGAGTTTCTAATATTTGATTAAAACTTGCTTCTAAATGGGATATTTCTTGTTTCATATTGGGACTGGGGATTGGGGATTGGGGATTGGGAATTGGGAATTGGGCATTGGGAATTGGGCATGGGCAATTGGGGTAAAAACTTCTACCTTGTCTCCCTGCCCCTAACAAAACTCATTACTCATTACTCATTACTCATTACTCAGCACGGGCTAAAAGCCCCGCTTCCGCTAACAGCACTCAGCACTCCTATTAACTTCCTCCGCCAAAAACTTCGACATCAGCAAATACACACACTGGTGAACCGTGTCCTACCCAAATTGCTTGGTTGGGTTCGCCTTTACCACAAAAAGGTGTACCGTACATTTCCCAGTTGGAATCATTACCAACTTGGATTAAGCTGTGCCAAAACTCTGGGGTTGTGGCTCTATAGTTAGGATTACGGAGAGTTTTGGTAAGTTTACCATTTTCAATTAATTTGGCATACTCACAGCCAAATTGAAATTTATAACGGCGATCGTCTATTGACCAAGAACGGTTAGATTCCATGTAAACGCCGTGTTCGATGTTACTAATGATCTCGTCAAAACTGGCGTTACCTGGCTCTAAATTCAGGTTAGCCATGCGGTCGATAGGAGCGCGATTCCAGGAGGATGCGCGCGCACAGGCTACTCCTGGAACACCTGCCCTAGCTTGGCTTTCTAAACTACCTAAACCCCGTTGTAATACACCATCTTTGATTAAATATTCCCGTGTAGCGACTGCGCCCGTATCATCAAAGCCGTAGCTGGCGTATTCACCCTCGACGGTGGGATCAAAGGTAATATTCATCAAGGGTGAACCGTAGACTAATGTACCGAAATCACTGGTTCTGACAAAACTACCGCCGGCGTAGTTACGCTCATCTCCTAAAATACGGTCGAGTTCTAGGGGATGTCCGACACTTTCATGAATTTGTAACATCATTTGGTCGGGGGCTAATACTAAATTAGTGCGGGTGCTGGGACATTCTTCGGCGGTTAACAGTTCTATCGCTTGTTCGCCAATTTGCTGCACCTGTCGCCATAAATTCTCTCGGTGTAACAGTTCCATCCCACCTTGATAACAGTGTGCTTGCCAACCGTTATTGCTACGTTGTTGGACTATTGCCCCATCTTGAGCGATCGCCCCATAATTAGTTCCTAAAGAGATAAACTTCTGATACACTTCAGAACCATTACTGCTGACAAACCAACTCTCTTTTTGATTGGTATTGACATTAGCTGAAGTTTGGACAATGTTGTCGTTTACTTTCAGAGTGTGACACATCCGCACCAGCAAATCATTAATTTCTCCTGGACATAAAGCATCCAGGGGTTGTAAAAATGGCGAGTTATATTCACCCACAACTTTGGGACGTTCCGTAACTCGGAAAGGATAAATCCACCATTCACTAGCAGCGAGTGCTTGTTTATACGCTATTTCCGCCGCCGCTTGCAAAGATGGTAATTCCAGAGAATTAGTTGCGGCGTAACCCAGACAGCCATTAACTAAAACCTCTAACATTGCGCCCATTGTCATAGTTTTGCCGTTAGCTTGCGGCAAACCATCACGGACATAATGGTTAGCAGCAGTTTCCTTGACAACTCGGATACCGATCCAATCAGCAGGTATTTTAAAACTAGCGATCGCTTTCGTAAGTTCAGACCACATAATGATTTGAGTAAGTAGTGAGTGCTGAGTAATGAGTGCTGAGTAGTGAGTGCTGAGTAATGAGTAATAAGTAATAAGTAATGAGTGCTAATGCAGAAATAAATTCTACCTTGTCCCCAGTCCCCAGTCCCCATTCCCTAATTTCTATGCCAACGTGTACCTTGCGGGCTATCAATTAAAGTTATACCTTGAGCTTGTAATTCGTTGCGGATGCGATCGCTTTCGGCAAAGTTCTTGGTTTTTCGTGCGTCTTGTCTTTGCTGAATTAGAGCCTCAATGTCGGCATCACTTAAACCATCTTTTGTTATGGTTTCATCATCTGGGGCGGCTTCTAAACCCAAAACTTTAGCCAAGGTAATTAGGGTATACCATTGGCGGTGAAGTTCGTCGGGGGGGGTTTTGGTTTTTCCTTCATGCACTAAAATATTGCCTTCTCGGCGGAGTTCTTTGGCTAGTTCAAATAACACCGCTAAACCACCGGAGAAGTTAAAGTCATCATCCCCTAGTTCTTGAAAACGGCTAACAAGTTCGGGAATCATCGTAGATTCTTGACCCCATCCCAGTTTCTCACCGTATTGTGAACCAAAAAGTAAGCCTTCCTTGAGGGTTTTCCAACTATTTTCCGCAGTGGCGATCGCTTCTTCAGTAAAATCTAAGGGTTTGCGGTAGTGTGCCTGTAAAACAAATAATCTTACCGCCATTGCGTTGACTGGTTCACCATGCCAATTTCCTGTCCCATCCAATAATTCGCGAATGGTGATGAAATTACCCAAGGACTTTGACATTTTCTGTCCATTCACCATCACCATCCCGTTATGTGTCCAGTAACGCGCCAGTGGTTTATTAATAGCGGCTTCTGACTGAGCAATTTCATTTTCATGGTGGGGAAAAATCAAATCACCACCACCGCCATGAATATCAATTGTCTCTCCTAATCTAGAGCGAATCATTGCCGAGCATTCAATGTGCCATCCTGGACGACCTTCACCCCACGGTGAACTCCACGCCGGTTCACCTGGTTTTGCCCCCTTCCACAAGGCAAAATCAAAGGGGTGTTGCTTTTTCGCCTCTGATTCTTCTGCATCTAGCCGACCGCTAGCACCTGCTTGCATTTGCTCTAATTCTCTACCGGAAAGTTTGCCATAAGCAGGAAATCTTTCTACACGGTAATAAACATCACCACCAACGGCGTAGGCTAGACCTTTTTCTTCTAGAATTTGAATCAGTTGATGAATTTCGGGAATATGCTCAGTCACGCGGGGATACGCATCCGCGTCCATGACATTTAAACGCCGGATATCTTCAAAATAGGCATCAATAAAGCGGTTAGATACCGCCTCCATTGTTGAACCTTGTTCTTTAGCTCGGTTAAGAATTTTATCATCGATATCCGTAAAATTTTGGATATAGGTGACTGCAAAGCCACGCCACATTAAATAACGGCGAATTGTATCCCACACAATATAAGAACGTGCATGACCCAAATGGCAGTAGTCATAAACTGTGACACCGCAGCAATACATCTTAACTTTGCTTGGTTCTACGGTTTCAAACGGTTCTTGACGACGTGTGAGAGTATTGTAAATAGTTAGGGTCATAACACAGTAACTTTGAAATAGAGATACGCGATAATAGGATAAAACAACAAGAATAATTATCCAGCATCCCTATGCTAGTACATCACGGCAGAAATACAACGACCATTTAAAAACAGTGCAGAGGGCGGAAATTTAACTCTTAAGGCTTTTGACGTTACGAGCATTTTTAACTTTTCTCGAAGTTTCTAATTTTTTGATTACAGTCTTATGCAATCAGCAGTTACAACCAATTCTCAACCAATGGACGCTCCCAAGCAAGGAATGCCAGTAACAATTATTACTGGATTTCTTGGTAGTGGTAAAACCACCTTACTTAACCATATCCTCAGCAATCAACAGGGTTTAAAAACCGCCGTTTTAGTCAATGAATTTGGGGAAATCGGCATCGATAACGAGTTAATTGTTTCCACTGATGAGAACATGGTGGAACTGAGTAACGGTTGTATTTGCTGCACTATTAATAATGACTTAGTTGATGCCGTATATAAAGTTTTAGAACGGGAAGAAAAGCTAGATTATTTAGTTGTCGAAACTACAGGACTAGCTGACCCTCTACCAGTAGCTTTAACATTTTTGGGTACAGAATTACGGGATTTAACTCGGCTAGATTCAATTATTACTGTGGTAGATGCAGCTAATTACAGTTTAGATTTATTTAACTCTCAAGCTGCTTATAGTCAAATTGCCTACGGCGATGTGATTATTTTGAACAAAGCAGATTTAGTTGATGAAGCTACATTAGAGGAATTAGAAAGAAAAATCAACGAAGTCAAAGAAGGTGCAAGGATTTTAAGAACGACGCGATCGCAAGTTTCTTTACCTTTAATCCTCAGCGTGGGACTGTTTGAATCTGACAAATATTTTGACACAGTTGATGAGCATGATCACGATCATCATGATCATGACCACGACCATTCAAACTGCGGTCACGACCATCACGACCACGACCACCATGACCACGACCATTCAACCTGCGGTCACGACCATCACGACCACGACCATTCAACCTGCGGTCACGACCATCACGACCATGACCACCATCATCATTCCAACCACTTAGAAAATGATGGTTTTACTTCCATATCCTTCCAAAGTGATCAGCCTTTATCTATTCGCAAATTCCAATATTTTCTAGATAACCAGTTACCGACAAATATCTTCCGCGCCAAAGGGATCATGTGGTTTGATGAGAGTCCTAAACGTCACATTTTTCACCTGTGCGGTAAGCGTTTCACCTTAGATGATGATGACTGGAAAGGCGAACCCAAAAATCAGTTAGTGTTGATTGGTCAAAATCTAGACAAGGAAACCTTACTTTCTCAATTAGAAAACTGTCTTTGTCTTCCTTCTACCAACAGAGGTAAAGGTTTTGGGAAATAGATAATTATTAAAGACGCGATTCATCGCGTCTTTAATTTTGTCTGAAGTGGACTTCAATCTTATTGCAGCAACCGTTTTCTGCGGCTGTTGATTCCCAGCATTCCTAAAACTAAGATTCCGCCGATGATAGATGGTTCAGGTACAGAAGTAACGCTGACATCATCTATATTTAGCCCATCATGGTTAACTCTACCAAAGAATTTTAATTCTGTAGTAGATGATGTAGCTACAAATTTATATTGATATTTGGTGAAGCCTTGGAAAGTAGTGTCTACTTTTTCATCAATGACATTACCACCTACATATGTTCGCAAAATATTACCGAGTAAGGGGTTGTTTGGTGTGGACTCTTCAGCCGATGCTAGAGTGTAACTCAGTAAATACTCTTCACCTGCTACTGTGTTCAAAACCTGTGAAATGAAGCCGATTCCGCGCAATTCTAAACTGCGATATCCTGTGTCGGGATAATTGGACTCTCGAAAACCATACCAACCATATCCAGTAGGGTCACTATCATTTACCCATCCCGTAATATAGGGGTTAGGCAATGTGGGATCGACTGGACTGACAAGTGGGTCTACTTCAAAACCACTATTAACGACGATATTGTCAGGATCTACAAAATAGTCGGGACTGTCGTTAGGGTCGGGAATATAGTATGTATCGGTGTCTGGATAGTCGATATTTCCACCAATTGCGGGTACTGATGGTTGAACTTCCCCAGGATTTACACCAGTAATTGTAATTGTTCCCTCTGATGTCGGTGCTTCTTCTACAACTTCCACACTAACGTTATCTAAGAAAAAGAAACCGTTGGGATTTCTGTAACCAAATTTGAGTTCTGTAGTTGTGTCTGTAGCCAGAAAATTGTAGGTGTACTCTGTATAGGGGTTGTATGAGTCAGGAGTAAAGGGTTTAAAAGGAATATTATTGAGCTGATAAATCTTGCTACCACCGATAAAAGCTTGAAAGGTGTTATCTGTAAACTGTGGCCAGTCATCTGTTTTCAGTTTGTATGTTAATTTGTATACCTGTCCAGGTGTTGTAGCTAGATTTTGTGATAAGTAACCAAAGTCTAAATATCCTCCACCCCTCAGAGTGCTTTTACCAGTACCGTATGTATCATAGTAACCTACAATTGCGTCGTAGTTTCCTTTAATGACGCTAATCGATTGAGATGTAGGGTTATCACTAGTTTTAGTCCAGCCTGTAATGTTGGGATTATTAGTCCAGGTAGCAGTGTCATCGGGACTGTAGCTGGGATTGTAACTAGAATCCAGTTCAAAATCACCATTAAACACAAGATTTACCGCCTGTGCTTGGGGGATTTCAATACTAGTGATTATCACAGCACCGATCGCAGCACTAGTTACACCAGTTACAAAATGCTTTATTTTTGTTGATTTCATAAGGATTTATTTCCTGATTTCCAATGTCAAGACAATTGCAGACAGGAGAATGTACACACCATGATTGCAATGACTGGTGTGTATACTCGACTACATCGAAAGCACTGTTACCTGGCGATCGCCAGACTTTCGCGTTGGATTAGCCTAAAGAATTTAATTGGTGACGAAACCAAGATGGGACTCAGCAGTGTGAGTTACGTAATTTCTCGTAAATGAGAACTCAACTCTAACAATACCAAAAAAGTTGGTTGTATTTACGCTGCTGGTTGGTATTTTAAGATTAAGTCAGTAATACATCTGAACTGTATTGGCTGACAAAAAGTTTATAAATTAAGCATTTTTGAGACGCACAAAGCTAAAGACCTAATACCAACTTAGTTGGAAAAATCAAGAAACTATCACTTAAAGCTAATTTATCAAGTCAATATCAAGTAGGGTGTGTTAAAGCTGTGTCAAGATTTAAGCTTGTGAGCAAGTAACATCTAGTGGCTGTTTCAGAAAGATCACTATTATGCGTGTAATTGTCCAGCGAGTGAAATCGTCTCAAGTTAGTGTTAACGGTGAAATCATTGGCAAAATTGGCCGAGGCTTGAATTTACTCGTAGGTATTGCTGACACAGACACAGATGTAGAACTTGATTGGATGGCGCGTAAATGTCTAGAGTTACGTCTATTTCCCGATACAGAAGACGGTGACAGGTGGCAAAAATCTGTACAAGAAATTGTTGGTGAGTTATTAGTAGTGAGCCAATTTACCCTCTACGGCGACTGTCGCAAAGGTCGCCGTCCCTCCTTCGACCGTTCAGCCAACCCTTCCCAAGCCGAGGAATTATATAACAGTTTTGTGGCGAAGTTAAAAGCTAGTGGTTTGCTAGTAGAAACAGGTAAATTCGGCGCAATGATGCAAGTGAGTATCGAAAATGATGGGCCAGTAACTTTGATATTGGAGAAAGAGTCAATGGTCAATAGTCAATAGTCAATAGTCATTAGTCATTAGTTTTTCTCCTCCCTTGTCTACCTTGTCTACCTTTTCTCCCCTTCCCCAATCCCCAATCCCCAATCCCCAATACCCAATCCCCAATCTCCAATTTCCACCAAATGATGAGAGAATATTAAACTAATGATTACAAAACTTTAAATTCATTCATCATGGCGAAAATCCAGTTTTCCAGGGGACTAGACGAAGACGTAATTCCAGAGGTACGGTTGACGCGATCGCGCAGTGGTGACACTGGTACAGCAACGTTTATTTTTAATAATCCAAG
>NZ_PJIZ01000003.1 GCF_021596505.1 Nostoc sp. CMAA1605 | reverse complement strand
TAGACACATCCGGTTCTTCTCGTAAAACAATTTCTGTATAACCAAAAAATATCCCTCCCAGGAAATAAGAAATCATACCTATGGCAATGGCTAGCCAGACATTGCGGCTACTGACAATCTGTGGACTGCGCCAATTCCTTAAGCATAAAATTCCTGCACCCAGATAAGCTAACGCTTCAAAAATATTTGTACCAATCACGTACCATTCAGCACGGGTTTCTTGACCATTAGCTCCAGGGACTTTGGCACTAAACAATAAAAAGTATAGCAGTGCTAGTACACCCCAGCCAATGCTAGCTAAAACTATGTTCTGGGTGGTAAATAGAGATTTTGCCAATGAAGATGGATTTTTGTAAGAACTACTCATAAGATTTGATTAAATGCACTCTGGGGATGAACCAATTCAAAATTCACAATGAAAGAACTTGTGGGATTGGGCAAACAGGGCAATATGGTTTTTTTGCCTTTTGCCTTTTGCCTTTTGCCTTTGCCTTTTTACTTTTGCCTTCTACTGCCATAATTTATTCAGGGAAGACTGACTCAGCCACGAGATAAACAGCGATCGCTCTCCTTCTGGCATATCCTGTAGGTGATTGGCTACTTGATTGGCAAAGTTGGCGTTACCAAAATAAGTTTTCCCTAATTTATGTAGTTCTTGTAAAAAGCTGACTACATGATTTTCTTTCCAGGGGGGTAGCTTGTCTGATTCCAACGGATCAATTGAGACTAACTGTTTCACCGCTTCAATCGAAGCAGTCTCAGGAAATTGCTGCTGCTTCTGAAATTCAGCGACATCTTTTTCAAATAATGAAACTTGCTTCGTACCCAAAAATTCTTCTATATCCATGTGAACAGCTTGTAGTAGCAAAATGCTAGCCTGAATTAATGTGCTGTTTTTGCTGTGTCCACCAGTATCATTACCAATTTGGTCTAGGCGTACTTTACCCCAAACGCTAAAGCGTTCTGGTTCCTCCAGTAAGACGCAAGCTTTACCACGATGATCAGTTAATTCTCGCCACAAAGTTCTAGCTTCTTCTTCTTGGCCAGCTTTGAATACACTAATCAAGCGAAAAGTCTGCCCCTGATAATGGAGAATCGGCACCTGCTGATCCTTTTTCGGGTGCTGAATGCTTGATATTTCAACATCCTGCCGTTTCAAAATAAACATGGCACTAGCAAATAACTCCCCGCAGGGGCTTTATAGATAAGCGATTTATAATCTGATTTAGCAACATCGCCAAGAGTGCGATTACTTACGTGGTATAGATTTAGTGAGCGACTATCTGAAAATAGTCTATGTTCAGGCGATCAGCTACACCGGGCGTTTAGTTCATCGCCATCAACCCGCAAATCAGCATCCATCGACCACATAATAAGCTAATTAATCAACTTGCGACTAGCATCTTAGCCTTAGCAACAGTCAATCTGCAATTTTTTTTAATTGCTTATTAGGCATAAAGACGATATAATTTTTAGAGTGACTCATTTTTGAGCCACAATTTTGATTTGGGCGCGTAACTCAGGTGGATAGAGTAACTGCCTTCTAAGCAGTCTGTCGCAGGT
Source organism: Nostoc sp. CMAA1605 (assembly GCF_021596505.1). Lineage (GTDB taxonomy): Bacteria > Cyanobacteriota > Cyanobacteriia > Cyanobacteriales > Nostocaceae > Trichormus. The sequence continues at coordinate 146,044 of NZ_PJIZ01000003.1, read as the reverse complement.
TCGAGTCCTGCCGCGCTCGTTTAAATTAACAGGGAATTAGGGAACAGTACCAGCGTTGGAAGACAAATGTTAGACCATTCTGAAGGCGATCGCCTCCAAAAGCCGAACTAATCACCCAGTTGTAGTGAAGGAAGTGAAAACCTCCGTCTTTTTCCCATTCCATGTCAACCCAAACTGCTATAGTTTGGTTGTGCTGACTGAATTAAGTAACTTTTTGGAATTTTAATTAACAAAACTCCCAATTATTAATTATTAATTTAAGTAGAACAACTTAAAAAAACGAAATATATTAAGTAAAGTAAAAATACTAGTATTCAGTTCGTAGTAAGGACTTTAGTCCTTTGTTGAGAACTAAATTTCTCACTATAAATCTTGAACTATTTACCCTATTCTATTTATAAAACAATTAGTAATCTCAAAATAGACCAATGAATAACGAAAATCAGCTTCCATCTTTAATATCATTGCCATATATTTCTTACATTGATGATCACGGTAATTTATCTGAGAGTTTACAGGGCAAAATAGGGGCCTATGCCATTTTAATCAAGAAAAAATATTGCAATTTATTGGTTACTCCCGCGATATCTATTTAAGCTTGAGACAGCATTTAGTCCGTCAACCCCAAAAATGTTATTGGGTGAAAATACATACGATTGAGCGTCCGAATCGCACTATCTTAGAAAACATTGAGCAAGCATGGATAGAGGAAAACGGTAATCTTCCGGTGGGTAACGGAGAACAAAAAGCAACATGGACACAACCTATTTGATGTTAAAACAGTAATGACTTCAGAAGAGCAAGAAAATTACCACAATCCTGTACATGATGAAGTCAAGCAAATGAATATCCTGAAAAACATCGCCAGAAGAGTAGAAGCTGAAATTCTAGCAGCTTTAGAATTGCGTGGATTAAAGACACAAATTCGATTCAATCCTAAGTTAAAGGAAACTGGATTATTAGATGTGAAGTGAGGTATTGGGAATGGGGAATGGGGCATGGGGCATTGGGCATGGGAGAAGTAATGAGTAATGAGTAATGAGTAATGAGTATTGACTATTGACTATTGACTATTGACTATTGACCAATTATGACAATACAAATGTTGAACGATCGCTATCAAGTGATACAAACATTGGGGGCTGGTGGGTTTGGTGAAACCTATCTTGCAGAAGATACTTATATGCCTTCTAAACGTAGGTGTGTGGTTAAACAACTCAGGCCAATTCAAAATAATCCCCAAATTTATCAGTTAGTTCAAGAAAGATTCCAACGTGAAGCGGCAATTCTGGAAGAATTAGGCGGAAAAACTGGACAAATTCCGGCATTGTATGCTTATTTTTCCGCAGATGGGCAATTTTATTTAATACAGGAGTGGATTGAAGGGGATACACTCACCGCTAAAGTTAGACAACAAGGGTTATTAAGTGAGAATACAGTCAGGGAAATATTGCTGAATGTTTTACCTGTTCTGGATTACGTCCACTCTCAGCAAATTGTCCATCGTGATATTAAGCCCGATAATATCATGGTGCGTCATGGGGATGGTAAGCCTGTATTGATTGACTTTGGTGCAGTCCGGGAATCAATGGGGACAGTAGTTAATTCCCAAGGTCATGCTACTAGTTCGATTGTGATTGGTACGCCTGGATATATGCCCAGCGAACAAGCCGCAGGTAGACCTGTTTATTCTAGTGATTTGTATAGTTTGGGGTTGACTGCGGTTTATTTGTTGACGGGTATGCAGCCGCAAAACTTAGAGACGGACTCACAAACAGGTGAAATTATCTGGCGTAACTATGCCCAAAATATCAGTCCAGTTTTGGCTAGTGTAATTGATCGGGCGATCGCTTATCATCCCCGCGATCGCTTCCCCTCAGCAAAAGCCATGTTGGAGGCTTTGCAAAGGGACACTAACTCCATACCACCCACACAGCCGTACTCTGTCCCGCCCGTCATCTCTCACACAGCACAACCAACTACTCCCGTACTTCCCCAAGCTACTGTTACAGATAATCAGCAAAAAAATATATTAATTGGCAGTTTAGTCGCTGGCGGTTTGATTGGTGGTTCGGTGATTCTTGGGTTTATATTGACAAAACCGCCGCAACATTCCTCAGAACAGCCAGTAGTCAAAGAAACTACTTCCCCTGTCTCCCAATCTTTGCAAACCAAAGTATCCAAGAATGTAGTTCCTCAAACTCAATCTCCATCAAATGTAGATACTTCTCAAATTGTCAATTCTTTTACCCCACCACCAGAAAATAATCAGAGTAATTATCTCTGGCTTTCTGAACGACTTGTCACCGATGCGGATTTAAATGGTAAAGACGGTTACACACTAGATATTATGCGAAATACAATTTTCGCTCGTCACGGACGCAGATTTGATACTCCTGAATTACAAGCATATTTTAATACTCAAACTTGGTATCAATCCATATATTCACCGAGAGAATTTCCCTTAACATTACTCAGCAGATTAGAGCAGCAGAATGTAGATCGCATTCAACAATATCAAGACCGTTATAATTTGAGACATTTTAAGTAATTAGTCTGGTCTTATTTGTAGTTAATTGCGAATAAAATCCATACTGTTGTTCAGTGAACTACTCAAATAATTGTTGAGTGACAATTTTTGGGTAACTACTGGATAATGGATAAAATGTATACAATATCACAACTAATTTGACACTGTTCTGCACTAACTTATGGAAACGCTATTAGAGAATCGCTATCGAGTAGTTCAAACTTTGGGTAGTGGTGGATTTGGGGAAACATTTTTAGCTGAAGATACCCAAATGCCATCTAACCGTCGTTGTGTGGTGAAACTGCTCAAACCCATACACAACAATCCTCAAATTTACCAACTCGTCCAAGAGCGATTTCAACGCGAGGCGGCTATTTTAGAAGAGTTAGGCAGCTATACAGACCAAATTCCTACTTTATATGCTTATTTTCAATCAAATGAGCAATTTTATTTGATTCAAGAGTGGATAGAAGGTAGCACATTAACTAATAAATTTTATCAACAAGGTGTATTTAGTGAAGAGTCGGTTCAAGAAATTCTCGTAAATTTACTACCTGTTTTAGAGTACGTCCACTCAAGACACATAATTCACCGCGATATTAAACCAGACAATATTATTGTGCGTCATCGAGATGGCAAACCTGTACTGATTGATTTTGGTGCAGTGCGGGAATCTATGGGTACAGTCGTGAATTCCCAAGGTAATCCTACCAGTTCCATTGTGATTGGGACACCAGGGTATATGCCGAGTGAACAAGCGGCAGGTAGACCTATGTATTCTAGTGATATTTATAGTTTGGGGATGACAGCAATTTATTTATTGACTGGGAAACAACCCCATGAATTAGAAACAGACTCCAGAACAGGGGAAATTATCTGGCGTACACACGCTTTGAATGTCAGTCCGACATTTGCAGATGCTCTTGATCGTGCGATCGCCTATCATCCCAGAGAACGGTTCGCCACCGCAAGGGAGATGTTAGAAGCCTTGCAATTAGGCGCAGTCAGCTTACCCCCAACTGTCTATCAACAATCACAACCTCCCACAACTCCCTATCAACAACCCCAACCTGCTACAACTCCCTATCAACAATCACAACCTCCCACAAATCCTTATCAACAACAGCAAGTAGTCACAGTTCCACCATCTGTTACAGCCTCTAACACCGTCGCCGTTAGTCCCGCATCTTCCCCCTCTCCCGAACCTGTCAGCAAAAAAAATAGCAGTCGGGGGATATTACTTGGTAGCTTAATTGCTGGTGGTTTAGTGAGTGTATCTGTATTAATTGGTTTTGCTATAACCAGACCCAATCAATCAGTCACCCCTTCAACAATATCTTCTAGTGAATCTACTACTAACAACAACAGCACTCCCAGCGTAGAACCAACAGATACACCTGCAACTTCCAATACCACTACAACACAGGGAACTACTGAAACTGCAACCACACCAGACTCAAATTCTTCAGCCGTCACAAATTCACCTGTAACTGCATCCACTCCCGAAACCGCAGAACCCGTTGGTTCACAACCCACCAATGCAGAATTGCAAGCAGGTAATACATCATCTGCAAATTCTCAAACATCACAAGTTGAAACACAGTCGCCAGAACAAGCAATAGAGAATTATTATGCCCATATCAACCAGGCTCAATATGAGACAGCCTGGAATTTGCTAACTCCCAGTTTTCAAAATAGCAACCTGCACCCCAATGGCTATCGTTCTTATTCGGACTGGTGGCAAGGACAAGTAGAAAGCGTATCTGTTGATAACGTTAGTTTAGTAGAGTCTGATACATCAACAGCAACAGTTGACGCTCGTTTAACATTTTTCATGAAATCGGGACAACAAACACCTGCTGCTATTCGATTCTCTCTGTTAAGAGATGCAGCAACTAACGAATGGCTGATCAATAGTGCTAAGTAATATAGGAATCCGCTTTGATTCCTGAAATTATTTGCGTAGGGAGGGAACAGGGAACAGGGAACAGGAAAGAAGGAATCAAAGTGTACCTAGCTTCACCAAAATCAAATAGGAATCCTATAGTAATCTTTAAAGAAGAATGCGGCGAGATTCTATTTTTTATAAACTGTTTCAACAATCTCCTACACTCTTGTTTCAACTACTAGCAACACCGCCAACTAATGCAGATGCTTACCGATTTGAATCTGTAGCTGTCAAAGAACCCAAATTTGAAATTGATGGGGTGTTTCTACCACCAGAGAACCAAGATACAGGAGTTATATATTTTTGTGAGGTACAATTTCAAAAAGACGAACAACTTTACGAAAGAGTATTTGCAGAATCCTCACTCTACTTCTATCGCAACCATACAAAGTTTAGCGATTGGCAAGCAGTGATCATTTATCCCTCACGCAATTTTGAACAAAGCAAAATTCATCCTCATCGTTCATTACTGAATGGTGAACAAGTACAGAGAATCTATTTAGATGAATTAGGAAATATTCGCCAATTACCAATATGGGTAGCACTAATGGTGCTGACTACTGTAGAAGAAAGTCAAGCACCAGAAGAAGCCCGATACTTATTAAGCAAGACGCGTCAAGAAGTAACTGAGCCAGCAAGTCGCGCCATAATAGAGATGATTATTACAATTATGGTGTACAAGTTTGAACAATTGAGCAGAATAGAGGTTGAGTCGATGCTGGGAATTACACTTAAGGAAACAAGAGTTTATCGAGAAATCAAGGAGGAAGGAAGAGAGGAAGGGAGAGAAGAAGCAACAATCAATCTAATTATCCGACTGCTAACTAAGCGTTTTGGCGAACTGTCTGAAGAAATGCGCGCCTCAATTGCTGATTTACCTTTGCCTGTTTTGGAAGATTTGAGTGAAGCACTGCTAGATTTTGGCAGTTTAGCTGATTTACAGACTTGGTTAGATAGGAAATAGTGCCTTATTCCCTATTTCACAGGAAAATTACTGAAGCTCTTAAATCTTCGATGTAATTGCTTTAGACTATTTTTTCTCACAATTGTGATGACAACGAACTTTTGCCATCAATCGGATATAGACTGAATTTCTACTAGCCTTTTTTAAAGGCTCTACTTTAAGTATGACCAACTTCTCTCCACCTTGAAATCTATGAATTGGTTCTGAAATTAAAGATTTTTCTTGTCTTAAATCTACAAGTTGTTTAACCGTTACTATTGCTCCTGGTGATGGAAAAACGAGAGGATCAATGCTAGGGTATTCTGCGATATTTTTTTGTTCAACAACTAACGGTTCTCCAGGAGACAAAGCACCTGGATGATTTTTAACTATACCTAACCATATCCATCCAGAATAATTAATGTTTTCTGTGGATTCTATAGTAGGATTAGATATTAACAAAAAACTTTTATATATACCTGCTTGCCAGAAAAATAAAGATATAAGAACACTACATACTGCAATTAAAATAACTATTTGATTAGCTCTCTTGCTGGCTCTACGATGCCGACGAGTCCTTGATGGCTTAAATACAGAGAACAAGGTTGACCTTACGATGTGTATAAGAAAATTACAAGTAGCCTGTACAACAGATATTACAACTACCCCCGTCTGCTGTGAATAGTGTTTAATATGGAAGGTAGGATCAGTAAGTTCTTGGGCTACTTTTTTTATACCTTGTGCAATATTTTCAAAAGCTTTATCATGCTGACCCCAATCAGTAACAGCTTTTTCTCTTTCTAGCAAAGTTGGCAAGGCTGTGAGGTTATCTAAAGCAGGTTTCCAAATATTAAAAACAGGACGAAGAAGAATAGGAATAACACGCGCCTGTCCAGATCTATGCCTTTGCATCGCCTGTTTCGTCACAAATTCCCAGTGGTCATCGGCAGCTATCAAATCTGAACTAATTAGCACCAAAATTATATCAGCTGTGTTTAATTGCCTATCAATCTCTGCTGCCCGTTCTTTTCCAGGACTAATCATACCTCTATGCCAACTAATAATCACTCGCTGCCGTTCCAAGATTTTGAGATGATTTTCTAGTTTTTGTCGCAGTTGTACATCTTTTGCAGAGTCAGAGCAACAATAAAAAACTTTGACAAGCTTAGATCCTGACATTTAACTTATTACCGATTAACTTGAATTAGTGATTAGTTTATCTCTTGACAGTATTTACTTTTAAGTTGCTGATAATCTATTCAATTTTAATAATGCAGTTTCAAGAAGTATGTTTTTATAAATTTTCTGCTAATTTTTTTGCGCTCATCTCAATGCCTTTAGCAAAATTTGACAATACTTCATTACGATGCCAATATATTTTTACAAGTTTACGGCATTTAGACAAAGCTTAAAGCACAATTATTCCTCATGGTATTGAAGTGAAGCCAGGGTTATGTAAAAATTGTGGTCTTTGGCATCACCCGCTAAATTTGAGGAATTGAGACATGGCGCGTCTAGCACTGCTGAGTGTATCTAATAAAACTGGTTTAATTGACTTAGCCCGTAGCTTGGTAGAAGAATTTGAATTTGATTTAATCAGCAGTGGGGGAACAGCCCAAGCCCTCAAAGATGCGGGAATACCTGTTACCAAGGTTTCGGAATACACTGGTTCACCGGAAATTTTAGGTGGACGTGTAAAAACTCTCCATCCTCGGATTCATGGCGGCATTTTAGCTCGGCGGGATGTACCTCAAGATGTGACAGACTTGGAAAATAACCAAATTCGCCCGATTGATTTGGTAGTCGTGAATCTTTATCCCTTTGAGGCGACTATTGCTAAACCAGGGGTAACATTAGCTGAAGCTGTGGAACAAATTGATATTGGTGGCCCGGCGATGTTGAGGGCTTCATCAAAGAATTTTGCTCATCTGACGGTATTATGTGACCCAGCACAGTATGATGAGTATTTGCAGGAATTACGGCAAAATAACGGGGAAGCTTCCCTAGAATTCCGTCAAAAAGCAGCTTTGAAGGGATTTTCGCATACAGCTAGTTATGATCAGGCGATCGCTTCCTACCTGTCTCAACAATCCCAAACTTCCCTCCCCCAACAATACACCCTCAACGGTACAGAATTACAATCTCTGCGTTACGGTGAAAACCCCCACCAACCTGCTACTTGGTATCAAACTGGTACAACTGCAAGCGGTTGGGCTGCGGCGACAAAACTCCAAGGAAAAGAACTCAGTTACAATAACTTGGTGGATTTAGAAGCCGCCCGCCGCATTATTGCTGAATTTCCTGATACGCCAGCCGCTACCATTATCAAACATACCAATCCCTGCGGTACGGCGTTAGGCAATACCTTGGTTGAAGCTTATCAAAAGGCTTTTAATGCTGATTCTATCTCTGCTTTTGGTGGTATTGTCGCCCTCAACCGTTCCATTGATGCAGCTACCGCCACTGAATTAACTAAAACATTTCTAGAATGCGTAGTTGCACCTGATTGTGATGCAGAAGCCCAAAAAATTCTGGCTAAAAAATCTAATGTCCGGGTTTTGACTTTAGCAGATTTGAGTAGTGGGCCGAAAACTCTGGTGAAACAAATTGCTGGCGGTTTCTTGGTGCAGACTGCGGACGATGCGATCGCTGACACTAGTAAATGGCAAGTCGTCACCGACCGTCAACCCACGGCTGATGAATTAGCAGAATTGTTATTTGCGTGGAAAGTTTGCAAACACGTTAAATCTAATGCCATCGTCCTCACAAGCGATCGCACTACTCTAGGTGTCGGTGCTGGACAAATGAACCGCGTTGGTTCAACCAAAATCGCCCTCGAACAAGCCGGAGATAAAGCCAAAGGAGCGATTCTCGCCAGTGACGGATTTTTCCCCTTTGATGATTCTGTCAGAACAGCCGCCGCCGCAGGTATTACTGCGATCGTCCAACCAGGTGGAAGCTTACGTGATCAAGATTCCATCAAAGCTGCTAATGAACTAGGTTTAGTCATGGTATTGACTGGTATACGTCATTTTCTACACTAATCCGAATTGGGCATGGGGCATAGGGCATGGGGCATAGGGCATAGGGCATGGGGATAAAATTTACCTTGTCTCCCAATCCCCAATCCCCAATCCCCAATCCCCAATCCCCAATCCCCAGTCCCCAATCCCCAATCCCCAACCCCCAATTCCCAATCACCAATCCCCAATCCCCAATCCCCATCTCATGGTGCAGTTTGCAAAGTGTCACTTATATTACTAGTCGGTCTTGTGTGACAGTGTTATTCTCTAGTTGTGTGTGAGGAGCAAGTTGAAAATAAAGAGCGTTTGGAGTGGAAACACGGCAACACGTCCAAACGCTTTTTAATTGGCTGTGGTTTTGACATCTGCCAGTTTTGTGAGGGGAAAAGATACATACCCGTCAAACCTACCTAGTAGTATGAAGCTTTCTTAATTGTGAATTTTGTATCCCGTATTTCCACAGATTATCTTGATTAATATGAAGTTTTTATAAAGAGTTAAATATAATACTTGCCATTTTCTCAGACATAATGATAATTTCTATTTGTGTGTGAGGAGTAAGTTGAAATTAAAAAACGTCTGGGGTGGAAACACGGTCACACTCCCAGGCGTTTTTTAATTAGGTGGTAAAACCAGCGATATTTGTACACTTAAGAAAGTGTCACACTCCAAATTTACTGGATAAAAAATAAGTGATATTCTCTAGTTGTGTGTGAGGAGCAAGTTGAAATTGAAAAGCGTCTGGGGTGGAAACACGGCAACACTCCCGGACGTTTTTTAATTTTGTGGGGGGACTGGAAATCATGAGGATTTTTAAGCTCTCACGAAAGTCCACTCTAAAACTTTAATCGGTGCTGTTTGCAGGGCGTGAGTGAGTTCTGCATTACTGGCAAACTTGACCTGATGTAAATCGCAGGCTTCGACATTAACTGTAAACTTATCGTCCTCAAAAGGCCAGGGTTGAACGGTCAGCAAATGATCACTACGCTGCATAATGTCATAACGTTGACCATCAGGCCCCAAACTAATTTCTAAAAATCTTTCGTCGGCTGGTAATTCTTGCTGACATAAGATTAATGATAGGCGATCGCACCACTGCATAAACGCATAAGCCGCATCTACATCTTCTTTTTTGATACCCAACTCTTCACGCCAACGCTGTTGATTTTGCAGTTGCTCATCTAGAAATTGATCTAGTTCAGGACATTGTCCCCGTTTTGGCTCATTTAAACGACTGATATGTTTGGAAATTAATAAAGTCACCCACCGTCCTCGATAACGGGCATTATTCACCAGATCAGCCAGTTTTTCCACGGAGGTTTTTTGGTGCATGGTAAAGTCCATTGGCGCGCCTCCGGGAGTCAGATTATCTTCTTGCCATTCTTTTTCTAAGTCATCATGATGAGAAATGGCTGCTAGGGTTTCATATATCCGTGCTGGAGAATTTTTGCGTCGCCATTGTCCTGCTAGTTGCGCTGCTAACAACGCATGGGCGCGGTGATAAATAATTTCCCATCCATTTGGGGTTGGATTTACAATCACAGACTACTCTCCAATTTAGGAAACTGACTTACCTCAAAAGGAAAAAGTAAAAAGTAAAGAATAACTTTTTACCCTTTACCTTTTACCTTTCATCTTTCACCTTTTGCCTTTTGCCTTTTACCTTTTGCCTTTTACCTTTTTTCTAATGGGTTGGCAATATATTTAAATGCTGGCTCAGAATTCCAAGGGCCGCGTTCATCTTGTCCATGACCATTAGTCGATAGATTGTAGTAAATATCTACAGTCTCATCAGGTTGAATATTGCCAAAGAATGGATCTGTTAATTTACCCAGTGAATCTAATGCTTTCATAAACATCTGGGTGTGAGAAACTTCTCTAGTCAAAAGATGTACTAAAGTTTGTTTTGTACCTTGGTCTGGACATAGCTTAATTAATTCTTCATAGGTTTGACGCGCGCCAGCCTCAGCTGCAATATTCGCACGCAAATCTCTAACTACATCTCCGCCTTCATTGAGATAGTTTGCAGTCCAAGCATTACCTTGACTATCTAAAAAGTGAGGCCCTATTCCTCTGACTGCAAAAAGAGTGCTTTTATAAACATCTGTTTGATCCACATTTTTGGTATGAGCCTCAATGAGTTTACCCACCATTTCTAAATGCCCGAATTCCTCAATGGCAATGTCTTGCAGCATATCGCGAATTCCAGCATTCTCAACATGGAATGATTGCACCCAGTATTGTAAAGCTGCTGATAATTCTCCTGTTGCTCCGCCAAACTGCTCTAGAAGTAATTGAGCAAAGCGAGGATTTGCTTCCTCGACTTTGACAGCATGAATAGGCTCTTTTTTGTGGAAAAACATGAACCGCCTCTACAAATATTTTCAACTGAGTAAGAAATGATCAAGCATCACAACATTGAATGCTTGATAACAAAATGAGTATTTGCTTATTTTGAATTTTTTACACACTGCGGCTTCTGCTAATTAGTCCCCACAGATAGATAGCAATCATTGCACCAATAATTGCTATTAAAAGACCAGGCAAGCTTAAACTCGTAGCAGTTAATTGTAAAGTTCCCGTGGCGAATAAACTATATAAACTACCACCAATGAAAGCACCGATGATACCTAAAATCATTGTGGAAAGAATACCGCCACCTTGAGTTCCAGGATAAATTGCTTTAGCGATCGCACCAGCTAATAGTCCTAATATTACCCAAGCAATAATATTCATATAATGTCCTCAAAAATCTCATCTGTACTCAGATTAGCAATCTTGATTTGCTAGCGTTTCCACCAGATGAAGTAAGTTTTTGAAGCCAAAAGATAGATATATAGGAATCCGCTTTGATTCCTGAAATCATTTGCGTAGTAAGGGAACGGGGAACAGGGAACAGGGAACAGGTTAAAAGGGATAAAAGTGTACCTAGCTTCGCAAAAATCAAATATGATTCCTATATCAGAATTAATAAGTTCAGAATGTCCTCCGCATAGGAAGTTACTGAATTATTCCAGGATAACAAATTATTTTAATGAGTATTATGAGATGACAGTCGGTAATTGGTCAGAGGTAATTAAGTGAAGGGAATTACCAGCTACCAATTACCAAAATGTTCCATGAACACAAGCTGACAGGATCAGATTAGATATTATATGGCACGGGAGAAATGTTTTTCTGGTGTTTGATTGTGAGTATCAAAAACTACAGCAACATTTCGTACCAGTAATCTACCAATATCCGTAATTTGGATATGGTTAGTCGATAAATTCACTAAACCATCAGCTGCTAATGGCTCTAATAACTCTAGTTCTAGGGCAAAATACTCATCAAAGTTTATCCCGTATTTTTCGGCTATTTCTGACTTATTTAGCTGAAAATTGGACATAATGCACATAATCACATCGCGTCTCAAGATATCATCATCGGTGAGTTTTACACCTTTACTAATTGGTAAAGTATCACTACCAACAGCTTGATAATATTCTTTTAACTGCTTATGATTTTGTACGTAAGCATCATGTAACATACTAATGGACGTAGCACCAAAGCCAAATAAATCCGTACCAGCGTGGGTGGTATAGCCTTGGAAGTTACGTTGCAGAGTGCGGTTACGTTGCGCGATCGCTAATTCATCGTTAGGTTTGGCAAAATGATCCATCCCAATAAATAAATATTGGCTTTTTGTCAATTCCTCAATGGTCATTTGCAGAATTTCTAGCTTTTCCTGGGGTTCGGGTAATGCTTCCACAGGAATATGCTTTTGTGCTGGTTTCAACCAAGGTACGTAAGCAAAGTTAAACACCACAATCCGATCTGGATCTAATGCAACTGTCTTCTGTACTGTCTCGCGAAATGTTTGTAAAGTTTGATAAGGTAAACCATAGATTAAATCCACATTCACACTTTCAAACTGAGCCGCTTTAATCCAACTCATGACGTTATATAACATCTCTTCTGGTTGGACGCGGTTGACAGCTACTTGTACTTTGCTATTAAAGTCTTGGATACCAAAGCTAACGCGATTAAACCCAATTTCCCTAAGAAAGAAAATGTAATCTTCGTCAACGTAGCGGGGGTTAATCTCAATAGAAACTTCAGCTTGTGGATCAAGGTTGAAGTTGCGGGTAATTTGTTTCCACAAAAATTCTACCTGCTCACAATCTAAGTAATTAGGTGTACCACCACCCCAATGAATTTGCAGTACCTTTCTATCTTGGTCAATCAAAGAAGCAGTATGCTTGATTTCTTGTGCTAAATTTTCTAGATAAGGTTTAGCAATATTTCTGTTATTAGAAATAACAGTATTGCAACCACAAAAGTAACAAGCACTTTGACAAAAAGGAATATGGAAGTATAAAGAAAGAGGTGATTTTCTCTGATTGGATCTGGCGATCGCCTCCCGAAAATCACTCTCTGTAAATCCTTCAGCTAACTGTGTCGCAGTTGGGTAACTGGTATACCTTGGTGCAGGTGTATCATACTTTTGAATCAATTCCAGGTCAAATTTGACTCCAGACGACAGAAAAACCATCAAATCCTCCAAGTTAATGTGACCATTCAAAAAGGTAAAAGTCAAAAGGCAAAAGATAGCTTTGATGATTTTGATCAATTCAAATGTATTTTTTACTACTTATTATCAGATACTTGAAGTGCAGCAGTAATTTCCATAACATCTGAAATGACACAATATACTTTGAATTTTGACTTGTTACTTTTGCCTTGCTGTACGGTCGTGTTTATGGGTATATAGGGTCTACAATTTGTTGTTTGATTGGTCACAAATTGCCAATAAAATGCCTCTGCTCTAGCTATTTTCTAGTTTAAATATTCACTGCTAGAGTCTGATGTGTTCATTTAAACCAAATTAGGGAATGGGGCATAAGAAAGGTAAAAGATGGCTTGTTTGAATTTTGCCTTCTTCCTCCCCGCTTTCAGGTTGCTGGTGCTTCGGTACTACCAGGGCTAGTGTTGTGAGTCAAGCTATTGAAGACTACTTGACCAATAGCTTTGATTAAATTACCCTCTAAATCTCTAGCCATTTGCATATTGTATTGGAAAGCAATATTGGCTTCAGCAACAATGCGATCGCCTGTAGCATCATCAATAGATAATGAATCCATCGCCTGACGATACTTGTTTTTAAATGCTGCTTTGTCGGGAATCTGGTCAAAATTATAGAAAGACGTACCTTCGTAGCCAGATAATTTCAGGGTTGACTGAGCAATTTTTTGCAACATCTGACCCCCAGAAAGGTCGCCCATATAGCGTGTATAGGTGTGACCAATTAACAATACAGGTTCATGGGCAGAAAGTTGGCGAAGGCGATTAATATACGCCTGTGCGCTACTAGAAGCTGTAATCAAATTGCGCCACTCACTGCCATAATAAAACACCATGTCTTTTTCTAAGGCGGCTTGGCGATTCAATTCTGGAAAGTAAACCGCAGCAATGATGGGGTTATTGACATGACTTTTGACTGCGGTTTCTAGTTCACTGTAGACAAAATACAGATTGCTTAAAAATTTAGCAAAACATTCTCTATCTACAACCCCCTTCAAAAAGCATTTCATGAATCCCACATTTTCTGCTGCTGTGTGAGCTTTTTGAGTACCAGAACGTAATTTGATGGCTAAATTGCTACTCATTTTTACTTCCTTGATGCTTGATTTAGTGATGAGTGCTGAGTGGTGTTAGCGGTAGCGCGGCGTTTAGCCGATGATCAGTTATTGAGATGATCATTTTTTAACTCAGTACCTAGCACTTTTAACTCAGCACCCTTCATAGACTCAAAATAGTTGCCAGTTCACAATCAATACTGGAGAGGATTGTTATTCTGGGTTTAGAGAGGATTGGCATCGCTCTATCTAGCAACTACCACTGCTGATGCAAATCCAGACTATTTTTATATCTCCCAAACTCATTTAACTATTAATAGCTTTATAACTATACGGAGATTAATATTTTTTTATATTTCGCTTAATCTCACTACATATATCGTTTGAAGAGGAAAGGGTGTAGGGGTTTAGGGGTGTAAGGGTGTAGGGGTCAGAATTTGAGACTTTAGATTAAATCCCAAACCAAAAATCAACGCATTGAATTATCCAATGCCCTATTCCCTATTCCCTATTCCCAATTCCCCAGTACCCAGTCCCTAATCACTAATCCCCAATACCTAATCAGTTCGATAATTTAACTGATGTATACAAATATCATTTTATGTTTATATAACTATAAAACCATTTATAGTAAGGAGTCTCATGGTTAATAGCCTTGTAACCCCAGAGCCACAAACTCTGAAGCCAGGAATTAAAGCACCTGTTCAAGAAACTTTATTAACACCCCGGTTTTATACTACCGATTTTGATGCAGTGGCGAAGATGGATATTTCAGCCAATGAGGCGGAGATTCGAGCCATTGTAGAAGAACTGCGGGAGGACTACAACCGCCATCACTTTGTTCGAGATGCAGAGTTTAAGCAAAATTGGGATCATATTACAGGGGAAAAACGCCGCGCCTTTATTGACTTTTTGGAACGTTCTTGTACTTCGGAGTTTTCTGGATTTCTCTTGTTTAAAGAGCTATCACGCCGCATTAAAGACCGCAATCCCCTATTGGCTGAGGCCTTTAATTATATGGCACGGGATGAGGCACGCCATGCGGGATTTTTAAATAAATCGATGGCAGATTTAAACCTTTCCTTAGACCTAAATTATTTAACCAAGAAACGCACATATACCTTTTTCCCGCCAGAGTGGGTGATTTACACCGTCTACCTATCGGAGAAAATTGGTTACTGGCGTTATATTTTGGTGCATAAGCATATGCAGGAGCATCCAGAATATCAGTTTTATCCTCTGTTCCGTAAATTTGAGAGTTGGTGTCAGGATGAAAATCGCCACGGAGATTTCTTTAAAGCCGTATTGCGATCGCAGCCCCAATTATGGAAAAGTTGGAAAGCTAAGTTATGGATACGCTTTTTCTTATTAACTGTATTTGCTACCCACACAATGACAGTATTTGAGAGAGCCAGCTTTTACGAAGTCATTGGTATCCATCCCCGCAAATACAATCAAAGAGTCATCCAAGAGACAAATAACACCTCTGCTAGAGCATTCCCTGTAATTTTGAATACTAATCACCCCGAATTTTTCTGGCGGTTAGAACAGTGTTCCGAAAATAATCTCAAGCTAGCAGCCATTAACAATAGTAATTTGCCGAATTTCGTCAAATTCTGCCAAAGAATCCCGCCTGCTTTGGCGATTTTTTGGAATATGTTACGTTTGTACTTAATTAAGCCAATTGATACTGAATCTACACGCAACACGGTTATGTAATTTGGGTTCAGCACAAATTAGGCAAATCTCTGCGTAAATTGCCATTTTTTACCATCACAATTTGGTATTGCTAGCGAGACTGTACGCCAGCAAAATATATAAGAAACACTTTTTTCTTCCCCTAAACCCCTAAACCCTTACACCCCTAAACCCCTAAACCCCTACACCCCCCTATTTCTTGATTTAAATAAGCGCATTCCATTTGCAGTCACTAATAAGGAAGTACCTGTGTCTGCTAAAACAGCTACCGCTAACCCAACAACACCCAACGTTCCCAATAGTAGAAATAAAGCTTTCGTGACTAAAGAAAAAACTACATTCTGTTGAATCACAGATACAGTCCGACGACTTAAATCCACTGCATAAGCAAGCCGTCTCAAGTCACCACCAACCAGCACTACATCTGCTGTTTCTAAGGCAATATCAATTCCACCCACAGCAAAACTGATATCCGCCGCCGCTAGAGCTGGTGCATCATTAATCCCATCCCCAATCATACCTACCACCCCAGAACGTCTTAGCCGTTGAATTGCTTGGAGTTTATCTTCTGGTAAGAGTTCGGCTCTATATTCTGTCATCTCAACTTGTTGGGCAATTTGCCTAGCCACCCGATCGCGATCGCCTGTTAACATGACTAACTGCTTTAACCCTAGTCGCTTGAGTTGTCGGATGGCTTCTGTTGCTTCTAAACGGATACCATCAGACAGCGCGATCGATCCCCATATTTCTTGTTTTGTTCCTACGAGTACCGGAATTTGACCAAGTTGTTCAATTTCTGCCAACAGAGTTTCAACTTCACCAGATAAGGAAATACCTTGCTCGGAAAACAACCGTCGATTACCAACTAAATAAACTATGTCAATCCAGATTGCCTGAATGCCTTTCCCTGGTAGTGCTGTGAAGTTCATCGGTGTTTCCAAATCTATGCTCAGTTCATCAGCTTTAGCCACGATAGCCTTTGCTAGTGGATGTTCTGAGTGTTGCTCTAGGATGGCGGCAATTTGTAACACTTGATGGGTACTGTGATTTCCCAGACTATAAATCTTTTGTACAATCGGTAGCCCTTGGGTAATTGTACCTGTCTTATCAAAAGCCAGAGTAGTCAAATGTCCGGCGGTTTCTAGTGCGTTACCTCCTTTAAATAACACTCCTTGACGAGTTGCTGCACCGATCGCACTCACAATGGAAACTGGGGTAGAAATGACTAAAGCACAGGGACAAGCAATGACTAGCATGACTAAGGCTCGATAAAACCAGACATTCCCAGGTTGAGCAAATACCAAAGGCGGAATGAGCGCGATCGCGATCGCAATCAAAATCACAATTGGGGTGTATACTCCGGCAAACTTATCCACCCACTGCTGAGAAGGTGCGCGACTACCTTGGGCTGTTTCTACTAAATGGATAATTTTAGCTACAGTCGTATCCTTTACAGTATGTGTAACCTTGATTTCCAAAAAGCCTGATTGATTTAACGTCCCAGCAAAAACAGTGTCGCCTGCTTCTTTATCTTCTGGGATTGATTCTCCCGTAATTGGAGACTGGTCAATAGCACTACTACCAGAAACAACTATGCCGTCTAACGCTACACGTCCACCTGGTCTAACTGTCAAAATTTCCCCAACTTGAACATTTTCCACGGGAACAGTTACTTCTTGATTCCCTCGTTTGACGGTAGCTGTGGGTGGAGTTAAATCCATGAGGGCGCGAATTGCGTTGCGTGTGCGACCAAAGGTCAAGACTTGCAATGTTGTACCCAAAGAGAACAAAAAGACAACTAACGCCCCTTCAAACCAGTCACCTAAAATCAATGCACCTATGACTGAAATAGTCATCAGCAAATTCATATCAGCCCGGCGCAAGCGCAATTCCAATAAACCAATCCGTGCAATGGGATAGCCTGCAATCACTATACCAACGCCATAAAAAGCTCGTGCTATCCAAATAGGTAAGGCTAAATATTGCGCCAGTAAACCCAACGCTAACCCCACGCCTGTAAGAATGACACCTTGTCCCCGGCGGTTAGTAATCCAAAATTTCCAGTTTGTGGGATCAGATTTCTGTGTAGTAGTTGAAACTGCATCTTGATGCTGATGGTGGTCATGGTTATGGTCATGATCACAGTTATGTTGTAGCGATTTAGTATCAGCTATTTCCGCCAGTGAATGACTATCACTGTGATGAGTATGGTCGTGACTACAACCACAAGAATGAGTTTTCTGCTCTGACTCTAACCCAGCAATCTGTTCTACTGTGTAACCTAAAGCCTGAATGCGATCGGAAATAGTTTTTAGACTCAAATCCTCTGGATTGTAGGATATCCTGACTTTACCTGTGGCAAAGCTAACTGATGCTTCCGTAACACCGCGTAATTGTTGTAAACCAACTTCTATTGTCTTGGCACAACTACCACAATCCATACCATTCACTTGGAGAATCTGGGTTTTCAGGGAAGGAGTTTGAGTCATAGCAATTTGCAGGTGACAAAGTTAATTACGTTTCTTGATGAAGATAAAATTTATCAGTAGAGACGTTGTATACAACGTCTCTACTTCTCAAAGAATTGGTATGACGCACTTACAGCAACAATCTTTCGTCGTCGCCAGTGAATATTAGTGCCAGTCTTTTACAAGTATTTTAATACAACATCTGAATAAATGTTCAACTGTACAATGTTTAATTTTAGTTAAGATTGAAAGTAATAACCATTATTGAAAAGCACCCTGATGAATAAGCGACAGAGTAAAAAAGAGTTGGAATTGCTTCCAAATGCCGACTTACCAAAATGTGACACCCATTTGGTACATCTGGATAATGTGCGGTCAATCCAAACACAAATCTTGTCTCCAGATCAAGCGCAACAGATGGCAGAAATTTTTGGCATACTTGCAGATCCCAATCGTCTGCGGCTGATATCAGCTTTAGCTTCCCAAGAGTTGTGTGTTTGTGATTTAGCTGCATTAACAAAAATGACCGAATCGGCAGTTTCTCATCAATTGCGATTATTAAAAGCGATGCGCTTAGTGAATTATCGTCGAGAAGGTAAAAATGTGTATTACAGCTTGATTGATCATCACATTATTAATTTGTATTCATCTTTAAAAAAACATTTAAATGAGTAGAATAATGATTTTTTTTTTACAAATTAGTAACCTAATTTTCTAATAAAATAAGAAATAGATGTCTAAATTTCAGTGGTCATTTCCAGCGTAAATCCACATAGGTTCTGTTGTACCTGCACGCTGAAAACCTACTTTTTTGTAGAAATTAATAGCTTGGTTTTCCGCCAGTAAAATATGCTGATGAAACCCATCATATCGAGATATAAGCATTTTGATAATCTGACTGCCGATACCTTGATTTTGGTAATCTGGCAAGACCAATAAATGAGGATAATACACTACTAAAAAGCCATCTGAGATAGCATTGCCTAAACCTACCAACTTATCTTCATGCCATGCAGAAATGAGTGAATGGGAATTCATCAAAGCTTGGTAGAGTAAATCTGGTTTTTCTGCTGATGACCATTGATTAGCTTTATACAGGTCAAGAATACTATTTTGGTTAATATCGTATGTATCTTTGTATTGGATAGATTCGGGTAATTTATTCATCCTTTTCTACAGTAAATTGCTTTTCCATTTGTAGAAATTGGGGAACACCGACGAGTGCTTGAAAATCTTGAAACCTCACTAAATCGTGAAAATTAGCTGTAGTTCCCTGTTGTTTTAAATGAGTTAAACAATTAGTAAGAGTTTGGGTAACTGCTAATAAGCCAGTTAAGGGGAAAAAGACAATTTTAAAGCCTAGATTTTGTAATTCAGCCGCCGACAGGGAAGGAGTTTTACCACCTTCAACGATATTAGCTACTAAGGGAATGTCAGGAAAAGCAGCTTTAATTGCTTTTAACTCTTCTACAGATTGGGGTGCTTCTACAAAGAGTATATCTGCTCCGGCAGCAATGTAAGCATGACCACGGGCGATCGCAGCCTCTAAACCCAAAGGCGCACGGGCATCAGTCCGGGCGATAATCACTAAACCACTATCTCCCCGCGCCTCAACTGCGGCTCTAATTTTCCCGGCGTGTTCTTCCGTGGGGATGACTCGTTTACCTTCAAAGTGTCCGCACTTTTTCGGCCATTCCTGGTCTTCTAGCAACACCCCCGCCACTCCCAACTGCACAGCATCCTTGATAGTCCGCATCACATTCAGAGCATTACCATAGCCGGTATCTAAATCTGCAATCAGAGGTACACTTACCGCTTGAGCAATGCGTCCAATACTATATAGTGTTTCTGTAACGGAGAGAAAACCATAGTCTGGTAAACCCAAGGTAGAAGCTGCAATACCAAAACCACTGGTAGCAATAACATCAAAACCTATATTTTCTGCTAACTTTGCACTTAAACAATCATAAACACCAGGAATCACAATAATTTCAGGTTTTGCAAGTAACTGCCGTAGTTTTTGGCTAGAAGACACCATAAATAAGTAGAATAATGTTAAGTGTTTTTAGGTAGAGAAAATAAATGATAGCATTAATTATTACTATACAATAATCGAGGTAATTTCATTTCTGAAATTATTTTCGTATCCTAGTAGTCTGCCAAAAGAACTTTGTAAGGTTAATAGCAGCAAAAAAAATCTCTTTCTCCCCCTGCTCCCCCTGCTCCCCCTGCTTGCCTTAGCCTAGCAATTTTGGGTTGGTGAACTACTAGATTGACGGTAGAAAAAGCGTAAAAACACTGCCTTGGGGATAATTATCTTCAACCATAATCATACCGTGATGCGCCTCAATTGCCATTTTGCAAAAAGCTAATCCTAAGCCAATTTGTGAAACTTCGCTCATTCTTGTGCCAATCTCATACTTTTCAAAAATGCTTTGGCGTAAATTTTGTGGCACTCCTGAACCGGAATCAATTACTTGCAATTTAATATCTGTAGTGGAACATTCTGCTTTGAGGATAACTTGAGAGTGAGGAGGGGAAAATTTAATGGCATTAGAGAGTAAATTATCCAAAATGCGGCGAAAAATCGGTATATCGACGTTTACCATGCTTCCTGGATTGGGTAATTCGCTGATCAGATGAAGATTTTTGTGGTGAGCGATTTCTTCCACATCTGCCAACGCCGACAGACAAAGTGTACCTAGTTCTACATCGTTGCGCTGAAGAACCATTTTGCCAGATTCCAACTTAGCCATAATCAGCAAGCTATCAATCATAGATTGCATTTGTTGGGCTGCGAGAATGATTTTATGTGTCTTTTGTTCATGCTTTTCGGGTGATAATCCAGGAATTTGCAGCACTTCATTGGAGATGATAATGCTGGTGAGGGGGTTGCGTAAGTCATGTACAATCATATTGACCATATCTTCACGCAGATTCAGTAGACTCTGCAATTGATCGTATTGGCCTTTAATTCGCAGCATAGAATTCACTCTGGCTCTTAATTCCACACCATTGACTGGCTTACTAATAAAATCATCTGCTCCAGCCGCCATACATTTAGCTAAATCTTCTTTAGCAGTTAATGCCGTTACCATAATGATCGGAATTGTCTGCCATTGCCGTTCAGATTTAATTTTCCGGCAGACTTCCATGCCATCTAAATCAGGCATCATTACGTCTAACAAAATGACATCAGGCTGAAAACTATCAAGGCAATCAATAGCTTGTTGACCACTGGGGGCATAATGTAATTCGTAGTTTTCACTATCAAGTAGAATTTCAATTACATCAAAGTTATCTGGTTCATCGTCAATTATTAAAATAGAATGTTGATGATTCATAATTAAATCTCTATTATTTCAGAAGAATAGTTTATAGGGCAGAAGGAAGAAATAGTTTCAGCCTAGTTGGTTTTGATTAACTTTATGGTGTTTTTTCTCACGGACTTAACTGAAAACAATGCCAAAATTAGACATAGGGATAATTAAAAGATCAAGGGATTTAACAGTTATTTTTTGCCACTGAATTATTTATCTAGTTAAAAATTTTTGAATTGTTGCTACGAGTTGTTTGAGCTTTACGGGTTTGGTTAAATATTCATTAGCTCCGGCGGCTAGACAGGTTTCGCGATCGCCTGGCATGGCCAGGGCTGTTAATGCAATGATGGGTAAATCTACAAATTGCTCATCTTCGCGAATGCGGCGGATAGCTGTCAATCCGTCCATCTCTGGCATTTGGATATCCATGACAATGAGATCAGGACGTTGGGCATAAACTTGTGCAATGGCTTGTTGTCCGTCGTTGGCGATCGCTAATCGATATCCGCGACTTTCCAAATAACCAGACATAGTGTTGATATTGGCTTGGTTGTCTTCTACTAGTAAAACTAAAGCAGAGGACAAAGCAGATTTTGCTGTAACGTTATTCATCCCAGACTCATCATTAGTAGAACATTTTAATCGCTCCAGGGTGGCTTGAAACTGAGTCCGGGTAATAGGTTTAACTAAATATGCAAATGCTCCCTCAGTTATGCCTTGAGTCCGTTCATCCACAACCGAGACAATCAAAACGGGAATATCCTTGGTTTGGGGGTGGAGCTTGAGTTGCTTGAGGACATCCCACCCGGATACGTTGGGTAGTTGCAGATCCAAAATCACTAGTGCTGGACGAATACGTATGACTTCTTCTAGCGCACCTTCACCCATTGGATAAACTAAACATTTGATGCTCATCTCCAGGAGATAGCGAGTGATTTGGTCAGCCGCCGCCATCGAGTCTTCAATAATTAACACTGGGCTGTTAGGAGACAGGGAGTAATTTTTGGGCAATTGTACCGTTGCTAACTTTGGCGGCAAAATATCAGTGGTGATATAAGGAATTCTCACAGTAAAACAACTGCCTTTCCCCAACTGACTGTCAACACAGACTGTACCGCCATGTAAAGTAGTAATTCTTTGTACCAGTGCTAGACCTAAACCAGTACCGTTATATTGACGATTGAGGCTGCTGTCTAGCTGCATAAAAGGTTGAAATAATTTGCCTATATTTTCAGGAGAAATCCCAATACCAGTATCAGTGACACAGAAATTGATGTGGGGTGAAGCTTGACACTTGAGGCTTGATTGAGAAGACAAGCAAGAAATTCCTCCCCCGGCACCCCCGCATTCCTTTTCCCCTGGCTCTTCCAGCCAGACTTTGAGTGTTACCGTACCGCCTTCTGGGGTGAACTTGACAGCATTGCTGAGTAAGTTAATTAGTACCTGACGTAAACGGCGATCATCCGCTTGGATACTGCCTAGATGATGGGGAATTTCTGTCAGGAGGCGAATACTTTTTTTCAATGCTACCTGTTTAATAAACACTAGACTGGTTTCACACAGGCTTTTAATGGGAATATCACTCAGTTGTAATTCTAACTTACCTGATTCAATTTTGGATAAGTCGAGGATGTCATTGATCAGTTCCAGGAGGTGTCTCCCACTGCGTTCAATCGTGGCGATCGCTTTGGCTTGTTGGTCATTGATCGCACCAAACACACCCTCCTCAAACCCCTCCGACATACCCAAAATGGCATTGAGAGGGGTTCGCAATTCATGACTCATATTGGCGAGAAATTCGTCTTTGAGGCGAGTAGCACGGGCTAATTCGGCGTTAGCATTGGCTAATTGTTCATTGGTTTGGCGCAATTTCTCTTCAGCGTATTTGCGTTCCGTAATATCTTCATAGGAACCGAGAACACCAATTACTTCCCCTGTAGTGTTCGTCAGGGGGATTTTGCTCGTTCTGAGCCAAATGCTGGCACCATCGTGAGTTGCCATCGGTTCTTCATAGCCGAGTTTGGCTTTTCCTGTAGTAATCACTAACGTATCGTCGGCACGATACATTGGTGCTTGTTGTTTCCAAGGCAAGTCAAAGTCAGTTTTGCCGATAATGTCGTCAGGCTGAAACAGTTGAGCATCATTAGCAAAGGCTGGATTGCAGCCGATGTAATTTAACTGACAATCTTTCCAGAAGACACGTTGGGGAATGGTATCTAGGACTAGTTGCAGCATGGTGCGTGATGCTTGCAACTCTTGTTCTGCTTTTTGGCGATCGCGGAGTGCGGCTTGCTGTTCGCGCATATCGAATAAGGTGGCACGGCTGTATAAATAATTGCCATCTGCATCTTTAACAGCAGCCGCACTGATCATGACTGGTAAAATTGTGCCATCTTTACAGACCATCTCATACTCTAAATCCTTTGACCAACCTCTTTCTTTAAAGCGAGGATAGTTTTCCAGAAAAGCTTGACGACTAGCTTCCGTAAAAAAGTGAACGAAAGGCTGACCAATCATCTCTTCATGGCTGTAACCTAACCATTGCAATTCTGTTTCATTCACCCGCATGATTCGACCTGCACTATCTAGGGAATGGTAGCCACAGGGTGCTTTGTTATACAAATCTTCAACTTCACGGGCATATTTAGCGAGAGCTTCTTCCGCCTGTTTATGCTCACTAATATCAGTGACTCGCAATAAATTCAGGGTACGGCCAGCAATTACAATGGGTTTAGCGGCAATGTTGCCCCAGAAAACCTTACCTTTACAAGTGACATACTCAATTTCTTGACTCCAAAAACCTTTGGTTCGCATTTGTGTCACAATAGTGGCCATTTCTTCTGAGGAAAATTGACGGTTTTGGAGCTGATGCCCAGCTATTCCTAATAAGTCCGATTTTTTAGTGGCTTCAAATAGTTCGACGGCACGCCGATTACAATCAAGAGTGATTAAAGTCACTGGATCAACTAAAAACAAAGCATCCGCCGATTCGTTAAAAATGATTTCCCGCAAGTCTCTGTTACGGATTAGTTCTTGTTCAGCTTGCTTATGCGCCGTAATGTCAAAGTTTACCCCAATCATGCGTAAAGGTTGACCTTGGGGGTCACAATTGAGCAGACCATAGGCTTTGATGTAGCGAATTTCTCCGTTTGGTTGAATGATGCTAAACTCAACGTCGTATTCTTGATTGTTTTGCAGAACTTGATCCATAACTGCCACGATATAATCGCGATCGTCTGGATGCAGACAACTTAACCATGAGTCCAGGGTAGGGTCAAAATCAATGGGACTGACTCCGTAGAGCTTGTACATTTGTTCATCCCAAATCTGGCTACCATTAACGCAGTCATATTCCCAGATCCCAAAGCCGCCTGATTTGATCGCCAGGGACAATCTTTCTGAGAGATGATGTAGCTGTTCCTCTGCTTGTTTACGCTCTGTAATATCTGTCAGTGTGCCAATGTAACCCATAATTGCACCGTTGGAGTCTGTTTCCGGCAGGATATGGCAATAAAACCAGTTGACGCTACCATCAGGTAGTAGATGTCTGCCTTCATTTTGATAGAGTTCTGGTTGACTAAATCCCTGTTGCAACCATTTTGTGAGTAGGCGATCGCGGTCTTCTGGGTGCAGAGCTTCTAGCCATCCTACCCCCAAAGCAGACTTGATTGGTCTACCTGTCATCCTGCTCCAACGCTCGTTAACATAGACACATTGACCCGTATGATCTAGACGGAAAATAGCTACAGGAGCAGCTTCAGTCAAGGTGGCATAACGGTGTTCACTTTCACGCAGGGCTGATTCCACTTGCTTGCGCTCTGTAATATCGTAGTTAATGCCTACCATGCGTTGCGCTTTTCCTTGTTGGTTACGTTGTACCAGGGCTGAGGCATGGATATAGCGAATACTACCATTATTCCGCATTGTGCGAAATTCCACATCAAATTCCCGCTTTCCCTGTAGGGCATCTTGCAGCGCAGTTGCGGTTTTGTCCCGATCCTCTGGATGGATTAGCTTTAACCAGTCTTTGTCTTTGACACAATCATCAGAATATGGTAGTTCATACAGAGCATACATCCTCTCATCCCAATAGACATCATGGGTCAAATCCCAGTCCCAAGTGCCAATATCGGCTGATTTGAGTGCTAAAGTTAACCGATCTGAAAGATTACTTAACTGCTGTTCAGTTTGTTTACGGTCAGTAATGTCAAGGATAATGCTGATTAACTGGCTAGGTTGACCATCCGCATTTAGTATTACTTCACCCCGTGATAGTACATAGCGTAGACTCTGATCTGGCCGATAACAACGATACTCTAGTTCGTAACATTGACCTTGGGCGATCGCCTGTTGTACCGCCAAATCTTGATGGTGCCGGTCATCTGGATGTATCCACTCCAGCATTTCCCCATAGGTAGGCATTCCAGATTCAGGATTGCGGCCAAAAATGCGAAACACCTCTTGTGACCACAGGATTTCCTGGGTGTGTAAATCCATCTCCCAACTCCCCAAATGGGCGATTCTTTGAGCAGCCGCGAGGTTAGCGGCATTTTTACGGAGTTGGGCATCTATCTGTTTTTGTTGTGTAATATCTTTGGCAATACCGACTCCACCAATGATCTGTCCTTCGGCATTACATAGGGGTTGCACCGACAGAGAGACGGGAAAGCATGAGCCATCTTTGCGAATAAAAGTCCATTCCTCTTTTTGATGTGCCGATGGGTTTGTCGCGATCAATTTTTGCCCTGGAGCAATTTCTTCTCCTAGTGCTTGTGCGTGTTGCCGAATTTCCTCTGGATCGTGGAATATAACAGGCGTTACCTGACCCACAACTTCCTCGGCTGTATAACCTAACATTTTTTGGGCAGCTGGGTTAAAGATTTGAATGATCCCCTGGGAGTTGGTAGAGGTAATGGCATAGTCGGTAGATGTGAGGATGGCTTGTTGCAAATTGAGCAGCTCAAATAACTGAGCTTCTGCCTGTTTACGTGTGGTAATATCCGTCTCTGAACCACTGATGCGGATGACATGACCTGCTTCATCCCACAGTGCTTGACCCCGATCTAAGACCCATAAATATGAACCATCTTGGCACTGTACTCGATATTCTGCTTGGAAGAATGGTGTTTTTTGGGCGAAATGGTCATCTAAATCCGCCAAAATGCGATCGCGATCATCTGGATGAATAGAGCTTGACCAGGCTGCTAAATCGGGGCTAATTGCATCGTCACTAAAACCCCGTATTTGTTTCCAGCGCGCCGAAAAAAATAGTTCGTTAGTTTTCAGATTCCAGTCCCAGATGCCATCATTACTGCCACGTAATGCTAATTGCCAGCGTTCTTCACTTTCTTTTAAGGCGGCTGTGCGGCGTTCGACTCTAGCTTCCAGTTCTTGATTGAGTTGTTTTATTGCCTGTTGTGCCAAGATGCGATCGCTAATATCTTCCACTACACCAATAAAATATTGCGGGTGAGCAAAAGTATCACGGACTAGAGATACTGTCAGTTTCACCCAAATAATCGTATTGTCTTGGCGGATATAGCGTTTTTCCATTGAGTAAGTCGAAATTGCCCCAGCTAGCAGGATTTCTAGTTGCTCTAAATCAGCCGCCAAATCTTCTGGATGGGTGATTTCTTGAAATCTCAAGGTTTTTAGTTCTGATGGGGAGTAGCCAGTAATATCAGCAAACCTTTGGTTAACGCGCAGGAATTTTCCACTTAAGGACACATGAGTAATACCGACTGCGGCCTGTTCAAAGGTACTGCGAAATCGCTCTTCAGAGTCTCGGAGATTTTTTTCAACTCGGTAGCGTTCCCTGAGTTGTTTTTGGGCGATTTCGTAAGCACTAGCTTGTTGAATGGCGATCGCTATTTGCACCGCAAGTTGGTCTAATAGTTCTAGTTCCATTGCTTGCCATTGGCGCGGTGCAGTACATTGATGAGCAATTAATAATCCCCATAACCGATTGAGTACCAAAATCGGTACAACTAAATTGGCTTTGACTTCAAATTGTTCGAGGAGTTGCACATGACAGTCTGTTAAGCCTGCTTGGTAAATGTTATTAATCGCTCTTGTTTTCCCTTGGCGATATTCCATACCAGCCCCTTGTTGAAAGCAGGTATCCTGAATTTGTGCCTCTAAGCTGGCTGTCCAACCAGGTAACACCGATTCTGATACAACAGTTCCACTCATATCAGAGTGAAATCGATAGATTAATACCCTATCTGCTTGTAAAAATTGCCGGACTTCTGCGACTGTACTCGCTAAAATGTCTTTGAGTTTGAGTGATTGTCGAATCCGTAAGGCGATCGCACTGATTAGTTGTTTTTGTTCCTGAATTTGTGCTAATTGCCGATATTTGTCTCTTTGGTTGACTGCATCATGAATTGCTGCTTGTAGTCTATTCGGACTGAGTTGCGGTTTGACTAGATAATCTTGCGCCCCGTTTTTCATTGCCCAAACGGCAGTTGCTGTATCTTCATGTGCTGTTAAGAGAATGATTGCAGATTCTGTATGGCTGACAATTTTCCGCAATTTCTCTAGGGAATCTAAACAATTGTCGCCAAATAAGGGAGAATTGAGCAAAATTACATCTGATTTTCCCTCCTGACACCATGCTATTGCCTGTGTAGCGGTCTCAAACTCCAAAATGCGATATGTATACAAATCATCCTGCTGCAAACACTGCCGAAAACTCATCCAATCTTCGGTGTTATGAGCAATTAATAGGATGGTAATACAGGCGCGTTGAATCATAATGGCTCGTCATGTTTCTCCTAACTGGTATCTCTGCTTGCAGAGGTGTTGAGAGAGGTTGATTGCTGCTATTTTTTTACAGGGAACTCTCTATCTAGCCCCTCTGGGGCGGGTGTAGGGATGTGGGGTGTAGGGGAAGAGAACTACCTCCAATCTCAACCTTGGGTTAAAAGCCTTCTCCTCCCACCAACCTTGTTGGACAGGCATGGAAAAACAGTCCAACACCTACACCCCTACACCCCTACACCCTTACACCCCTAATGAATATTGGCTGTTTCCTATTCCCTACCTTGGAGGGGGTGGTGAAAAAATGCACTTCTGGGTTTGAGTCTGTAGTCGTGGCACCGTAGACAGAAAAATCTGAGACTAAAAATGTCTTGCCAATACACTCTAATACCAATTTTCCACGAATCCGCAACTCTTTTCCACTGAGCAATACTTGTTCAGTGTGATCTTATGGGGATGCAAGAATTTTGTCGCCTGCTTTCCCCAAGAGTATTGGCAATTGGTACTATACCAATTCATTCAAAGTCACCAAATCAATCCCAACCCAGAAACCCTTATCAAATAGGGATTTCTTAATCAATGAAGTTTGTCGGTACAAGCCTTCTGTGCCAGACAATACAATTAGCCATCAGAGTCTTTTGAATTGGTATTACATCCTGTCTCAACTTAGAAGTCGATAAATGTTAATACTATTTCATTTTACTTTACACAAGTTAATATTTCCACATTGCTGTACTTATCTAAGATATCCTAGACTGCACTGAGAAGCTAGTAAATAAAGTTACTTTTCCATAAATTAAAGTAACGATCGCGTCATAGCTTGACTATGGTTCTAAATTCCAGCCCAAAGCTGTAGCTACTTGTCCCGCTAATTCTAAAGGATTAAAAGGTTTAGCGATCGCGGTAGCCATACCTAATTGGGAGTAACGACGACGATCAGAAGCTTGGATTTTAGCGGTTAATAAAATTACCGGGATTTTTTTGGTGCTGGGGTTGGCTTGCAATTTTTCAAAGGTAGCAATGCCATCCATATCTGGCATCATCACATCCAAGAGAATAGCATCTGGTTGATGAGTTTCCGCTTGGTGGATGCCCTCTTGGCCGGAACTAGCTGTCACCACTTCCCAGCCTGCTACCGTTTCTAGACAGACTTTGGCGACTTCTTGAATATACTGCTCGTTATCAACCACTAGAATTCGTTTGTTTTTCACGATGGCTGTCCTTTTGATTGTTGATGAGTCATTCTTTGCAGTAGTTCCATAACTCGTTGTTCAAATTCTTGGGTAGTGACGCGTCCTTTAGTTAAAAATTCTGTATATCCTAGCTTCAGCCTGTTGCGTTCTGATTCATCTAAGTCCTGGGCAGAATAAACTACTAGAGGAATATTACACAGATGATGGTGTTGCTGTAACCAATCAACAACGGCAAAACCATCAGTTTCTGGCAAAATTAAATCTAAAATTAACAAA
Organism: Nostoc sp. CMAA1605; assembly: GCF_021596505.1. Lineage (GTDB taxonomy): Bacteria > Cyanobacteriota > Cyanobacteriia > Cyanobacteriales > Nostocaceae > Trichormus. The sequence continues at coordinate 116,265 of NZ_PJIZ01000003.1, read as the reverse complement.
TCGGGATTGACTTCTTGGCTGAGATGAATTGCTTCTCTACCGGTTTTGGCACAAAAGGTTTCTATTCCATGTCTTTCAAATAACGTTACCAGTAGTTCTACTAAATCAGGATCATCTTCCACAACCAGAATTCGAGCTTGTTGGGAAGATTTAGCGATAACTTGTCTTAAGGAGTTTAATAAATAACTTTCTTGGACTGGTTTACGCACCCAATCCACAAAATCACTACTATTTTGACTATTGCTGCTTTGCTTATAGACACTGCAAATCACAATGGGAATGTCTTTGGTTTGGGCTTGTTCTTTGAGGTGTGCCATTGTTTCCCAACCATTCATCTCTGGCATGAGTAAATCCAGTACAATCACGCTGGGATGTTGGTTAGCCGCGATCGCGATCGCTTCTTCTCCTGTCGCTACAGTAATCACACGATATCCCCCTCTTTCCAGAAGAGTCTGCATTTCTTGACGAATCACAGCATCATCATCGCAAACTAGGACGAGTGGGGATTGGGGATTAGGGATTAGGGATGGGGGATGGGGGAAGGGAGAATCATCTACTAACTCAGGAATGGGGGGAATGGGCAGAATCGGCAGTGTAAAGTGAAATGTGCTACCTTCACCCAAGACACTTTCCACCCAAATTCTCCCGCCATGTTGATGGACGATACTTTGACAAATAGCCAAGCCTAAACCTGTACCTTCATGGTTGCGTGAATCTGAGGAATCTACCTGTTGAAAACGTTCAAAAATACTGTGGATTTTGTCAGCCGGAATTCCCCGACCGGTATCTTTAACTGTCAGTAAGACTTCATCACCGTATTTTTGCGCCGCTAGCCATACGGTGGTGTTTGGAGAGGAAAACTTGATGGCATTACTGAGTAAATTAGTTAAAGTCTGCACAATCCGGTCGGGATCTACCCACAGTTGTAGCGATGGACTTTCTACAGAGAGTGTCACTTGGGCTTTATTCGCTAAGGGCTGCATAATACTAATAGCTGATTCTATTAAGTCAGTAAGAATGCAGGTTTCTCGCTCCATTTTCACCCTACCTGACTCAATTCTTTCGATATCGAGGATGTCATTAATTAAGCGGACTAAGCGTTCGGTGCTGTCGGTAGCAATTTGCAGTAATCGTTTACCTTGTTCTGATGCTGCTGGTAATAAACCACTGGTGAGCATTCCCAAGGAACCGTGAATTGAAGTTAAGGGTGTACGTAGTTCATGGCTGACGACGGAAACAAATTCATCTTTCATCCGTTCAATTTGTTTTCTCTCTGTAATATCTCTGAGAATTACAGTATAAATGGTATCGCTTTCTATATGCAGTTTGGAGATGGAAGCCTCAGCCGGAAATTCTGTCCCATCTTTGCGACAACCATATATTTCCCGTCGTTCTCCCATCCGTCGCGCCATGCTGGGAGATTGACTAAAACCGTTGACGTGCTGACGATGGCTTTGAGTAAAACGCTGGGGTAAAAGCACATCAAGGCTTTGACCGATAATTTCTTGGGCGCAATAGCCAAAAATCTTTTCTGCCCCTTGGTTAAACAGAGTAATATTTTGGTTGCTATCAATGGAGATAATCGCATCATCGGCGATATCTAAAATGCGTGCCAATCTGATTTGAGAAATCCGCAGTGCTGCTTCGATGCGTTGGCGTTCATCAAGTTCTGATTGTAGCTGGCGATTGACATTAACTAACTCGGCTGTGCGTTCTGCCACTCGCAATTCTAATTCGTTGTTGGCAGTTTGCAGAGCAGCTTCGATTTGTCTGCGATTACTGATGTCTCTAACTGTACCCAGCATTCGTACAGCCTGCCCAGAGTCATCGTAGTAAAATTTACCTGTGCCTTCCAGCCAGTGAATACTACCATCTGGCCAAACTACGCGAAATTCATGATTATAATCAGTTTTGTGTTGTTGGGCATGAAGAATTGCTTGCTCTATACCTGAAAAGTCGGCGGGAAAAACGCAATTTTTCCAGATTTCATCAGAACCATTCAGCGTCATTCCAAATAATTTGGCATGGCCATCAGACCAAGTTACTTGGTTAGTGATGAGATTCCAATCCCAAATGCCTAAATTAGCGGCTTCCAAGGCGAGGGCAAGACTTTCTTCACTTTCTTTGAGGGCAGCTTCAGCACGTTGGCGATCGCGTTGATTGCGTAATGCTAAAATTCCATAGGCTAAATCTGCTGTAAGTTCTTCTAATAGCTGCACTTCATGCACATCAAAAGCATTGGGTTCTGTCGCATAAATATTCAAGGCTCCAAAAGCTTGACCATTAGCAATTAACGGTAAAGCAATAGATGCTGCATAACCCCGACTTGTCGCTTGACAACGCCAAACCTCATAACGACTATCAGTCAAAATATTTTGAATAATTGTGGTTTTACCTGTACGGATAGCTGTACCTGTCGGCCCTTGTCCACGCACTGTATCCGCCCAAGTCAGATGCAGAGATTGCAGATATCCATCCTCATAGCCTGCTTGAGCGACTGGATAAATATCTTTGTGGGGATTATTTTTGGCGTAAGCCACCCAAGCCAAACGATAACCCCCGACTTGGATTAAAATTTCGCAAACTTGGTGCAGTAAATCTTCTTCATTATCTGCCCGCACTAGAACCTGATTGCAGTCACTTAAGGTTTTTAATGTGCGATTCACTCGCTGAATTTCTGCTTCTACTTGTTTAATGTTGGTAATATCCCGTGTAATCGCTAAATGTACCCAGCTATCATCTGCGGGATTTCGCAAAGGAACAGCGTGAGTTGTCACCCAACGACGTTCACCTTGACGATTCATGATCACAAATTCCAAAGTCCCTTTTTGTCCTTGACAGACACTTGTATGAAATTGCAGAAATGTCTGTTGGTATTCAGGCGCAATCACATCATAGATAGACTTACCCACCACGGTATCAGGATGATCTGCACCTAAGATAGTCAACCCGGCTTGATTAATTGCCAATAAAGTGCCATCAGCCGCCACAATTTTGACGCAATCTGGTTCAGCGTCGAAGATGGCACAGCTATTGAGTGAGAAGGGAGGATGGGGACTGGGGACTGGGTATTGGGGACTGGGTATTGGGGACTGGGTATTGGGATTTAATCTCCCCTGCACCCCTGCACCCCTGCACCCCTGCACCCCTGCTCCTTCTGCACTCCTACCCGCAGCTACTCGCCTGAGTAGTTTGACTCGTTCCAGACGGTTGATAATGCGTGTGACTAGTTCTGGCCCCACGATGGGTTTACTGACAAAATCGTCAGCACCGACGCTATAAACTTGATTGACAATTTCCGCATCACTATGGACTGTGAGGAAGAGAATTGGTAGTTCACTCCATTGGGTATCATTACGGATGATTTGACATAGTTCAATGCCGTTGGTGTGGGGCATTTCTACGTCTAAGATTAATAAATCGGGATTTTCGGCTGGTAATATTTCCCAAAAATGACGCGGATCATCTAGTGTGATCACTTTGAGTCCCCAAGGATGGAGGAGGGTTTGTAATAAAGCCAGAATTTGGGGGTCATCGTCTACGGCTAGGACTTTGGCTTCGGTGTGGGGCAGTTGTTGTATGGGGGCGATCGCTGCTAAACTTTGGCTGCTAGCTTGGGGTTTTGGTAAATCACCATTAGTATTGGATGTGGTAGTTTCTTCTGTGGGTTTACGTGCGGCTACTTCTTGGCGCAGTAACTTCACCCACTTTTGCAATTTACCAATTTCCGTAGGTGTCCAAGTGGGTTCTGATTTCAATAGCTGCTCAATTTTCTTGGCTAACTTTGAACCTTCTGGTATTCCAAATGTCCCTAGAGAACCTGCTAATGTATGCGCTTCTTGTTTGGCTTGTAATTGCAATTCTGTACTGAAACTGCCTTGCTTAACACCGCTAGCTGCTGCTTCTAAAACCTTGACTTGCTCATCTACCCGTCCATAAAATTTTTCCCAAATTCCTGCTATTGCCGTTTGTGTTGACTCCAACTGCGATTTACTAGATGTAGATTGTTCTTTTTCCCCTATGCTTTGGTTCCCTTCCTCCTGTGGTGTGAGTCGATACCCAATACCATAGACTGTTTCAATTAAATCTCCAGGAACTCCCGCATTTCTCAACTTCATCCGTAAGCCTTTAATATGGGTGCGGACTGCTTCTTCACTGGGAGTATCTTCATAAGACCAAAGATGCTCCAAAATCATGCTACAGCTAAACACCCGACGATGATTTCGCAAAAATAATTCTAATAGTGCATATTCTTTTGGTGTTAGTGATAGTAATTCTTGTCTATAGGTAACTTCACAACTGCTAGGATCAAGTCTTAAATTACCACACTCTAGTATTGGTTGTGATACTGTTCCCCCCCGTCGTAATAGTGCGCGTATCCTAGCGACTAATTCTTCTTGATCAAATGGTTTGACTACATAGTCATCCGCACCCGCATCTAAGCCAATAGCTTTTTCATGACCACTATCACAACCAGTCAATAGCAAAATCGGCATTTGTCTGCCACTAGCGCGAATTTGCCGACAAAGACTAATGCCATCTAGCTTCGGTAATATTACATCTAAAAGAATTAAATCATAATCATAAGTTTCTACTAAATCCCAAGCACTATTCCCATCAGTTGCCAATTCCACCACATAATTCTGATTTGCCAACACCACACTCAGCGCGGAGGCATTTAATTCATCATCCTCTACAATTAAAATCTTCATATTTAATAAAATTTTAATAATTAATTAACCCAAAATATTTTTATCGGTGAAAAATAAGCTATTAATGTGAGTAATGTAAAAGTATCTTAGATGGTATCTCCATCTATTATTAATAACTTTTTACAAATATCAATATTTATCAACCTTTAGTAAGACCTACGCTCAGTCAAAAATTATGACTTAAGCCAGATGTTAAAAGTGCTGAGTAATGGGTGCTGAGGAACTGGGGATTGGGGATTGGGGACTGGGGACAAGGTAGACAAGGTAGACATAGAATATTTCTCAACCCAGCACTCCTTACTCAGCACTCAGCACTCCTTACTCAGCACTCCTTACTCAGCACTCAGCACTCAGCACTCCCTACTCAGCACTCAGCACTCAGCACTCCCTACTACTTCCTTCTTCACAACTTCCTCAAATTCTTGTCCTATAAACATATAGTGTGAGGGAGGTAAGAACTAAAAGACTCGTCCTGTTTATTTTTCTACAGCTAAACATAAAAACTCAATTTGACAATCCAACACCTTATTATTCAAATTACTTGCAGAGGTCTATATGCTGAAAAATATTTTAGTCGCATTGGATCGCTCAGAAATGGGACAACAGGTTTTTGAGCAAGCATTAGCTTTAGCAACAGCCACACAAGGTAAATTATTGTTAGTACACGTCTTATCTTCAGAAGAAGATGGTAGTCCTCACATTCCGATGGTATCCACTTATGACTACTATCCAGGATTAAGCGGTCAAAGCTTTGAAATCTATCAAAAACAATGGGATCGCTTTAAAAATGAAGGTATGAAGATGCTGCAATCCTTCAGTGCGAAAGCCAACACCGCAGACGTACCTACGGAATTTACCCAAATCATGGGTAGTCCCGGACGCACTATTTGTAAATTAGCGACTACCTGGAATGCTGATTTAATCGTCATGGGACACAGAGGTTTCGCCGGAATCAAAGAATTATTTCTAGGTAGTGTCAGTAACTACGTGCTACATCATGCACCTTGTTCAGTTCACATAGTCCATTGTCCAGCCAAGGAACAAGAAACCATAACAGAAGATTCCCATAATAACCAAGTAATAGGGGTTTAAGGGTGTGAGGGTGTAGGGGTATGGGGGTTTTTAAGAGTGAATACCCCCAGTCCCCAGTCCCCAGTCCCCAATCCCCAGTCCCTAATCCCCAGTCCCCAGTCCCCAATCCTCCCAAAATGACAACCACATTACCACCAAATCAGACTCATCCGAGTGGAGATAAACGCTTGAAGATGCTAGACGCAACGATTAAGCGTCATCAATATCAACAAGATGCACTAATTGAAATTCTCCACAAGGCGCAAGAACTCTTTAGCTACCTAGAGAACGATTTATTGCTGTATATCGCCCATAGTCTAAAATTACCGCCAAGTCGAGTCTATGGTGTAGCCACTTTTTATCATCTGTTTTCTTTAGCACCACAAGGCGTTCATAGTTGTGTGGTGTGTACGGGTACAGCTTGTTACGTCAAAGGCGCACCAGCAATTTTGTCGAATCTAGAGCAGTTAACTCATATCCATGCTGGAGAAACCACTGCTGATGGTCAGTTATCACTAATGACAGCACGCTGTTTGGGTGCTTGTGGAATTGCACCGGCAGTAGTGTTTGATAACAAAGTTTTAGGGAATCAAACCCCTGAATCTGTAACCGAACGTGTACAAGAGTGGATGGGAAGAACATAAAGGAAAAAGGCAAAAGGCAAAAGGTAAATTTTGAATTGTTATTAGGGGTATGTGGCATATAAGAATTTGGTATAAAACATGGAACTAAATGAATTATTAGAAATATCTCGACAAGAACGTTCTCAAGCTAAAGCAATACAAATTCGTTGTTGTACGGCGGCTGGATGTCTTTCTGCTAACTCACAAGCTGTAAAACAACAACTAGAGGCGGTGGTGAAAGCAGAAGGCTGGGAACAAGAGGTGCAAGTTTCTGGTGTTGGTTGTATGCGTTTGTGCTGTCAGGGGCCTTTAGTAGAAGTGGAAAGAGTCGGTGTAGAGACTCAAGAAATTCTCTATGAGAAGGTGACACCTGAAGATGCACCAGCCATTATAGAGACTCTCAAAGGTAAAGAGTCTAACCTATCGGTAGTAAAACTAGACCAACCATTTTTTACATCCCAGATGCCGATAGTCTTAGAAAACAGTGGCAAAGTAGATCCAGAAAGGATTCAATCTTACATTGCCACCGGTGGTTATCAGGCTCTTTATCATGTGCTGCGGGATCTGACATCGGTTGAAGTGGTGGATACCATTAGCCGCAGTGGTTTACGGGGACGTGGTGGTGCTGGTTATCCCACAGGGTTGAAATGGGCGACGGTGGCTAAAGCTAAAGGTGAGCGCAAATTTGTGATCTGTAACGCCGATGAGGGAGATCCTGGTGCGTTTATGGATAGGAGTGTGTTGGAGAGTGATCCCCATCGGGTGTTAGAGGGAATGGCGATCGCAGGCTATGCTGTAGGTGCAAGTCAAGGTTATATTTATGTGCGGGCAGAATATCCCACCGCCATCAAACGCTTACAAACTGCCATTAATCAAGCCCAACGTTTAGGTATTTTAGGGAGTAAAATCTTTGATTCTCCCTTTGATTTTAAAATAGATATCCGCATCGGTGCAGGAGCTTATGTTTGCGGTGAAGAAACGGCTCTGATGGCTTCTATCGAAGGTAAGCGCGGTGTCCCTCATCCCCGCCCCCCCTATCCGGCTGAATCTGGTTTATGGGGACATCCCACCTTAATTAATAACGTAGAAACCTTTGCAAATATTGCCCCTATTATCCGTAAAGGTGCTGAGTGGTTTGCTAGTATCGGTACTGGTAAAAGCAAAGGTACAAAAGTATTTGCGCTCGCTGGCAAAATCCGCAACACAGGACTAATCGAAGTGCCAATGGGAACTTCTCTCCGAGAAATAGTAGAAAAAATGGGTGGTGGTGTTCCTGATGGTGGTACAGCGAAAGCAGTACAAACAGGTGGCCCTTCTGGGGGATGTATTCCCGCCTCCGCTTTTGATACACCTGTAGATTATGAGTCCTTAGCTAGCTTAGGTTCAATGATGGGTTCTGGCGGGATGATTGTCATGGATCAAACTACCAACATGGTAGATGTCGCCCGCTTCTTTATGGAATTTTGCATGGATGAATCCTGCGGTAAGTGCATTCCTTGCCGAGTCGGGACTGTGCAGTTACATCGATTATTAACCAAGATTAGCGAAGGGAAAGCATCACGCGCTGATTTACAACTCCTAGAAGAACTGTGTGACATGGTGAAAAACACCAGTTTATGCGGTTTAGGCCAGTCTGCACCCAACCCCGTATTTAGTACCTTGCGCTATTTTCATGATGAGTATTTGGCGTTGATGAGTGCTGAGTAGTGAGTGATGAGTGCTGAGTGCTGAGTGCTGAGTAGTGAGTGCTGAGTAGTGAGTGCTAAGAGAGAAATAAATTCTACCTTGTCCCAATCCCCAGTCCCCAGTCCCCAATCCCTAGTCCCCAGTCCCCAACCCCCAGTCCCCAACCCCCAGTAACTATAAATTCGGAGTAATGCAACGTGACTGTAAAAACTTTAACAATTGATGGTCAATTAGTCAGTGCGCGTGAGGAGGAAACGGTACTACAAGCGGCGCAAGAAGCGGGTGTTCATATTCCTACATTGTGTCATTTAGAAGGCGTGGGGGATGTGGGGGCTTGTCGGTTGTGTTTGGTAGAAATCGCTGGGATGAATAAGTTACTTCCGGCTTGTGTGACAAAAGTTACTGAAGGTATGGAAGTAGTAACTAATAGCGATCGCCTACAAAGTTATCGTCGCACGATTATAGAAATGCTCTTTGCTGAAGGTAATCATATATGCTCAGTATGTGTGGCTAACGGCAACTGTGAATTACAAGACCTAGCGATTGAAATGGGTATGGATCATGTGCGTTTAGACTATCATTTCCCCGATCGCAAAGTTGATTTATCTCATGACCGCTACGGTATAGACCATAATCGTTGTGTTCTTTGCACCCGTTGTATCCGTGTATGTGACGAGATTGAAGGCGCGCATACTTGGGATATGGCAGGGAGAGGGACAAAATCCCACGTCATTACCGACTTAAGCCAACCTTGGGGAACATCCCAAACTTGCACCTCTTGCGGTAAATGTGTCAATGCTTGCCCCACAGGCGCGCTATTTTATCAAGGTTCTAGCGTCGGCGAAATGAAACGCGATCGCGCCAAACTCGATTTCCTAGTTACCGCACGAGAAAAGCAGCAATGGAATTTTTAGGGAATAGGGATTGGGGACTGGGGACTGGGGATTGGGACAAGGTAGACAAGGTAGACAGTATTTCTAATTCCCGATACCCCATGCCCCATGCCCAATTCCCAATCCCTATTCCCGAAATTAGGAGGTGAATCTGATGGCGAAAGTGAGTCGAAAAGTGAATAGGAGGAAACAGGGGCGGAAAAATGTTTCTCCGTTCTCGATGTGTTTGTCTGCGACTTCCTTCAAAAGTATTTTTTGGTGGCTGCTATTGTTAGCGATAGTCACAATGATTATGTTTTTTGGTTTAGGAAGTCTATATACCGAAACAGTTATTGCGTCTATTGAAAAACGAGAAACAGCATCAGCAGAAACTCTCTATCGCTCACAAACAAGATTAGCTGATCAATTAGGAAAGACTTGGCAAGTTGTTCTATTTAAACAAGTTTATCCAGGTCAAGGACAAACTTTAAATTTACGGCTGGTAGGATTTCCCGGTTCTGCTGAACTGATTCATCCCCAACCTTTAAAAATCACCACTGCTACAGGCAAAGTCTTCAAAGCTGCTGATGTTTTCTTAGAAGAAGCACCAGCCCCCACTATTGGTCAATATGACTTTCAAGACATCTTGTCCAAATTACCAACAGAACCCCTAGTTTTGAGCATACCTCAACCTGGCGATCGCTCCATCGACATCAACGTCCCCCACTTTATCCTCCAAGAATGGCAGAGAGTGATGAGTGCTGAGTAATGAGTAATGAGTAATGAGTAATGAGTAATGAGTAATGAGTAGTGAGTGCTGGGTGCTGAGTAGTGAGTGCTGAGTAGTGAGTGCTAAGAGAGAAATAAATTCTACCTTGTCTCCCAATCCCCAATCCCCAATCCCCAGTCCCCAATCCCCAATCCCCAATCCCCAATCCCCAATCCCCAATCCCCAGTCCCCAATCCCCAATCCCCAATCCCCAAAAATTATGTCTCGTTTGAAATTAGCAACAGTATGGTTAGGCGGATGTTCTGGTTGTCATATGTCCTTTTTGGATTTAGACGAATGGCTGATTGACTTAGCCGCCCAAGCAGATGTAGTGTTTAGTCCGTTTGCAGATATTAAAAAATATCCAGAGTATGTGGATGTGGTATTAGTCGAAGGTGCGATCGCTAATGAAGAACACCTGGAAACTATCCAGATCGTCAGGGAACGTTCTCAAATATTAATTTCCTTTGGTGATTGTGCTGTAACCGGTAACGTCACCGCCTTACGCAACCCTTTGGGTAGTGCTGAACCAGTTTTACAGCGTTCTTACATCCAAGCAGTTGATCTAAAACCGCAAATTCCCCACGAACCCGGCATTGTCCCCCATTACTAGATCAAGTGACACCAGTACACACAATAGTACCAGTAGATATTTATTTACCTGGTTGTCCACCCTCAGCTACACGCATCCGCGCCGCCCTAGAACCACTATTGCGCGGAGAAAAACCACATCTAGAAGGACGCGACTTAATTAAATTTGGGTAATTGTAATTGGGCATAGGGCATAGGGCATTGGGCATAGAATTTTCTCCCTTGTCTCCCTTGTCCCAGTCCCCAATCCCCAGTCCCCAGCGATGCACTGAGCTTGCCGAAGTGTCCCCAATCCCCAGTCCCCAATCCCCCCAACCGAGGTAATTTATGTTAAAAGCAGCAGATGTGATGACAAAAGATGTGGCGACTATCCGCAGTTCTGCTACTGTAGCCGACGCTGTGAAATTAATGCGCGCTAGGGACTGGCGGGCTTTAATTGTAGATCGTCGTCATGAACAAGACGCTTACGGCATTATTAGCGAGAGCGATATTGTTTATAAAGTGATTGCTTATGGTAAAGATCCTGGTAAAGTTCGTGTCTACGAAGTCATGACTAAACCTTGTATCGCCATCAATCCAGATTTGGGTTTAGAGTACGTAGCCAGATTATTCGCTGATTATCATTTACATAGAGCGCCCGTGATTCAAGGTGGGTTATTGGGCATCATTTCCCTGACTGACATTTTGGCTAACAGTAACTTTTTGGAACTACCCCGAACAGTAGTTTTAGAACAACAATTACAAGATGAAATTACAAAAGCCCGCGTCGTTTGTGAACAGAAAGGTGTCCGTTCTGAAGAGTGCGCCGCCGCTTGGGATGTCGTAGAAGAACTGCAATCAGAAATCGCTCACCAAAAAGCCGAAAAGATTCACAAAACAGCTTTTGAAGACTACTGCGATGAATACCCAGAAGCCTTAGAGGCTCGACTTTATGATCTTTAGGAGTGCTGAGTGATGAGTGCTGAGTGATGAGTAATGAGTAATGAGTAATGAGTAATGAGTGATGAGTAATGAGTAATGAGTGATGAGAGAGAAATAAATACTCCCTTGTCTACCTTGTCCTAGTCCCCAGTCCCCAGTCCCCAGTCCCCAGTCCCCAGTCCCCAGTCCCAATCCCCAGTCCCCAGTCCCCAATCCCCAGTCCCCAATCCCCAATCCCCAGTCCCCAATCCCCAATCCCTATGCCTAAAAGAATTGTTATTGATCCCGTTACCCGGATTGAAGGTCACGCCAAAATTAGTATTTTCTTAGATGATACTGGACAGGTTAGCGATGCTCGGTTTCATGTGACTGAGTTTCGCGGATTTGAAAAGTTTTGCGAAGGTCGTCCTTTATGGGAAATGCCAGGAATTACGGCGCGTGTGTGTGGTATTTGTCCAGTTAGTCACTTATTGGCTTCAGCTAAAGCAGGCGATCGCATTTTATCTGTTACTATACCTCCCGTCGCTGCTAAACTCCGGCGGTTGATGAATTGGGGGCAAATTATTCAATCCCATGCTTTGAGTTTCTTTCACCTTACCGCCCCAGATTTATTGCTGGGTATGGATAGTGACCCTGCTAAACGCAATGTTTTTGGACTCATCGCCGCCGAACCAGAATTAGCCCGTGGTGGTATTCGCCTGCGTCAATTTGGTCAAGAAATTATTGAATTATTGGGAGGCGCAAAAATCCACCCAGCTTGGGCTGTTCCTGGAGGAGTCAGAGAACCCCTCACACCAGAAGCCCGCACCCACATTCAACAACGCATCCCCGAAGCTAAAGCAACTACTCTCAATGCTTTAGATAAATTCAAGAACCTTTTGCAAGACTATCAAAAAGAAGTACAAACCTTCGGTAATTTCCCTAGTTTATTTATGGGTTTAGTAACTCCTGATGGCTTATGGGAAACCTACGATGGCTATATTCGCTTTGTTGATAGTAACGGTAATATTATTGCTGATAAACTTGACCCCACAAACTATCAAGAGTTTATTGGGGAAGTTGTTCAACCAGATTCTTACTTAAAATCACCCTATTATCGTCCCTTGGGATATCCAGAGAATAATAGTCATAGCGGTTTAGATAGTGGAATGTATCGTGTAGGGCCGCTAGCACGTTTAAATATTTGCAGTTCTATTGGGACACCGTTAGCAGATCAAGAATTACAGATATTTCGTCAACTCGCACAAGGTGCTGTCACATCATCATTTTTCTATCACTATGCCCGTTTAATTGAAATTATTGCTTGTATTGAATACGTCGAAATCTTTTTAGATCATCCAGATATATTATCAAATCGATTACGTGCGGAAGCTGGTGTCAATCAATTAGAAGGTGTTGGCGTAAGTGAAGCACCGCGAGGGACATTATTCCATCATTATCAAGTTGATGAAAACGGACTGATGCAAAAGGTCAATTTAATCATCGCTACAGGTCAAAATAATCTAGCGATGAATCGCACAGTCGCCCAAATTGCCAAACATTTTATTCAAGGTACGGAAATCCCAGAAGGAATGCTAAATCGTGTCGAAGCTGGAATACGTGCTTTTGACCCCTGCTTAAGTTGTTCCACCCACGCCGCCGGACAAATGCCATTGCAAATTCAATTAGTCGCCTCAGATGGTACTCTACTGGATGAAATCTCCCGCAGTTGATTTTACCCGTTTGTAGTAAGGACTTTAGTCCTTATTTACTAAGACTTAAGTCCTCTCTACGAGACGCTTGCGCGTAGCTTGCTTCCCCGCAGGGGTACACTACGAAACCTGTCAACAATTAAAAATCCTGGCTTATTAAAAACCAGGATTTTTAAACTGGAATTTTGCCAAAACTACTAGCTTATAATTAGCGAGATTGACGACGGCGAGAAATTACCATACCGCTAGCAACTAAACCTAACCCCAACAAAGTAGCTGGTTCTGGAACGGCTTGAGGATCGGGAGCATTTTTGATATCAGAAACAAAGAGAGAAGCATGAGATAATGCTTGTGCTTTTCCTTGCCCATTGACTGAAACACCGATAGTATTAAATATTCCAGTCAGACCTTTAGACCAATCATAATCTTTAAACAGATAAGCACTGTAACTATTGCTGGCTTTAAAACTCACGACAAAAGTCTTGCTGGTTAATGCTTTCGTCAAATTCCAATTACCCTGAGTAGAACCCTCAGCAGCGTCAAATAACGAATTTACCTCATCAGATTTCGCTACTTGCGCCCAAGTTACGCCAGTACCAACAAAATCTTTAAATAAGCCACCATTCAATTTAGTTTTTAAAGGATCACCTGCACCAGTGTCATTACCGTCAAATGCTCCTGCACAAGCTGTAGAATTGACTCCACCAAGGGAAACGTTACTGGTACTGCACAAAACTGCTGCGTTTGCAGGTGCATTTACCACTGCACCTGCGATTCCGGTAGCTAGTAAAACTGAAGCTGAAATCTGGAAAAACTTACTTTTCATTTTTGATGCGGCTAAATAAATAAAGAAATTCTGCTTTGGAGAAATGTTTATATCAATTAGTGCGTAGATTCACGGTGAAAATTATATGTCTGTCATTTCTACATTTGTCACAGGAATTGATGTTATAAAACCTGGGTGTGAATTGGCAAACATAATTGGTATAAACGGTTGCTCACTGCACGGGATTCTATCCTCATTTTTGTAGTATTGTCTCTGCGTTCAGGTCAGTTTAATCAAATTTTCACTAATTAAATGCCTGTGTAATTTTATGGATAAGTTAGCCAAAATTACGCAATATCTACATGGTTTTTTGGTCAAGTATGACGATCTGTCATACAAAAGATGATTCTGGAAATTCTCTATGAGTTCATATCAGTGAAGATGGTCTAAAGTGTTGTCAGATAAAGAGTGTGTTTTTTCTTGATACGAAATTAACTCTATTATTTTCTAATATTAATTAATTTGGATAATATTTATTATCGGGACTGTTTTTAATGTATATTTAATTATTTTTATTAGATGTATTTTGCAAAATAAATAGAGAGATTTAATTAGATATTCTAATTGTATTTATCGAATATGTTCGAGGAGTAAAGATATAACTTACATATGTCATATACTGATACCAATAAGTAGAAAATCATGAATATCTTTAGTCGGGATAATTTGTTAAACAGACGGCATGAGCCATAATTCTAAAGGATTTTAGACTTATTTAGTTCCTAAAATAGATGATGTTCTTTATCAGCTACTCACTTAGTAAATAATTTCATAAAGCTAACCGGATTCCTAATATTTTAGTCAATTTACTTTATTTAATCTTCAAGAAACTTTTCGTATATATACAGTTCATGTTTATGTTGGCGACAACTTAGATTAGATCCAGTTCTACTCACACATTAGAAAGACTAATCATTGAAATGTTAAATAAATTATCTATTGCATTATTAGGTTTGACAGCTGTAGTGATGAGCAGCAATTCTGCTAGTGCTGTAACTCTGAAAGTAAACGCTGGCCCATTCTCTACTTACTCTGATGTTAAGACTGTCAACTTTAATGATGGTACAGCTAAAGACCCCAATGGCTTTGTAACTTACAGCAATATCACTGATAACATTGTTATTGGCAGTAAATCTAGTCACTATGCTTCACCATACAATACTAACAGCCACTATTTAACAATTGCCCCTGTGGGTAGTAAAGTTGGAGGTGTTAACGTTGCAGGTAGCACTGGTTCTGTGACTCTGGATTTCAAAGAAGCAATTGATTACTTTGGTTTCTATGCTGGTTCAATAGATGAATACAACTTCATTGACATTTATAGTGGCGGTCAGAAACTGAAAACTTTCAGTGGTTCAGATTTCCCAACTGCTATAGCTAACGGAAGTTGGACTAGCGAAGACGCTAATAAGTTTATCAACTTAGTTGGTGAGAATGGGGAAACATTTGATCGTGTTGTGATGCGTACCAATGGTATCGCTTTTGAAACTGATAACCATTCCTACAGACTAGCTAACCGCAGCGTTCCCGAACCCAATGCGATGTTAGGCTTGTTAGCAATAGGTGCTTTCGGTGCGACTTCCGTTGTCAAAGGTTTAAAAGACAAGATAGTAAAAGGCTAGTTGGGTAAATAGATTGGCTGTATTGTAGTTGATGCAGAACCCTGGTTTTATTAAAGAACCAGGGTTTTTGCGCGATCGCAGAGTCAAGTTGTGATTAAAATCAGGTGTTCCAAGTATTTGCACAGATAGATATTGTGCTTTAAAGGGTAAAGGCGGATACTCAAGAATGTATCCCACATTCAGCGCAACACTATGGAACTTCGTATCATCCGCAGCACTCTTTTGAGTGTTGTTTCTGGGACTCTCATTTCAAATAGCGCGATCGCATTTTCCGCCGCTAGTCCCATTGTTCAGTTTCAGCAGATAGCACAATCTCAGATTGACACCGAAGCTATAGAAGCATCAGTATTTCAGCAAGTGAATCAATATCGGGTTTCTCAAAAGCTACCACCCCTAACCCGTAATGCAGCGATAGACAATCAAGCCAGAATCCACAGTCAAAATATGGCTAGTGGAAAAGTTACGTTTGGACATAACGGAGTAGAAGAACGACTCGACGCGATCGCAATTCCCCATAATGGTGCAGCTGAAAATGTTGCTGACATTGATGTGAGAAATTCTGCAACTCTAGCTGTAGAAAAATGGCTCAGTAGTCCCAGACATAAAACCAATATTGAGGGAAACTTCAATCTTTCAGGGGTGGGTGTAGCTAGCAATGGTAGCAAAATTTACGTAACGCAAATCTTTCTGGAATCAGAATAGAAAAGGCAAAAGGTGATACCAATTCGCAATTCGCAATGGACTAACGTCCCGCTACGCTAACGCAATTCGCAATTAAAGAGTAGGAGAACAGATAACTTTTTACCGATTTCCCATTCCCCTCTCATTCTTCAATTTTGAATTTTGAATTTTGAATTGATGAGTCCCTACTCCCCTAAATAAATACCTAAACCACGAGCAGTTTTCACTAGAGTATCTTCTGGGTTAACTGCTCGATATTGAGCGATCGCTTCTGCAATGGGTACAGTGATTACTTGGCGATTTTGCCAAGCTACCATGTAATCATATTTACCTTCCTCAATGAGATTGACGGCGGCTACACCAAAAGCAGAGGCGACTAATCTGTCTAGGGGTGAAGCTGTACCGCCGCGTTGGATATGTCCTAAAACTGTAACTCGCGTTTCTGCACCGATGCGATCGCTAATTTGATCGGCTAGGTATTCTCCAATACCACCATATCGGGATTGACCTAAACGATTGGTTAAGGTGCGAATTTCGCCTTCTTGAGTGCGTACTGCTTCCGACACAATAATTAAACAATAGTTTTTGCCTTCTTCTTGACGGTGTTTAATGTGGTGGCAAATGTCATCCATACTGTAGAGAATTTCGGGGATTAAAATCACATCTGCGCCACCCGCAATTCCCGCAGCTAAAGCAATGTGTCCAGCATCACGACCCATGACTTCTAAAATCATGACTCGACTGTGAGACGCGGCGGTAAAATGTAATCTATCTAATGCTTCTGTGGCAATATTGACTGCTGTATCAAATCCAATGGCGTGTTCAGTAATGCCGATATCATTATCTATGGTTTTGGGAATACCGACTAAGTTGATATTGCCTTGTTGTGCTAGGTGACGCAAAATCGCCAAACTACCGTCACCACCTATACCAATCAACGCATCTAAACCGAGTTGATGATAGCCTGCAATAATTTCCGGTGAGCGATCGCATATACTACCATCAGTCATAGGAAAGGCAAAGGGATCGCCTTTATTGGTAGTACCTAACATTGTGCCACCAGAAGTCAATAACGGATCAACTTGCTCAGTTTCTAGTTTAGTTACCTGCGGTGGACGCGCCATCAATCCTAAAGTTGCTTGGCGGATTCCCAATACTTCCCAACCTTTACCACTAGCACAGTGAACAACGGCTCTAATTACCGCATTTAAACCAGAACAATCTCCGCCACTGGTTAAAATGCCAATACGCTTACTTTTACCCATGTTTTTAACGTTGCAAACGTGAAATACTTGCACCTATTGCTAAAGTGAGCTAATAATGAGTAAATCTGATTTTCTCTGCTGATTTTTGTTAATTAAATCCCTATATTACTTGATTTCAAACCAAAATCGACACATCAAATTAGTGACAACAAAATTTTGCTGTCATTCATCTCTAAGCTCACTTTTAATTACTTTAAAAGTCTAGGATAATTCGTGTACACCATATTTCTCAGACATATAATTTCATTATTTCAGAATAAATATTTACGGTAATTATTAAGTATTTTGTAATTTGATGTAGCTAAGTTTAACTATTACAAACTGGGTGCGTAAATGCTGATTTTTGGGATGTTACATTGGGGGCGTTGGCAGTTAGAATGAGATTGCCATGACTATCAGATACTAAAGCTTGAGCTTCGATAATAGGCGTTTCCGGTTGACTAGTGATTTTAGTGTAATTAGTGGGATTTTGAGCAGTATTGTTGATATTATCCACATTAATCCAGTTAGCGATCGCTGACTCATTCTGGAGTGTATCGTAGGGATTTGTAGGTATACCACCCTTACCTGTGATTAAAAACTGATTGTTTTGTCTGGCTCTACTTCCGCTAGCGTGGCATTTCTGTGCTATTTGATTAGAAACATCAATTAGATTTGATGGCAATTCAGTTAAACCCCGACTAGGGTCTACTTCTGGAGTATTAATTTCTACAGTACCGCTTAAATCTGGAGTTGCCCCAGTGGCGGTAATATCACTTTCTGGAGTCAATGAGGTACGAAATTGTGTACCGATAATACCTTGCGCTGAGACTTTCACACGACCACCCCGAAAATCTGCCGAATTTGCACTGATATCACTATTTTCAAAGGCGGCTAACAACTTGGTATCAATGTTAATATTACCCCCAATCACATTATTTCCTGTGGCATTGGTGGTGATGGTGCTATTACCACGCAATAATATGAGGTCTGGAGAACTCAGGTTAATATTAGCCTGTAGTTGATTAGGATTATTACTTACACCGCGAGTATCAGCACTGATGAAAGCTTGATTATTCAACTCCATAGAACGGGTGTTGACAAATAAGTTACCTGCAC
Organism: Nostoc sp. CMAA1605; assembly: GCF_021596505.1. Classification (GTDB taxonomy): domain Bacteria; phylum Cyanobacteriota; class Cyanobacteriia; order Cyanobacteriales; family Nostocaceae; genus Trichormus. Next base: position 97,837 of record NZ_PJIZ01000003.1, on the reverse strand, counting down.
TACCGCTTCCTCGATTCCGTACTGCTATCCCTGCACCGTGAAAAACTTCCAATACATCGGTTTTGATAATCAAGTTACCAGCATCACCGCTAGACTCTGGAGTACCGGAAACGAATAAACCGCTAGGAAACGCACCATTTACCGCCGTCCCGATTATTTGCACTCTATCGGGAACATTGACTGTTAAATTACCACCTTTACCTGCGCTGCTAGTGCTAGCAGCAATTTGCGCTCCATCGCGCACGAACAATTTAGGAGTATCTACTATCAAATTACCAGCATCCCCTGTGGCTTTACGGGCAGTGATAGCAAACAAACCACTAGGGAATAAATTTTCATTTTTAGAAGTGCCAATTAATTCAATCCCTGCTGTGGCTTTCACCGTCAAATTACCACCATTACCTGCACCAAATGTGCTTGCGCTGATTTGCGCTCCGTCTTGCACCAACAGAGTAGAGGTACTGACGGTAAGTTCTCCCGCATCTGCGGTACTACCAGCATTAGCTTGAGTAAACAAACCACTAGGAACATTGAGACGCGAAACACCGATGAGTTTTATTCCGTCAGTGACTTCAACATTTAAAACTCCTCCTTTACCTGCGCCAAAGGTGCTTGCGCTTACCTGCGCCCCATCTTTTACTAATAAATTACCAGTGAAAAGATTCAAATTACCAGCATCAGCCTTGGTTTTGGGATTTGCTCTGGTAAATAAACCGCTAGATATCCCATTAGGGGAAGTCCCCAAAAGTTGCACCTGTTCAGACGCATTGATGGTTACATCACCACCATATCCCTGATTAAAGTTATTAGAACTGATTTGTCCACCATCTTGGGTGACTAAAATTCGGGTTTTGATATCAATATCGCCTGCGTCTCCCGCTCCAGGCGCGTTAGTAAATAAACCACTAGGTAGAGCATCTTGAATTCTCACGCCTTGAGCAGAAGATAAAGATACTAAAGAAGTGTCAGGTGCGGGATCATCTATGAGAATTTCTCCACTGAGGAAATCAGCAGGAATTTTGCCTCTGGGTGAAGTACCAATAATTTCTAGTTTATCTGTAGCATTAATGCTCAGTTTACCAGCTTGACCCGAACTAAAATTATTGGCAGTTATTTGTGCGCCATCTGTAAGGGACAAGACTTTAGTGTTAATGGTGATATTTCCACTATCTCCACCTTCAAAAGTTCTAGTAAACAAACCACTGGGATTTATTTCATTTAATGTACTTCCAGATAAAGTGACGGATTCAGTAGCATTGATAGTTAAATTACTTCTTTCAACTGTGGCGATCGCCTGATCATAACTTAATAAACTAGGAGCCGCACTTCCAGAAGAATTAGTGATAATTTGCGAACCATTTTCTACTACTAAATGGCGAGTGTTTATAGTTATATTTCCTACTTGTTGGTTAATGTCTCCCGAAGCTGTAGCAAAGAGCCGACTAGAACGCTGTACAGTGGTGTCTGGGTTGCTGTTGAGTTGTACTTTACCTGATGCGTTGATAGTCAAGTTACCTTTATCTATGCCCAGATAAGAGCCATCTTGAATTAACAAATTTTGCGTATTGACGTTGAAATTGCCGCTATTGCTCCCAGAAACTTCTGAGTGAATAGAACTGTCACGAGATAGTTGGATGTTTTCTGTCGCCAGCAAATTTATATCAGTCTGGGCTTTTAATGTGCCGCCATTAATAAAAATATTTCTCCCTACAACTTGCAATGCACCCAAAGAATTTATATTTGTTGCTGAGGATATCTGAATATTACCCAAATCAGGTGCTTGATCAAAATTAAGAATAGTGCCTAATTTCGTAGATGTTAAGCCTACAAAACCTGCTGATGATAAACTGCCTAATTCTATTCGTCCTCCAAACTTTGAGATACTCAAATCGGCATTTTCTAAAAATATATCGCCACCGACTAAAGCTAATGTTTGATCAAAGGATACTTGCAAGTCAGCTCTATCTAACAGAGGTTCGCCTTGAACAGTGATATTTCCTGGCTTGGCAGTGAATTCTAACCCAATGGGTGTTTCCAGCGTTTCCACTTGAGTCAGAGGCTTTTCTTTATTTATGCCAATTTGTAAGCCGATGGGAGTTTTAACTGTCAGTAAAGGTGAACTTTCTTCGGGTTTGGTACTAAATTTTTCGCCGTTATTAAAATTAATACTATTAGCGTACTAGCAAAAAATGAGCCGCCGATTTGGAGTCTAGCCTTAGCACCGAAACTGATACCATTAGGATTAATCAAAAATAGATTAGCTCTAGGATTTACCTGAATTAACCCATTGATATAAGATGGTTTGTTTCCTGTAACACGACTGAAAATATTTTGAATATCAGTATGATTATTAAAATAAGCTATGTAATTTTCTTGCAAAGAAAACTCAGAAAAACTGTGAAATAGATTGTTCCCAATCTGAGTGCCACCTTCAATTAAGAAAGTCCCACGAGATAAGGTAACTTGAGAATTATCGGGTAATGTTTTATCTTCAATAATCTCTGCTACAGCAGATTGACTGTGATTTAGTGTAACAGTTGTAGTCACAGCAAAGATGATTGTTGCTGTGAGGCAATAGGGATATTTTTGTAATTTTTGTAGGCAGTGGTGAAGCAACACCTAGTTAACTCTATTCATTGAATATGTGTAATCTCGTTAGTAATAATTACACATTTTCTCTACCTGAAAGTAACTTTTGTCATTAACTATGGGAAACTTCAGGATTTCTTTAAGAATACCCTATTCTCCCCCCTGCTCCCGTTCGGCTGACGCTCACGGCGGAAGCCTGCCCCCTGCCCCTTGTCCTGAATTTTCCCGTGTTGCTGAAGACTAATCTTTGTGCTGCAAACCGGCGGTTATGGGATCAAAGTTGGTGGGAAAATGGGTATTGCGATCGCAATCGGCTTTTTCTAGCATTGCTCCTTGCAAGTTGGCGTGACGCAAATCCGCCGACATTAACATTGCGCCTCGTAAGTCTGCATTTTGTAAATTAGCTTGACTCAAATCAGCAAAGCTCAAATCAGTACCCCTGAGATTTGCACCCATGAGATTAGCTGTACTCAAATCAGCGTAACTCAAATCAGAGCCTTTCAAGTTCACGCCTTGCAAATCCGCATCACCTAATTCGGCTCGGCTAAAATCTCTCTCACCCAGATGGTACTTTTCCATCAGAGTGGCTACCGTACTAATTGGCTGTTGGTAATTAACTTCAGACATAAAACAGCCTCACATCAGAATATTGGGTCGGTGTTTGATTGTGTTGCGCTACACAAGTTAATCATAGAATTACCATAGCTGCTAGGTGGTAATTTCAAATAAAAAATTAAAAAATCGAAAAACTCAGGGTGAAGGGTGTGGGGGTGTAAGGGTGTAAGGGTAAGAAATTTTTTGGTTAAGTCAGGTAGACAGCAGGAGAGAAGAATTTCCGAAAAATAAACCTCTTTCCTCCCCTGCTTCCCCTGCCTCCCCTGCTTCCCCTGCCTCCCCTGCTTCCCCTACTTCCCCTGCCTCTCCTGCTTATTTCCCATCCCTCACAACTTCCTCAAATTGTTCGTTTATTGTTTCAAATTGAACACCTTAATAAAAGAATACTGATAAATTTGCTGACTTTTACTACATTCTGAAATTGGCAATTTTTGATATCTAGAGAGTTAAACAATGAATAAGACTGTGATGGTGATCGGATATGGTAACGAACTGAGAAGCGATGATGGCATAGGACAGCAAATAGCCAATGAAATTGCTAATTGGCATTTACCGTCTGTAAAATCCTTGGCAATACAACAACTAACCCCAGATTTAGCCGCGTCCTTAGCAAAAACAGATTTAGCTATATTTGTAGATGCTTGTTTACCTACCGATGACTGGGATGTGCAAATACAACCCCTCTCGCCGTCGGATGATTTAGATAACAGTGTTCATATTTGTGATCCGCGATCGCTATTGGCTTTAACTCAGGCTTTATACGGTTATTCTCCTACAGCTTGGTTAGTAACGATACCAGGATTTAACTTTGAAATTGGCGATCGCCTCTCCCGAATTGCTGAAATCGGTAAATCACTAGCCTTATTAAAAATCATTCAAATTTTGGACAGAATTCACACCTATTGGGTAGAAGTTCAAGAATTAGTTTAGATATAGGAATCCGACTTGATTATTGAAATTATTTGCATAGGGAGAGAACAGGGAACGGGGAACAGGGAACAGGAAAGACGAAATAAAAGTGTACCTAGCTTCGCAGAAATTAAATACGATTTCTATAGCTTCATTGATTAACAAACACTCAGCACCCAGCACTCAAAACTCAGCACTCAAAACTCAGCACTCAGCACTCAGCACTCATCACTCAGCAAATCATCTGGAGGATTGATGCCACAATCTCTTAAGCCTACTACCAATATTGATCGCGCTTATGATATTTTGCAGGCAGAGAAGGTCAATCCTCTCCATGCCATTTTTGCACCCCAAAGTGTTGCTGTCATTGGTGCGAGTGAAAAAGCCGGTAGTGTTGGACGCACGATTTTATGGAATTTAATTAGCAGTCCCTTTGGCGGTACAGTTTTCCCCGTCAATCCCAAACGCCATAGTGTCCTCGGAATCAAAGCCTATCCCTCAATTGCCGAAATTCCAGAGCAGGTGGATTTAGCAGTAATTGCTACACCAGCCCCCACAGTTCCTGGTGTAATTGCTGAATGTGTCGATGCAGGGGTGAAAGGAGCAATTATTATTTCGGCTGGTTTTAAAGAAGCTGGTGCGGAGGGAATTGCTTTAGAACAGGAAATCTTAACCCAAGCGCGACGAGGTAAAATCCGCATCATCGGCCCGAATTGTTTGGGTGTAATGAGTCCCCAAAGCGGTTTAAATGCTACATTTGCCAGTGCAATGGCACGTTCTGGGAATGTGGGTTTTCTCAGTCAAAGTGGGGCGTTGTGTACCGCCATCTTAGATTGGAGTGTGCGGGAAAATGTCGGGTTTAGCGCGTTCGTTTCCATCGGTTCAATGTTAGATGTGGGTTGGGGAGACTTGATTTATTACTTGGGTGATGACCCCCAAACCAAAAGTATCGTTATCTACATGGAATCTATCGGTGATGCCCGGTCTTTTATCTCGGCTGCACGAGAAGTTGCATTGACTAAACCGATTATTGTGATTAAAGCCGGACGTACAGCCGCCGCCGCCAAAGCCGCCGCTTCCCACACTGGGGCTTTAGCTGGTAGTGATGCGGTTTTAGATGCAGCATTCCGACGTTGTGGGGTGTTAAGGGTTGACAGTATTTCTGATTTGTTTGATATGGCGGAGGTACTAGCAAAACAACCCCGTCCCCAAGGGTCAAGATTAACAATTCTCACCAATGCTGGGGGGCCTGGGGTATTGGCGACCGATGCTTTAATTGAAACTGGCGGCGAACTAGCAGCGATTTCCCCAGAAGTTATGGACTCCCTCAACACAATTCTCCCCCAACACTGGAGTCATAATAATCCGATTGATATTTTGGGTGACGCTGACCCCCAACGCTATACCCAAGCTTTGGAAATTGCAGCGCAAGATCCCAACAGTGATGGTTTGTTGGTGATTCTCACACCCCAAGCCATGACTGACCCCACCCAAACAGCAGAACAGTTAAAACCCTACGCCCAAATCCCAGGTAAACCCATCCTTGCTAGTTGGATGGGGGGTGCAGATGTTGCAGAGGGGGAAATTATGCTCAATCGTCAACGCATTCCCACTTATCCTTACCCAGATACGGCGGCGCGAGTGTTTAGTTATATGTGGCAATCTAGCTATAACCTACGCGGTATCTACGAAACGCCAGTATTACCAGCAATTGACGCAGGTAATGGGATTCCCTATCGCAATTTAGTAGAAAATATTATCTCCTCGGCGCGTCAGGCAGGAAGGACTATTCTAACGGAATATGAATCAAAACAGATTTTAGCTGCCTATGGTATTCCCATTGTTGCCACCTGTGTCGCTGCTACTGAAGATGAAGCAGTGCGATGTGCAGAAAATTTGGGTTATCCAGTGGTGGTGAAACTCTATTCCCAAACTATCACCCATAAAACAGATGTCGGTGGTGTCCAATTAAATTTACAAGATGCAGATGCAGTTAGGCGTGCTTATCGGACTATAGAAGCTAATGTGCGCGAAAAAGTAGTAAATATAGTTGATAGTCAACATTTAATAGTTGATAGTCAACATTTAATAGTTGATGGTCAACATTCAATAGTCAATAGTCAACATTCAATAGTTGATGACCAACATTCAATAGTTGATGACCAACATTCAATAGTTGATGGTCAACATTCAATAGTCAATAGTCAACATTCAATAGTTAATGGTCAACATTCAATAGTTGATGACCAACATTCAATAGTTGATGACCAACATTCAATAGTTGATAGTCAACAGTCACCTCATTTTCTGGGTGTGACTGTGCAGCCAATGGTGAAAATGGACGGCTACGAACTGATTATTGGTAGTAGTTTAGATCCGCAATTTGGGCCAGTGTTGTTGTTTGGGACTGGGGGACAATTAGTAGAAGTATTTCAAGATAGAGCGATCGCACTACCTCCACTAAACACAACTTTGGCGCGGCGGATGATGGAACACACTAAAATTTACAAAGCCCTTAAAGGTGTGCGGGGTAGGCAAAGTATTGATATGGATGCCCTAGAACAACTATTAGTGGCGTTTAGTCACTTGGTAGTTGAACAGCGTTGGATTAAAGAAATTGATATTAATCCCTTGTTGGCGACTCCTCCCAACCCACACAATCAAAATAATGGTGGATTAATTGCTTTAGATGCGCGGGTAGTGCTGCATGAGTCGGAAATCACAGAAGCGCAATTACCCAAGTTAGCCATTCGTCACTATCCTACGCAATATGTAGGAGAGTGGACAATGAAAGACGGTACATCTGTAACTATCCGTCCCATTCGTCCCGAAGACGAACCATTAATGGTGAAATTTCACGAGACACTTTCCGCAGAAAGCGTTTATTTTCGCTACTTCCACATGATGAAATTAAGTCATCGCATCACCCACGAACGGTTAACCCGTATCTGCTTTATTGATTATGACCGCGAAATGGCGTTAGTTGTAGAACATCAAGATGCTCAAACCGGAACACGGCAAATCTTAGCAGTGGGAAGATTAAGTAAATTGCATGGGACAAATGCTGCGGAGTTTGCGATTTTAGTCAGCGATCGCGATCAATGTCAAGGCATAGGTACAGAACTCGTCAAGCGACTCCTACAAGTCGGGCGTGATGAGCAAATCACCCACATCAGGGCTGATATCCTAGCTGATAATTATGGGATGCAAAGAGTCTGTGAAAAACTCGGCTTTCATGTGGAAGCTACTAACGATACTACTGTGATGAAAGCTGAAATTACCCTCTAGGGACTTCCAATTTAAAAAATATACTATCACGTTGATGGCAAGGGGGCAGGGAGCAGGCTTGCCCTGAGCGCAGTCGAAGGGAGCAGGGGGAAAAACAGCTGTTTTAAATAAGATAAATTTGGATAGTTTATTTTCTGGAAGTCCCCTAGAAAAATGTGGATAATCAAAACGGGAGGAGAGATACAAGCGATGTTCTGGATCTCTCCTCCTATCTCCTACAGGATAAGCTAAAAAACGGATTCTCAATTTGGCTATAACAGCTATTCTTTCGTGGAAAGAATCAGAAAATAGCCTTAACTCAAACTGACGTTAATTAAACAAATCCAAATCTGTGACAGCACCGACACTGCTAGAAGATACTAACTTAGCGTATTTCGCTAAGATACCTTTTGTGTAACGAGGTGGACGGGGTTGCCATTTGGCACGACGGCTGGCTAATTCTTCGTCAGAGATGTTGATTTGTAATAGGCGAGAATGAGCATCAATCGTGATGCTATCACCTTCTTCCACTAGAGCGATCGCACCACCAACGGCAGCTTCTGGTGCAACGTGTCCCACTACCATGCCGTAAGTACCACCAGAGAAACGTCCGTCGGTAATTAACCCTACGCTATCACCCAAACCTGCACCGATAATTGCAGAGGTGGGTGCTAACATTTCCCGCATACCGGGGCCGCCTTTGGGGCCTTCGTAGCGAATAATAATCACATCTCCGGCTTTAATCTTACCTGCCAGGATAGCGTCTAAACATTCTTCTTCGGAATCAAATACCCTTGCAGGGCCTGTAATGTTGGGATTTTTTACCCCAGTAATTTTAGCTACCGCGCCCTCTGTCGCTAAGTTCCCTTTGAGGATGGCTAAGTGACCTTGCGCGTACATAGGTTTATTCCAAGGACGAATCACGTCTTGTCCGGCGGGTGGTTCGTCGGGGATATCTGCTAAAACTTCGGCAATAGTTTTGCCAGTAATAGTAATGCAATCTCCGTGAAGTAACCCATGCACAAGTAGCATTTTCATCACTTGGGGAATACCACCAGCTTTATGTAAATCTGTGGCGACATAGCGGCCACTGGGTTTTAAGTCACATAAAACGGGGACACGACCACGGATAGTTTCAAAATCATCTATATTTAGTTCTACACCAGCCGCACGCGCGATCGCGAGAAAATGTAATACAGCATTTGTTGAACCACCCACAGCCATAATTACGGAAATAGCATTTTCTATAGATTTGCGCGTAATAATTTGCCGGGGTAATAATTGATTGCGAATCGCTTCTACTAATACTTTGGCTGATTCTTCGGTACTATCGGCTTTTTCGTCATCTTCCGCCGACATGGTGGAAGAATAGGGTAAACTCATCCCCATCGCTTCAAAAGCTGAAGACATGGTGTTAGCTGTGTACATCCCACCGCAAGAACCAGCACCAGGACAAGCGTTTCGTTCCACTGCGATGAGTTCGGTGTCGTCAATTTTACCTGCACTGTATTGACCCACAGCCTCAAAGGAACTGACAACAGTTAAGTCGCGTCCGTTGTAGTGTCCTGGTTTAATTGTGCCACCATACACAAAGATTGCTGGAATATTCATCCTGGCCATAGCAATCATTGCCCCTGGCATATTCTTATCACAGCCACCGATAGCAATCACGCCATCCATACTTTGACCGTTGCAGGCGGTTTCAATGGAGTCAGCAATAACTTCTCGTGAGACGAGGGAATATTTCATCCCTTCTGTTCCCATTGAAATACCATCACTAATGGTGATTGTACCGAACATTTGGGGCATAGCTCCGGCTTTTTTAATCCCCGCTTCGGCTCTTTGGGCTAATTGATTGATACCCATATTACAGGGAGTGATCGTACTGTAGGCATTAGAAATACCGACAATTGCCTTATTGAAGTCTTCATCTTGAAAACCTACTGCACGCAGCATAGCGCGATTGGGCGATCGCTGCACTCCTTGTGTGACAACTTTACTTCTAAAATTCTCTGACATCTTGTTCCTTCCGTACTTTAATACCGAATTGGCATAGGTGGTATTGTTTCGAGATTCTGGAATAGTCTAAGAATCTAGGCTTTTAATCCAAAATCCCAAATCCCAAATCCCAAGTCCCAAATTGGTATAACCGCTTGTATTGCGATTGTGTTACCTGATTGTCTCACGCATGGGAAGGATTGGGGACTGGGTATTAGTTATCAACTTTTCCTTTTTTCAGAAAAGTCGGCCTTTGACACTCCCCCGTTTATAAAACGGGGGATTCTTGCTTCGCGGGGATTCCAATGAATTTACCCTCAGCAAGCATCTTGACCGTATGCCCTACGGCTGCAAGTCCTCTAACTAGAACTACCTGTGCGGCGGCCACATCTCTATCAGTGGTATAGCCGCAATTTGAACAAACATGAGTACGTTGCGAGAGTTCTTTTTTACCTGTCTCAACACCACAACTAGGACAAATCTGGCTTGTTTTGCGACTGTCTACTTTCTGGAAATAAACACCACGCTTAAAACAGGTTTGTTCAAGTATGCTGAAGAATTGACCAAATCCAGCATCTAGGAAATGTTTACCCAAGATTCCGCGAGATAACCCTACTAGATTCAAGTCTTCAACAAATACCATTCCGGCATCTTTGCAGATTTGGTGAGACAGTTTTCTGTGCCAGTCTTTACGGCAGTTAGCAACGTACTCATACAGTTTTTGCACTCTCGCTTGGGCTTTGCGCCAATTGTTTGAGCCTAATCGTTTTCTGGAAACACACTGTTGCAGCAATTTCAGCTTGCGTTCGGCATCTACAAAAAACCTCGGACGTTTGACTAAAAGACCATTAGAAGTTGCAATAAAACTTGTTAGTCCTACATCAATTCCTACTCCTTCAGAGTGAGGCATTGGCTGAGGTATAGACACATCCCATTGAATGGTTAGCATCACATACCACCCAGAGACACGTTTAACTACACGGGCTTGCTTGACTAGCCCACCGTCAGGTATTCCCCTTGACTGCCGGAGTTTAACCCATCCAATCACTGGAAAGTTAACCATCCCTGGCTTGAGCCTTTCACCTTGCATTTGTGGGAAGACAAAAGACCGCATTTTTCCAGCCTTTTTAAAACGTGGAAACCCATGATTACGTTCCCACATTGCTACAAATGCCACTTCTAGGCGTTTGAGAGTTTGCTGTAAAACTTGAGACTGTACTTGCTTGAGTTCTGAAAACTCCTTCTTTGCAGCAGTTAACGCTTTACACTGACTGGCGTAGGTTGGACGAGGTGTGTCAACAGGAATGATGTATCCGTGCTTAAGTGAACAAGCATTAACCTGGCAACTACGTGATAAATACCAATCCTTGCGTTCAGCCAAAGCATAGTTGTAGACGCGGCGATTGATTTCTAGCCAGTCTTCAAACATCTGAGTCTGTGCATGAGTTGGTTTTAGCTTAAATTCGTATGTCAGATTAAACACTTGTTTATCACCTCCGATAATATTATAAATCGTCTTTACGCTTTATAAGCACCATGGACAAATTTATTTGTCCTATTGGCGACAGTTGAGCGTAGTCGAAACTTATATCTCCCACTTAAAAGACGTATGAAGCACAAAACTTATTGGTTTTGTGCTTCATACTTGGGGGCTTTACGCATCACGGCTCGTAAAGATTGAGTAAAGTTGAGCCAAATTCTAGCTGTGATTAAAATTTGTAAAGCAATTTTGGGAAGACTGAATTTAGTAATCATGTTGGTTCTAGTAATTTGTACTGGAACAAGAGAAAAATTTCTTCCAAGGGTGTTGCTGAATTCAGGAATGAATCTTGCAGGGTAGACATCTTACCCACCCCAAAATATTAGGGAATGGCAAGATGCCCATCCTAACAAAACCAATCAAGTCATTCTGCAAATATGCAATGCCCTATGACGCAACTAAAAGCGATACAGCACCAAGCGAAAAGGATGGAGATTATGCTTGCTATCCATAGCATGAACGATGCTAGTAAAACGAGCTTGCAATTGGATTCGACTTTACAAGAACTACCCATTTGGGAAATCCAAATTGAGCTAAATCTCCCAGGAAATACATTAATTAAAGCATTTGAAGCCGAAACATTATTACCAGGAATTATTTTGACTAAAAATCAATATTTTGTCGGGATGATTTCACGACAGAGATTTTTTGAGCATATGAGTCGCCCTTATAGCTTCGGGTTGTTCTCCATGCGTCCCATTGAAACTTTGTATAATTTTCTTCAGCCTGAAGTGTGCATCTTTGACCAAGATATGACAATTGTAGAAGCAACTCAGGCAGCATTGCAGCGATCGCCTGCACTTGTTTACGAACCAATTATCATTAGAACTCAATCCGGTAAATACGGGATCATCGATTTTCATCAACTACTATTAGCTAACTCCCAAATTCATACTCTGACCCTGACTCAGTTACAGCGTGTAGAAGAACAATCAGAATTAGCCAAAGCCGGGTTTCGGGATTTAAAGAAAAACTATAGCAGATTATTACAAAATGAGAAAATGGCCTCTTTAGGTCAATTAGTAGCGGGTATTGCTCACGAAATCAATAATCCCGTCAATTTTATTGCTGGTAATCTGGTTCATGCCTTGGAATATATTGATGATTTACGTGACTTGATTAACCTATATCGTCAGTATTATCCCCAACCAGTAGAAGAAATTGCTAACGCGATCGCTCAAAATGAATTTGAGTTTATGATGAATGATTTGCCCCAGCTTTTAACTTCCATGAAAACAGGTTGTGGACGCATTGATCAAATTGTGCGTTCTTTGCGTAATTTCTCCCGTTTAGACGAATCTGACAAAAAAACAGTAGACCTTCATGAAGGTATTGATAGTGTACTGTTAATCTTACAAAGTCGCCTCAAACCTCATCACCACCATCCTGGTATCAGAATTATTAAAGAATATGGTAATCTCCCCCCAGTAGATTGTTATCCTGGCTTACTCAATCAAGTTTTTATGAACCTCATCGCCAATGCAATTGATGCGTTGGAAGAATCTATGAGTAACAGTCCAGAATCATTGACTCAACCACAAATTCAGATTCGGACTGAAAGCATGAATAATCAGCAAATCATGATTCGCATAGCTGATAATGGCCCAGGAATTCCCGAAGATGTGAAAACAAGATTATTTGACCCCTTTTTTACCACCAAACCAGTAGGTAAAGGCACAGGATTAGGTTTATCAATATGTCATCAAATTATTGTAGAGAAACATCAGGGACAAATTTACTGTGTATCAACAGTAGGTAGAGGTGCTGAGTTCATTATTCATATTCCGAATGGTCAATAGTCAATAGTCATTAGTCAGCACTCAGCACTCAGCACTCAGCACTCAATACTCAGCACTCATTACTCATTACTCAACACTCATCACTCAGCACTCAACACTCATCGCTTCCACTCCCTTGCCTAGATTGACAGTTCCGTGTCAGTATGAATCTGCACTCACTGTTGGTATTTGTTTTAACTAAAAATCTTATGCTGAAAAAAATGACAGTTAGCGTAATGCTGCTTGCAGCGTTTGGAGGTTTAACGTGGTCATCAAGTGTAAAAGCAAACTTCAATGGCACGCTGACTGTAGAAATTGATGGCTTGAAAAATCAAAAAGGTCAAATTTGCGCTAGCGTCTTTACTGCCAGTAAAGGATTTCCCAGCGATCCCAAGCGTGTTGTCCAGAGCCAGTGTACTACAATTGGTGAAACTCCGGTAAAAGTGAGCTTTGATAACTTACAAGCTGGTAGTTATGCTGTGGCTGTGATTCATGATCAAAATAGCGATCGCACCTTAAACAGAAATAATCTAGGTATACCCTTAGAAGGCTTTGGCTTTTCCAGAAACCCCGAAGTTCGCACCAAAGCACCCGAATTCAGCGAAGCGGCTTTCATATTAGCTGGCCCCAACACCAATATTCAGATTCAACTCAAGTATTTTTGACACTCTCGCCGCTACACCGCGCAAGCGGTTAGCGGGAGATTCTTGCTTCAAACCCACTGACTAAGTAGGTCGGTGTAAATAATTATTGTTGGAATAAGGCAGGGGGCAGGGGGCAGGGAGCAGGGGGAGAAAGAGTTTGAGCCTTATTGACTTTTCTTCACATAGTTTGGTTTTATTGCACCGACTTACTTAATGACTAATGACTAATGACTATTGACCATTGACTAATGACTATTGACTAACGAATCATTACAATGGTCAGCGTATTTTGCTTCTCATATTGCCCATGACCGTCACTAAACGTCGTCTGCCAAAGTTGGTGAGTTTTGCTAAAAATCCCAGTCTTTCGCAAAAATTAATGTTGATTGGGTTAGCTATTACTTTATTCTTCATTTTTCTGGCTTTCTTTGCACCTGTATTGCAATCTTGGGGATGGCTACAAAATCCCAAAGAATTCCTCTCTAACCCAATACAAGCAGCCCCTTCTGCTAAATACTGGTTTGGTACTAGTCGCTTAGGACATGATGTGTTCTCCCGCACGATATTTGGCGCACAAGCGGCTTTGCAAGTGGTGATTTTGGCTACTGCACTCAGTATGGTGGTTGGTGTACCTCTGGGAATGTTAAGTGGCTACCTCGGTGGTAGGTTAGATAAGATGCTGCTGTTTCTCATGGATAGCATCTACACCTTACCAGGACTGCTGCTTTCGGTGACACTGGCGTTTGTTGTGGGGCGAGGAATATTCAACGCTGCGATCGCTATTAGTATTGCATACATCCCTCAATATTACCGAGTCGTCCGTAATCATACTGTGAGCGTCAAGACGGAAGTGTTTATTGAAGCGGCTCAAGCAATGGGTGCTTCTACTTGGGTTGTGTTGTCTCGCTATCTGTTTTTGAATGTCATTCAAAGTGTACCCGTACTTTTCACTCTCAACGCTGCCGACGCAATTTTGGTACTTGGTGGTTTAGGCTTTTTAGGGTTAGGCTTACCGGAAGAAGTACCCGAATGGGGACATGATTTAAAACAAGCACTAGAAGCTTTACCTACCGGTGTTTGGTGGACTACTCTGTTTCCTGGTTTGGCGATGACTTTGATGGTGGTAGGGTTATCACTACTCGGTGAGGGGTTAAATGAATTTGTCAATCCTAAATTACGGGGAGAAAATGGAAACCGGAAATAGTCAATAGTCCATAGTCAAGAGTCATTAGTCATTAGTTATTTAGATTGAGACTAGAAACTATAGGCTTTGGACTTTGGACTATTGATTTGCAATATTTTTGTATTTGTAAATGAGAGATTAGAGTGAAAGATAACATTTCTTTAATTGCGGCGGCGGCTGGTGGGTTTATGCTTTCTGTGACTTTAGCGGGGATTTTACACGGTGCGCCTGTGACGGCTTGGCGGGAACAATCAAATTTGAGTCCTACTATTGCTACTAATGTTAGTGTCCCTGCAAAACAGACTGATGACTTCAACTCATTTGTGAGTGGAGAGGCTCAAAAAAGCTAGTATGCTTTTGTAAAAGGGAATAGAGGAAATACTAACTTATACCAATTCACTAAAATTAAGCAACAGATGCAAAACTTGAAACCAAGATTGTCTCTGACTTTCTTAATTGCGAATTGCGAATTGCGAATTGCGAATTGCGAATTGCGAATTGGTATTAGGGGAAACTTTAATCAGCTACGTCACTGCTAGCTGATTGATTGTTGTGTGAGGCTTTGAAAGTGGAAAATTCTCAAGTAATTGGGATTGATTTAGGGGGAACGGCGATTAAATTGGGGCGATTTAGTCAAGATGGTAGTTGTCTACAATCTTTGACTGTCGCCACACCCCAACCAGCAACACCGGAAGCTGTGTTGGCGGTAATGGTGGATGCGATCGCGCAAGTTGACCCAGATAATCAAACTATAGCTATTGGTGTGGGTACTCCTGGCCCGGCTGATGCGACAGGACGCATCGCCCAAATTGCGATTAATTTACCAGGATGGTTGAATATCCCGTTAGCTGATTGGTTAGAAACCAAAACAGGCAAACCGACTATTATCGAGAATGATGCTAATTGTGCAGGTGTCGCCGAGGCTTGGTTAGGTGCAGGTAGTCAGTTTCGCAATTTTATTATGCTGACTTTGGGAACTGGCGTTGGCGGTGCGATTATCCTCGATGGTAATTTGTTTGTAGGACATCAAGGTGCAGGCGGAGAACTGGGATTAATTACACTCCAACCTGATGGGCCAATGTGTAAGAGTGGTAATCCAGGTTCTTTAGAGCAATATACTTCGGTTCAAGCCATTCGCCGCATGACTGGCTGTGAACCCATAGAATTAGGAATGCGAGCGCAAAACGGAGATGTCAAAGCTTTAGAATTTTGGCAAGAATACGGTAGATACTTAGGTATTGGTTTAACTAGTTTAATTTACGTTTTAACACCACAAGCGATCGTCATTGGTGGTGGTGTCAGTGCTAGCTTCGAGTTTTTCTACCCAGCCGTCAAAGCAGAAATTGAAAAGCGAGTCATGCCCACATCCCGCGCAGGCTTACAAATTCTCCCCGCACAGTTAGGTAATTCCGCCGGAATGGTAGGTGCAGCCAAGTTAGCTGTTAGGGGGACTGGGGACTGGGGACAAGGAATGAGTAATGAGTAATGAGTGCTGAGTGCTGAGTAATGAGTGCTGACTATTGAGTAATGAGTGCTGAGTGCTGAGTAATGAGTGCTGAGTGCTGAGTAATGAGTAATGAGTGCTGACTATTGACTATTGACTATTGACTATTGACTATTGACTATTGACTAAGAAAAAGAATACCCCGTAGTCTTCTGCACAAACTGTAATACTTTGTTGTATGACTCTGGATTATTTACAGGGTTAATGACGATGGGGATAGTGCCATCGGGTAGCCAAAAGGTTATCCTGCCATTTTGTTCTTGACAAAAAGAACTAATGCAATTGAGGTTAATCACATATTCATTTCTTTCATAAAGGATTTTCACCCAATAGGCATTTTCCACTTCTAATCCAGTAACTTTCTCTATATAGTCTAGAATTTTTTGATAATCTTCTAGATTACTTTGCGGGTTAATCACTACGGGAATGGCACTATCAGGCAACCAAAAGGTTACTCTGCCGTTTTTTTCATAACAAAAAGCATTAACACGGTCAAAATTAATCACATATTCTTTCCTCTCATAAAAAACTTTTACCCAGTACGCCACAACATCTCCTCAAGTCCCAAGTTCATGATTGATGTTTACCCTGTATTTTACGAAATCACTAGATTTCATACAGCAGATTACAAGTCAAGGCAGTACAGATTTTCAGAATAAAGCTTGATGCCGAGAAACTTTTAAATTTGTTCCCTATTCTGTTGAAGTTGGGAGCCAAGAAAATCTCCCCACTTCTCTCTGTTTCCTCTTCCCTGTTCCTTGGAAGTTGGGAGCCAAGAAAATCTCCACTCCCACTTCTCTGTTTTCCCTGTCATAAGTTTAGTGCTGTTGTTTGTTGATGCACAATTGCAAAAATCTATGTTTAATTCGGTAGATGCTTTTTCCTTGGATCAATGTAGGGGATTGTAAATTGTCTAAGATACCTCTACAGGTGTTTGAATACTAGTAGTGGGATGATTACGAGCGATCGCAGCCTGCACAAATCCTTGAAATAAAGGATGGGGGTTGCTAGGACGAGATTGGAATTCCGGGTGGAATTGACACGCAATAAAAAATGGGTGTTGCGGTAATTCTACAATCTCTACTAAGCGTCCGTCAGGAGAAGTTCCACTGATTACATAGCCAGAATCTAATAACAGCTGTCGATATGCGTTATTAAATTCGTAGCGATGGCGATGGCGTTCTCTGATGACTTCTGCTTGGTAAAGCTTGGAAGCCAAACTATTGGGAAGAATTTGACAACGGTAGACTCCCAAGCGCATCGTTCCGCCTAAGTCTACAACATCTTGCTGGTCTGGTAGCAGGTTAATAACTGGGTATTGGGTGGCGGGATCAAATTCTGCACTGTTAGCACCAGCTAAATCAGCGACATTTCTCGCCCATTCGATAACGGCACACTGCATTCCCAAGCATAAACCGAGGAAAGGAATTTGGCGATCGCGGGCATATTTAATGGCGGCAATTTTGCCATCTACCCCCCTGGTACCAAAACCACCAGGTACAAGCACACCATCTACACCAGCCAAATATTTTTCGGCTGGCTGATTTTCCAAGTCTTCGGAGTTTACCCAGCGTAAACGTAAATCTCCATGTGTGGCAAATGCTGCATGACGCAGTGCTTCTACTACAGATAAATACGCATCACTCAATCTGACATATTTACCGACAATGGCGATTTCCACGGGGTGTTTAGGACTGTATAGCCGTTCTACCATTGTTTGCCATTGTTCTAGATTGGGCTGGCGTTGTTCCATTTGCAACAACTCTAGGGCTTGTTGTGCCAGTCCTTCCCGTTCTAAAATCAGTGGTACTTCGTAGATACTGTTAGCATCTAGGGAAGTAACGACACACTGAACAGGGACATCACAGAACTCTGACATTTTTTGTTTTAGTCCCATTGGGATGGGGCGATCGCTCCGGCAGACTAAAATATCTGGTTGAATGCCAATTGATCTGAGTTCCTTGACTGAGTGCTGTGTCGGCTTTGTTTTCATTTCTCCTGCCGAAGCAATGTAAGGTACTAAGGTAACGTGCATATACAGCACATTTTGCCGTCCTACCTCTTTGCGTAATTGACGTATAGCTTCCAAAAATGGCAGAGATTCAATATCACCGACAGTACCGCCAATTTCTGTAATGACTACGGACGGATTTGTTTCTTTTGCTACTAACAAAATCCGTTCTTTGATTTCATTAGTAATGTGGGGAATTACCTGTACTGTACCGCCATTGTAGTCGCCCCGGCGTTCTCTGGTAATCACTGCTTGATAGATTGAGCCGGTGGTAACGCTGTTTAGCCGTGACATCAAAGTGTCGGTAAAGCGTTCATAATGTCCCAAATCTAGGTCAGTTTCTGCACCATCTTGGGTAACAAACACTTCCCCATGTTGAAAAGGACTCATCGTTCCTGGGTCAACATTAATATAAGGGTCGAGTTTCAAAATCGACACCGAATAATCTCGTGATTTGAGTAAACGGCCCAGACTTGCTGCTACAATGCCTTTGCCAATACTGGAAACTACCCCTCCAGTTACAAAGATAAACTTAGTCATAGTAGTTTGAATTGCCATCGACTGCTAAAAATAACTTCCAAAAGAACATCCCGTCTTACCAATTCAAAATTCACGCATACCCTACGGGATCTTGCTACAAAATTCAAAATTTAAAATTAAGAAATCCGGCATTTACCAGTAATTTTGAATTCTGTGGCAGAATTTTCGTGAATTGGTGTCACATCATGAAATTTTCTGTGATTTTGCTGTGAAAAAAATCCTCGTCTCAGTAATCTTAAGCTGCTTTCTCACCTCCTCTGTAGCATTGGCCCAACCAACACCATTAAAAGTTGTTTACCCTCCCACCAATCATCAGACAAGTGCGGAAAAAATCTTCTTTATTGGTACAGCACCACCTAATGGACAAGTTCTCATTAATGGTAAGCCAATAAGCCGCAGTCGAGATGGTCACTTTGCACCTAGCTTTCCCTTAAAGTTGGGAGAGAATATTTTTACCATCCGTCACCAAAATCAAGTGCTGGAGATGAAAGTGAACAGGATTAGCAACCAGCCGGAAATTCCACAGGGATTAGCTTTTGCTCAAGGTTCTCTGACTCCAGTTGCTGACATCGCCAGACTACCGGGAGAACTAATTTGTTTTAGCGCAGTTGCGCCACCTAACGCCAGTGTCTCTGTGAAATTGGCGAATCAGACTGTGAGACTTTTACCTCAACCACAACAAGCACAACTACCAAGTAATTTGGCTGTTTTGACGGGACAAAACCAACCTAATACCCAGTCTAATGCCGACAAGTATGAGGGCTGCACCACCGTCCAATCTGATAACTCTTTCTCCTTTTTGATCGGGAATAACATCATTTCTGGTGACTTTATTCCTGATTCAAGCCAAAATAGTGTTGATCTGGGTAAACCGGAATTTCAGTTAACTTTAAATGGTAAGACGATCGCTCAACCAGGAAATGGTAAAGTCACAATCCTCTCACCAACGCAGTTACCAGTCATAGAGGTGACACCAGAATCTGGTGTGGCTCGAACTGGCCCTAGTACAGATTATTCTCGGCTAACTCCATTACCCCAGGGAACAAGGGGAACTGTCACAGGAATAGAGGGTGAATGGTTGCGTTTAGACTATGGTGGCTGGATTAATAGCAAAGAAACCAGGACTTTACCAGGAGCAATTCCGCCACGCGCAATCATTCGCAGTGTGGGATATCGGAGACTTCCCGATACAACAGAGATGGTTTTCCCTCTACAAGCTCCTGTCCCTGTGAGTGTAGAGCAAGGTGAGCAAACTTTGAGCCTCACGCTCTACAACACCACTGCCCAAACTGATATTATTCGCCTGGATGATGACCCCTTAATTTCTCGCCTAGATTGGCAGCAGGTAGCCCCAGGACAGGTAAAATACACCTTTAACCTCAAAAAACGCCAACAATGGGGATACAAGCTGAGATATAACGGTACAACCCTGGTTTTGGCTTTACGTCATGCGCCTGTTATCAAGCAGAGTAGGCAAAAGCCACTATCTGGTATCAAGATTTTACTAGATCCTGGTCATGGTGGTAAAGAATCTGGTGCAGCTGGGCCGACTGGATATTTAGAAAAAGATGTGAATTTGATTGTATCTCGGCTGTTGCAAGAGGAATTAGTCAAACGCGGTGCCACGGTGGTGATGACGAGGGAAGATGATCGGGATGTGTCTTTACCGGAGCGTCAAGCAATTATCAATCGAGAATTACCTGCGATCGCCCTTTCTATCCATTACAATTCTCTACCAGATAATGGTGATGCGGAAAATACGCAGGGTGTTGGTACATTTTGGTATAATACTCAAGCTCACAGTTTAGCTGTGTTCATGCACAATTATCTCGTACAGAAACTCGGCAGACCTTCCTACGGAGTATTTTGGAATAACTTAGCACTCACGCGCCCAGCCACCGCACCCTCAGTATTATTAGAGTTAGGTTTTATGAGTAATCCCAATGAATTTGAGTGGGTGACAAATTCCCAAGAACAGAAAAAGTTAGCTAACACTTTAGCAGATGGGATAACTGAATGGTTTAGCAGCGTTAAATAGGATATTTGAGCAAGTTGATACAGGTGCAAAAGCTAAAAGGTTTGTTGAGTCTCACTTTCTTAATTTTGGATTTTGTAGGCGCAAGCCTTTTAAATTTTCTGATCACTCCTACTGTGACTTGGGCGCAAGATAAAACTCCCAATTTAGCTAATTCTTCTCTTGCAAAGCCCTTGTCTGGAATCAAAATTGTACTCAATGCTGGACATGGTGGTAAAGAATTGGGTGCAGTCGGGGCTACTGGTTTGTTAGCGAAAGACTTGAATTTGCAAGTCACCAAGCTATTGAGAGATGAGTTAGTGCGGCGGGGTGCAATTGTGGTGATGACGAGGGAAGATGATCGAGACTTATCCCTAGTGGAACGTCAGAAAATTATAGATCAAGAATCACCTGCGATCGCTCTTACTTTTCACTATCGCTCTCTCCCCGATGATGGTGATGCGGAAAACACCAGGGGTGTCAGTACCTATTGGTATCATCCCCAAGCCCATAGCTTGGCTACTTTACTACATAACCGCTTAGTTAATGATTTGGGTAGGCCTTCTTATGGTTTGTATTGGCAAAATTTAGCACTCACACGTCCCCATACTGCACCATCGGTATTATTGGAGTTAGGTTTTATGAGTAACCCTGATGATTTTGAGGAGGCGACAAATCCCCAAGAGCAAAATAAGTTAGTCAAAACTCTAGCAGAGGCGATTACTGAGTGGTTTAGAAGTAAGTAGTTGAGTTTTTCAAGTTCCAAACTCTTTTGTATTATTCTTCAGTCTCCGGAGGTTGTTTACTGGTTGCTTGCTGTACTTGTTCAACAGTTAAATCTAAAGCTTCAGCAACCTGCTCCACCGTTAATCCCAACGCCAACAATCGAGGTATTGCTGCTAATAACGCTTCCTGCTTTGCCTCTTCCCTAACATCTTGATAATATCTTGTCTGCTTTAACTCACTAAATCCAAACATAGCTTCTAACTCCTGGCGAGTCATTTGTGGAAACTTGTATATTAGTATCGTTTCTATCAATTCTAAAATCTTTGTTCTCAAAGTTGCATCATCAATTTGTTGTCCAGCTTTGTTAATTAACTGTTGGGCTGATGCGATCGCTGTTGTTTCTGACTCTACAATTAGTTGAACTATACTAATACCTACTGAATTGTCTGCTTTCCTATCTAACTCGTCTAAATATATACGCTGTACTTGTTCTGTGAGTAACAAACCACGATATTGAATTGGTACTCCTGAATCTAGACTCCGTTGAGGATACAGCACAACGCCCCGCCAATCATTAGGCACATCATACTGACGTAGATACAGAAATATTTCGCTAAAAAAACGCGAATAAAATCTAGGATCAGGTTGAAACTGAACTTCCACAAAATATATAGGTTGATCGGCTAAATCAAGAGATGGTAAAAATAGACCATCAATCCGAAAAGCGGTTTGCTTAATTTCGACGGATATGAATTTATAAGCATCACCTCTAATAGATGATGCCCCAATCAACTCAAAGAATATATGGGGAAAGTTCTGAAATAGTTGATAAAAAATAGAGTCGGTTTTCATGAGGACAATTTGTTAGTCTAATTACGCTGCCAACTATGTAAAAATGGCATCATGAACAAACCCCAAGCTAAACCTGTAATTAACCCAAAGGGTGTGACTAAATAATTATTAAAATCCCACAAGCCAAAAATTTGCGCTGCTAATTCCAGAGGATACGCCATCATTAATACACTAGCTAACGCCGCACCATTCCAACCGTATTGACTCAGCCAATAAAATCCGCTACCACCAGTTACAGCATATAGCAACCGTGTGATGAGTAATCCTGTGACAGTACCATAACAGCGCATACACACAGCCATGAGAAATGGGGGTGCTAAATCTAAGCCCATATCTGGTTGCGGACAGACATGATTACCCATGAAATAAATGATGTCCGCAATAGTGCCAAGTAACCAAACTCCAGACGCAGCCAAAAAAGGAGCAATGGGAGGGCCGAAAACCATTCCCACTAACATAAAGTCAGCGATGAAACTCACCCAGTTAATTTGCAGCTCTCTTGTTAAAGCGACTCTTACCATTTCCTTTCTATGCGTCTTGTGTAAGTTAATTAGAGGTAGGGTGCAGGGTGATGAGTTTCTCCCCTGCTCCCTGCTCCCCTGCCCTCTACTTCCTCATTAACCTACCTTAGAAACGTAGGGGCTTGTCAACTTATCTAATTGCTGGATTAACAGACTGAGGAATAATCCCACATCTGTGACTACGCCGACTGATTCTATTGAACCGCGATCGCTCAATTTAGTCACGACGGCTGGGTTAATATCCACACAGACCATTTTCACACCAGCCGGGGTCATATTCCCTACGCCAATGGAGTGCAGCATGGATGACAACATTAAAATCATCTCCGCACCTTCGAGGTTTTTGGCGTATTCTTCCTGGGCTGCAATCAAATTCATTTGGGTGTCGGGTAAGGGGCCATCATCCCGAATGGAACCAGCTAAAACAAAGGGTACTTGATTGCGGACACATTCATACATCACACCGCTACGAATTACCCCAGCTTCTACAGCTTTGGCAATGCTACCGTGACGACGAATGGTATTAATTACCTTGAGGTGATGGCGATGTCCACCACGCACAGCTACACCCCGCTTCATGTCTACACCCAAGGATGTACCCATCATATTTTGTTCGATGTCGTGGACGGCGATCGCATTTCCACCCAGTAAAGCCTGTACATAACCTTCCCGAATCAGTCGTGAGAGATGTTCGCCGCCACCTGTATGAATCACCACAGGCCCAGCCGTGACAACTACTTTACCGCCAGCATCCCGAATTTTACGTAATTCCCAAGCGACTTGTTCCACCACTAATTCCACACGGCGTTCACTGGAAACACCAGAGGACATAAAGCTAAATTCTTGAGAGTTGCGTTGTTCCCGTGATTCTGTCTTGCGGATGGTGCGGATACCTTGCACATCTACTACCACCTGTTCACCCACTTTCAGGTCACGTAAGATTTTACACCGTGCTAGTAAACCTGTGGGGGTTTGAGTGATGGCGATCGCACCGTCCATGCGTTGATTTTCTACCTTCACCCACTGCCCGTTGATTCTGACTTCCGTGGGATAAATTGTACTGACGTAGAAATCATCAGGGGCGACACCATCTTGAATTACAGGCTCAAGCTTGACATCTCTCTCATCTTGTGGTAGGTCTACCGCACCTAAATCAATTAGTAGGGAGATAATTTCTTCCATCACCCCATGAGAAGGTGCAGAAACTTTCACCTCTGCGGCGGAGGTACTTTGACGTTGTTCTCCCAAATTGAAATTGAGAACTTGGAAACTACCGCCAGTATCGACGATCATATCCAAGGCGCGGTTAATCAAACCAGAGTCGAGCAAATGCCCTTCTAAGCGAATAATCCGACTTTCAACTGAAACGTTGGCGTGAACTTCCGCCTGTACTGGTTCGGTGACACGTAAAGTTAGACATTTCGCCGCACCACCCGCTTTGAGGAATTCGGTAAGGGTTGTTTCTAAAACCTGAAAACCCACATCCGCAAGCCGAGATTTCAAGCCTTCACTGGCTTTATTCATAATCACGATGCTTTCTACATTCACCGCATTACAAGCAAAATTGACAGCGTCAGCTTCAGCTATGGCGATACGCTTGTCAGCAGCCACACGCATTTCAATGAGGCGGTTGGAATAGGAATCAAACGCGCCAGGATAATAGAGTAAATAACCGTTAGCTAAAGGACAAAAACAAGTATCTAAATGATAGAAACGCTCATCGATTAACCGCAGGGATAGAACTTCAATATCTAGCCATTTAGCCAAATAGGGATGAGAATCTAATTCTGAACGGAAACCATAACCAGCCCACAACCAACGCCCTTCTCTATCTAGCAGTGCATCGCCTGCACCTTCAAAGGGTAAGTCTTTAGGCAATTCATAAACTGTATAACCATGATCTTCAAACCATTGTTTAAAATATGGCTCTTCTCCCTGACGCTCTTTGTGTAAAAAGCGACTTAAAACCACATTTTCACCTAAGACTAAACCAGCGTTAGCCGTGAACACCATGTCTGGCCAGCCTTTTTCCGGTGTCACCAAATCCACAATTGCGTGTTTCTTGAGGATTTGGTGTAGTCCTTGCCACTGTTCTACGGCGCGATCGCGTGATGATTTGTGAATATTCCCTTCCATCCAGGGATTAATCACATAGTCTACATCATAGTGGTCAGGAGCGCACATCAAAAAACGAATCCGGGAATTCATAAAAATACCACCAATTGCTACAGGCTGATGATGACAAACATGAGCTTTTCGATGTCAAGTATCATATGTCACTACCTTCCTATCCTGAGATAGTTGTCAGACTGACACAGGTTTGACTGTGATTCTGTAACCACAAAAGCCAAAGTAATGCTAACAAATCTATTAAGGATAAGGACTTAGTAGTATACTCTGCAGCTGGAATCTCTGATAAATTTTGTTGGATTTTATTTAAGTCACAAATGACAAATGTAACAGTATATGTAGAAGATAACCCTGATCCCGAAGATATTCGGACAGTAATTAGTAAAATTCTGCAATATAACAAAACTGATTTACGAGTGTGATGCGTAAAGCCCCCAAGTATGAGGTACAAAACCAATAAGTTTTGCAACTCATACGTCCTTTAAGTGGAGGATATAAGCGAACAGGATGAATTTATTCATCCATGATGTGGGTCGTTAATGTACTCCAAAACTTTCTGAGTGCTGACTTTGCCCGTTGTGTCAAAAATATACGAATGCGTCCACAGACTAGGAAGCTTCATTAGTTCTGGAAATTCTTGTCTCAAATATCTTGATGACCTGCCTTTAAACGCTTTCACTACTTGAGATATTGAGTGATGCGGGTCATATTCTACCAACAAATGAATGTGGTCAGGAGCAATTTCTAGTGCTTTGATAATCCATTTTTTATCATTAGCAACTGACTGAAATATCTCAATACATCGTAGTTTTAATTTTTCATTGTTATTGAAGACTCTCCTGCGCCTGCATGGTATCCAAACTAAATGAACAGTAGCCAACCCGATTGCGTGGTTGTAGTGATTATATACAGATTTCATGTAGATGAGTATTGATTATCTACACCAATGATGATATCATAACCGCATGAAAACCTTGAAGTTCAAACTGTACCAGCACAAAAGAAATAGATTTCTCAAACGCATGATTAACGCGAGTGGGGTAATCTACAATCATTGTATTGCCCTGCACAAACGCTACTACCGGATGTGGGGCAAACACTTAAACTGTGCAAAACTTCAGGCTCATATTGCCAAGCTGCGGAAACGCAACCAATTTTGGCAGACCGTAGGTTCTCAAGCGGTACAAGATATTTGTCAACGCATTGAGAAAGCCTACCAATTATTTTTTAAGCACAAGAAGAAAGGAGTTAGACCACCAGGATTTAAGAAGGTCAAGAAATATAAATCATTCACCCTAAAGCAAGCAGGTTATAAGTTTTTGGGTGGCAACAGAGTCAAAATTGGGAACAAGATTTATCAATTTTGGAAGTCTAGAGAAATAGAGGGAACAGTCAAGACTCTAACTATAAAACGCACACCATTAGGTGAATTGTTTATGGTTGTTGTGGTCAACGCCTCGGCTCCGCTCGGCGTTGACGACGGTAGTAAGTCAGAAGTCGAGATTAAGACGGGTAAAATCGCTGGTTTTGACTTTGGATTGAAGACCTTTCTCACCTGCTCAGATGGTACAAAAATTGATTCTCCTCAGTTTTTCAAACAATCTCTAAACGCTATAACCAAAGCTAGTAGGCAACATTCAAAGAAGTTAAAAGGCTCGGCTAATCGGGAACGAGCGAGACTTAATCTAGTACGCAAGTATGAAGACATTTCTAATCGTCGTAGCGATTGGTTTTGGAAGTTAGCCCATGAGTTGACTGATAGGTTTGAGGTACTATGCTTTGAGACTCTCAACCTCAAGGGAATGCAACGACTTTGGGGAAGAAAAATATCAGACTTGGCGTTTGGTGAGTTTCTCCAAATTTTAGAATGGGTTGCCAAAAAGAAAAACAAACTGGTTGTTTTCATTGACCCGTGGTATCCCAGTAGCAAAACTTGTTCTAGCTGTGGACATATTTTAGAAACCCTAGATTTGTCAATTAGACGTTGGCGTTGTCCTTCATGTCAATCTGAAAATGACAGGGATGAAAACGCCAGCTTGAATATTCAAAGAGTCGGGAGTTCGACTCTAGGCATAGGAGATGTTAGACAGTCCCAGACTGCAATCTCTGTCTGATGCCTGAATCCCCCGTTTTAAAAACGGGGGAGTGGCTCAACAGGATGATGATATTGCTTATCCTCTAGGCGTTTTCATGCGGGATGCTCAAGGTGAAATTGTGGGTGGTTTAGTTGGGAAAACGCATTGGGGATGGTTGTTTGTCTCCCATCTTTGGGTAGCTGAGTCTTTGCGGGGTCAAGGCTATGGCAAGCAACTGTTACTGAAAGCTGAACAAGCCGCTAAACAAAGGAGTTGTAGTCACGCTTACCTAGATACATTTAGCTTTCAAGCCTTGGGTTTTTATCAGAGTTTGGGCTATCAAATATTTGGTGTCCTACCAGACTACCCGCCAGGACATGAGAGATATTTTTTGCAAAAACAGATTGAAAATTAAATTCTCTGAGGAATTAACTCAGTGTTTTACGATTCATTGTAATCAGAGCAGGGAGAAAGAGGGTTTTATTCTAGTTTATCTTTTTTAAAATAGTTGAGTTTAAAAAGCAATGGTTGAAAAAAATCATCCCAAAAAAATACGGAAATTTCTGCAAGAAACAGGTGTAAAGTTCGTGCGGTTTCTGTGGTGTGATAATGCCAATGTGATTCGAGGCAAAGCTGTACACATAGAAATGCTTTCTCACTATTTTGAGCATGGGGTGGGTATTTCCCTTGGGCAGCAGGGAGTGCCTGTAATGTATGATGCCGTCGTCCCAGAAACGGATTTAGGCCCAGTCGGTGAAATTCGCTTAGTGGCAGATTGGTCTACCTTAAAGCCTTTGCCTTATGCCCCTGGTCATGCTCGTGTTATGGGCAATATGATACTCAATGATGCGGCTTGGGCGTTATGTCCGCGTGATTTTTTAAAGCGGATGATTACCGCCGCTAAATCTCAAGGTTTGGAAGTACAAGCAGCCTTTGAAAATGAATTTTACTTGCTGCGACCCACACCTGAAGGGATGATTCCAGGCGATCGCACAGTTTTTGCCTCGACTCAGGCAATGGATCTCAACTGTGAGGTCATTAATGCGATCGCTGATGCACTGATTGCCCAAGGTATACCTGTAGAGCAATATTATCCTGAATCTGGCCCTGGTCAACAGGAAATCTCCATCCGCTACACCGATGCTTTACACGCGGCTGACTGGCAAATTACTTTTCGAGAAACTGTCAAAGCGATCGCCAAACGCCACAACCTCACCGCTTCTTTTTTACCCAAGATTTTCCCTGATGCGGCTGGTAGTGGTTGTCACATTCATTTTAGTCTGTGGCATCATGGTAAAAATCTCTTACCAGACCCAAAAGGTATCTGTGGTCTATCTCCCACAGCATTACAATTTATGGCTGGCATTCTACACCACTTGCCAGCACTGATGGCTTTAACTACTCCCAGCGTCAATTCCTATCGTCGCCTTCGTCCTCATAGTTGGAGTGGTGCTTTTCGCTGTTGGGGATTAGATAATCGAGAAGCAGCAGTGAGAGTGCCTAGTGACCCTGGTTTGGGTTGTCCCAGTCACTTAGAATTAAAAACTGTGGATGCTGCCGCTAATCCTTATTTAGCCTTGGGTGCAATGATTGCTGCGGGACTAGATGGTGTGCAGCGTGGTTTGACACCACCAAATCCTGTAAATCAAGATCCTGGATATTTATCAATAGAAGAACGTCAGGCTAATGGTATAGACCAATTACCAGAGAATTTAGGACAAGCGATCGCTCATCTCCAACAAGACGATATCCTATTAACAGCGTTAAATCCACAGTTAGCCAAAGCTTTTTTAGCCGTGCGTCAAGCAGAGTGGCAAGCTATGAAAGATTGGGAATTACAGACAGAAGTAGACAAATTATTAGAGAAATACTAAAAATATCACCATTGCCCATGGATTTAGCTACTATTCCCTTAATTGACCAACACGCCCACAACATATTACAACCAGAGGTAGCTGCTCAGTATCCTTATGCAGCAGCTTTCACTGAAAGTTATTATCCAGAAATTATTCACCACCATGCTCACCATACGTTGTTTTATCGGCGTAGTTTGCGGGATATTGCGGCGTTGTTGAACTGTGAAGCAGAAGAAACGGCAATTTTAGCCAGGCGGGAAAGTTTAGGGTTAGAAGCACTCACACAGATTTATTTTCAGGCTGCTAATTTAGAGGCGATTTATTTGGATGATGGTTTACAGCCAGAAACTATCCTACCTCTGTCATGGCATGAAAGATTTATTTCTGTGCGACGAATTTTGAGATTAGAACAGTTAGCAGAACAACTAATTCCCCAATCACCGGATTTTGCCACTTTTCTAGACAGATTTAACAGTGAAATTGATCCGCCACCGTCTGGGGTAGTGGCTTTTAAAAGCATTGCTTGTTACCGGAGTGGTTTGCATATCCAACCTATGACACCAGAAGTAGCGGCGACTCATTTTGAACAACTCAAACAATTATCGACTCAACCTCTGCGACTCACAGATAAACCCCTGATTGATTTTTTGTTGCAACAGGCTTTATTAGTAGCAGCAAAATATCGTCTTCCTGTACAGTTACACACTGGCTATGGTGATCCCGATTTAGATTTACGGTTGGCTAATCCCTTATATCTGCGTCATTTATTAGAGTCGCCACAATATCGCCATGCACCAATAGTTTTACGAGTCGTGATGCGTAAAGCCCCCAAGTATGAGGTACAAAACCAATAAGTTTTGTACCTCATACGTCTTTTAAGTGGGGGATATAAGTTTCGACTACGCTCAACTGCCGCGAATGTGCCGAACGCCACTTGCTACAACGGGGGAAACCCCCCTCCGGGTTCACCAGTCCCCTACGGCGGGAGACCCGCCTACAGGGCTGGATTCACCGCAACGCAGTGGCTCATTTATTCGGCTTTAAAAACAGTTTACTCGTTTTTAAGATACAATGGGTATATGCTAAACCTAACCTATACCTATCGCTTAAAACTAAATCAGCAGCAATCCCAAACCTACGAAGCATGGCTAGAAACATCTCGTAAAGTTTGGAATTTTGCGTTAGCAGAAAGGAAGGATTGGTATAACTCAAGGTCATGCAGAATTGATGCTTGCAGTATCAAGAGCGAATACATCATTCCTGCCGATGCTCCACGCCCAACATTCGCGTCTCAATGCAAAGCTTTAACCCAGGCTCGGAAAACTAATCCTAACCTCAACGCAGCACATTCTCAGATGTTACAACAAGTGTTGAGGCGATTAGAAAAAGCGTTTATTGGAATGTGGGAGTCTGGGAGAGGTTTCCCCCGATTCAAGAAACAAGGAAGAATGCGTTCTTTGCTATTCCCTCAATTGGGCGTTAATCCAACTCAAGGTAGCAGAGTCAAACTTCCTGGTATCGGATGGGTGAAAATGCAATTATCCCGACCTATCCCAGATGGGTTTGTTGCGAAACAAGCCCAAGTGGTGAAGAAAGCTTCAGGATGGTATGTAATGCTGACACTGCAAGCGGATGTTGATGTTAAGAGTTTTGCGCCACACGGTCAACCAGTTGGTATCGACTTGGGACTAAAAAGTTTTTTAGCCACCTCTGCTGGTGAGCAAATCGCTAGACCAAGATTTTTTGTTGATCTCCAACGCCAGCTGCGATTGCTGCAACAAAGAGTTAGTCACAAGAAATTGGGGTCAAATAACTGGCGAAAGGCTCAACAGAAGGTGTCTCGACTACATGAACACATTCACAACACTCGTAAAGATTTTCATTTCAAGTTGGCACATTATCTGTGTGACCAAGGTGGAATGGTATTTGCTGAAGATTTGAATTTTAAAGCCCATGCTCAAGGGATGTTTTCAAAACACACCTTAGATGCTGGTTTTAGTGAATTTCTTTCTATCTTGGAATGGGTTTGCTGGAAGCGAGGGGTTTATTTTGCAAAGGTTAATCCCGATGGCACTAGCCAAACCTGTCCCAACTGCAACCACCACACAGGCAAAAAAGATTTATCTGAGCGAGTGCATCGTTGTAATGAATGTGGATTTGAAACAGACCGCGACATTGCTGCTGCTATGGTGGTAATGCAACGTGGTCTTGCAGCCGTAGGGCATACGGTCAAGATGCTTGGCGAGGGGTTAAGCAGTAGCTCCCTTTTGACCCAAGAATCCCCCGTTTTATAAACGGGGGAGTGTCAATACACGCTTCCTATCCTTATATGCAGGAGGCTGGTTATTTGGCTTCAGTATATCCGCAAGTCTATGTGGATTTTGGCTTGGCAATCCCTTTTTTAAGTGTATCTGGAATGCGGGAAGCTATCAGACAATTATTAGAATTAACTCCTACTACCAAACTCATGTATGCTTCTGATGCTCACTCAATTCCAGAATTGTATTATTTGGGTGCAAAATGGGGTCGCCAACTGTTAAAAGAAGTGCTAGAGCAAGCAGTCATCGATTCTGATATTACCGTTGCTGAAGCTGAGGCGATCGCTATGGGAATTTTACGTGAAAATGCTTTATCTCTTTATCAATCAGTGCATTAAAAAATACGGTTCTTTGGTTACTTTTATGGAGAATTAATCGAAAAGTGCCAGTTTAATAAACTAGACATTTGCTTAACCCATTATTTTGATGTAGCAAATAATATATTAGCTGTAATAATAAACACATTTAAACACGATGACAAGAGATTGGATGTTTAGTTACGTGGTTTTTACCGTTATCTTGGCAAACTACTAGCTTGAGGGAAGCAATAACCGCATCTGATACCAATTCACAATGGACTTCGTCCCGCTTCGCTAACGCAATGGACTTCGTCCCGCTTCGCTAACGCAATGGACTAACGTCCCGCTACGCTAACGCAATTGATAAGTCCTGACTTGACAAGGGTTCCTATGTTTGGATCTGTATCAGAATTTTCGTGAATTGGTATGAGTTTAGCAATGATCAGCAGGTAGAAGTAGGAATTCTTCCGGCTTTTTCTTCAGACTTCTCAGATGCCGAATCAGGACGGCAAAAGGATTGATACCTTGTAATATCAACAAGGTCATCCAGCAAAGTAATTTGACTTGACTGAAGGCAGTAGGTCGGGTTAAGCACTCATGTATGGCAATCCGGGCTTCATCAAGAAAACTGTCATACTCTTCTTCAATTGGAGAAGCATGGAACACTCGTGAGTTAATCCCATGAATTCCACTCACCCAGTCTTTCCCCATCTGGATTCTCTCTAGTTGAGCAACCTCAAGATGGTATAAGTCATGGTAGTGAATACAAACTCCTCGTACTCTTATATGCTCATGGCCAATCTTGATGGTAATTAAGCTTATACAACCAAGGAATTTTTTGAGTTTGACAATTGTGGAATTTTTTGTGCAGAGTGCTAAATAGCTCCTTACTAAGCCGAGCCAAGCTAAGTAGTAGGGAGATGAAGGAAACTTAGGTTTCTTTGAAACAACAGCCTGAGCTTTTTGAGAAACATTTCTCATCTGCGAGGTGGGTTTAGGGTTGCTGGAAGTGGTTTGGCTAGAAATCTCTGCTAAAAAGACAAACAAGTAATGAGGAAATTTTCTACAATACCCCTTTGATTGTGAACCTCGCTTGTTGTCTTGCTGTAATTCCAAACACTTCTTTAATCGGCGATTGAAGTCACAGTGATAGTGGTACAAGCTATCAGCAGATAGCTGTTCGCGACGTTTATAAATTGCCCATGCGCGCAGTAATAATGGCTTCATGCAACCCGCACAAACTGTAGCATTAGTATCAGATGTCTTTCCCATCCACAATGCCATAGCCAGAGCCTCTTTTTGCCGTTTCGAGAGTGGATGCAGATCGGATTGCTTCTCCATCGCCTTACAGAAATTAAGTAAGAAAGCTGACGAATTTTTCGAGTTGAAGATCAATTACTTGCAATGCAAGTTGCTATCTTTTAATTGACGTTTGACTTATACTATTTCTCCATGACGAGGCACTTAATCACACCCCTGCTGTCGTCGTCCCCCATGAATCAGGGGGCTATAGGGGGTAGAAATTTAGTGTCACTTTATAGAGGAATTGATATTAGGTAAATAGACAGATTTATAACATATAAGTTCCGCCTTTTGAGTCCACATTTATTCCTGTTATCAGCAATCTAAATTGCATGATAACAGCAAATTACTTACTAACAACTTACGAGACTCTAAATCTTTCGTGAAGAATGCAAGCACTCAGCATTTTCATCAAAATTACATCAATAGAAGTACGTTGGCTTTCACTCATTGTTGGTAATTGGTCAAGCAAATGAATTACTGCTGCATGATTATAGAAAGGTACAGAAGACATCAAAGAACTCCGCAGAGTATCTTGGACAAGTTGCTGTAGGGCTTCATTTGGCTTGAAAGTTGAAGGTGGAGCTAGAAATGGATGCTTTTGGCGGTGATACATCGTATTAGTTATAAACGGCTTTGCTGCTTCTCTTAGTACGTATTTTTCAGTCAATCCACGAATTTTAAGTGCAACGGGTATATTGCAAACTAATTCCACAACTTTGTGATCCAAAAAAGGAAGTCGCCCTTCAATGGAATGTGCCATTTCAACACCATCGCCTAACATCCGTAAAAGGTAATTAGGTAAGATAGTTTTAGACCATAAATAAAGAGATTGGTGTACAGGTTCTCTTCCTTTGAGTTGTTCAAGTACATCTACCTGATTAAAAAAGAGACGATAAACATCCCTGTGTGAAAATTGTGCAATCAAGTCCGGTGAATACAAAGGAACTGACCTGAGATATCCCTCAGCCGAAGCTTGCATCCAAGCAGGGGCAAAGCCTAACAAACGCTGAACACTATTTAAAGCTTGACTTGAGCTATTTTCAGCTAATAACAGTCCCATTGAAACTTTATTCTTTAACTTCAGTTCTTCTAACAGAAGTTGTACTGTCTCCTCATCTTGTCCTTGTTGATTATGGAGCAACATATCTTGGCGGAAATGAACATAGCCTCCAAAGATTTCATCCGCACCTTCACCTGTAAGTACAACTTTATAACCAGCATCTCGTGCAGCTCGACTTAATAGATATTTGGCAGTTGTGTTGGCATTAATACATAGCCTTTCACAATGCCAAATGGAATCTGCAAAATGTTCAGCTAAGTCCGATTGGCGCACAGGAATAGTCTGTAAATTAGCACCAGTATGGGCTGCCATTTCACGAGCCAGTGGTTCTTCGTTATAAGCTTCATGGTCAAAAGCAAGAGTAAATGCCTGAATGGGAGAAGAACTTAGATGTGCTGCCATCCCTAAAACCGTGG
Organism: Nostoc sp. CMAA1605; assembly: GCF_021596505.1. GTDB lineage: Bacteria > Cyanobacteriota > Cyanobacteriia > Cyanobacteriales > Nostocaceae > Trichormus. The sequence continues at coordinate 63,687 of NZ_PJIZ01000003.1, read as the reverse complement.
ATGAATCAAGACCACCACTGAGATAACAGCCAACTGGTACATCAGCCCTCAAACGCAATTGGATAGCTTCATCTAATGTATGGCGAAGTTGTTCAATGTAATCCTCTGCTTTGTACTGGGGTAAGGAATTATTAATTAGTGGATAATCAAAATCCCAATAACGATGCACTTGCATTCCAGAGCGAGATGCCAATAGAAAATAGCCTGGTGGCACTTGATAAACATTGGCAAACATAGTCCGGTCTGGAGCTAAAATGCCGGACTCAGCTTGCCAAAAAGATTCATGATCCCAAGCGGCTGGGACACCCGCAGCAAATAAAGCTTTGACTTCAGAGGCTAGATAAAGAATATTCTCATAAATACTGTAATACAGAGGTTTGATGCCAAAACGATCGCGTGCTGCAAACAGTAAATCATGACGCTCATCCCAAATGACAAAAGCAAACTCACCCCTGAGATGATGCAGACATTGTGTGCCAAACTCGTTGTATAGATGCAGGGCTATCTCAGTATCAGAGTTAGTTTTTAGTTGATATCCCCATTGTTTCAAATCACGCTGGATACGCTCGAAGTCATAAAACTCGCCATTGGCAATGATATGTAGAGTTTCATCTTGGTTAGCAATTGGCTGATCTCCGTTTTGAAGGTCAATAATACTCAGTCGTGTATGTCCTAATGCAACACGTCTAGAAGGAGAAATCCAAAATTTTTGTCCATCTGGGCCTCGATGCTTCAAGCAATCAATACCTAGTCTCAAAGATGATTCGGAAATTGGTTCCTGTTTGGAAAATAAGGCTACTATGCCACACATAAAATACCACCCTTCTTTGAGAAGAATTTAAATTCAAATATGCTATTTAATAATCTTTTATCTATTTTGAGAATAAATTTTAGTTATGAAAAAATTCTAAAAATAGCCAAAAGTATTCAAGAAAAATCACGGCGATCACCCTTATTTCTCTCAGGATATATCAAATAAGCTTGTAATCATACTGATACAAAATTGTCCTTGTGTGATGTTAAGGTGAGGGCTAATAAAAAAGCGGTAATGCACCGTTCTGCTTCTGGTTATCAAAGTTAGGCATGATTCTAAAACCTCAGAAGCCTTATCAGTTGGCTGGTATCGGTCGGTATCGCTTGGATGACTGGGTGTGGTGGGCGGTGGTGCATCTGGTATCACCCAATTGTCATTAATCCACGCTCTCGCCTGATTCAAAAACTCATCCTGTGGCTGATCGCTACTGGCGATCGCTTTATCAAAACTATCTATAGTCTGCCAGGAAGTAACGCCCAGTTGTCAATGAGATTGACTTGAGTGGAGACAGTAAAGATTTACCTTGTCTACCTTGTCCTCAATCCCCAATACCCGTTCCCCGTTCTCTATCCCCTACACTAAAGTAGGGGCTTTTAATTTCTTATGAAAGGTGACTAGAGTGAATGCTAATTAATGCTGAACACCTCCTGCAATACCAACGCTGTAAACGTCGTCCGGTTTTAGATATTCACGGCGACAGAAGCCTTCGGGATCAGCCTAGTGAGTTGTTGCTGAAACTACAACAGGACAAAAACGCCCATCGGCTGAATGTTTTGGCTCGGTTTCCCTATCAAAAACCCAGTTACCCTAGAGGAAAATGGCAAGCCGGACAAGCTGCCACTATAGAATTAATGCAGCTTGGGGTTGATTACATCTATCAAGGAGTGCTGTTAGCTAATTACAGTCAGTTAGTAGACACAGAGTCAGAATCCTTGCATCCTACTCTCCTCAGTATTCCTGATTTACTTGTGAAGCAACCAGGAGCATCGCGTTTTGGTGAGTGGATGTATACAGCAGTCAATATTGAATTGGGTAAGCGTCCCAAACAGGAATACCAGGTTGTCACCGCTTTTCATAATCAGGTGTTAGCTACAGTCCAAGGGGTAACACCGTCAACGGCTTGGTTAATGCTACGCAGCAAGGAAACAAAATACTTCATAGATTTATCTCGATGGACACCGCAAATGCAAGAGATTTTGCAGGAGTTCATCCAGGCTTTAGAGTCCCAAACTCAGCCAGAAATCTTTATTGCTCGTCAAAAGTGTAATCTTTGTCAGTGGCACAGTCAATGTCATGCGATCGCCCAATCTCAGCAGCACCTCTCCCTCCTACCAGGAGTGACACCCATCCGTTACACCCAACTCCAAAGCCTTAATCTCACTACTCTAGATTCTCTAGCTAACACTAGTCCCAGCCTTTTGGAAAATCTTACGGGTTTTGATGCCAAAGTTGCCACAAAATTAGTCATTCAAGCCCAATCAGTCTTAGAAAAACGACCCCTAACTTTACCATTTTCCTTTCCCCATCCCCACGTTGATCTTAATGCTCCGGTAGAACTGTACTTTGATATTGAAGCCCAACCAGATATCAATTTAGATTATCTTTTAGGGGTGTTGGTGGTAAATAAACAAACCAACACTCAGGAATTCTATTCTTTGTTAGCGGAAACACCAGCCCAAGAAGAATTAATTTGGCAACAATTTCTCGATTTAGTCTGGCGATATCCCGATGCACCGATTTATCATTTTTGCGTCTACGAATTAGATACAGTTAAACGCCTGGCCAAGTTATACCGTACACCCAATAAATTAGTCCAGCCGGTTTTAAATCGATTTGTCGATATTTATGAATACCTCACAGAGACTGTAACATTACCCATTGAAAGTTACGCCCTAAAAGCGATCGCCCGTTGGTTAGGATTTGAATGGCGTAATCCTGAAGCTAGTGGGGCTAAATGTATTTACTGGTATGACCTATGGCTAGAGACAGGCGATCGCACTTTACTAGAAATCATCAGCCGCTACAACGAAGACGACTGTCACGCCACCCACCTCGTCAAAGATTGGCTATTTAACTTCTTAGAAGAACAGTATCATTTAAAACCAGCATAATTTCTCCCCAAATTTCCCATATCTAAAAATCTTTTAACCAAAATGCCTTTTTTGCGCTACTATGATAACGATTCTCATTCTTTGTTAGTCCACCCATCCCCAACACCCTTACCAAAACCCCTTTGTAGTGAGGACTTTAGTCCTCTTTGCATTTTGAAGGCGCAACACTACCGCCAATTCCCAAAGTATTTTGAACTTTGAACTTTGAATTGAAATCTATGGTCAGTTCCCCCACCCAGTCCCAGGAAAAATCACAGCCACATGATAGTGATAAACTTACACGCATCCGTCATACCTGCGCCCACATCATGGCGATGGCGGTACAGCAACTATATCCAGGGACTAAGGTAGCAATTGGCCCAGTTACAGAAACCGGATTTTACTACGACTTTGATTGTCCAGTCAGCCTCACCCCCGATGACCTAGAAAAAATCGCCACAGCAATGCGGCGGATAATTAAAGCTAACCTCCCTATCATCCGCGAAGAGGTAGAAAGGGAGGAAATTCGCACCGAAATCGCCGAATTAAACGAACCTTACAAATTAGCAATCCTAGAACGCATTCCCCCAGGGGAAACCATCACCCGCTACTTTATTGGTAGTCCCGAAAAAGGTCAGCCAGAATCATCATTATTTGTTAGCGACATTCAACCAGCTAATAACTACTGGTGGGACTTATGTGCAGGGCCTCACATTAACTTTACTGGAGAAATTGCCCCTGATGCTTTCCAACTACTTAACATTGCTGGTGCTTATTGGCTAGGCGATGAAACCAAACCCCAACTGCAACGCATATATGGTACAGCTTGGGAAACCGCCGCAGAACTAGAAGCTTATCTGAAACAAAGAGAAGAAGCTTTACGCCGTGACCATAGAAAAATCGGTCAAGAACTCAACCTATTTAGCATTCAAGAAGCTGCTGGCGGTGGGTTAGTATTTTGGCATCCCAAAGGCGCAAGTATTCGCTATATTATTGAAGATTATTGGCGTAAATCTCATCTAGAAGCTGGTTATCAATTACTCTACACACCCCATGTAGCTAATCTCGATTTATGGAAAACATCGGGTCATTTCGACTTCTATAAAGAGAATATGTTTGACTCAATGGAAGTGGAAAATCAGGCTTACCAAATTAAGCCCATGAATTGTCCCTTTCATGTTTTAACTTATAAAAATCAATTGCATTCTTACCGAGAATTACCCTTAAAATGGGCGGAATTAGGTACAGTTTATCGTTATGAACGGTCTGGGGCATTACATGGGTTAATGCGTGTCCGTGGCTTCACCCAAGATGATGCCCATATTTTCTGTTTACCGCATCAAATTGCTGATGAAATTTTAGGTGTTTTAAATCTGACTGAGCAAATTTTATCAGACTTTGGTTTTAAAAATTATGAGGTCAATCTTTCCACCCGTCCTGATAAATCAGTCGGCAATGATCAAGTGTGGGAATTAGCAACAGCAGCTTTAAAAACAGCCTTAGATAATAAAGGCTGGGATTATGTTGTGGATGCTGGTGGCGGTGCATTTTATGGGCCGAAAATTGACATTAAAATTCAAGATGCCATTGGTCGTTTGTGGCAATGTTCCACAATTCAAGTAGATTTTAATCTCCCAGAACGCTTTGATATGGAATATATTGCAGCCGATGGTAGTCGTCAAAGACCTATTATGATTCATCGCGCCATTTTTGGTTCATTAGAAAGGTTTTTTGGCATCTTAATTGAAAACTATGCGGGTGATTTTCCTTTATGGTTAGCACCAATTCAAGTAAGATTATTACCTGTAAGTGATGATGTGCGAGAATATGCCCAATCAGTAGTCAATGAGTTCAAAAAATCTGGTTTGAGAGTAGAAGTAGATAATAGTGGCGAACGTTTAGGTAAACAAATTCGGACAGCAGAATTAGAAAAAATTCCCGTTGTGGCAGTTGTGGGAAAAAAAGAGGTAGAAAATCACAATTTGAGTGTGAGAACTAGACAAGCTGGAGATTTAGGCGCGATGAGTTTAAATGAACTGGCGGATTTTTTACAAGAGGCTATAATTTCTAAAACTTCCTGATTTATTCAAAAATTTGGGAAGATAAATCGAAATTGAGTAATTTACAAAAATCCAATTGCACTATGAATGCCATCACTGCACCGACTCAAAACATCATTCCTGATATCCCTAAACGGGGAATGCCTGTTACGATTATTACGGGGTTTTTAGGGAGTGGTAAAACTACCCTCCTCAATCAAATTCTGAAAAATAAACAAGATTTAAAAGTCGCTGTTTTAGTCAATGAGTTTGGCGATATTAACATTGATAGCCAACTGCTAGTCTCTCTTGATCAAGATATGGTAGAACTCAGCAATGGCTGTATCTGCTGTACTATTAATGATGGTCTGGTTGATGCTGTTTATCGTGTGTTAGAGCGAGAAGACCGCATTGATTACATGGTAATTGAAACTACTGGCGTTGCTGACCCATTACCGATTATTTTAACTTTTCTGGGGACAGAGTTAAGAGATTTAACTAGTCTAGATTCGATTTTGACTGTAGTTGATGCTGAGACATTTAATCGAGAACATTTTGAAAGTGAAGCAGCTTTAAAACAAATTACCTATGGAGATATTATTCTCCTCAATAAGACAGATTTAATCACCCCAGAAAAGCTGCAAGAAGTTGAAAGCTATATTCATGATGTGAAACATGGTGCGAGAATTTTACGCACTCAATATGGCGAGGTGGCTTTACCTTTAATTTTAGGTGTGGGTTTAACTCCGACTGCTGAATATACTAGCCATAATTTAGAGAATGATGAACATGAACATCATCACCACCATGAGCATGATCATCATGAACACCATCATCACCATCACCATGAACACCACTCTCACCATTTAGAGAATGATGGATTTGTATCTATCTCTTGTCAATATGATAGACCTTTTGATGTGCATAAATTTGAAAACTTCCTAGCAGAAGAGATGCCGCAAAATGTCTTTCGTGCCAAAGGAATTTTGTGGTTTAGTGATAGTGAATTACGCCATATATTTCAACTAAGCGGACAACGTTACAATCTGCACGCAGATGAATGGCGTAATGCACCTAAGAATCAATTAGTTTTTATTGGGAGAAAATTAGATTCTCATCAAATTCACTCCCAACTTAACAAATGTTTGATATGATGAAGATGTGTTAAGTGATAAGCCATTTTAGTTAATAGTGAGTCACAGATTTTTCACTATTAACTAATTCATAATCTTTTACCAATTCAACAAAGAAAATGACTTTATCGATTCATCCCGATATAAATTCTGCTGCTGAGGTAGTATCATCTATCGCTACCAAAAATGTTCCCACTGTTACCGAAGCAGAGATGGTGCAGGCTGTACGTACTTTGTTAATTGGTTTAGGAGAAAATCCCGATAGGGAAGGTTTATTAGATACTCCTAAGCGAGTTGTGAAAGCTTTGCAATTTCTCACGAAAGGATATCATGAATCTTTAGATGAACTCCTGAATGGAGCTGTATTTACAGAAGATGCCAATGAAATGGTATTAATTCGGGATATCGATATTTTCAGTTCTTGTGAACACCATATTTTACCAATTATTGGACGCGCTCATGTGGCGTATATTCCTAATGGTAAAGTAATTGGGTTATCAAAAATTGCGCGTATTTGTGAAATGTATGCGCGACGTTTGCAAGTACAAGAACGTCTCACCTTACAAATTGCTGATGCACTCCAAGGTTTACTCAAACCTCAAGGAGTAGCTGTAGTCATCGAAGCCACTCATATGTGCATGGTGATGCGTGGCGTACAAAAACCAGGTTCTTGGACTGTCACCAGTGCGATGCGGGGTGTATTTGCAGATGATGCACGGACTCGCGAGGAATTTATGAATTTAGTGCGACACAACGCCAATTTTCATTAAGGGGCTTCCAGATAAAAAAATATCCAAACTGTAGGGTGCGTCAGTATGAATAATCTCTTGGTATAGTTAGGTTTTCTTGCACTGACGCACCCTACTAAGCTATTTATTTGGGATAATTTATTTTTTGGTGTTCTCTAACTAGTTGTGGTGTTGCTAATAGAGATGAGAATTTTCTCGTCTCTATGAAGAAGCATTAGACTTGATTCGCGCTAAGAAGTTAATATTTAATTCGAGTCTATTTCCTAACCATAGGGCGTGTGCTGTATGATCTGTGAGATCATCACCCGTCTCAGGGTGGACGAGAATATCTAACCCCTCACGGTTTAGCATTAACCAAGGTACAACTTGAGGAAATTGGTTTGGGGAAAAGGCGACTTGATACATTGATTGAGGATGAGGCCCAATTGGTTGATCATGCCATCTGCCTAACTGAACTTCAAATCTAGCACCTAATTCTTCTCTAATTTTGGCAGCTAATGAGCGAGTTTCGGGTTGATAGTAAATATGAGCATGAAAACCAGTGATGATGCTATTTTCTTTCATGACTGTTCTTGCTGAGTAGGTGTTGGTAATTTAAATTTTAGATTTTAGCTTGAATCTAAAATCTAAAATTGTTGGCTGTATTCCTAAGTTAAACTAAGTTTAATCGTTCCAAAATAAAGGCATACTCAAAGGCTAGTTCTTTTAAACTTTCGTAGCGTCCAGAAGCACCGCTATGTCCAGCATCCATGTTAGTTTTGAGCAGCAAAATATGATTGTCGGTTTTCAATTCTCGCAATTTGGCTGTCCATTTGGCGGGTTCCCAATATTTGACGCGGGAATCATTTAAACCGGCGGTAATTAATAAATCAGGGTAAGCTTTAGCCTCGACGTTATCGTAGGGTGAGTAGGACTTCATGTATTCATAATAGATTGGGTCATTGGGATTTCCCCATTCTTCCCATTCTGCGGCGGAGAGGGGTAAGGATGTATCGAGAATTGTGGTGACTACATCAACAAATGGTACATTGGCGACGACTACCTGAAATAAATCAGGACGCATATTAATGACTGCACCCACTAATAAACCGCCTGCACTACCGCCTGTAATGGCTAAATTTGTGTTTGTTGTCCAACCCTCGTTAATTAAATATTCGGCGCAGGCTATAAAATCAGTGAAGGTGTTTTTCTTGTGTAAGAATTTGCCGTTTTCATACCATTTGCGCCCCATTTCTTCGCCACCACGAATGTGTGCGATCGCAAAGACAAATCCTCTGTCTAATAGTGTTAATCTAGTGGAAGAAAAAGACGCAGGGTAAGAAGAACCATAAGAGCCGTAGCCTGTGAGTAATAAGGGATTTTTGCCGTCTTTTTGAGTTCCTGTTTTGTAGACTATGGAGATGGGAACTTGTACACCATCTGGGGCTGTGGCCATTAACCATTCACTACAATATTGAGTAGAATCATAGCCCCCAAGCACTTCGGTTTGTTTCTTTAATTCCCGTTCTCTGGTTGCCATATTGTAATCAAAAACCGATGGGGGCGTAATTAAAGAAGTGTAATGAAAGCGCAAAATATTTGTATTAAATTCTGGGTTGCTACCTTCTGAAAACGCATAGGTGGGTTCAGGAAAAGCAATATTACTTTCATCACCTGTAGATAAGTTTCTCACCCTAGCAGTTTGTAGCCCATCTTGGCGTTCATAAATTACTAAGTGGTCAGCAAAGAGGCTAATTCCTGAAAGTAACACATCTTCACGGTGAGGAATGATAGTTTCCCAATTATCTTTTGATAGTGCAGCGATGGGAGTTTTCACTAATTTGAAATTAGTGGCGGCTTCATTAGTGACAATGTAAAAGTCATCGCTGTGATGGTCTACATAGTATTCTATACCTGTTTGGCGGGGGTAAATAATCTGAAAATCACTGTGGGGATGATTAGCATCTAAATAGTGAATTTCTGTGGTGATACTACTTTGCAAACTCATTAAAATATACGCTTGTGAGCGAGTATTGCTAATGTATAACGAGTAAGCATCATCAGGTTCGTGATAAATTAATTCATCGGATTCGGGGATTGTACCGAGAGTATGTCTAAATAATTGGTAAGAACGATTTGCTTGATCAATTTTGGTATAAAACCCTGTGCGGTTGTCATTAGCCCAACAAAAATAAAAATAAGTATCAGTAATAGTTTCTGGATAAAATTGACGGGTATTTAAATCCAGAAAGTAAAGTGTATATCTTTCGGAGCCACTGGTATCAAAAGAATAGGCTAAGATTTGATGATCAGGGCTAATATCAAAGATACCTAAATCAAAGAAGTCATGACCCTCCGCTAATTCATTTTCGTCTAAAAGTACCTCTTCAGGGGCATCTAAACTATCTTTTTTCCGGCAATAAATACGATAGGCTTTACCGGCTTCGGTGCGTGAATAATAGTAATAATTGTCTTTGCGGTAGGGGACTGATAAATCAGTTTCTTGAATGCGTGAGAGCATTTCCTCGTAAAGTTGAGTTTGCAATGATGCTGTATGCTGCATCATTGCGTCAGTGTAGGCGTTTTCTTCCTCCAAATATTGGACTACTTTGGGGTTATCAATGTCGCGCAGCCAAAAGTAGTTGTCTAGGCGGCGATCGCCATGTAATTCTAGAACCTGGGGCTGTTTCTCAGCTACAGGTGGCAGAATATTTGTTTGTAACACCCGGTCTTTTGTCATCCTTCTGTAACCTTTTCTCCCAAATCAACCAACTAGCTACCCCAAATTGGAGGGGACACTAGAGATTCCAGTCTGACGTTGTAGTTGTTTCTTTAAAGTACACAAGCCAATAGCTGGTATTACTCCCAGGATCATAGCCGTAAATCCTTGTTCAATCCAAGACATTACGGGTACTGGAATTAAATTGTGTATGAAAGAAAGTAACCAAACTACCACACTAATACAGAAGAAGGAAATCGAGGGCAAAAAATTCCACCACCAACTTTTAAATGTGTAACTCCGCAGGACTAACCATTGCAATAAACCCAACCAAACCCCAGATAAAATATATGGAAGTGTTGACAAAAGACCCAATGCAAAAGCTGTGTCATTAGTCAATGGTTGATTAAATAAATTAGCAATATAGTTAATCCAAGCCGTGGAGACAGCATTGGCTAGCAGCCAACCGAGACTAGTAGCCAGCATCCACCGCCAGCCAGAAAGGTAACGCCGCATCACTAAAGCCTGATCAGCTGCAAAAACTAGGGCAAACACGATATTCCCCAGTATTTTTACCCAAAAACTCCATATTTGTGGCTGTTCGGCGAAAAACGGCAGAAAACCTTGCCAGAGAATTTTTTCAATTGCCAAACTGACAATACCACCCACCACCCAACCCAAAACCGTCATCAAAGTAAACTGAAATAAAAATGTCCGGCGTTGGGAACGGGGGATCAATAACCTCACTGCTGGAGATTTACTTTGACTAGTTGCATGATGAGAATTAGTTTTCATATTAATTTAAGTTAAGAAATTTAAAAAAAATAATCTCAATAAAAACATTTGTAACCTAAGTATGAAAATGGGTATAGGTCATAGGGCGTAGGGCATTGAGCATCTCGCGTGTCACCTGTTACCGTTGAGCTGTTACCTCTATTTGAGAAAGCGTAATCCCAGAATGATAAGCTAAACATTGACATAAAAAAGTGACTTAGGATGAAGTGTTAAATGGGTTTTGCTTCAACGACTCCTCATCTTTTGCGGGCTGCTCGTGGTGAAATTGTAGATCGTCCCCCTGTGTGGATGATGCGCCAAGCGGGACGATACATGAAAGCATATCGGGATTTAAGGGAGAAATATCCTTCATTTCGCGATCGCTCCGAAATTCCTGAAGTAGCGATTGAAGTCTCCCTGCAACCTTGGAGAGCTTTCCAACCAGACGGCGTAATTTTATTTTCCGATATTGTGACTCCCTTACCCGGTTTGGGGATTGACATGGACATTGCGGAAGGTAAAGGCCCCATTATTCATGCGCCCATTCGCACTCAAGCACAAATTGACGCGCTGCACCCACTAGAACCAGAAACGGCTCTACCTTTTATCAAAACTATTTTGCAGGCATTACGTCAAGAAGTAGGCAACAAATCAACGGTATTGGGCTTTGTGGGTGCGCCGTGGACTTTAGCGGCTTATGCAGTAGAGGGTAAAGGTTCTAAAACCTATTCCATCATCAAGAACATGGCTTTCACCCAGCCAGATTTGCTGCATCAACTCCTAACCAAATTAGCAGATGCGATCGCAGATTACGTCCGCTATCAAATCGACTCCGGCGCGCAAGTAGTGCAAATGTTCGATTCTTGGGCAGGATATCTCAGCCCCCAAGACTATGATATTTTTGCTCTACCTTACCAAAAGCGGGTATTCCAGCAAGTCAAGGAAACTCACCCAGACACCCCATTGATTTTGTTAGTCAGTGGTAGCGCAGGCGTATTAGAACGGATGGCACAATCTGGCGCGGATATCGTCACCGTAGACTGGACAGTAGACATGGCCGATGCGCGAGCCAGACTAGGAAAACACGTCAAAGTCCAAGGTAATCTTGACCCTGGCGTATTATACGGCTCAAAAGAATTTATCCGCGATCGCATCATTGACACTGTTCGCAAAGCAGGTAACTGGGGTCACATCCTCAACCTTGGTCACGGTGTACACCCAGACACCCCAGAAGAAAACGTGGCTTTCTTCTTTGAAACCGCCAAGCAACTCAATGCGTTGGTTTAGTCATTAGTCATTAGTCAATAGTCATTAGTCAATAGTCAATAGTCATTAGTTTTTGTTCTGGGAACTATTGACTTTGGATTAGAGACTATTGACTCTATCGATAACACTTAATTTTGGATTTGCGATTTTTAGATTGTTCAATCTACAATCTAAAATTATCCTGCCTCTCTCTTATGAATAAAAGAATTTTAATAACTGGTGCTAGTGGCTGTATTGGTCACTATATAAGTGAAACATTAATTCAACAAACAGAAGACGAATTATATTTACTAGTCAGAAACCCACAAAAACTACAAGTTGATACCACTGTTCGCCCTGGTATTCACGTTTTGCAGGGTGATATGCAAAATATTAGCCAATTAGCAGATTTACTACCTACTATTGATGTTGCTGTTCTCACAGCTACAGCTTGGGGTGGTGAACAAACTTTTGATATTAATGTATCGAAAACTTTAGAACTACTCAGTCTATTAAATCCTGAACGTTGCCAACAAGTTATTTATTTTTCTACAGCTAGTGTTTTAGACCGTCATAATCAACCACTCCAAGAAGCGGGAGAAATTGGTACAGATTATATCCGGTCTAAATATGAGTGTTTACAGAAGATATCACAATTGGCGATTGAACCGAAAATTACTACTGTTTTTCCGACTTTAGTTTTAGGTGGTGATGCCAAAAAACCCTATTCTCATTTAACATCAGGAGTCCCCGAAGTTACCAAATATATTAATTTAATTCGTTTCTTCAAAGCCGACGGTAGTTTTCACTTTATCCACGGTCAAGATATTGCGACTGTAGTTAAATATTTAATTGTCAATCCTCCCCAAAACAATACACCGCGCAGGCTAGTTTTAGGACAAAAAAGACTAACCGCCGACCAAGCCATAGAAGAACTTTGTATTTATTTTGGCAAAAAGATTTTCTTCCGCATTCCCCTATCTCTATCCTTAGCTAATTTAATTATCGCCGTCTTTCGGATTCAAATGGCGGCTTGGGATAGATTCTGCATGAACTACCGCCATTTTACCTATGACACTGTAATTAATCCTGGTAGTTTTGAGTTACCTAATTACTGTGCAACTATGAGGGATGTTTTAAAGATTAGCGGTGTTAAAGCTATTTAGAATTAACCCATAAGTAGAACATGGTAAATATTAAAGGTTTGTAGTGTTCGCGCAAGCGTCTCGTAGAGAGGACTTTAGTCCTCAAATAAGGACTGTTCGCGAAGCGTTCCCGTTCGCGTAGCGTCCCGCAAGGAGAAGGGTAGTCCTTACTACAAAACGAATTTCCCAATTTTTACATTGCTTAATGTAGTTTGGTTTTTTCGCACCGACTTACTTACATCTTGTGAAATACTTAAGTTGGTAAATATTGCTGCTACAGCCTCAAATCAGCTTATGGGTAAAGCCAGGATTTTTGTTATCCTAGAACTGATGAAACAATGTAAATCTTGAAGGCAAGTAATGAAAAAGGTTACATTAACAGAATTAAGTAATAATATTGAGCATCTATTAGATGAGGTACTAGAAACAGGTATGCCATTAGAAATTAATAAAAATGGCAAATTATTAAAAATTGTGCCTGTAGAAAAAATAGATAAACTTAAAAATTTGACTGCTAAACCAAATGCTATCCAGGGAAATCCTGATGATTTAGTTCATATCAGTTGGGAGCAGGAGGTTAATATTGATTTATCTTGATACTCATGTAGTAGCATGGCTCTATTCTGGTTTAACAGATAAATTAAATGATGTTGCTAAAACTTTAATTAATAATAATGAAGTTTATATTTCGGCAATTGTTCGGTTAGAGTTGCAGTATTTATATGAGATAAAACGTATTACAGATGAACCAAATGTGATTATTGCGGATCTGTCAAACCACATTGACTTAAAGGTTTGTAATAAAAATTTTAATGATATTATCAGCGTTGCTTTAACAATAACTTGGACTCGCGATCCCTTTGACCGGATAATTACGGCAAATGCTTTGTTAGATAAAAATATATTGTTGAGTAAAGACCAAAATATTCTTAACAACTATTCCTATGCACAATGGTAGTGTTTTAATTTAAATATATTTATATTATATTATAATATGGTAATACAATATAAATATCTGGATGGTAAGTTACTTTGTTAACGCATCCTAAAAGGTTAGTGGATGAGATTTTCACACTATATCCACGGATTAGCTAATATATGTCAGTAATTTCCAGATTTTGCTGACAAAACATGATTAATCAACCAAAATTCAAGTCCTGCTATACCGTTGAGACAATAGAACCAGACCAAGTATTTATCATATCTGAGAGAGAATCCATTTGCTTGAGCGATCGCCTCTCATTTCTGATAGCTTCTCTTATCAAAGAAGGTAAATATAGCGTTGACGAAATCATTGATATCATTCAGCTAGAACTACTACCCACCAACCCAGAAAATTCAGAATTTTTTCAGAATGTTCTCAACACCAGCATCAAAGCCCAATACGCCCTATTCCACATGGAACAACGGGGCTATCTAGAAGATGAATCCGAGCGATCGCCCTTAGCTATTTTCTGTCATCATCTTAATGTTCCCCCCATCGTAGCTGCCCAAAGGTTGCAATCAACGACAGTTGCAGTTCAAGCATTTGGTTCTCTTCCCACCGATGAATTAATTTCTCTCCTCAAATCCCTAGATATCCAAGTCGGAGAAACTGGTGATATCACCGTAGTCTTAACTGACGACTACCTCCACCCGCAACTAGCAGCATTTAATCAACAAGCTTCATCTCCGTGGCTACTAGCTAACCCTCTGGGAACGATAGTCTGGATAGGGCCGATATTTCACCCCCAAAAAACAGCTTGTTGGGAATGTCTCGCTAACCGTCTAAGAAATAATCGCCCAGTCGCTAGTTACCTTCACAGACATAAACAGATTTCCCTATCCCCGCCTCTAGGATTTCTCAATGCTACAGTGCAAACCGCAATCGGAATGATAGCGACGGAGGTTTTTAAATGGATTATTCAAGGCGAAAATTCCAAACTAGCAGGGAGTCTCATCACCTATGACACCTTGACTCTCCAAACCCAAAACCATACCGTGATACAGCGTCCCCAATGTCATACTTGCGGTGAACCAAATCACCAGCCCTCGCCAATTGTTTTAGAATCTCGTCAGAAGACTTTCACCACAGATGGCGGACATCGTTCTTGTTCACCACAAGAAACCTTAAAGAAATACGCCCATCATATTAGCCCCATCACAGGTATTGTTCGAGAACTCAGCAAAATCCCAGGGAATGGCTTAACTCACACATATATAGCCAAACATCACTTTCAAAGCCTTTTTGATGATTTAGGTAGTTTACGCCAAAATATCGGCGGTAGAAGTGCCGGTAAAGGTAGAACCGACACCCAAGCCCAAGCTAGCGGTTTTTGTGAAGCGATTGAAAGGTATTCTGGGGTGTTTCAGGGGGATGAAATCAGACTCAAAAGCAGTTATGAACAGTTGGGCGACAAAGCAATTCACCCCAATGATTGTATGAATTTTAGCCCTACCCAATATCAGCACCGAGAACAATGGAATGTTGATTGTCAAGGTTGGTTTCAAAAAGTCCCTGCACCTTTTGATACCACTAGAGAAATTGACTGGACACCAGTTTGGTCTTTAACCCATCAGGAATTTAAATATCTGCCCACTGCCTACTGTTATTACGGCTATCCCCAGTCAGGAGAGAGGGATTGTTGGGCAGACTCCAACGGTTGCGCCGCAGGTAATACCCTCGAAGAAGCCATTCTCCAAGGGTTTATGGAACTCGTAGAAAGGGACTGTGTAGCGTTGTGGTGGTATAATCGGCTGCCAAAACATCAAGTAGATTTAAATAGTTTTGATGAACCTTATTTTCAAACTTTGAACAAATATTATGAAAGTCTTGACAGACAATTGTGGGTAATAGATATTACTAGTGATCTCAACATTCCGGCTTTTGCGGCCATTAGTCGCAGAACAGATGGAGATGTAGAGGATATTATCTTAGGTTACGGCGTTCACTTTGATGCCAAGCTAGCCATTAGTCGAGCTTTAACAGAAGTGAACCAAATTTTGCCGAATGTATTAGTTACTAACGCGGATGGTAGTACCCAGTATCCCCCATCTAGCGATCGCCTTGCTGTGGAATGGTGGAAATCTGCAAATATCTCCAATCAACCTTATCTAGTTCCCGACGCTCAAAGTGTTCCCAAAGTCTATGCAGATTATCCCCAATTAGCCAGCGATGATCTTCTTGAAGATGTCAGGCTATGTCAAAAAATTGTGGAACAGCATGGTTTAGAAATGCTCGTTCTAGATCAGACTCGCCCTGATATTGGACTTAAAGTAGCTAAAGTCATCGTACCAGGAATGCGCCATATGTGGAAACGCGTAGGTGCAGGTAGACTTTATGATGTCCCCGTGAAAATGGGTTGGTTACAACAGCCGCTTACAGAAGCCCAACTAAACCCTTATCCCATGTGGATGTAATATCAATTCAAAATTCAAAATTCAAAATTAAGAAAGCTAGATATTACAGGGATTTCCTAGAAACAATACTAGCTATCCTAATTTGATAGGACACCTATTGGCCTGATTTTAGCCTGCGTAAAATACCCATTCCCCATTCCCCATTCCCTATTCCCTATTCCCTATTCCCTATTCCCCATTCCCCATTCCCAATATATGCTGCATGGATACAAGATTCTTGATGCTGATTCCCATGTAATTGAACCGCCGCAGATGTGGGGAAAATACCTTGCACCTGAATTTAGGCACTATGCACCCTCGCTAGACATGAAAATTCAAGGAGAAGACATAGTAAATAAGATATCGCAACAAGTGAGAACAGCAGGCGATCGCCAAATGATGCAAGCTCACCCCCAAGCCTATTTTCAACGCTATGATGCCGAATCTCACCTGCAAGCAATGACACAAATGGGGATTGATATCGCCTTTATTTATCCCACTTATGGACTATGGCTATTTGCGATTGATAGTATGTCTCCAGAGGTTGTAGGAGCTTTTACCCAAGCCTACAATACATGGCTATATGAAGAATTTTGTAGTTATGCTCCAGACAAATTAAAAGGAGTCGGAGCGATTAATCTTCATGCACCAGAAACAATGGTGTCAGAACTACACCGCATTGCTGAATTTGGCTGGAAAGCCATCTGTTTGCGTCCCAACCCCGTCAAAGGTAGAATACTCAGCGATCGCAGCTATGAACCATTTTGGACAGCCTGTGAAGAATTAAATATTGCGGTGGGAATTCATGAGGGAACTCATAGCCGTTTACCAACTACAGGTGCAGATAGATTTCATACTCGTTTTGCTATGCACGCTTGTTCCCATCCAATGGAACAAATGATGGCTTTATTAGCCTTAATTGAAGGCGGAGTTTTAGAACGTCATCCACAATTAAAATTTGGTTTTTTAGAGTCTGGTTGTGGCTGGCTTCCTTATTGGCTTTGGCGACTAGATGAAGAATACAAAAATTTATATTTTGAAGTGAAAGATCACATCAAAATCCTGCCTTCAGAATACTTTCGTCGCCAATGTTTTATCTCAATTGAACCTTCTGAACCTTGCATATTAGAAATTATCGAGTACATTGGAGCAGGTAACTTTTTCTTCGGCTCTGATTATCCCCATATGGATCATCAACCGGACATTGTAAATCGGCTTCTAGAACTGGAAAATCAATTATCTCAAGAAACAATCCAAAAGATTCTTTGGGATAACCCTCTCCATTTTTACAGTCTTGATTAAGGATTCAGTCAAATCATTCAACTTAAACAGGATGCAACACTATGAATAGAAGAGCCTTAAATCTACCAGGATTTATTGATCCTCTAGAATCACAGCAATGGTATAAAGATGATACCTATTATCAGATTTTGTTAGTTACTCCACGTACTCTTAAACAAGAAGGTAGTCACCTAGAAACAACAATTATTACTCAAGAAAGAAAGGAGTTCAAACAATATCTCATTGACACCAAAACTTATGAAAATTTACAAGAGTACCGTCCTAATAATGACTATGATAAATACAATCACATAGGTGCATATTTACCATCACCAGGAGTTGTTTTCCCTCCAGGTTTTCTCAAAGCCTTGTTTCCAGATAAATCTGAATTCAACGAATCAGAAATACCTGAACCTCGCGTCGTATTGAATAATTTTTATGATCCAATACGCACATTACTACATAGCCGCAAAATATCCCAGTTAGTTGCCAAAACATGGTATACCTACTTAACAGTTAAAAAAGCAGCAGAACAAAACCATAGCTTTGATCCTTGGAATTTGTTCATTAATGGTAAATGGAGTGATTTACTCCATAAAGAATGGCATCAATCCGATGATGCTGCTGAAATTTTGGACGGACTAATAGCGCGAGAAATATTTTTTTCTGTCCGAAAATCTTCTCCTAACAATCTCTATCCAGAAGACCTGAATATTTATTATCCATTGCATAGTCAGGAATACCCACCAAGTAACCACAAAGTAGAAGACTATCGAGCCAGACTAATCATTTTACCTAGCAGTTTAGCATGGCAGGCAATTTCCTTGAGTCTTTTGTTGGCTGGACAGGCGTTTTACCCAACTGATCAACAAGGAAATATTTTGACTTATGCAGAGTATCAAAAAGCCATATCTCATAACCACGAAGAAATCAGGTATCATCAAATTTCCCAACCAATTTTGAGTACCATTGAAATTGTTCTCAAATATGGATTAGCAGTATCTTTCGATATGTTTGAAGGTGTGATCAAAGAAATGGATTTAAATCCAGGAAAATCTTCTATTGCTTATCAGGCGGTGCTGCCCTATCCTCCGATTCCTTGGGAAATCCATTCATCTTTTGATAATCTCAAGAAGTGGGCTAAAGCTGATGATCAGTATGGAGATTTGCCTTTCTATCATAGGATCATGTCACAAGATTCAGCAGAAGTAGAATATTTAGTAGATGTAGAATATTTTGCGTCGCCCTACCCATACATACCACTAAGTTGTACTTAGAAAAATTTAAAATTTTAACGCATTATCATCTTTAATTATGAATTTTCAAATTTTAGAATTGAAAATTTACAGTTGAAGATGATTTTTTATTTATAAAGGTTTAAAATATTTTCAATATTACAATCACAAACCGTTTTATGTTGTTCAGGGATAATGCAACAAATTACCAAGTCATAGAAAAAATCTATGAAAGTTCAAATTCGTTAGTTTATCGAGGTATTCTCAAGCTAAATAATCAACCAATTATTCTGAAAATTCTCAAAGAAAATTACCCCAGTCCATCCGAGTTAACCCGATATAAACAAGAATATGAAATCATTCGCTTATTCAAGACAAATAATATTGTTCAAGCTTATGACCTACAGCGATATAACAATTCTCCAGTCATTATTTTAGAAGACTTTGGTGGGCAATCACTAAATCTTTTAACCTCTAAACATTATTTTAAATTAGAAGAATTTCTCACAATTGCTATTAAAATTACTGAAAGTTTAGCTACTATACACGCTGCAAATATTATTCATAAAGATATTAACTCAGCTAACATAGTTTATAATCCAGAAACAGGAATACTAAAAATTATTGACTTTGGAATTTCTAGCAGTCTCTCTCAAGAAAATCAGCAGCTTTGTAATATCAACCAATTAGAAGGAACATTAGCTTATATTGCTCCAGAACAAACTGGTAGAATGAACCGAAGTATAGATTACCGCAGTGATTTTTATTCTCTAGGTGTCACTTTTTATGAACTTTTAACTCGACAACTTCCCTTTGTAACTAATGATCCGATAGAATTAGTTCACTGTCATCTTGCACAACATCCACAGCCACCGCATAAACTAATATCTTCTATCCCTTTGACAGTTTCTAATATTGTCATGAAGTTATTAGCTAAAACACCAGAAGAAAGATACCAAAGTGCTTGGGGAATTAAAGCTGATTTAGAAATTTGTTTGCAAGAATTAAAGACTATAAAAATAATTTCTGAGTTTACATTGGGAGATTATGATATTACTGATAAATTTCATATCCCTCAGAAATTATATGGACGAGAACAAGAAATAACTCAGCTATTAAATGCCTTTGAATCTGTCAGTCAAGGCAACACTGAAATGATAATAATTTCTGGTTATTCAGGAATTGGTAAATCTGCTTTAGTTAATGAAATTAATAAACCTATTACACGCCAGCGAGGATATTTCATACAGGGCAAATTTAACCAATTACAAAGAGATATTCCCTACGCAGCAATTACACAAGCCTTTCAAGACTTAATTCGTCAACTTCTGAGTGAAGCAGAAATAATACTCCAAACTTGGCAAGAAAAAATACTAGCAGCTTTAGAAAATAATGCTCAAATTATGATCGATATTATTCCTGAGTTGGAAAAAATTATCGGTAAACAACCATCTATTGAGCAACTAGGCGCAAACGAATCACAAAACCGTTTTAATTTGTGCTTTGAAAGATTTATTAGTGTTTTTAGTCAAAAAGAACATCCCTTAGTGATATTCTTTGATGATTTACAGTGGGCAGATTTACCATCTTTAAGTTTAATTGAGCGATTAATAACGAATGCTGATAGCCAATATTTAATGATTATAGGTGCATACCGAGATAATGAAGTTGACTTGACTCACCCTTTAATGCACACTTTAGAACAGGTTAAAAAAGCTGAAGTTATAGTTAATCAAGTTGTTTTACAGCCTTTGAAACTGGCTTATATTAATCAGTTAATTGCAGATACTCTTCATTGCTCAGTAGAAAATGTAAAACCTCTAGCTAATTTAGTGAATGAAAAAACTGGTGGTAATGCGTTTTTCGTCACTCAATTACTACAAACATTATACGGTGAAAAACTACTGCTTTTTAATGCTCCTCAATTTTTGATGACACAAAAAGAAAGTCAAGCTTGTTTCTGGCAGTGGAATATTGAGCAAATTCAAAAAGTAGGATTAACCGATAATGTAGTTGAGTTAATGGTGAGAAAGATTAATAACTTAGATGAAAATACACAGAATATTTTAAAATTAGCTGCTTGTATAGGAAATAAATTTAATTTAGATATGCTCTCTATTGTTAATAGCAAATCTCCACCAGTTACAGCCCAAGAATTACAACCAGCAATCAAAGAAGGTTTAATTCTACCTTTAAATAATGACTATAAGCTGCCACTGCTATGGAGTCAGGAAGAAGTGTCTGGTAAGAATACTTTCATTCCGCAAGCTCCCAAATATATTCCCTATAAGTTTTTGCATGATCGAGTTCAGCAAGCTGCTTATAGCCTGATTTTAGATGATGATAAAAAAGCTCTACATCTACAAATAGGTCGTTTGTTATTGAATAATAATCCAGCAAATGATTTAGAAGAAAAAATTTTTAATGTTGTCAACCAACTCAATGAAGGCGCAGATTTAATTACTGAGCAAATAGAAAAAGATAATCTAGCTGAATTAAATCTGCAAGCTGGGAGAAAATCCAAGCAATCAACAGCTTATGAACCTGCTTTAAAATATTTAGAAAACGGACTAAATTTATTAGCATCTAATAGCTGGGATGAAAAGTATAATTTGACGTTTGAATTGCATACAGAAACATTGGAATTGCTGTATTTAAATACTAAGTTTAGCCAATTTGAAGAACTGTCAGAACTAGTTTTGGAAAAAATTAGCGATATTTTTGATAAAACTAAAGTTAATCACTTGAAAATAGCTTACTATTACACTACATTTAAACCTGATCTGGCTATAGATACTGCACTTCAATCTTTACTAGAATTTGGTGTAAATCTTCCTCAAGAAACTAGTGATGTAGAATATAAAATTTCACATCAACAAGACTTGATAGAATCCTTTCTCCAAGGTAAAGACATTGAAAATTTGGCTAATTTGCCAGTAATGACCGAGCGATCGCAGATAGCCGTTATCCTACTACTTCAACAGATTATATCCGCCACACATACAACAAATTTTACTTTATTTGTTGAAGTAATATTAACTCAGATTAATATCTGTATAAAGTATGGCAATCCAACCCAAGCACCCTATATATACTGTACTTACGGAATGCTGCTAGGCAGTGTAAAAAAAGATATCAGTCATGGATATAAGTTTGGTAAGCTGGCTCTTAACCTTCTAGAAAGATTTAACATCTCTAAATTAGAAGCTTTCGTTTTACAAATGTATTACGGCCAAATATGGCATTGGAAAGAATCGCTTGGAAACACAGTAGCACACAATCAATTAATACATGGATTTAAAACTGGTATAGATACAGGAGAAAATGAATTTGCTTCCTATGTAGCGATCAATTATTGTCTCATCAGATTTTTATCTGGACAAAATTTAGAAGAGGTTGAAAGTGATTACAAAAAATATGCTAAAGCGATTAAAAAATTAAAACAACAGTTTTGTATCTACTCTATAGAAATATTTTCTAAGATATCAACTAGTTTATTATCAAAAAATCAAATTGAAGGTTTAATTGTTGGTAATTCTCTAGAAGAAGAGAAGGAATATTTAAACAACTGGATTCAAGGTCATAATGACTGGTTAACCTTCTTTGTATATTTTGCCAAGACGATTTATTTTTATTTTTTCAAAAACCATTATCAAGCTGCCGTTAATGCAATTAATGCAGAAAAATATGCTAATGCTTCTAGTTCATATTTAACAGCACCACAGCACAATTTTTATTTTTCTCTTGCGTTACTTGCTTACTATCATACTTGTGATGTCAAAGAACGCAGAAAATTAATCAAGCAAGTAAATAAAAATCAGGAAAGTCTGAAATTATGGGCTAGTCACTGTCCAGAAAATTTTCAGCATAAATATGATTTAGTTGCTGCTGAAAAAGCCCGTGCTTTAGGAAAAACTTGGCAAGCAGAAGAACTTTATGAGCAAGCTATAAAAGGTGCGAAAAAATATGAATTTCTTCATGAAGAAGCACTAGCCTATGAACGAGCAGCAGAATTTTATTTAGCTATCGGTAGGGAAGAAATCGGTCAGTTATATTTAAAAAATGCACACCATTGTTACACCCTTTGGGGAGCTAAAGCCAAAGTAAAACAATTAGAAACAGAATACCCCCAGTATCTTACTATCAATACAAACCAAGAAACAACTAAAAGCTTCAGCCCCACTATCTCCACAACTGGAGGTGATGGCAAACTACTGGATTTAACCACAGTCATTAAAGCCTCTCAAGCTTTGGCAGAAGAAATTATTCTTGACAAACTGTTGGCAAAGTTAATGAAAATGGTGATTGAGAATGCTGGCGCGCAAACAGGCTTTTTATTGCTGCATTCTCAAGAACAGTGGGTGATAGAAGCGATCGCTACCACAACTGACATTATAATACAATCCATACCAGTAGATTCACTAGATAAATTCACACAAAAACCCCTGCTATCGTCTGCTATCATCAACTACGTCGCCCACACCCAAGATAATGTAGTGCTTGATGACGCTACTCAAAACGGACAATTTACCCGTGATGCCTACATTATCACCACTCAACCTAAATCTATTCTCTGTACACCTCTCCTCACCCAAGGCAAATTAAGCGGTATTGTCTATTTAGAAAATAATTTAGTCACTGGCGCATTCACATCAGATCGTGTCCAAATCTTAAATATTCTTTCTAGCCAAGCTGCCATCTCCATTGAAAATTCCCGTCTCTATGCCACACTAGAAGAAAAAGTACAAGAACGTACCCAAGAACTCACACAAACTCTAGAAATTCTCAAAGCCACTCAAGCCAAATTGGAATTTGAAAATGCTCTACTCAAAAGTGGTGAAACAGCCTCCGATTATGATTATCAAGTAGGTGGGAGTTTACCGATTGATGCACCTACTTATGTAGTGCGATCGGCTGATCGTTATCTCTACAAAGCCTTGAAGAGTGGCGAGTTTTGTTATACCCTCAACACCCGACAAATGGGTAAATCTAGTCTCATGGTGCGGATGATGCACCACTTGCAACAAGAGGGTATTGCTTGCGTAGCCATTGATATGACTCGCATTGGCAATGAAAATATTACCCCAGATCAGTGGTACAAAGGTCTGGCTGTGGAACTTTGGCAAAGTTTTGATTTACTGGGGAAGGTGAATTTAAAAGCCTGGTGGCAAGATAAACTAGATATCTCTCCCGTACAGCGATTGAGTCTGTTCTTTGAAGAAGTTTTGTTACGGGAAGTGACAACACCAGATAGTGATGTACCACCGCAAATTATTATCTTCTTTGATGAAATTGATTGTGTGTTGGGCTTAGATTTTTCCGTCAATGACTTTTTTGCCCTGATTCGCTCCTGCTATAATCAACGCAATATCAACTCAGAGTATCAGCGATTGTGTTTCGGTTTATTTGGAGTGGCTACACCTGGTGATTTAATCACCGACTATCGCAAAACTCCTTTTAATATAGGTCAAGCGATTCATTTGCGTGGCTTTCAAATGGACGAAGCGCAACCCCTCTTACTAGGATTGACTGATAAAGTGAGCAACCCCCAAGCAGTGCTGAAAGAAGTTTTATTTTGGACTAATGGCCAGCCATTTTTAACTCAAAAAATTTGCCAAATGATCCGCACTGCTGCATCCTCTATCCCTGCCAAAACAGAAAAAGCGTGGGTAGAAAACCTAGTTCAAACCAACATTATCGCAGATTGGGAAGCCCAAGACGAACCAGAACATTTAAAAACTATACGCGATCGCATCCTTAAAGGCGATCGGCAACCCACCAAAATGCTAGACCTATATCAGCAAATCCTGGAATTAGGACAGGTCAATTCTATGGATAGTCTAGACGAACGAGAACTGCTCTTATCCGGCTTGGTAATTAAAGAACAAGGTGCTTTAAAAGTCCACAACCGAATTTACGAATTAATTTTTAATAGTCGTTGGATTGAATGTTATAGATAATAAGACTATAGCAGCAGTTGCACTAACAATTGTTATGATTTTTAACCTGGATGCAGCAATTAACATCGCTAACCAAGCAGTGTTTACAAAGTTTGCGAGAAAGTTAAGCGATGTCGAAATCATTGTCCTTAAAGGCTCTTGGGCAAGAGAAGAGTACGATCAAATTGCCGCTAAAAACCAGTATTCCACTAGCTATATTAGTCAAGATGTTGCCCCCAAGTTATGGAAATTATTAACGGATTCTTTAGGGGAAAAAGTCAGAAAGAGTAATTTTAAGGAAGCACTCAAACGTACATGGGAGCAAAAATATTGGGATCAACAGTTGATGACAACAGATTACCTATCCATTCCAGAAACCAGCACTGCTAATCATCAACATCACAATAGTAACTTCCTAGAAACTGTTGCTCCTACCTATTCATTCTCATCTCAAGATTTTTATGTCAGTCGTCATCCCCTAGAATCCCTATGTTATGAAACCTTGCTGCAACCAGGTTCTCTGATGCGAATCAAAGCACCCAAACTCATGGGTAAGACTTCCTTACTAGAGCGATTATTAATGAAAGCAGCACAGCAAGGTTATCGCACAGTTAGCTTTAGTTTGGAGATGGCAGATCGCAAAACTCACTTTACCAACCTGAATAAATTTCTGCGTTGGTTTTGTCTTAATCTCAATCGAGAACTGCACCTACCTAATCATATCGATGAATATTGGGATGAAGAAGGTATTGGTGCCAAAGTCAGCTGCACGACTTATTTAGAAGAATATCTCCTAGCCGATACTGATAGTCCTTTAGTTTTATGTCTAGATGATGTCGATGTACTTTTCCCCTATCCTGAAGTTTACGAAGACTTTTTCGGGTTATTACGTTCTTGGTATGAGAAAGCTAGAAGTCGTCAAAACTGGAAAAAACTGCGCCTAATCATCGCTCACGCCACCGATGTTTATATCCGCCTCAACATTAACCAATCACCTTTTAATGTTGGCTTACCCATTGAGTTACCAGAATTAACTAAAGAAGAAGTGCAAGTATTTGCCGCACAATATGGATTAGCCAGAGGTGTTACTTTTGTAGAACCATTAATGCAATTAGTGGGTGGACATCCTTATCTGTTGCAACAGGCATTTTCTCACCTGATTAGTTATCCCAATATTACCCTAGAAAGATTATTAATTGAAGCTACAACAGACGCAGGTATCTATCGCCATCACCTCAGAGAATATTGGTTGAGTTTACAACAAGAACCAAAACTTTTAGCAGCATTTCAAACAGTAATTGCATCCAGTAAACCGGTGCAATTAGAAGCATTATCAGCTTATCAGTTACAGAGTATGGGTTTAATCAAGCTCGTCGGCAATGAAGTAGAACCCCGTTGTCAACTGTATCGTAATTATTTCAGTGACATTTTGCGGACTCAAATGAATTTAAATTAGTGTTTAACTAAATTTAGGGTGTTTCAGTCCCTGTTACAACACGTAATTGCGTTAGCGTCTCGTTGGCGCAGCCTCTCGTAGAGAAGAGAAGTTCATTGCGTTAGCGTAGCGGGATGTTAGTCCATTGCGTTAGCGTTCGCGGTAGCGTCTCGTAGAGAAGCGGGGCGGGAGCATCGTTGCGAATTGCGAATTGCGAATTGCGAATTGGTTTAACTAGGTTCAACCACTAGATTTGAGTCTAAGGATGGATTATCTCACCGTAATTTTGTATCTAACTTTATAGTCACCAGTAGACCGACCTAAACCAGTTTCCATCATCCTCCAGTCATAAATAGTTTCTCCAGGCTTCATATCCTGCACCATAATTGTGTGTGTCTGAATACCTAACCTTTCATCCTTATCCCAACCCGCAAATTGATTCAGTCCCACTAAGACAATATTTACTAAAGCACCAGCTATCAATATGGCCACTGTATTAACTATTGTCCGAATAGCCGTCCTGGCAATACCCAGCCAGACTAGGTATTGACTCCAATCTTTTGTAAAATCTTCACTATATGCTGCCATTTCTAAATATATGGCAGAATTGGTTTTGACATCAGCATCAAACACAACGAAAGGAATTGGTTGTGTTTGACCGTGACTAATCGCAACAGGTTTAGTTAAGACAGGCTTGGCTTGTTTCGTATCCAATGTAGATGTCTGGGTATCAAAAACTGTCACGCCACCCAGAATGTAAATATCGTCTACATTGGTAGGATTTTCTGTATTACTACAGTAAACATCAAGTATTTCAATGGTGACATGAGATGAAGTCTGAGGAGGAACTTGGGGTTGGCGGTCAGTAGTGACTGTGTAGGTCAAAGTATAATCTGCTCCTTTGGTAAATTTAGCAATGCCAAAATTAACATCCAGACCACCTACCTTAAATTCACCCAAAAAGTAATTAGGATCGCGCCATGATGGCTTATATTCATCCCATAACTTGATTGTTGCATCTTGACTAAAATTAAATGATTTACCTAATAGCCAGGTGTCTCCGGCTTTCATATCTTTTTTAATTTGACTGCGCTGTTGTCCGTCAGTGAAGACTTCTAGAAGGGTTTCATCACCGCCAAAATAGTCTTCGGCTTTGTCACATCTGAGAGTATGGAGAATAATTTTACGAGTAGCCATATTACATACTTACCCTGTAAATTTTTTTGAAAAGATATGAAATAACTTGTTATTAATGTCCTTTAGTTTTCACTCAGGATAATTCGACTTATGATTTTGATTTAAGTTTTCGTTTTAGTCGGCAAACTCAAAAGATGTTTAAAATTTTATTCATGATGTCTCGAATCAGTTTAGCTCCCCCTAAATCCACACCACTTGTTTTAATCTGGGAAACCCATTTAACACAGTGGCTCCCCTGAAAAAAGGGGATTTTGATTCTTGTCCCCTCTGTTTTAAGGGAGCTTAGGCGAGATCAAAACGTTTTAGGACTGGGTTATCAGACTTGTGTCTACACGTAGCCTTTTAAGGGAGTGTAAACCTGAATACATTTAAAAGTTACATCCAAACACTTTTCTAACACCTTTTAATCATCTTTCATTAGTATCCTGGATTTTGGCAATTAAGAGTTGAGTTAAGATCAGTGATCTTAAGATTTCCTGAACTCTAGACAATTGAGTTAAATTCAGGTAAATTCAGGTGAACTCAGGTATTCAAAACCTGAAAACCATGTGAGAATTAACACTGAAGCAGGTTTTAGCCGTGTAAATTCCTACCAATGTTTGCAAACTTTAATACCACCTATCGGTATCAGGCAGGTGGTAGCCTCCCACCTGATGCACTTACTTATGTGGTGCGACAAGCTGATACTGAACTTTATGAGAGTCTATTGGCTCTTGAATATTGCTATGTTCTCAATGCTAGACAAATGGGTAAGTCTAGCTTACGAGTCCGAACGATGAATAAGTTACAGACTCAGGGATTTATTTGTGCTGAGATTGAGTTAAGTGGAATAGGTAGCCAGCAAATTACAGCTTCTCAATGGTATGGCGGGATTATTCAAGAGTTGGTAAGTGGTTTTCAACTCAAAATCAATCGCCGTAGTTGGTTGAAAGAACATGATGATCTATCTCCAATTCAGTGTTTAAATAAATTTATTGAAACCGTCTTATTGACGCAAATTCAACAGAAAATTGTAATTTTTATCGATGAAATCGATAACGTACTGGGGTTAAAATTTTCCACGGATGAATTTTTTGCCCTAATTCGACACTGCTATGAAAATCGAGCCATCAAACCAGCTTACCAGCGATTATCGTTTGCTTTATTAGGAGTAGCTTCACCTTCAGATTTGATTCAAGATAAACACTATTCTACTCCTTTCAATATTGGTAGAGCGATTGAATTACAAGGATTTAAAATCCAAGATAGTGAACCTTTATTACAAGGATTCTCAGGAAAGGTTAAGCATCCCAATATAGTATTGCGAGAGGTATTATATTGGACTAATGGACAGCCATTCCTGACTCAAAAGCTGTGTTGGCTAATTGTCAATTATTGCAATCATCATCCAGATGCTTGTCCAAATCAAGAGGATGAAGTAGCCAAATGGGTAGAAAAAATTGTCCACACCCAAATCATTAATAATTGGGAATCTCAAGACGAACCAGAACATTTGAGAACCATCCGCGATCGCCTGCTCCGCAATACGCCCAAAAGCCAACAATTACTGCAAATATACTACCACATTTTACAACAGGGAAAAATTCCAGCTCAGAATTCTCCTGAGTATCTAGAATTGCGCTTATCTGGTCTTGTATCCCAATTTGAAGGAAATTTAATTGTTAAAAATCCAATTTATGCCAAAATATTTAATCTAGATTGGCTGCATCAACATTTGTCAGTAAATATTACTGAATTACCAACACTCAATGGTCATAATCCAGAGTTAAATCATCCTGATCAGACAATTAATTTTCCCTCTTATCCCAGTGGTGCAGTACCTATTGATTCTCCATTTTATATAGAAAGAACTGCTGTAGAATCACAAGTATTTGAAGCGATTAGAAAAAATGGTGCATTAGTCAGGATTAAAGCACCTAGAGAAATGGGTAAAACATCCTTGCTACTAAGAACTTTGGACTATGCGACACGACAAAATTATCAGACAGCTAGCTTAAATCTAGAACAAATTGATGATGCAATTTTAAGTGATTTGAATCGGTTTTTACGCTGGCTATGTGCTAACGTTACCCGTCAATTGCAACTGGAATCTAAACTAGATGATTATTGGGATGAAGATATTGGTAGTAAAATTAGTTGTTCTCTCTATTTCCGCAACCATATATTAAAACAAATCAAAACTCCTTTGATTTTATCTCTAGATGAAGTGCAGTTTATTTTTGAACATCCTATAGTAGCGAAAGATGTTTTACCTTTATTTCGTTCATGGTTTGAAGAAGCCAAAAGAGAACCACTTTGGCAAAAACTCAGATTAGTTATAGTTCACTCAACAGAAATTTATGTCCCCTTGCAATTAAAGCAATCTCCCTTCAATGTAGGACTACCAATTGAATTAACTCACTTTACCCTTGAGCAAGTACAGCAGTTAGCCGAACGCTATGGACTCAATTGGAATAATAGCCAAGAAGCAGCAGATTTAATGGCTATGGTGGAAGGACATCCCGCATTAGTACACATGGCTATTTATCATCTCAGTCGTGAAGAAATTAGCTTTGCTCAATTCCTCGATACAGCTGCTACATCCAAGGGGATTTATTCATCTCATTTACAACGACATCAAGCCGTCTTACAAGAACAACCAGAATTAGCACAAGCATTAAATATGGTAATTAATGCTCAAGAGGCAATATCATTAGATCCAATTACAATTTATAAACTCAGTAGTATGGGACTGGTAAAACAGTTAAAAGATACAGTAGTACCCAGTTGTGAATTATATCGGCGATATTTTAGCTTACAGGGGAAAATATAGGGAATAGGGAATAGGGAATAGGGAATAGGGAATGGGGAATGGGGAATAGGGAATTGCTTTTAAGTAGAACGGTGTAAATAATTCAAGGTTTGTAGTGTACCCCTGCGGGGAAGCAAGCTACGCGCAAGCGTCTCGAAGAGAGGACTTTAGTCCTCTGATAAGGACTGTTCGCGGAGCGTTCCCGAAGGGTAGTCCTTACTACGAACTAGATTCCAATCTTTTTACATTACTTCACATAGTTTGTTTTTTTCAAGTTGTTCTACTTATCTTATTTGCATCACTTTATTGGATGCGCTGTTTTTTGGTGTGTACCATTGCCAAAATGTATCGCGATTTTGAAATAATACTAACGTGGCTACAGCTAGTAAAAAATAACCGAAACTCTTTTGTAGTCGAGTCGCTGGGACGAATTGAGATAAATAGCTACCATACACTGTTCCGATACTAGCCGCCAAAATAAAAGACAGCATTAAACCCCAGTCTAGGGTGACGTGTCCTAAATAACCAATAAAGCCTGCGATCGCATTCATGATAATAATCAATAATGAGGTGCCGATCGCAGCTTTCATGGGGACTTTACCCAGTAACACCAAGGCGGGAACAATTGCAAATCCCCCACCTACACCCACTAAACCCGTCAAAGTCCCAACCACTATTCCCTCACTCATCAACCATAGCCAGCAGTATTTACAGACTGGCGGTGGATAAGTCCCAGTATCATCTGTTTTGTATTTGCGTGCGCTACGCCAAATCATGGCGATGCTAGCCACTAACATTAATAACGCAAACAGTAACATCTGCATAGCATCGCTAATAAATGGTAGGGTGGCTAACTTCGCGCCGAAAAATGCACCTAGCATTGTAGCTGCGCCAAAAATAGCGGCTGTCTTCAACCAAACATTTCCGGCGCGCCAGTGGGGGATTAATCCCAGTATACTTACTGTACCAATGATTACCAGAGTCATGGCGATCGCATTTTTCGGCGCGATCCCCATGACATACACCAATACAGGTAAAGCCAACACCGAACCGCCACCACCCAACAACCCCAAGCTAATACCAATAACAACGGCGAGTAGATGACCGATAATCCACGTCATAATTAACCCATCCGTCGGTTATAGGGTAGTTTCGCCAGTAACATCCCCATTGCACAAGTATTTGTCACCCCAGCAAAGACTAATCCACTACCCACAAAGCCACTCAAAATTAAAAACCAAGGTGAGACAAATGCACCTAATAAAGTTCCTGTAACTACTA
Source organism: Nostoc sp. CMAA1605 (assembly GCF_021596505.1). Taxonomy (GTDB): domain Bacteria; phylum Cyanobacteriota; class Cyanobacteriia; order Cyanobacteriales; family Nostocaceae; genus Trichormus. Next base: position 32,463 of record NZ_PJIZ01000003.1, on the reverse strand, counting down.
ATGAACCGGCAACAATTTGCACTTGTCGCATAATACTAATTGGCGCACGCGGATTAATTTTGGTGGGTAAACCTGCGGCTTTCCAAGTTGGTAATCCACCTTGCAAATGATAGATATTGTTCATACCGGCGGCGATGAGTTTCTTACCAGCTTGTGCAGAACGATTCCCTGAACGACAGTATAAAACTATGGGTTTTTCCTCTGAAGTGATTTGTTGGGGTTGCAAATTAGACAGAGGAAGTAACTTGGCTTCTGGGATATGTTCTTCGGCGTATTCTGAAGGTTCACGCACATCAATTAATAAGATGCTGTTGTAATCTAACCACTGTTTGAGTGTAGCTGCATCAATTTCTGTCAATTTTGCTGTTTGCACCATAATTATTCCTTGTGATTGCTGGAATTTTGTAGCGATATCCCGCAGGGTATTTTGAATTTTCTAAGCTGCTTGTCCACACCGTTGATTAGCTGGAACTGCTTCCATAATTTTTTGCGGATTGGGAAGATTCAAATTGTTCATTAAGCTGATAAAATCTGCGCGATCGCGTCCGACAAATCGCGGATTAAATTGTTTCTCTTCACCAATGGTAGAAACCATGTGTCCCCGATAATCATGTCCTGGGTAAACAAGGGTGCTATCAGGTAGGGTGAATAATTTCTTGGTGATACAGTCATAAAGCGCGCCTGCATTCCCACTCTGAAAGTCTGTACGTCCACAACCGCGAATCAGTAGGGAATCTCCTGTGAGTAAATGAGTGTTGTTGACTAAATACGCCATATGACTATCGGTGTGTCCCAAAGTGGCGATCGCCGCAATTTCTACTGAGCCAATTTGCAATACTTCTCCATCTTGGATTTTTCTGTCAGCACAAGCCGCATTTGCACCAAACGGCACAATATTTATACATCCTGTTAATTCACGCAATTTCCCCGCACCGGTAATATGATCAGCGTGTAAGTGGGTTTCCAAGCAGTAACCTAGCTTCAACCCTAATTCTGCAATTAATTTTTGGTCGCGATCGACTTGTTCTAATACAGAGTCAACTAAAACTGCTGTTTTACTGGCTTCATCTGCAATTAAATAGGTGTAGGTGCTGGTTTCTGGATCAAAAAGCTGGCGAAAGAACATGATGAGAACTCCTGAGAAATTATCTGTGGGCTTGCTTCTACTATACTACTATATAGTAATATAATTTAGCCATGTTACAATACTGAATGTCAAGAAAAAAATTACTGAACTTAATTGCACAATGCTCGAATCCTCCACCATTGCACTCACACCTGTTGCAGAGTATTTCAAAGTGTTATCTGAGGTGAGCCGCTTACAGGTTTTGTGCGCGCTCAAAACAGGTGCAAAAAATGTCACAGAAATCATGGAAATTACGCAGCTTAAGCAAGCCAACGTTTCCAAGCACCTACAAATTTTGGCGCAAAAGGGCATCATCAAGCGTCAACCGCAAGGTGTAAGTGTATACTATGAAATTGCTGATCCGATTATTTTTGATTTGTGCGAATTAGTGTGTCAAAGTCTGACTGTGCGTTTAGCAGAACAATCAGAACAAATCAAACAATTAGAAAATAGTGCTTTAGGTAAGTCAATATAAAAATTTCTATCCCAATTTGGTTTGTAGAGAGAACTTTAGTCCTTACTACAAACTGATGAAATACTGACTTTTCACGTTATGTGGAAAAGTTAACGCAAAACCTAACCCCCTAACCCCCTTCCTTAGTAGGGAAGCTACGGTGTACCACTATCAGTCCTCTGTTTACCCCTCCCTAACCCTCCCCTTGGAAATGGGAGGGAACTAGATTTTCTTATTTCCCCCATTTCCAAGGGGGATTAAGGGGGGTAATTCTACTTGTGTGTACACGGTAGCCTTTTAGGGGAGAGGTACTCTACGAGAAGAGCTTCGCTCTATGGAGAGGGGTTTTTTGTTTATCTAACTAACGTTAAAGAAGGGTGCAAATACTTGCACCCCTGAAAAATCATCTCACTAATTATTTTGCATTTTGAATTAAAGGACAGCGACTTGACTAACGCCCATTAACTATTGAGTCAGTGGGATTATCTGCAACAATTGAACGGATACCTTCTAAAGTAGCGGGAATAGTGCGGGGATCAATAAACATTACCTTGCTACTATCACTCTTGCCGATGATAGCACCCATATCAAGATAGCCCAAAGCAAATAATACCTCTAATGCTTGGTTCGTAGTAGAATTCGAGTTGATTTTTTGGGCAATAATTTCTGCTGATTCTGCTATAGCTTGAGCTTTCAGCACTTGCTGTTGACGTTCTGCTTGTGCTTTCAAAACTATGGCTTTTTGTTCAGCTTCCGCTTGCAAAACCACAGATTTTTGTCTAGCTTCTGCATCTAAAATTTGTGCTTCAGCTTTACCTCTAGCACTATTAACTGCTGCTTCCCTTTCACCTTCAGAATTTAAAATTGCGGCTCTTCTGCGGCGTTCTGCTGACATTTGTAATTCCATAGATTCCCGCACCGCTTGAGATGGGATAATGTCTCGCAGTTCTACCCGTGTCACCTTTACGCCCCAAGGATCAGTCGCAATATCCAAGTCTCTTAATAAAATTTCGTTAATTTGAGCGCGCGCAGTGAAGGTTTCATCTAATTCTAATTGTCCCATTTCGGCGCGAATTTGAGTTAACACTAAATTCACCATTGCTGAATGAAGATTTTCTACCTTATACCAGGCTTTTTCCATATCAACAATCCGCCAATAAACCACCGCGTCTACTTCAATACCTACGTTGTCACGGGTAATACATTTTTGGGGTGGAATATCTAAAACTTTTTCTCGAATAGTTTCTCTGTAGACAATTTTATCTAAGAAAGGCATGACAAAATTTAGCCCAGGTTCGAGTTTTTTGTTATAGCTTCCTAGCCTTTCTACTAAAGCCTCATTCCCCTGGTTGATGACTTTCACAGAGCCAGCCACAGCAGAACCACCCAAGCCCAAAAATACCAGTAAAAGAAGTTGTTCAAACATTTATAAATACTCCCGAATATTTAAATCAAATTTGAAACCAATAACCCATAACTAATAACTAATGACTAATGACTATTGACTATTGACTAATGACTCCTCAACAAATTTTCCGGCATCACAATCAATGTAGTCCCTTCCCTTCTGACTACATAAACCTTTTCATGAGATGCGATCGCAATTTTTTCATCGTCGCATAACGCCCGCCAAGAATTCCCTTCGTACAGCACACGCCCTGTTTTACCAGCAGGAATTTCCGTTAACGTCTCTGCTGTCACCGCATCTTGAATTTTTGACTTGCGTCGTCGTGGCTGTAAAAATCGGCGAGAAAGCACCACCAATAAGCTAGAAATTAGCAGCCAAGCTACAACTTGCATCCACAACGCCAACCCGAATTGCGAGAGTAACGCCACAATTAAGGCACTAATCCCCATCATAAAGGCCACGAAAGCCGATGGTAGAAACAGTTCTGTCAAACATAAAACTGCTCCTGCCATCAGCCAGATTAAGGTAGAAATTGGCATATCGCCATCCTAGACACTACAGTTACAACATAAACTTCTCAATATCTGAGAGTAGATACATATCGACACTAGCGGCTTACAGAAAAATTGACGATCTTTAGTAAATAATTGTGATTAAATTCAGTAACAACCTGTAGCCAAATGTGTACAAGTCCAGTCTATTCTAGCTTTCAAGTCTTTGGCAGCTAAATTTAATTGAATTCACGATCTGATTTATTTTTAAATTAATAATTTTATGATTTCTACTGAGCAAGTTATTTTTTGTATAAATCCTCACTGTGAGAACCCAATAAACTCTATAGGTGATGCTGTCTGCGACAGTTGTCAAACTCCCTTAGTTTACCGCTATCTTTGGGCAAGTGGAGCATCAGCAGCTAGGATGAAACCAGGTATAAAAGTTGCAGATAGGTATGAAGTCATAGCACCTCAAGTATGGCTAGACACTCAACCAGGGCGATCGCCAATTGTACCCCCAGAACTACCACCAGTCATCATCCCCTATCTGCGCTTATATCCAGAGCGTTTACATCTCCCCCAAGTTTATGGATTTGTTCCCTCCGAGGAAGCAGATCAAGGGGATATTCTTTTATTAGATAATGTCCCCATCGACAAAGACGGGAATCTTTACCCGTCTTTGAATGTCGCTTGGGAAGATGCTAAACCAGTGAGACGAGTTTACTGGCTCTGGCAAATTCTCCAACTGTGGACACCTTTATCGGAATTGGGACTGAGTCAAAGTTTACTGACACCGAATAATTTGCGAGTTCAAGGTTGGTGTGTGCGACTTTTGGAACTCCACGCCACTACAGCCACAGCCCCACCCACTTTACAGGATTTAGCCCAGAGTTGGCAGTCTCTAATTACTGCCACAGACACCCCAATCACTGCTGCATTAACTAATATTCTCCAGCAAATGAGTAACTCGGCAGTGGAGTTAGACACCATTACCACTCAACTCAATGCTTTATTACTTTCGACAGCAGCAGAATTACCTTTAACGCTCCAGGTTGGCGGTGCAACAGATACGGGGATGCGACTCACACAAAATGAAGATACTTGCTTTCCGCAAAGTTTAGATCATCTCCATGATTCCTTAATCCCAAAATTGTCAATTGTCTGCGATGGAATTGGTGGACATCAAGGCGGTGAAGTTGCTAGTCAATTAGCAGTGCAGTCTTTAAAATTGCAAATTCAAGCTCTAATGGCAGAGATAGTCCAAGAATCGGAGATCATCACACCCCAATTATTACAAGAACAACTAGAAACCTGTTTACGAGTAGTTAATAACTTAATTAGCTCCCGTAACGACGAACAAAACCGCCAAGGTAGAGCCAGGATGGCGACGACTCTCGTCATGGCATTGCAAGTACCGCAAAGAGTTTCCACACTATCGGGGGTGAAGTCAGAAAACGCCCACGAATTATACTTGGCAAGTGTGGGTGATAGTCGTGCTTACTGGATAACTCGCGACTATTGCCAACAACTGACAGTAGATGATGATGTGACTGCGAGGGAAGTCCGTTCAGCAAGGAGCTTGTATCATCAAGCACTGCAAAGACCAGATGCCCAGGCTCTAACTCAAGCCTTGGGCAGCCGAGATGCTGAATCGCTGCGTTTTGTGATTCAACGCTTGATTTTAGAGGAAGATGGCATATTATTGCTATGTTCTGATGGTTTGAGCGATCGCAATTTAGTAGAAAAATCCTGGCAAGATTACGCACTGCCAATCTTAACAGGTGAACTAGCTTTGACGGATGCCGTTCAGCAATGGATTGATTTAGCCAATCAAGAAAATGGCCATGATAATATTTCGGTTGTGTTAATTCTGTGTCGTCTCAGTAAAAATTATTTAGTCCCAATTCCTAAAGCACAGCCACTAGCAGAGATTCCCCCAGAATCAAAAATACTCGACATCGCAGAAATCCCGCCAGATATCTCAAAACTAGCAGAAATCCCCCCATTAAACTCCAATATCGCAGAGATACCCCCATTAACCTCAGATATCACAGAAATACCCCAGAAATTTCAGAACCGGAAGTATCATCACTGGCAGAAATCGAACCTCAACCTGCTTTAGCCGCAAGTTCTCAAGCCTTGTTAGATTTAGAACTGAGCGCAGAATCCACTGCAACCCCCACCCCAGCCCCAGTCCGTCGGCGTAAACCTTGGTTAATGCTAGGCGGGCTGCTAATTGTACTCATGGGTAGTTCCGCCATTGCTTTATTTGTACTCTCGCAACTCTACCCACAAACCTTGCAACAAATGTGTCAAAAATTACCTGCTAGAGTACAGCGATTATGCCCACCATCGCAGTAGTTCTCTTGATGCTGTTCATTAGGGGTGTAAGGGTGTAAGGGTGTAAGGGTTGAAGGTGTTGGTGTGGTTATGCACAAACGCTTTCCACCCATTGCTGTGGTGTAGGAGCAAGCGGGATTTTATCCAACGCTGTGGACTGTTAAAGCCCAGACTGTACACGCCACAAACTGGTGTAAATTCCATCTAAGGCGATTAAATCTGCGTGTGTACCCTGCTCGACAATTTGGCCATGTTCCATGACATATATGCAATGACTGTGACGAATGGTGGAAAGACGGTGAGCGATCGCGATCGTAGTCCGATTTACGGTAATCTTTTCTAAAGAACGTTGGATTGCTGCCTCCGTTTCATTATCTACCGCAGATGTCGCTTCATCTAAAATCAAAATCGGTGGATTTTTCAAAACGGCTCTAGCTATAGCAATACGTTGACGTTGTCCCCCAGATAACTTTTGTCCTCGTTCCCCAACTATCGTTTCATAACCTTGGGGAAGTCGCATAATAAAATCATGTGCCTCTGCTACTTTTGCCGCATTAATAATGGCTGCATCCTGAGCATCAAACGTACCGTAGGCAATATTTTCTGCTACCGTACCATGAAATAAAAATACATCTTGACTAACTAAGCCAATACTACGACGCAAATCATACAAATCCAATTTTTGAATATCAATGCCATCAATCGTAATTTCACCACTAGAAACATCATAAAAACGCAATAATAATTTTACTAAAGTGCTTTTACCTGAACCAGTCGAACCAACAATGGCAATAGTTTGTCCCGCAGGAATATGCAATGATAAATCTTTAATGATAGCGGTACTGTTGCGATAGGCAAAAGTCACATTTTTAAAATCAACTTCACCGCGCACCTGTTCCACCGCTAAAGGCACATCTCCCGCAGTAATTTGGATAGGAGTATCTAATAAATCCATCACGCGCCTAGTAGAAGCCATTGCTCTTTGATAGTGGTCAAAAGTTTCTCCTAAAAATACCAATGGCCACAGTAATCTCTGCACCAGCACCAGTAAAACACTGTAATTACCTATAGATATTTTTTGTGAATAAGCTGCCATTCCTCCCAAAAATAATAAAGCCGTAAACCCTGCTAAAACTAACATTCTAATTAAGGGGACAAAAGCGGCAGAAAGTTTAATTGCCTTGGTATTACTTTTTCTATAAGCTTCACTTTCCTCAGCTAATCTGGCATTTTCATAATTTTCTGCTGTGAAACTTTTAATTGTGGTAATTCCACTAATATTATTAGCCAACCTGGAGTTGAGAAAACCAACTTTTTCTCTAACATCAGCATAACGAGGTTCGAGACGCTTTTGATATACCAATGAACCCCAAAGAATAAAGGGCATTGGTAACATTGCTGCCAGAGTAATATTAACTGGTAAGATGAAAAACGCACCAACCATCAAAATTATCAAAGCAGTTGTGACTTGAATAACTTCATTTGCTCCCCCATTTAAAAAATCTTCAAGTTGGTTGATATCATCACTGAGAATCGACATCAAACCACCTGTGCTACTGTCTTCAAAATAAGCTGATTCTAATTGTTGTAAGTGATTGTAAGCATCTAAACGTAAATTATGTTGGATATTTTGCGCGACATTGCGCCAAAGTCGGTCATAAGCATACTGAGAAAGTGATTCAAAAACCCAAATAATGATGGTAATTAATGAAAGGACAGCAAATTGCCATACTACTTCTTTAATCCCAAGTTTAGCAATAACAGAATTTTGTTGTTGCACTAATATATCTACCGCAATACCCACTAACCAAGGTGGTGCTATATCTAGAATGGTATTAATTACAGAATAGGTAGAGGCTTGATAAATTTGCCCACGATATTTTTGTCCATATCGCAGTAGTCGTTGCAAGGGAGAGAGTTGATTTGATACTTGATGAAATTTAGGTGTCATTATCTGAAGAGAAACTTTAGGAATTTATTTTTTTTAATTAATCATTACAAATGTAATTAACCAAAATATATATTCTACTATCTTTTAATATTTTTTCTATCCAGAAACGGCAAAAACTTATCCCAAAATGGCAATTTATAATTTATTTGCGTTATTGACAAATCCACCAAGTAATGCGGATGAATATATATTTGATTCGGTGGCTGTTAAAGAACCAAAGTTTGAAATTGATGGGGTATTTCTACCACCACAAAGTCAAAATCCGGGTGTAGTTTATTTCTGTGAGGTGCAGTTTCAAAAAGACGAAAGACTCTACGAAAGAGTATTTGCAGAATCTTATCTGTACTTTTACCGCAACCGTGACAGGTTTAGTAATTTACAAATCGTGATAATTTACCCGTCTCGTAGTTTAGAACAAACTGATATTAATCCTTATCTCAGTCAACTGAATAGCCCCCAGGTAAATCGGATATATTTAAATGAGTTGGGAGATATTCGCTCCTTACCTGTATGGGTTGGGTTGATGGTGTTGACTACTTTGGAAGAAGAACGTACTACTGAAGAAGCCAGGTATTTATTAACAAGGAGTCAGCAGGAAAATTCTCAACCAGAAAATCGCGCCATAATAGAGTTACTGGTGACAATCATGGTCTACAAGTTTGAAGGTAAAAGCCAAAGGGAGGTAGAGCAGATGTTGGGAATTACACTCCAAGAAACACGGGTTTATCAGGAAATTAGGGAAAAGGGAATACAGGAAGGAGAACAACGAGGGCGAGAACAAGGTGAAAAATCCCTTGTTTTGCGTCAATTATCCCGTAGAGTAGGAGAATTACCACAGGAAGTACGTCAGCGCGTTGAATCCCTGGCGTTGGAACAATTGGAAAATCTGGGTGAGGCTTTGCTTGATTTTACGAGTATGGCTGATTTACACGCTTGGTTAGAAGCGCTTGAAAGCTAACTACAGGAATCCGCTTTGATTCCTGAAATCATTTGCGTAGTAAGGGAATAGGGAACAAAGAACAGGGAACAGGTAAGAAGGAACAAAAGTGTACGGAGTTTTTTTCAGAAATCAAATATCAGTCCTATATATGACTCGTATTTAATGTTTTAAAAAAATCTGTACATCCTAAATATTGAACTACTGATGTAATTTGGAGTCTGAAAAATCTTAATTTTGACTCGCTGTTTTCGCCAAGGGTAATAGTTGCTCTTGTAAAGATTGAAGAGTAATCTGTGTACCACTGGGTGAAGGTAAACCTAAACAAATATAAGTAGGAATAAAATAGACTCGGTTGTTTCTACTCGCACTTAATGACTGAGCAATAGTGTTTGTTTGCCAAGATTTCTGCACAGATTGCAATTGAATTTTGGTAAAACTAGTTGTATTTTTTATGTTGCTTAACTCAACAATGTTATGTCCTTGGACAATGATTAAATCGGCATCAAGTTGGGGTAATATTTCTACCGAAATCGGTTGAGTAATATTTGTTGGTGTAGTGGTAGAAACAGTAGCCAGTTTAAATCCAATATCCTCTAATAAAGCCCCACAAAAGTCTAGAGGAGTCACCAGATTGATTGATGAGTTGAGTTGTTCCGAGGACACCATCAGGACTTTTGGATAGGCTTTGACAACAGGTGCTAATGCTTGACGGGTTGTTGCTATTTGTTGGAGATGGGCTGCTATGATTTTTTTGGCTTGATCAGTGCGTCCTAATACTTGAGCGATCGCCTGTAAAGAATCTTGCCATTTCTTACCACCAACATAATCAAACAGCAGTGTGGGCGCAATTTGCGATAATTGACCATATTGTTGCTGATTTGTCCGAATATCTCCTAAAATTAAATCTGGCTTGAGTTTGATGATACCTTCTAGGGATGGTTTGCTGCTCATTCCCAGGTTTGCAATTGGGTGAGTGATGCGATCGCCTAAATAGGGAATCTGCTGGCTAGGCTGATCAAAATCCCCGCGACGATTGCTAAATATTTCCGCGTAGCCAATCGGTTGCACATCTAAGGAAAGTACAATATCTAACATCTTGGGATTAAGAACCACAATCCGTTGTGGTTTTCCACAAATCTGCGTTTCTCCCCCCAGATGTCGCACTGTTTGACAATCACCTCTGGGTGTGATGTGGGAAGATGAAATGTCAGACGGTTGGCGATGACAACCTAAAACTGAGACTAAAATTAAACAACTTAACAGCAATAATCGCACAATTACCCTCATCCTAAAAATTCACCGACATCAAACCCATAACCGTGAATGGTTATCCGGGGAAACCTGCATGAGTACGGCTACCAAATCCCTCCTCAGAGTTGTGTTCAAAGTCAGGAATTGCCTACACTAATGATAATTAATAGCAATAATTCTACCATGAAGTTGAACGCGGATAATGCTAAAAAGACTTTGGCGATCGCTGACTTAGTTAAGAATGTCACATACTTAAGAGTAATCTGGGTTTAGGGATAAGTTGAGCAGTCATGAAATCATAATGTCAAGGTAAGTATGGTTAGATATTTAATAGAATTTAACTAGAATGCTTCATGCGGCGTGACTCAATTTTTTACAAGCTATTTCAACAATCACCAACTCTGTTATTTGAATTGTTAACCCATCCTCCCACAAATGCTGAGGCATATCGGTTTGATTCAGTAGCAGTCAAAGAACCGAAGTTTGAAATTGATGGGGTCTTTTTACCACCAGAGGAGGAAAGACCAGGGATAGTGTATTTTTGTGAAGTGCAATTTCAAAGGGATGAACAGCTTTACGAAAGGGTATTTGCAGAATCATCATTATATTTCTATCGTCAACGTAATAGATTTAGTGATTGGCAAGTTGTGATCATTTACCCTTCCCGTAGTATCGAGCAAAGTGATATTTATCCCCATAGAAATCACCTCAATGGCGACCAAGTGCATCGTATATATTTAGATGCGTTGGGGGATATTCGCTCTTTACCTATATGGGTGGCGTTAATGGTGTTAACTACCCTTGATGATGAGCAAGCACCACAGGAAGCAAGGTATTTGCTAGCCAGGAGTCAACAAGAAATACCTCAACTCCAAAATCGCGCCATAATAGAGCTATTGACAACTATCATGGTCTACAAGTTTGAAGATAAAAGTCAACGGGAGGTTGAAGAGATGTTAGGGATTACACTCAAAGAAACAAGAGTTTACCGTGAAATTAAGGAAGAAGGACGGGAAGAAGGGCGAGAAGCAGGACGAGAAGAAGGAGAAAAATCGCTGGTTCTGCGTCAATTAACTCGTCGTGTGGGAGAATTATCTCCAGAGGTGCGATCGCGTGTTGAATCTTTGTCCTTAGAACAATTAGAAAATCTTGGCGAAGCACTGTTAGATTTTCAGGGAATGGCTGATCTAGAGGCTTGGTTTAATCGCTAAAGTTGAGTCAGGATAACCCTCTTATGTCACTTTCCGGGAGGGCAATCGCTAGAAGCCCTATGAGGCAATCAATACAAGCTATTCTATTAGAAAAAAGTTGTCTTGTATTTATTATTAGAAAATAATCGCGCAAACGCCTGTTATACAAAAGCTCTAGAATTCAGAAATGGCAAAAGTTTTCGGAGAGTGACAGAAGAGGGATAATGCTGAAAAAATACAATCGCCGCTAACTTTCCCCAGGTGGAATTTGCGCGAAAATAGCAGCTTGTAACACTTCAGGTAATTTTTTCCAAGCTACGTTACCTTTGCGACTCTTGATATACAATTGCATAAATTCTAGTAATGAGGCTGCGCTTTCTTCTGGAGTCAAATTGACGAAAAGATAGGTGGGTTTGTCTGGGTGGGAAGCAGCTACAACACAGCCGTGATTACAAGCCCACAAACATTCAACGGGTTTAATTTCTATTTCATGAAGTAACGATTCTTTACTACATAAATCGTTTAGTTTTTCAAGTAAAATATCACCATCAAAAGGGGGATTTTCTGGTCGTTCTTGGGAGGAACGGTGACAAGATTTACAGACAAATAAATTATATTTTTGCATAATTTTCAGTCATGTTAACTATGTATTTATCAAGGTCATCGAGCATTGCATAAGCTGCAAGCATATTCAATCCCCGCCAAACGGAAAAATCTACTACGTAAACTTGATTTTGCTGCACAGCTTTGAGTTTATTCCATAAAGGTTTTTGCTGAAGTTTTTTGATCACAGAGTAGTCATCTTTGCGTAGTGGTGCAATAAACAGGATATTGCTATCAATCTTGGGTAAGAGTTCTTCCGAAAGAGGTAAATCATAATCACCAGATTCGGCAAATAAAGGGTTTAATATACCAATATCATTTAGAATTTCACCCGCAAAAGATTTTTGACGAGTTATGACTAATTGTCCGGCAGCGACATAAGCAAATGATATGCTATTCTTTTGTTGGTTATTAACAATTGCTAGCTTTAATTGGTTAACACGTTGGTGATAGTAATTTATGAGTTGAATACCTGTTGCTGTTTTGTTTAAAATTCTGGCAGTATCTTGAATGTGTTGTTTCCAGTCCCCTCTAGTTTCGACCCAAGGTAGAACTACTGTAGGTGCAATTTGTGCAGCATATTTATAAATCCCTGCAAATCCTGGATGGGAAATCACAATAATTAAATCGGGATTAAGTAATACAAGTTTTTCTAAATTAATTTGACCACTGGAACTATGTAAAATTTCTACTCCCTCTGCTTTTCCTTGAAAGTAAGGAAAGTTATCTTCTATTTCCGTTGTAATCCAAGTGGCTATAGGTTTGGTGTCTAAGGCTAAAAGTGCAGCAAAACTATTAAAATCTAAGCTGACAATTCGTTGGGGTTTGAGGGGAATACAAGTTTCTCCTTGGACGTGTTGCACCACTCGACATTTTGCGTTTTGTTGTAAAGATAGTGAGTTTGTCGCTTCATAGGTAAAACTTTTACTACTAGCCCAAATAGCAGTAAATATCAAAATACTTAATAAGAATAGGACAACAAAGCGATGTAAAATTATTTTCATAGATTTGTGCTTGATAAAACAGGATTGGTACCCCGCATTTCTCACAAGCAGTAGGGGCGGGTTAACCGAGATAGTGGTAAATGATTGAGCATATCTGTAAACCCGCCCCTACAACCTCTGAACTAAGAGAAAGCTTTATTGGGAAAAATTGAAGATGTGTAAGTAAATCCTGCTAGCTTTTATCCTCCAGTGTGAGTTAGGAAATTATGCAATTGTCAAAACGTCCAAGAAACAGTTCCTTGGACTGTAAATGGTTCACCAGGAGAGACGCGCAAGCGATTGAACGCATTTTCAAAATAGTCTACGTCGAAGAGGTTTCTGATATTAATCGCCGCACGGAATCTATCTTGTTTGTAGAAGATAGCCGCATTAGTTGTTAAATAACTAGGTACTTCAAATGTATTTCCAGCATCTCCAGCGCGATCGCCTACATAAAACAATCCTAAACCAAAGCCTAAACCCTGTAAATTGCCGCGTTGAATTTCGTAGGTTGTCCATAAGCTAGCAGCATGGGGAGTTGTCCGTTGCACGCGGTTGCCGACGGGAATGCTATTATCTTCGGTGACACGAGCATCGTTATAGGCATAACTAGCAAAGACATTCCATCCTGGTAAAATTTCACCTGCAAGACTCAGTTCAATACCTTGACTGCGCTGCTCTCCGGTTTGAATGGAAAAGCCTGGATTATCTGGGTCGTCAGTTAAAATATTGGACTGGGTAATGTCATAAAAAGCTAGTGTTGTGGAAAGCCGACTATGCAAATCTGCTTTTACCCCAACTTCGTACTGCGTCCCCCTTGTCGGCTCAAAGTCACTCCCATCAAAGGCTTGACCAAGAGCAGGTTCAAAGGAACGGCTATAGTTAGCATACAGGGAAATAGGTGGAATTGGCTGATATACAATACCTATGCGGGGACTAAAAGCACTACCTGATTGACTTGTTTCTGTAGCGGCGAGAAAATCTTTGTTATTTTGGGTGAAGGTGTCAAATCTACCACTGATGAGTAATTTTAAGTTATCGGTAATTGTTACCTGGTCTTGTATGATAATACCAAGTTCATCAGTGACGGTGTTAGTATCAAGCTCAAATGTGATTGCTCCCACTGGTTGACCGTAGATGGGATTAAATAAGTCAATGGGTGCGGCTGATCTACCCGTAAACTTTAAGCTATTGTTCAGCCTTCCTAAATCAATACCAAAGAGTAATTGATGCTGGATTCCACCTGTGGCAAACTTACCAATCACATTTGCTGTTAGTCTATAGTCACGATAGCGATCGCTAGAATCGTTAGCTGTTCTCAGTAGGGTACGATTATCGGCTAAAAGCCTTGTCCCAACGTTAATACCAGTACCATCATAGTTAACGTAGCCATACCGAAAAGAATTATTTAATGACCAATTTTCATTAAATTTATGCTCTAGTCTATATCCAATCCTGGCAGTTGTGACATCAAGTTCACCTTCATTGGTAATGCGGTTACGGGGTATTTCGCCATTAGGATTAGAAAAGATAGTGCCAATTGCAGGTAAGCCCAAGTTATTGTTATCTTGCTCTAGATTCTTATAAACTCCTTCAATGGTCAAATTTGTATTTTTGCTCAGTTCTAGACTCAAAACTGGCGCAATTACTAGATGTCTAGTTTGGCTCAGATCAGTAAAAAATCCTTGATCTCTGTAAGATGCGTTTAACCTATATAGGGCTTTTTTCTCATCATCTAGCGGCCCCGATAAATCCACCTCACCACGATAAAAATCAAAACTACCCACAGTTGCTTCAACAAAGTAGTAAGGATCTCGTAAAGGTTGTTTGGTGACAAAGTTGACTGTTCCACCTGGAGATGTTGAACCCAGTAAAACTGAGTTTGGCCCTAGCAGAATTTCGATGTTTTCAATTCCTGTCAAATCAGGCCCCACGTTAGAGGCTAAACCGTTAGTCTCTTTAATGCCATTCAGCGTAGGTTGGCTAAAAAATCCCCGTACTTGCAATCGCAACGAGTCAAAATTAGAAGGTGCGGCGTTACGCACACTGGGAGCGTTTAGCAGCGCACTAGATATATCGGCGCGTTGATCCCGCAACACTTCTTGAGGAATAATCTGAATTGATTGGGGAATATCTCGCAAGGGTGTATCTGTCCGCGTTGTAGTCGAAGCATTGGGGATACGATATCTATCTTGCTCTCCCGTCACTACCAACTCAATTGGCTCATCTTGCTGCGCTGTTGGTTCTGCTGGTGGTGTTTCAGTTGTTGGCTGTTCTGGGGGTTGTTGGGTTGTCGTTGTTGTAGATGCTACTGCAAAAATCAGCCCTTCATCCCCATCAAATAATTCAACTGTGGGCAAAGTGTTCTCACCCACTACCAGGACTCGTATATTATTAGCGTCAATATTTGTTACGGTGATTTCCGTAATCCCAGCAAGCGGTTTTTCCGAACGAAATGTAAAAGCCTCTCCCGAAGATAAACGCAACTGAGCATTGGGAATATCTGCAATAAAGTTATTACCCTCACTCCGATTTGTGATTTGCAGTTTGTCTCCCTGGGTAGTCTCTAAAATTACCTCGACACCTTTGTCTGTGGGATTTGCTTTTACACCCGTGATGATAATAGCTGCTGTAGTTGCAGGAGAATTAGTTGGTGTTGGTGATTGAGACAACAAACCATCAATACTAGTAACTGGGGCTTGAAACTCCCCTAGTTCCGTGATTTCTGGATTTTCCCCTTTCACCTCAGCCACAGCCGTTTGGGCGATAGCACAATTAATAAAATATCCTAATAAAGTAATACCTAACCAAAAACGCACATTTGGTAGAAATGTCAAATTAGTCACGCCCCTCTCCACACCAGTAAATGAAATTATTGCGTAAAGTTCTCAGTTGTATCTAGAGGTAGTTTAGAGAAATTGGTGCGATCGCGTCTATCCAAAAATGGCGTTAATATCCCAAAACGGCATTAGTAAGGAGAAATAGATTTTTTACCTAACAAACACTCACTAGGTGTAATCCCAAACTTGCGTTTAAAAGCCGCCGCAAAATGTCCTAAATGAGAATAACCTAATAAATTCGCCACTTCCGCTACAGTCACCCCACCATTTCGCAGAAGTTCCTCGGCACGCTCCAAACGCTTCTGCGTCAGATAACTAAATACAGTCGTACCAAATAAAGCCTTAAACCCATAGCGCAAAGTTCTGTCACTAATACCGACAATTTCGGCTAATTCCACTAATGATGGTGGATTTTCCAAACGAAAGTGCAGAATTTCCCTAGCCTGATGAATGCGGTTAACAGTTGTGGGTTTAAGCTGTGGTGATGGTGCTAGTTCTGCTTGGTTGTTTAAAATAGGAGCTAACTGCAAAGCCATAAGTTCTATGACTTTTCCTTGCAAATATATCTGTTTTGTCGTTCCCTGGTAGGGACAGAACATCATTTGCTTGACTACTTGTTCTATAGCAGTCGTAATTTCTGGATAAATTAAGGATTGCCAGTCATCACCATTAGCTAGCAAACGCAACTGGGGAAGCATTTCACCATCACAATGGGGGAAAAAAGTTCGTAGCACATCAGGGGACATATGAATATTTATCCCCATATGTCGAGATTTAGAACTTTTGACTAACATCTGACGTTGTATTCCAGCCCCAGAAATGCAAGTATACCCTCCTCCCAACTTCCCGCCATATTCATCGATTACTGTGCCAGAGAGACTCACACTAAATTGTAAAGGGTGTTCCCACTCTGGTAGTTGTACCACGACATTTTCATGCAACTCATAATCAAAAATTGATAAGCAAATTTCTGGATGCACCTCAATATCTTTTCTTCCACCTTGACCAAATTGCTGAGGAAATTGGAATAAATACTCAAATGATTGCACATCTGAGTTAGATGTAACATTTTGGGATGTTGTATTCCACATTTCTTCCCATTCTTGCTGTTTTAAGGTCAGGGTCATAGTAAAGACTTGGTTAGTAATATCACCTCATCTAATAGAGTATGATGACAAATACTTTTAATAAAGTGATGAGTGATACTGTCGTTATGAAAAGTGCATGATGACTGCGATCGCTATCTTAAAACCAATCAAGCTATTAGATAAATATTAACAACATGAATTAGGGCTTAACTGTCATTATCATCGCAGATTCCTAATATTTAAATCTTCCTACGAATGAGAAGAATTTGCTTGTAATTGCCTTTCTCCCTTGCGTCCTATTGGTACACACATTGGTGTTCCTACAACTGGATCAGCAACAATACGACATTCTAAACCAAAAACTTCTTTGACCATTTCCTCAGTCATTACCTGGTTTGGTTCTCCAGCCGTAAAAATTCTGCCTTGTTTAACTGCAACTAAATAATCTGCATAACGACAAGCCTGATTTAAATCATGCAGCACCATGACAATAGTTCTTTGTTGATTCTGGTTCAATTCGTATAACAAATCTAAAACCTCTATTTGATGTGCCAAATCTAGAAAAGTAGTTGGTTCATCTAACAGTAATATATCTGTATCTTGTGCCAGTGCCATTGCTATCCAAGCACGTTGTCTTTGTCCACCTGATAAAGTATCCAAGGCTCTATCTGCCAATGTCAACAAATCTGTAATCTCTAAAGCCTGTTGGACAATTCTTTCATCTTTTTGTGACCACTGCTGCAACCAATTTTGGTAAGGATAACGTCCTTGTGCTACTAAATCTCTGACTGTTAATCCTTCTGGTGCAACCGGACTTTGAGGTAAAATTCCTAATTGTTGTGCTACTTCTTTAGTAGAAAGATTAAAAATAGATTGTCCATCTAAATAAACCGTCCCAACATAGGGTTTAAGCAACCTAGCTAAACCTCGTAATAGAGTTGATTTACCACAACCATTTGCACCCACTAAAGCACTAACTTGACCATGAGGAATTACCAAATTCAAGTCACGAATAATTGGCGCACCATCATAAGCTAAAGATAAACCTTTCGTTGACAATCCTTTCATATTTGTTCCCATTTTAACTATTGACTAATGACTAATGACTAATGACTAATGACTATTTTTTCCGATTACGAATTAACAAATAGAGAAAATAAGGCGCGCCAATAGCAGCTGTCACCACTCCACAAGGAATTTCGATAGGTGCAAACATGGTTCTGCCAAAGAAATCTGCGATGACAACTAACATTCCTCCCAACAATGCAGAGGTAGGGATTAATCCTTGATGATTTGTACCTACTAACTGTCTGCCAATATGGGGTGCAATTAATCCTACAAAACCAATCATGCCTGCGGTGGCGACTGCTGCACCGGCTAAGGCGACACCCACTAGCACCAGTAAACCCCGTTGCCATTCCACGCGAGTACCTAAACCTTGGGCGACATCATCCCCCAAATTTAAGGCGTTCAACTGTCTAGCTAGTATCAACGCCATCGGGACAAAAACGATTAACCACGGTAAGAAGGAAAAGACTTGTTCCCAGGTGCGTCCGTAAACACTACCAGCTAACCACACTAGGGCATCGCTGACGCTATAAATATCGCCAAAGGTAATTAATAAACTGGTGAATGCGCTGGCGATCGCCGACAACCCTACGCCCATTAAAATAAATAAAACCGGAGAACTACCATTATTCCAAGCTAAGGAATAAATTAACCCAGCCATTAATAAAGCACCAACAAAGGCTGATAAGGGCAAAATATAAATGGGTGCAGATGGCAATAGGACAATGACTGCAACTGCTGCTAGACTTGCTCCCGCATTTATACCAATAATGCCAGGGTCAGCTAATGGGTTGCGTGTGATGCCTTGAAAGATAGTCCCAGCAACCGCCAGTGCCATTCCTACCATGACAGCCACTAGGGTACGAGGTAGGCGTAGGTTATAAATCACAAACCCATGATCTGGGTTGCCTGTATCTATACCCAAGACAGTTTTGACGATATCTAAGGGAGAAATCGGATATTCACCCCGTCCTAAATTCATCACCATCGCCACCACAATAGCCACTGCCAAACATAGCAGCATTGGTGGCACACGGCGGTCAATTCGCCAAGATATAGACTCAGAACGGAATACAAGCCAGTCCAATTTCATTTTTTCACCTTCGATTTAGCCAAGTAGACAAAAAAGGGTGCGCCAACCAAGGCTGTCATGACTCCCACTGGTAATTCCTGGGGTTTGAGTAAAACACGCGCTGCCACATCTGCAATTAACAGCAAACTTGCTCCCACTACTGCGGAGTAGGGTAAAATCCAACGGTAATCAGCTTTGATAAAAAATCTCACCATATGAGGAACAACTAAGCCAATAAAGCCAATTGGCCCGGCAAGAGCCACGGAACTTCCCGCAAGTAAAACTACGCTGACACCAGTTGTAATTTTTACCCAAATGGTATCTTGACCCAAGCCTTTAGCCACATCCTCACCCAGACTCATGGTTGTAATTTGTCTACCCAAAAACAAGGCGACTACTAAGCCAATGACGACAAAAGGTAAGGCTGATAACAAGATGTCAAAATCCCTTCCAGCCAAAGAACCCGCTAACCAAAATCTGATTTCTTCTAGGGTGCGTTGACTGACAATCAAAATAGCAGTTGTGAGGGCAGAAATTAGAGCCGTTAACGCTGCGCCTGCAACGGTGAGATTTAACGGTGTTGCGCCTCCCTTTCCCAGAGAGCCAAGGAGGTAGACTAACATCGCTGTCACCCCAGCACCCACAAAGGCTACCATCGTTAACACATTCAAAGAGGAGCTACCAAACATAAAAACTGTGGTAACTACAGCTAACGCGGCTCCTGATTCAATACCTAAAATACCTGGATCTGCTAGGGGGTTACGTGTCAAGCCTTGCATTAATGCACCAGCCACTGCTAAGGATGATCCTACCAGTAGGGCGGCGAGCGATCGCGGTAATCTCACCGTCTGAATCACTAAATGTTCATAAGAACCATCAAAGATGATGAAAGATTCGATAATTTTATTTAAAGGTATTTCTGCGGCCCCTAAAGTGACACTATAAACTAAGCAAATTAGCAGGATCATTATCCCCAAAATCAGACCTGCTAATGGTGATACTTGCGGTATTTTCCAGTTTCTAGGTGATGCTGTAGTTGCTCTTGTCATGCTTTTGATGGTAGAGAGGAAATAGATAATTCAGGTTGCGAAAACCATAATTTTCTATCCACAAAATTACTAATTGTTATTCTCAGTAGGGGCGGGAGTCTCTGAAGCAGGTTGAGCAGGAGCCGACTGACGAGAACGACGCAAAGCACTACGTAAGCGACTAGCACTAGAAGAATTAGCCTCCTGTTGGGGAAGTCGTCGCCGTCTTCTATTAGCAGTAGGTGCAGATGGAGAAGAAGGTGTAACATCACGGCGTACCCTGAGTAAAGCACGCCTAACAGTTCTTTGGCTTTCAGACGTTCTAGTATTATTGGTAGATGCAGTTTCAGACGCAGGGCTACTGGGAGATAAACGTCTGCGTCGAGAGCGAGTTTCAGTATTATTGGCAGCCCTTGTACTCTGGCGATCGCTTGCAGTATCATCTGAATTATTGGCACTAGCAGCAGTAGAACGTTGTCTAGCCTGTGCTTGTCTTTGTCGTTTACGTTCTTGCAACTCCCGATAACGTCGAGAACCTGTAATTGCATACTCGGTAGCAATAGATACCCCTTGTCTACCACTCTCTGAAGGTTTTAATTTCCAGTTCCGGGCTTGTCTGAGAGTTTCTTGGTCTAAGTCACGATTCCCACTAGAGTTGACGATTCTGACATTAGTCACATTCCCTTTCTCGTCAGTATCAACAGCAACCTCAACCTTCCCTTCTATCCCTCTTCTTCTCGCCGCCTCTGGATACCGAGTATCACACTCACGACAAGCCGCCCGACCATTTCCAGAACGTCGAGAATCATTCCCTGTATTATTAGCTGGGGGTGCAACTCTCACAGGTCTTGGGGCTGTAGCTACTGTATTATTGCCTGTTGTGTTACTAGTACCAGTATTCGTTCCTGTATTAGTCCCTGTATTAGTCCCTGTATTAGTCCCTGTATTAGTCCCCGTACCAGTCCCCACAGGAGTACCATTACCAGAACCCACCAGCACATTAGAACTTGTCCCCGAAGTGGCGTTCCTGTTGCTTTGTTGACTAGCTCTACTATCTCTCACACCACTCAACAGGGTTCTTAACTTGTCACTGCTTTGACTGGCAGATTGGGGTGCTGTTGGCTGTGGTTTGGTAGGTTGAGCAGTAGCAACTTCACGAGATGGTGTCACAGGCTGTGGTTTGGGTGCTTTACTCACAGGCTCAGAGAACTTTTGTACTGGTTGAGGTTGGAATTTCTCAGGAGATATTGCCACGGGAGCTATAGCTTGCGGAGCTAACGCCACTTCACGAGGATTGCTCACAGGTGTTTCTGGTTCTGGTTCTGGTTTTGGTGGAGTCTCCTGTGGGGTTGGTTCGGTTTCGACAGTCGGCGCATCAACTATTGTCACCTCTAGAGGCTCATTAGCCAAATCAGCATTTCTGGTAAAGAAACTGCCAAGACCTAAAGTTAAGACACCAATATGCAACGATACAGAACCAATCAGACTGTAAACCAGAAAAGACCGGAGAGCCTGAGTTTCCTTGGAACGCTGCTCAACAGCTATGCCTGAAAAGGTCATAATTTATTGCAAGTTAATATTACTAACTTAGACATAGTAAGATGCCTAGATATAAATATCAAGTGATAATTATAAGTGATTATTAACTGTCATCAATAGCCAGAAAAGCGTTTTATAGACTTTTTTAACGATTTATTCCCAGAAAATGTGGTTCTGCTAATTGCATATAATTAGCAAATCCTGAGAAAATATCTTGACAATAACTCTCAATTCATCTGATTATCTGATGATGCTATGTAGTTTTTCTGTTTTTGGCATCACGAGGTAGGGCATGGGAATTAAGAATTTGTTTGCGGCTGGTGGGATTGTGATGTGGCCGCTGTTAGGTTTTTCGATTTTGGCGGTAGCTTTGATTATTGAACGTGTACGTTTTTGGTTGAAATTGAATAATCGCCAAGGTCGTGTGATCAAAGAGGTGTTGAAACTTTATCGTTTAGATAATGTGGTGGGTACGATTGAACTACTCCGACAAAATGCAGATTTACCTCTAGCCAGGGTGTTTTTAGCGGCTTTGGAGTTGGAGGAACCAACGCCAGAGGAGTTTCGTTTGGCTCTAGAAAGTGAGGCGCAGGCGGAGATTCCGATTCTCAAACGCTTTCAGAATATTTTTGATACGATTATTGGTTTAGCACCACTGTTAGGATTGCTGGGTACTGTTTTAGGTTTGATTACTTCTTTTGCTTCTTTGGATATTGGAGATGTCGGTGGGACGAAAACTGCGGGTGTAACTGCGGGGATTAGTGAGGCTTTGGTTTCAACGGCTGCGGGTTTGATTGTTGCTATCTTTACACTATTTTTTGCTAATTCTTTTCGGGGTCTTTATACTCGGCAGATGGCTTTGTTTCAGGAGTATGGTGGACAGTTAGAATTGCTCTATCGTCGCCGCTATGAGAAAGGAGAAAGAACCTATGCGTCTGCAAGATGAACCCGATATCCCCGCACAGATTAATATTGTGCCGATGATTGATGTAATTTTTGCGATTTTGACGTTTTTTATTATGTCTACGCTGTTTTTGACTCGCTCTGAGGGTTTACCTGTGAATTTACCCAAGGCAGCAACTTCTAATCAACAGCAAGTCCCCGCTAAGATTACAATCACGGTTGATGAAAAAGGGGAAGTTAGTTTGAATCGTCAATCTGTGTTAGTTGATTCTTTAGCTGAACGGATTCGGGGTTTACTCGGTTCTAGTTCAGATGTTTTGGTGGTGATTAATGCTGATGAACGGGTCGGTCATGGTAAGGTTGTTGCTGTGATGGATCAGGTGCGATTGGTTAAGGGTGCTAGGTTGGCGATCGCTACTCAAAAGCGGTAGTTGTCATCACATGAAGTTTCAGTGGGTGGGGTTCAGACTATTGATCACGTTATAGCTACACCCCAGCCCATATTCTGCAAAATTTGGCATTGGCAACAACACGAACAGCTATATTAAACAACAACAAAATCAAATTAGCGTTTTGCTAACTTCTAGGCGAAACAGTCATCAATTATTTGGGTAAAATTGTTACAGAGTTTTAAGCTTGCTATCTATTGACAGTGTATTGAGATATGTTTTTACTAGTTGTTTTTTTGTCTTAGTTTTATGAGCAAAATATAATTAATTTTTAGAATTTAAATTAGTAAATGAATCATGTTTATTTGATTTATTTTTTTATATATAACTTTATAGAAAGTAGTGATTTATGACAGAAATACAACAACAAATTGATGCTTTACGAGCATTAAATTTAACACCCAAACAGATAGCACGAAAACTAGGTATTAAAGTATCAGACGTTAATGCAGCACTGAAAAATCAAGCAGAGCAAACCACATTAGATAGATTGGCAAAAGGGGAACTAGACCCAGTTTACAAGTGTTTAGCAAGCAATAATTTAGTCCAATTATTACCTAGAGACTCATCAGACAATAGCATTAAAAATCTGCCGTCTACAATTGTACCTGCAAAGGACAATGAGTCTCTTGAGCGCGGTTTAGGACTAGTTGTTATTGCCAGAACTGCTCGATACAATCAAATCGCAGTTAGTAGTTATCTTTTAGATGTCTGGTGCTTAGGGATTAAAGATGCCACAACACCACGTACATTAGACAAAAGAGAATTTCAAGAATTTGCAGAACTACTATTCCAACCATTTCCTGAAAACCCACAAGAAATTTCCCTCGAAGCTGCTCAAGGGATGATATTTAGTGCTTATGAATATGCACAAAGTTTAGGATTTCAACCACACAAAGACTTTGAAAAATCACGTTCACACCTCGGAAACTGGGATGGTAGCATTCGCATTGAATGTGGTCGTGATGGAAAACCATACTATGTTAGTGGCCCCTACGATAGCCCACAAAAAATTATAGAAACACTTAAACAAAGCAGAGGTGAAGGTAATTTTGATTTTCTGATGGGTTCTGAACCAATCAATTATGATTCTTGGTAAATTCAAGTAATTATGGTTGTTTGTGCTGTCAGCAGTAGCGCGGCATTTAGCAGCGTGCGAATTTATTCTTCCCCTGCTTTCCCAGTCCCCAGTCCCTCTTTCATACTTGCTTGTGGTTAACAGAACTTATATTGAATCATGCTTACTTACCTTATTACTCATAAAATTCAGTCCTAAAAATAGAGCAGCAACACTCCCAGCAACCGCAATTTCTCCCTGAGTAATTTTCTCTAATACCTCATCTATTGATATCAGCATTACTTCGATTTCCTCTGTAATATCCAAACTTTGATCCCCAACTTTAATGACATTTTCTGCTAAGAAGAGATGAATTTTATTAGTGTCTTTACTGGGGTTATCGTATAGTGTGGTAATTTTTTGCAATTGTTCAGCCACATAACCTGTTTCTTCTTTTAGTTCTCTCAAACCTGCGTCTTCTGGGGTTTCTTGTGTAGGATCAAACCTACCCGCAGGCAGTTCCATGAAAAAATTCTCCACTCCATGTCTATATTGCCGAACCAAGATAATTTCTCTATTGGTAGTAATAGGAAGAACCAAGACAATATCTGGCTTAATAATCACAAAATAATCATCTATTACCTGACCGTTAGGTAATTTAATCTCATCTTGTCTAACCTGACACCAAGGATGATTTAACACCATTTTAGAGTTGATTATTTGCCATTTTTGCAATTTACTCATAAATTCTTGATTTTACGACTTAATATTTAATATTTTAGCAATTCAGACTCAATGTAAAAAAGTATAACAGTGACACCAAATCAGCTAAAATTTGCACTTACACTGTTTTTGCTCTTGCCAAAGTTTGAGCATCATTATGCACATAGAAGTAAATCTATTTACTGTTAACAAGCGATTTCCCTTAACTATTAGTCGCGGAACAACAGCAAAGACAACCAATGTTTGGGTCAAGATTGTCAGTTCTGATGGAGACAATCAGATTGTAGGTTGGGGTGAAGCGTCGCCTTTTGGTGTAGGCAATCATGCACAATCAACTGATATTATTAAAACCTCCTTGGAACAAATTGCACCTGTTTTGCAGGCATTCCACCCATTGCAGAGACAGGAAATTGAGCAAGTCTTCATCCAACATCAAGTTCCTTCGGCTGCTAGGGCTGCACTTGATATGGCATTGTATGACTGGTTTGGTAAGTCTGTGGGATTACCCCTGTGGCAAATCTGGGGACTGAATCGCCAAGCAATCGTACCAACTTCAGTCACCATCGGCATTGATTCACCAACAGCAGCTCAGACCAGGGCAAGAGATTGGTTACAATTTATGGATGTGCGCTTGTTTAAAGTCAAGTTAGGTTCTCCAGAGGGTATAGAAGCGGATAAGAAAATGTTACTAGCGGTGCAAGAAGTAGCACCAGAATTAGAATTTTTTGTGGATGCTAACGGGGGTTGGAGTCTAGCAAATGCCATTGAGATGTGTAATTGGCTAGCAGATTTAGGGATTAAATATGTAGAACAGCCGTTACCACGGGGAGAAGAAAGTAATTTAATTAAGCTAAAAGAAAAATCACCATTACCAATTTTTGTAGATGAAAGCTGCTTTAATAGCTCCAATATTCCGCATTTGGCAAACTATGTTGATGGTATTAATATCAAGTTGATGAAATCTGGAGGCTTAACTGAAGCTATGCGGATGGTACACACTGCCAAGGCGCACGGTTTACAGGTCATGTTTGGCTGTTATTCTGACAGTTCCCTATCTAATACGGCGGCGGCGCAACTTTCGCCACTAGCTGATTACCTAGATTTAGATAGTCATTTAAATTTAATTGATGATCCCTTCTCTGGTGCAGTAGTACAAGAAGGGAGAGTATTACCAAACGATTTACCAGGGTTGGGGGTAAAATACAGTGCGTCTGCCGCTTAATCAAAAAGTCGCTATTTTATTACATGAAGGAATTCAAGGATCTATCGGTAAAACTGGGCTAGCACTCCTACGCTACAGTGAAGCCCCCATTGTCGCAGTCATAGATAGAACCTGTGCAGGCAAATCTTTAAGAGAAATCACAGGTATTAAGCGGGATGTTCCCATTGTGGAATCGGTAGCAGCAGCTTTGGAATATCAACCGCAAATTTTAGTTTTGGGGATTGCACCCGGAGGTGGCGGGATACCTGATGATTACTGGACGGAAATCAAAACAGCTTTAGAATCGGGGATGTCTTTGGTGAATGGCTTACATACACCCTTAGCCAATATGCCGGATTTAAATGCACTCCTCAAACCTGGACAATTAATTTGGGATGTACGTAAAGAACCCCCTAATTTAGAAATCGCTAGTGGTGCAGCCAGAAATTTACCTTGTCGGCGGGTGCTAACGGTGGGAACTGACATGGCTATCGGCAAAATGTCCACTAGTTTAGAATTACATTGGTTATCAAAACTACGGGGTTGGCGTTCTAAGTTTTTGGCGACAGGACAAACCGGTGTGATGTTAGAAGGGGATGGTGTCGCCTTGGATGCTGTACGCGTAGACTTTGCGGCTGGTGCAGTAGAACAGATGGTGATGCGCTACGGCAAAAACTACGACATTTTATATATAGAAGGACAAGGTTCTTTATTACACCCTGGTTCAACTGCTACCTTGCCTTTAATTCGTGGTTCTCAACCGACGCAGCTAGTGTTGGTACATAAAGCCGGACAAACCCACAATCGCAATAACTCTCATGTACCCATCCCGCCTTTACCAGAGGTAATTAAGCTGTATGAAAACGTTGCCAGTGCTGGGGGTGCATTCGCAAAAGTACCTGTAGTTGGTGTAGCTTTGAACACAGTTAATTTAGATGAAGCGGCGGCTAAAGATGCGATCGCCCAAACCACAGCCGAAACCGGTCTACCCTGTACCGATGTCGTCCGTTTTGGGGCAGATGTGCTGTTAGATGCGGTGATGCAAAGTTAAAGCAGAGGTTATCAGCTATCAGTTATCAGGCGTGTGGTGTTTCACAAGCGTGATAACTGATGACTGTTAAAAACTATCGGGATCGATACCGCGTTGTTTGAGTCGATTTCGTAAGTCTTCGAGTTCTTGTTGAGCCTGTTGAGCTTGCTGTTGAGCCTGTTGAGCTTGTTGCTGGGCTTGTTGAGCTTGCTGTTCGGCTTGTTCTACTCGTTCATCGGGACTGGGGAATCGCTCACCATCCTGATTAAACCAAAATAACCATTCTCTCTCCCAACCTCCGTAGATACCCACATCCACGCCAATTGCTAATTGCAATTCCGGTATCCAAAACTGTGTTTGCGATTGCAAAACAAACTCATCGTTAACTTGTTTATACACTTCAAAGGGAGCGTGATGATCTCGCTGCCAATAGTCGGGATTATAAATGACGTAATACAATACGCCCAAATCCAGATATTTGCTCATTTTGGTGTCGTATTCGCCACCATAGGTTTGAGAAACAACTTCAACAACCAAAATGGGCGGAATCCAATTTTCTTCCCATAAAACGTAACTGAGTCTACCTCGTTGTTGTCGTCGTCGTCGTTCCACACCCAAGCTCAAAAACCCATCGGGAACAATAGATTTTCGGGGTGCAGTCGGCAGATAGTAGATACCCATATCTACCCCAAAAAACCAATCCTGGCGATCACCTCCGGTGGGGCGTAGCCCATCGCTCCACACCGCCGATAAAATAGCCAACAGTAAGTTAGGAATCAGATTTTGCAGTTCGTTATCCACAGGTGTCTCGTCAGAATCGGGCAATTCTTCAGCTGTTGGCAGCTGGGGTAGAGCAATGGAATATTCCATAGGATTGATTCCTTCGCAAGATATATGTTGATTTTATCAGTGGAAGTGAAAGAAGGGTGTAGGGGAGATTTTACCCAATGCCCAATGCCCAATGCCCAATGCCCAACTTATTGACAGCGATCGCACACTCCCTGCACTATCACCTCAAACCTTTCGGCTTTGAGTCCTGAACGCAGTTGACTTAAATCAATATTGCCGAAAGCATTCCATTGAATGTCTTCGATGGTGCGGCAACAGGTACACCGAAAATGATGATGGGGTAAAACATTGGCATCATAACGGGAAACACCCTCTTCTAGTAGCACTTCTCTCACTAAACCAACCTCACGCAATGCCTGAAGCGCAGCATATACTGTAGCCTGTGATGAGGTCGGCGCATCTTTGTTCAAATCCGTCAAAATTTGCTCAACGGTAGGATGGTCTGTTCTCTCCAGCAGGTTGGCATAGACTGCGAACCTCTGTGGCGTGACTCGCAATCCTTTACTTTTGAGTGTCTTGATAATTTCGTCTGCTCGCTGCTGCATAGGATTTACTTGACCAAGGTAAATAAGCCTAGACCGCTATTATAACCTTTCTTTTTTAGGAGTTTAAATTTTTTAAGAATAAAAATCAAAAATCAGTATTTATAACTATTTACTAATTCCTAAGTTGGAATTATTCTGATTTACAGGTGAACAACACACACCACTAAAAATAATCAGACTGCGACGAAAGTTTAATTATTCCATCTAAAAACGAGGTATTTATGACTGCTATTACTCGCGTTCCCGATGTTGTATTTAAAACCCGTGTTAGAGATGAGTCCGTAGCTGGCCCTAATCCCTACCGTTGGCAAGACCGCACAACTCAAGAAATTTTTGGCGGGAAAAAAGTAGTCTTATTTGCTTTACCTGGGGCTTTTACACCCACCTGTTCTTCTACTCACCTGCCCCGTTATGAAGAACTATATGATGAATTCAAAGCTTTAGGTGTTGATCAAATTATTTGTTTATCAGTAAATGACGCGTTTGTGATGTTCCAATGGGGTAAACAGCAAGGCGCGAAGAACGTCTTCTTGTTACCTGACGGTAGTGGCGAATTTACCCGTAAGATGGGAATGTTAGTAGATAAATCTAACATCGGCTTTGGAATGCGCTCTTGGCGTTATGCAATGGTTGTCAACGATGGCCAGATTGAGAAAATGTTCATTGAGCCAGGCTTTGAAGACAACTGTCCTACAGATCCTTTTGAAGTTTCCGACGCAGATACAGTTTTGGCATACCTCAAAGGTGTAGAACGTTCTAAAGAAGTTGCACCTCGTTTAGCATTCGTCGGTTAATAAGGGTATAGGGGTGTAAGGGTGTAAGGGTGTAAGGGTGTAGGGAAAGCAGAAAAAGAATCATTCCGCACTCACCACCGGCTTAACGCCGCCCTACCGCTAACACCTCTCACCCTTGTTAGTTGTTCATGATTCTGCGCTTGTTGGTTTTTAGGCAAGGGAAGCTAGACTATAGATTACTTCCTTTGCCTATTTCATTCTTAATCTGTAATTTAAGTTATGCCTTAAATTTATTTGTAATTTGGAGCGAAGCAACGTGACTTACGATTTTGATTTATTCGTAATTGGTGCGGGTTCAGGCGGAATTGCAACTGCGCGCCGTGCGGCGGAATATGGTGCAAAGGTGGGGATTGCAGAGTTTGATCGACTCGGCGGTACTTGCGTTAATCGTGGTTGCGTACCAAAAAAATTAATGGTTTATGCTTCTCGCTTTCCTGGTGCGATGGAAGAAGCACAAGGTTATGGTTGGAGTCCTGTGCAGAGTTCTTTGAATTGGGAAGAGATGATTACTCGCGTCAATAATGAAGTAACGCGACTCAATGGCATCTATCAAAGAATGTTAGATAATTCCAAAGTGCAGATATATCAAGGACGAGCAAAATTTATTGATAGTCATACCATTGAAATTGGTGATACTAAAGTCACCGCCGATAAAATCTTAATTGCGGTGGGAGGAACACCAGTCCGTCCTGATGTTCCAGGAATTGAACACGCACTGATTTCTGATGATGTGTTTAATATGAATCCCCAACCTAAAAGAATAGTCATACTTGGTGGTGGGTATATTGGCTGTGAATTCGCTTGTATTTTAAACGGCTTAGGGACAGAAGTCATTCAAGTAATTCGCCAAGATAAGATTCTGCGTGGATTCGATGACGATTTGCGGACAGAAATTCAAGAAGGGATGATCCGCCACGGTATCAGAATTATTAATAATATCAAAACTGTCGAAATTACAAAGACAGATAATGGGGTCAGTGTTAAAGTTCAAACCGATGAGGAAGAAAATATCCTAGCCGATGCAATTAGTTTAGCGGCGTTGGGAAGAAAACCCAACACCGATAATATTGGCTTAGAAAACACTGGTGTAAAAGTAGATGAAGCGGGGATGATTTTAGTTGATCAATACAGTCGCACAGCAGAAGAGCATATTTATTCTGTCGGTGATTGTACTAGTAAATTTCAACTGACTCCTGTAGCAATTAATGAAGGAAGAGCTTTAGCTGATACTGTATTTGGTGGTAAATCGCGTGTGATGAGTTATGAAAACATTCCCACAGCGATTTTTACGAGTCCTGAAGCGGCGACAGTGGGATTAACAGAAGCAGAAGCCATTGAGAAATATGGTAGCGATCGCATCAAAGTTTATCGCTCTCGTTTCCGTCCCATGTACTACACCTTAGCAGGTAAAGAAGAAAAAACCATGATGAAGTTAGTTGTCAATCAAGAAACTGACCAAGTTTTGGGCGCGCACATGGTAGGTGATTACGCTGCTGAAATTATTCAAGGCGTAGCGATCGCCGTTAAAATGGGAGCGAAAAAAGCTGATTTTGATGCAACAGTCGGGATTCATCCCAGTTCCGCCGAAGAATTCGTCACCATGCGTTAAAACAATTCGCAATTCGCAATTCGCAATTCGCAACGATGCTCCCGCCCCGCTAACGCAATTACGTGTTGTAACGGGGTTCCTCTGACTTTGTAAGAAAAACTCCGTTACAATACTTGCGGCTTTATAGAAGCTGGGGACTTAAACCCCCAAATTTTGTTTATTTTAGAGAATTGGTATTACACGGGTTAACAGTCCTTACGTCCAACGCTTTTTCCAATCCCCAATACTTCGACAAGCTCAGTACAAGTCCCCAATCCCCAGTCCCCAATCCCTCAAGAACGCTCATCCAGAGAAGCCAAAACAGCACCGGCGACTTCTGCGATGATGCTAATGAGACGATATAAAGCGATCGCACTAATAATTGCGCCGGAGGGAAAGCGATGTTGTAAAAGAGCGATCGCTGTAGCTTCAAATACACCCAAACCTCCAGGCGCGCCAGGAACTATAAACCCCAACAGCCACGCAAAACTAAAAGCCCCCAACAATAAAGGAACTTGTCCAAAATTTAAGGGGCATAATCGCAATAGAGTTAAGATAAATCCTAAACCCCGCAGTCCTAAAAATGCCATTTCGCCTAACAAGGGGCGTAGGGGATAGCGACGAATCCCAACATTGGGAGTTGATTTATTGTCTGATTTTTTAACTTTTAATTTATGCAATAAGTTAATTACTGGATTTAAAAATCGGGGATGTACAGCACCAAGAATAATTATTAAACTAAATATTTTAAATAACTGTTGAATAAAAGTATTGTTGTTAGCGGCAAATTGATTACCGAATAACACCACAAAAATTAAAGCCGCCGCCGCCATCAATAGAGGTTCTAATAAAACACTGAGGGTAGCTGCACCAGCCGAGATATTAGCATTTTTGGCTGCGACAATTCGCCCATAATGATGCCACACATTCCCCGGTAAATATTTGGCGATGTTAGTTTTGAGGTAAACTTGAATAAATTTGGTAGCTGGTACGGGTTGTTTTAATTCCTGGAGAATCCAAGTCCAAATCCAACCAGCCCAAGTATGCGCTAAGAGAGTAATACCGGTTGCGATCGCTAAAATTGACCATCCCGCTTCATCAATGCGGATAGCCGTCACCTCCAACCAGTTATTCTGGAAGGCTTTCCCAACAAAAACTAAGGTAGCCCCCAAAATTACCCAACGTAGAATCTGTTTCAGTTTAATAGTCATTTACCTAGCTAAAACACCCAAGGCTAAATATCTCAAATACTATGCTACATCAGTCATACCAATTCAAAATTCACTCATTAAGAAATCTGTTTTTTACAAAGATATCTGAGTTGGGATATATTTAAAAATTTGTGTGAATTGATATCATACAACATAATTCTTGTTGTTCAACACTGAAAAAATTTATATTTCATAACCAATAAAAACCTTTTAATTATTTAAATAAGTAGAATAATTTACAACCACCAAACCATATTAAGTAATGTAGAAACAGTAGAATTAAGTTCGTAGTAAGGACTTTAGTCCTTTTTGCAAACTAAAGTTATCACTACAAACCTTTAATCTGAATTTGGAGATTTCCTATTCAGAAAAAGTATAAACTATACTTATCTACACCTGTTTGATCGCAATTTGCCTGATAAGCTAATCGTCATTTAAATTGCATCATTTTCATACTGACAAAAGCTGTAAACCCTCTCCCCTGCTCTCTGCCCCTGCCCCTCTGCGGCCTCAATGTGCTTTCTTATATGCTTAACAGCTTATCTCTCCCCAGTTAGATAGTAATTATACATTTTTCATCAAAATAATGTGACTTACGCTAGAGGAAAAACTAGTTTTTACCACCTACTATTAAGAACTGTTAGTCAATTTATTAGTCTAACAAAGTCCTCAAACAGCATATAAATAGTTACTTATTGATTGCTTGTAAATAACTAATAAAGCTGTTGATTTTTTCAA
>NZ_PJIZ01000002.1 GCF_021596505.1 Nostoc sp. CMAA1605 | reverse complement strand
TAACATCCAACACTACAGAGTCTCCCAACTGGGCTTCTGGTGCTACTTGCTGCACTTCATCTAAGGATATTTGATGATCGGAATTACTTACTTCTTCCACAATGGTTTTTGTGGAAAGGACGCGAAACCCTTCACTATCAATATCTAGTTCCACTTCAAAGTTATCAAATAATCTTCATCAAACTGCCGACGTTCTAGATTTTGCGCGCGGCGGTAACGTTCATAACCTTTAATAAGTGCTTCTCTAATGGCTGATTGTACTGCTAGGCGGGGTAAATTACGCTCACGACTAATACTTTCTATTAAATCTTTCAATCCTGGTAAACTAACCATTGACATAAGTAATCTCCTTTATATAGTGGGGGACTGAGTATTGGGTACTGGAGACTGGGAAAGAATAAAAATTAAGCATTAGACAATTGGGATTAGAGCAAAGTTTTACTCTAGCCCTAGCTTGCGGCTTTGAACCTCTACAGTCCCTAGTCCCTAGTCCCTAATACCTAGTCCCAGATCCCTAGTTATCGCTGCTCATCTAGCTGTACCCTGGTAATTAGAGAGCGAGGAATTTCCAATACACGACCTTTTTGATTTAAGTAAACTTTTGTTTCATCGCGGCGGATTAGTTGACCGTTCCAATCTTGTTGTCCCTCGTAGGATGGAGAAGTGGAGACAATTACAGGAAAACCTTTAAATGAGATAAATTCCCTGTCAGTCACTAATTGCCTGGAAATGCCAGGGCTAGAAACTTCTAAAACATAAGCATCTGGAATAATCTCCGCTACATCTAAGGCTGCTTCTAGCGCACGGCTCATTTTCTCACAATCATCTAAACCAGTATCTTGCAAAGGATTACGGATATCTACCCGCAAGACTGGTGGACGTTGGTTAGTGTGAAACACTATGCCAACGATTTCCAATCCCAGTTGTTCTGCTACTGGCAAGGCTAAATCTGTAATTTGTGGAACTAGAGGATGAACCATGTGTGCAACCAATAAAAAAAGTGGGCTTCAACCCACTTCCTGCGATAGAGATATCTTCCAAGAAGTATTGTGGCGAACCAACACTGGTTCGCCTCTAATCTGAGTGTAGCGCATTTCTCTAATAGTCAATAGTCAATAGTCATTAGTCATTAGTCAACAGTCAACAGTCAACAGTCATTAGTTATTGGGCATTGGGCATTGGGTATTGGGATGGAAGTAGAAATCTACCTTGTCTCCATTCCCGATTCCCGATTCCCGATTCCCCAGTCCCTAATACCTCGTATCCGGCAGAGTACCCTGTTTCACTACTGGCTGAATAGGTGGTTGGGTTTTGATTTTTCTAGTTTGTTCTAAGATTTGTTCGATGTCTTCTTGGGATAAACGCTGTACATAGTTGAGTTTGACTTCTTCTAGGAAGTCTACTAATAGGCTTTGGATTTGATTGATGACTTGTTTTTGTTGTATTTCTGTACCTAACGCTTGGCTGAAACTTTCTATAAGTTTATTGGTGAGTTTTGCACCAACAGGATCTTCTACTGCATTGACTATTGCTTTGTGAAGATTGGTGGTGAGTTGAGTTGCTAGTTGTTCGCTAAATTGAGTTTGAATTTTTGCCACTCCAGGTAGATTTTTGAGGTTCTGAGATAGAGGAACTTGTTGCATAACAGTTTCGATGTTATGAACTAAAATGGCGTTGAGTTCTGGCTGAATTTTGGGTAATACTTGATAGACAATTGTTTGGACTAAAAGCCCTGCGATCGCTTCAATTTCGTTGATGTCATTAATATCTATATATGGACGTACATTTTCTTTCTGTAAGAGCCACCGAACCATCTCGCCTTGCTCAATAGAAAGCTTCATCTGGTTGATGACTCGAATTACTACTACTTCTGTAATTTCTTCGGCAAAGTTAGCAACTACCGTTTGGTGTAACTGTTTATTTAATGGTTGAATATCTAATATTTCTGCTTGGTCTAAACGTATAATTACCGGAATTATTCTTAGCCATCGCCAAAAGGGTATTAAGAGAAATATGTCATACCATCGCCACAAAATTGCGTTGAACCATGTAAAGCTAGGATGGCGACGTTTAATATAAAATACTCTGGTCATAAATTCTAGACCAAATATTAAAACAAAAGGTAAATCTACTAACCAAAATATATCTACAAATTCACCACTTTCACCTATTTGACGGTAGTAATTAGTGGCAATTAATGGTCGGATTTTTTGGTTAAAAAATGTGATTTCTTTTTGCCAACCATTTTGGGCTAAATATGGTTGACTCCAAAAGGTGGCAAAGGACTGTTTGGCTGAGTCTTTACCGATGCGATCACGGATACGATTTTTGATTTTTTCTAAATTACCCGTCTTGTTAGCACCTGCAAACGGGTTAGTATCAATCATTTCACTACTTAAGCGGTTCAGTTCCTCTAATTTAGCTTTAGCTGCTGGTGAAACTAACCCTGTTTGAGTAACTTGTGCTTCTAGTGCATTGACCGTATCTAAATATTCTTTGGTTTCTCGGTGTGGTTCAATACCTTTGATGACATCATAAATTTTAGTCAGTTGGGGAACTTTCTGTAAATAGAAAGCTCGCCAAGGTACATAGCTCAAATCGAACAGAACTAAGCAGAGATTCAAAGTGGCAAGAGTTGCCATTAGTCTTTCAAAATATAAGCTGGACTTCTTAGAAGTTTTTTGACTGGACATTTTTAAGTTGCAAATTATACACTATAACCAAAGATTCTAACTTAACTATGATCAAGGTAGTCAATAGAGAATCTATTATGAGTTCATTCCTATAAGTAGTTCTCATTAAACACAGAATACTCATCCCTATACGGTAGAAGACAGTATTTTCTTGCCTTTTAAATACTGTCTGCTGCCGTTTTTTCATGACGGGTTAATTTTGTCAATGTAAATTGTGTTGATCAGAAATTATGAATGATTAAAAAATAATCTAAAGAAATATAATATTTTTCTGCTAACGTTTATAATGCTCATTTAATTTCTTAAGGAGTGTGAAATATGTGGTGTGGGTTTGGAAAATCAAGCATGATTATCGGTGCTGCTTGTTTAATTACTGCTAGTGTTGTAATTTCAAATACAACCTTTGCCGCCCGCCAACGTAACTATACACCCCAAGAATTTCGTGCTGTATTGCGGGGATTAGGTTACAACGTCAAAGTCACAAATGGCCCCCTCACTGATGCGGAAACCAAAAAAGCAATCAGTGAATTCCAAAAAGGATATAAGCTAACTGTCGATGGTATAGCAGGGCCACAAACCCAAGATTTTGCTGCCACCATTATGCAGGTTCTACAGGGGAATTTGAACGCTGTTCTGAAGCCTAAAAATCCTCTTCCTCGTGACCAATTTTACAGTTCCCGCACAGAAGAGTTAGTCAAAGAATATCAGAAAAAAAATCAGTTGCAGGAAACTGGGATTGCTAATTTGGCACTGCGCCAAAAGTTAGATCAAGAAGCGAAAAACATTATTAATCAGCCAGGTAGTAAGCCAACACCTACCCCAACTGCAACCCCAACCACGAAACCAACGGCTACACCAACATCAAAACCAACTGCAACCCCAACCACGAAACCAACGGCTACACCAACATCAAAACCAACTGCAACCCCAACCACGAAACCAACGGCTACACCAACATCAAAACCAACTGCAACCCCCACAACTAAACCGACACCCACAACTAAACCAACTGCAACCCCCACAACTAAACCGACACCAACACCAACTGCTACCGCAACCCCAACACCAAGTGCTACACCAACAACTACACCCTAATCATCAGGAAATCTGATTTTGTTCTTCCATTGGTCTACCTTTGGGTGTAGGCAAAATTGGGCGACGGTCATCATAAGGCATGGGGATATACTGCACTGTAGGTCTACCGCCTTGTGGTTGTGGATATAAATCCATCAGTTCGTATATGGAACGGGGCAGTCCGACGGTAACGGGCAGCCCCATTTCTGTGGCTTCTTCTACGGTGATAGGATAGTCATGGGTAACGCGTCCCGTAGTTAAAGCTTCAATGATTGGTTCAATATCTTCAGGCTTAACTTTTTGTTTGGGGATATTATCTTTTAATAGAGTTCGCACAAAGCGTTGTACCTGTTGAATGGCTTTGTTTGCTAGGTCTGCCATGATTAAGGTTTGGTCTTTTCTATCTACAGGTTAATCTCTCATTAAACCAACTCATCAGGATTGATACCCAATTGTCGTAAGTGTTCTGCCAGAATTTCGGCTTTTCTTTTGGCTTGTTCTGCTTCCTCGGTGGGTTCAGGTATTAATTCACCCGTTAAGGTAAACCAGCGTAACCATAACCTATCAATACCTCGGAATACTCCTGGCCAGATACCCAAGCTTAAACCTAACTCTGGCATAGAGATATGTCCGTCAGTTAAAGTTATCGCTTCATAATGACCACCAACTAACTGAAATGCTCTGAGTTCATTGGTGTAGCGACTAAACACGATATAGTAAGGAACTCGCAGAATTTGTTCGTAAACTTCCCATTTGCTAGGGGGTTTATCTTTCACTGTGGGAAGATTACCTAAATCTTCGTCTTCTGTGCCTGGGGATAATAACTCCACGACGACAAAGGGATTTGCTGGTTCTTGCCAAGTCACGTAACTTAAACGCAAATCCTCACCTTTGTAGAGTTTTGATACTCCCACGACACCAAACCAATCGGGGCGTTTGTACCATAAGGGATGCTCAACATCGTAGTAAAGATTGAGGTCAGCTGCACAATAAACTAATTCGGGATTCCAGTTAATAGGTTGGAAGGTTAAGTATAAAAGTATCGGTTGTAAAAAGTGAAAGTCGTCTGGCAAACCTGGTTCCTCTGGGTTGTCGCTTGGTAAATCATACATCGTGGGCAGGGTTTCCCACGCCGGAAGCGGTGGGTCAGATTGGGGAATATATTTAGGGAATGCGGTCATAAATATAACAGTGTAAATTTTAACCTGAGTTCGGGATCAGTTCAAAAACTGATTTTCGCGTTGGCTACAAAACTTAATGCTTTCGTGGAAAGAATCAGAAAATATTTATTAAATTTAACTACAGTGCAAGGTTTTCAAATGTCATCATAGCAACCAAGCAACGATCGCCAGCAAACACCCATAGTGTTTTGTTGAGAAATGTTAATTACTTTAATAACTTTTGCAAAATTTATTTGATTTATAGGTATTTGTTATCGAATACTGAGAATATACCAAAGCTAGTATCACAGTTGCCGCGATCGCAACGTGAAAGCATAAGAATTCCCTCAAAACATGATTGCACCTATGGCAGCCTTATTTTGCTTATCACCACGTTACCGCCTTGATGACGAATCACCTTGGTTAGAAGGAATTGATCCCAGCCGCCATTATTGGCTAGCAGTGAATGGAAATAATAACTTAACCGTGGCGTTACCTGGGTTAGTGGCTGCTTCTGTTGGTGAGTTAAGGCAAATCATGTCTCAGTTTCGCGCTCTCCAACCAGGAGAACAAATGACTTTCACAAGAGCTGCTGCCAGTTGTACAATCCATTGTGTAGGTATGAATTGCTACGCCCTAGCAGCAGAAGTTAACGGCTCTCCCGTTTGGCATTTATTTGATCAAGAAACTCTCGATAGTTTATTGATGACAGCACACCCAGATTGGCAATGTGCGCCATCAGATGTAGAATTAGGCAGAAAATTATTGATGCGTTCCCTAGCAGCAACTCTGGCTGCGTCTTAATTACGGCTATTTTTCTGGAGGACGCATAGCTACTAACTCTTGGGGTGAGGCGAGGAGTTTAATTTGAGCGTGAGTGATTTGCTGTTGTGGGTTAAGAGTAAATAACCACATGACATTGACACTACACCAGAAGGTGTGAGCCTTACCCGTAACTTGTACTTGTGTATAACCGTCCTTTAAAGCTTCGGAAATTCCTTGCTGGGGTTCAGCTTTGACATCTTGAGCTTCTTTTTGCAGATATCTTGCGATCGCATCCTGCCCTACAATAGCGGATTCAAACGGTGGATTCATCACACCTTTAGGAGTAAATAAAGCGGCTGTTGTGCTAAATTTACCTGCGTTTAAATTTTTAAA
Organism: Nostoc sp. CMAA1605; assembly: GCF_021596505.1. GTDB lineage: Bacteria > Cyanobacteriota > Cyanobacteriia > Cyanobacteriales > Nostocaceae > Trichormus. Next base: position 179,780 of record NZ_PJIZ01000002.1, on the reverse strand, counting down.
ATACTCAATAATCGGAGTTTCTTTAATTCCAGGAATTTGACTAGTTGAAGATTCAGCGACTTTCATAAAACCACCTTCATGAATCAATTCAAAATAAAATTAGCTAAAAACTATTAGACTTAATACACAAATATAAAAAAAGCTGCTGTCGGCGTGAATTTTGCAGTAAAAAATCTGACTCAAGAAAGATTTGTTCCCAAGCTATAGCCTGGGAACAAAACTGCTTTGACATTGAGAAGATATAGATTACAAAGATATTTGATGTTCAGAGACTGGATTTATACTCAGAAATCTACTACGCTAAGGGGTCAACACCCATATCAGCTACTACTTTACGCAACACTGTAATTTGCTGACCAAAGTCTAATTGTTTTAATGATTCTAATACTTGAGAAGCATCACGGGAGATTCTATACTCTGCGGTAACAGGTACAACAATACCTTTCACCATCAATTCCGAAAGTTCGTACCAAAAAGCTAGCTTAGTGTTAGTAGTGAGAATACCGTAAGAACGGGTGAATTGAGTATTTTTCTGAGCAACTAAGTCACGCATGAATTGCAATTGCTGTGCATGATTCATTTGCTTGACTTGATTTAATAAACCTTCCGCTAACTGCAAGCGCGCCGCACCTGTAGCAGCTGGTGTGATGGAACGTCCCATTTCAGTGTAGGCGTACCACAAAACGGCTAACTGGTCATCTACGCTGAGGCTTTGAAATACAGCAGTAGTAGAACCCACAGCATCAGCCTGGATGTTAGTCAAACGAGTTGAAGCGGAATCAGAAGTGAATGTCATAATGGCACCACAGTTGATGGTTTGAATTATATTGCGATTCAGTGGGAGGCTCGCATCACTCTGGTGGCTTTACCTCTTGATTCACATATTGCATCATTTTTTTACAAAACGCAAATAAAATTTACAAATGCAGTGAGTAAGAAATATTGAACCCAAGTCTTGACTAGCTTAGGTATAATCGGTAAGCCACTATTTTGGCAAATTTTGGTTAGAGAAATGGACTACTGTTCCGTAGTTACCAGCAGTTTGGTAAAAGAGAAAGCCATAGAGCTAGGTTTTCACAAAGTTGGCATTGCTACTGTAAACAAGCGTAACAATACAGAAGCCGAAAGGTTGCAAGCTTGGATAAGCATGGGTTATCACGCGGATATGGCTTGGATGAATAACCCAAAACGCCAGGATGTAAAATTAGTTATGGACGAAGCGCGATCGCTTGTTTGTGTCGCACTCAACTACTACACCCCACACCAACGTCCCCAAGGTGAAGAACACGCCAAAATCTCCCGTTATGGCTGGGGGAGGGACTATCACAAAGTGATGCAGAAAAAACTCAAGGCCTTAAGTACCTGGTTGCAATCACTAGATCCTAGTATTCAAGCCCGCTACTATGCAGATACCGGCCCTATTCAAGATAAAGTTTGGGCGCAACAGGCTGGAATTGGCTGGATTGCGAAAAATGGCAATGTGATTACTAGAGAGTATGGTTCTTGGGTATTCTTAGGTGAAGTGCTGACAAATTTGGAACTAGAAAGCGATCGCCCCCACACAGAACATTGTGGGAGTTGTACCCGTTGTTTAGAAGCCTGTCCCACTGGAGCAATTACCCAACCATTTGTAGTGGATGCTAATCGCTGCATAGCGTACCATACCATAGAGAATCGGGCAGAAAAATTACCAGAGGCGATCGCCACTCGGATGCAAGGTTGGGTAGCGGGGTGCGATATTTGCCAGGATGTTTGTCCTTGGAATCAACGATTTGCAAAAGTTACGGACGTGGCTGATTTTCAGCCGTATCCTGAAAATATTGCTCCTCAGCTGATAGAATTAGCGCAAATCTCTAATGAGGAGTGGGAAAAAAGATTTCCGGCATCAGCGTTGCGGCGGATTAAGCCAGAAATGTTAAGACGGAATGCTCGTGCTAATCTTGACGCATCCAGACAACATAATGACACAGAAAGCAATTATCTTTGATTTTGATGGCACGATTGCCGACACAGTAGATGCACTCGTCAGTATTGCCAACCGTTTAGCAGTGGAATTTGGCTATGTCCAAATTACACCAGAACAATTAACCCTCCTCAGAAATTTATCATCAAGAGAAATTATTAAATATTCAGGAATTTCCCTGTTTAAAATTCCTTTTCTTGTCAAGAAAGTCAAATTTGAATTAAAAAGCAAAATCCAGGAATTGCGTCCAATCCCTGGCATTAAACAATCTTTAGGAGAACTCAAAGCAGATGGTCATCAATTGGGAATTATTACATCTAATTCCCAAGATAACGTTACCGCATTCCTCAAAATACATGAATTAGATAGTGTATTTGACTTTATCTATTCAGGCGTAACCATTTTTGGTAAGACTACTATTATTAATAACGTTCTTAAACAGAAACAACTCCAACCTCAAGCAGTAATTTATGTAGGTGATGAAACCAGAGATATTGAAGCATCAAAAAAAGCGAATATTAAAGTTATTGCAGTGACTTGGGGATTTAATTCTCCCGAAGTTCTCGCGAAACAAAACCCAGACTATATTATTCACCACCCTAGTGAATTGCTATCAGTTGTCCAAAGTTGTTAGTTATTTTAAGGGATTGGGGATTGGGGATTGGGGACTTGTACTGAGCTTGTCGAAGTATTGGGGACTGGGGACGAGGAAAGGGTTTAGTCACTAGCCATGACTAATGACTAATGACTAATGACTATTTTTTTGCTTGACCCATATCTATAGCCTTTTGTACTAAATCATCACTAACTTGAGTGACGGCTTCATTTTTGGAAGCACCGACTTCCTTAGCTAATTCTAAGTAGTCTTCAGGATTTCCTGTAGTTTGAGCTTCAGTTTTTGTGGCTTCAGGTTGAGGTGTTTTATCTTCTGGTAGATTAACTGCTTCCACATCCACACCTGCACTCAATTGCTGTGCTGCTGCATAATCAGCATCAAAATCAACCTGTGGGGCTTTCGCTTCACCACTATCTATACTTTCAGCTAATAACTGTGCATCATGGGTAGTAGCTTCACTAGGATTTGGTTTCACTTCATCAGTCATAACTAACACCGATTGAGTAACTTTTAAATGGTTGCGGTGATTGTAACAACTGATTTAGTGAACTTTTAGCACCCTGGAGAAATATTTTGACCTCTATTAAAGGATAGATAAAAATTAATTTGGTTGGGCTTGGAGTAAGCGATTTAAAATCACTCGACCGTTACGACCAATTACTTGCACACGGATAAAGTAAGGATCATTTGGTCGCCAAGCAATTTGATACCTTGTGCCATTATTATTCCAGGTATAAACTTGGCGTTGTTGATTACCAGAAACTCTCGCTCCACCAAGGCTAATACTAGACCCATTATTACGATTCTGCCCATAGTAGTAATAAACATTACCTTGCAAAGATAAAGTTACACTCCAGTCGTTATCAACAAACTCTCCTACTGGATAATCAAATGAAGCCGCCACAGCTTGATGATTTACTGCTACATCCATGATGGCTGGTGCAGAAATGCCTAAAATAGTTGCTAGGGCGATCGCTCTAATATTCATAAACTAACCTTGCCTTCAGAAATGCTTTGGTATCAATTACTATATGAATTGTCAACCATAAACATAGAAAAAACTTACATGGAAATACTTAATCATTGCTAAATTTTATGTATATAAAAAAGCGGTTATGCTAATGAATACCCAACAAAGTGCTGTGGCTGAAGATGATCAAGCTACCCTCTTGACAAAGCTGATTTGTCAGCCTTTAGTGGTTACTCCCCAGACACCAGTCGTTGAAGCCTTAAGTTTGATGGATAAGCTCACCACAGGCTGTTCGTCATCAACTTTAGATACAGCTAAATCTGGGGTCAAAACACCACCAACTAGTTGTGTACTGGTCATGGAAGATAACCAAATTCTGGGTATCTGGACAGAGCAAGATATTATCCGTAGACATATACAAGGGTGTAACCTTACTCAGATGAAGATGGTAGAAGTGATGACTCAGCCTGTCATCACTCTGAAGTATTCTGATTTAAGTAATTTTACCGTAATACTAAAACTATTTAGTCAACACAGCCTGCGTTATTTACCGATAGTTGATGATTGCAATCAACTAGTTGGGTTACTGACCTGTGATCACTTACTGCATGGTTTGTATCTTCGCGATCGCACTAATTTTGATACCAACAGTCAAATCACAGCATATCCAGGCACCTACACAAGCGCACCCTGTGAAACTACCTGTCGTTACTCCATGCTGGCCGAAAATTCCCCTGATGGGATATTTCTGATCGATTTTCAGGGGAATTATCAGTATGTGAATCCCAAATGGGAACAAATGACAGGGTTGCGGTTGCAAGATGTATTAGGAACAAATTGGTTACAGGCTTTGCATCCTGAAGATCGCGATCGCGTCCTGCGGGAATGGTGCAGTAGCGTTGCCCATCAACAACCCTTTGCAACAGAATGTCGATTACAAACACCAACTGGTAAAATCACTTGGGTCTTAGCAAAAGCGACAAGGGGAACCGACAGCACAGATAATTTCACTGGCTACGTTGGTAAATTAACAGATATCAGTGAATATAGACGCATAGAAAAACAATTAGAAATGCACAATAGTCTGCTAGCCCGCATTGCTAGAGGCGAACCGTTAGCAGATGTCTTAAATATCCTGATAGCTAGTCTCACAGAACAATTCGATGGGGCTTTATTTCGGATTTTGTTAATCGATGAAGAAAATCGCTTGCGTCATCAAGCATCGCTGAATTTGCCGGATGATTATATTAATTTGACTGAAGGCGTAGTCATTGGCGATGGTATCGGTTCTTGTGGAACTGCGGCCTATCGCCGACAGCTAGTAATTGTCTCAGACATTGCTAATGATCCACTGTGGCAAGATTTCCGCGATATAGCTTTGAATAATGGATTACGCGCTTGTTGGTCTGCACCAATTATCGCCAGCAATGGTCAGGCCTTGGGGACATTTGCTGTGTACTATCACCAAGTCAAAACACCCCAACCAACTGATATAGAAACCATAACGCTAGCCGCTTACCTGGCTGGTATTGCCATTGAACGCCAACGTGCAGTCATCGCCCTCGAAAAAAGTGAAAGTTTTTTGCGGGCTGTCTATGAATATGTAGAACAAGCCATTTTCACAGTAGAGATCGATCCCCAAGGTGAGTACCGTTACGGAGGCTGGAATCCGGTGGCTGAACGTTTTTGTGGTGTTTCGGGAGTAGAAGCACAGGGTAAAACACCGAAAGAACTGTTTGGAGAAGCCATCGGACAATCACTCTGTCAAAAGTATGATGCTTGCGTCGCCACCGGAGAACCTTTTTCCTTTGAAGGGTACTTTACTAACCATCACACAAATTGTAGCTATTGGTTATTAGTCACCCTCAAACCCTTAACAGAGGAAAGTGGGCGAATTTATCGGTTGATTGGCACTGCTGCCGACTTCACTGCCCGTAAACGCGCAGAAGAATCCTTACGCACCCTCGTAGAAGGTACGGCTACGGTCACAGGTTCAGAGTTTTTTCCCGCCTTAGTGCGGTATACTGCCGAGGCACTGAATGTACCTTATGTATTCGTCTTAGAACTCATTGGCGATCGTCTCCAGGCGTTGGGGTCTTGTGCCTATGGGGAATTGCAACCCCCCATGACTTACAGCATCACCTCTACCCCCTGTGAAAAGTCACTAATTGAGGGCATATATTACTGCCCCAACCAGATCACCCAAGAATTTCCTGATGATCCATATCTAGCCGCAATGCAAGCCGAAAGTTACTTAGGCATTGCCCTACGGGATAATGATGGTGTTGTGATTGGCAACCTCTGTATTCTCGATACACGCCCCCTTGAAGAACCAGAACGCATCAAAACCACATTACAAGTATTTGCAGCCCGCGCTGCCGCCGAATTAGCCCGCCAACGCGCCACAACCGCCTTAGAAAAACTCAATGAACAACTAGAAGTCAAAATTACTCAGCGCACAGCCGCACTGCAAAATAGTGAAGCCCGCTTCCGCGCCACCTTTGAACAAGCAAATGTGGGGATGGTAGAAGCCGATATTCAGGGTAATTTAATCAGAATTAATCAAAAATTTGGTGAAATTACTGGGTATACAGAAGCAGAATTGTTGGGTGCCAGCTACAAGCAATTTACTCATCCTGAAGACCTGAGTGTTGACAAACAGTATATGCAGAGTCTGTTGGCGGGAGAAATTGCTACCTATGCTGTGGAAAAACGCTATCTACACAAACAAGGACATACTATTTGGGTATATTTGACAGTGTCCCTGGTGCGATCGCTAGCTGAAGAAGCACAATATTTAATTGGTGCAGTTCAAGATATTAGTGACCGCAAACAAGCCGAAGAAATCTTCCAAAAACAAGCACAGCGCGAACGACTACTTAGAAGTATTACACAACATATTCGTCAATCCCTAGATTTGCAAGTCATTCTCAAAGCCGCAGTTAATGAAGTTAGACAGACCTTTCAAGCTGACCGCGCCTTAATTTTTCGCCTCATGAACGATGGGTCAGGGGTAGTTCTAGAAGAATCGGTTGTGCCAGAATATCCCATTATTGAAAGTATATTGTGGGAAAATAAATGTTTTCCCCCAGAGTGTTATGAATTTTACCGTGACGGTAACGTTCGTATCGTTAAAGATCCGCAGCATGGTGATTGGGGTGATTGTCTTGTGGAATTCATGGAACAAACGCAAGTCAAATCCAAAATTGTTGCGCCCATCGTCCAGCAAGTAGAAAATAACTCTCCCAGAGTTTGGGGATTGATCAGTGTTCACTCCTGTTCAAGCAAGCGTCAATGGCAATCCGATGAAGCTAACTTACTCCAACAAATTGCTAGCCAATTATCTGTGGCGATTCAGCAAGCCGACCTCTATCAACAAGTGCAAATTGAATTGAGCGATCGCAAACGTGCAGAAGTAGCCTTGTCTATGCTTAATGAACAGCTCCTTGGTGTCAACACAGAATTAGCCCGCGCCACTCGCCACAAAGACGAATTCCTCGCCAGTATGAGTCATGAACTCCGCACACCCCTAAACGCCATTTTGGGAATGTCGGAAGGGTTGCTAGAAGGAGTATTTGGAGAAATTACTGATAAACAAAAACGTGCTGTATTGACTATCGAACGTAGTGGTAAACACTTACTAGAATTAATTAATGATATTCTGGATTTAGCCAAAATCGAAGCGGGCAAACTAGAACTGCAAGTTACGTCTGTGTCTGTTTGTTATTTATGTGAGTCTAGTCTGACCTTCGTAAAACAACTAGCACATCAAAAGCAAATTCAACTCAAACTCAATATTCAAAATACCATCAGGAATATTGCTGTCGATGAACGCCGCATCCGACAGGTTTTAATTAATCTACTCAATAATGCAGTGAAATTTACCCCCGCAGGCGGTTCTGTGATTTTAGCTGTGAGGCGAGAAAGAATTGAAGAAAGCAGAATCCAAAATTCCCTGAATGGGAATAGTGTTGTTGGCATCGGGAGAAAGCAAAACGCAGACTGGGTGAGCTTTTCAGTCATTGATACAGGTATTGGGATTGCCCCAGAAGATATGGATAAACTCTTCCAATCCTTTGTGCAGATTGACAGTCGTCTGAATCGTCAGTACACGGGTACTGGATTAGGACTAGCTTTAGTGCGTCAAATCGCAGAACTACATGGTGGATATGTAACTGTCAGTAGCGAAGTAGGTAAAGGTAGTTGTTTTACGGTGCGTTTACCTTACTTAGACCAAAAATTAACTTTGCCCACAGCTAAAGCGGATGTACAATTAGGCTTAGAGAGCCTATCAAATCCTAAATCATTAGCCTCAAAATCACCACTAATTCTTTTAGCAGAAGACAATCAATCCAACACTGAAACAATTTCTAGCTATCTTGAAAGTAGAGGTTACAGGCTGCTCTTAGCAACCAACGGACAGACTGCCGTTGATTTAGCTGTATCTCAAAATCCCAGTTTGATCTTGATGGATATTCAAATGCCAGAAATCAATGGTTTAGAAGCCATCCGCCGCATTCGTCAATATCAGAAATTAGTCGATGTTCCCATAATTGCATTAACAGCTTTAGCTATGCCAGGCGATCGCGAAAAATGCCTCGAAGCAGGGGCAAATGATTATGTAAACAAACCAGTGAAACTGCGGGAGCTTACAGGTATAATCCAAAACTTGCTATCAAAGTAAACACGTATTATTAAATGGACAATCAGCCTTCTATTTTAGTTATTGATGATGAACCAGATAACTTTGACGTAATTGAAGCCCTACTTTTTAACGAGGGTTATGAATTAAACTATGCTGCTAGTGGTCAACGAGTTATAGAACGCCTCAAAATTGTACAACCAGATGTGATTTTATTAGATGTGATGATGCCCGATGTAGACGGGATAGAAGTCTGTAAACACATCAAATCCCATAGCCAATGGCAGTATATTCCCATAATTATGGTGACAGCCTTGACAGCAAAGGAAGATATGGTCAGATGTATGGCCGCAGGTGCAGATGACTTTATCAGTAAACCAGTCAATGGACTGGAGTTGCGTGCCAGGGTCAACTCTATGCTACGCATCAAGCGTCAGCATGACGACTTACAAGCATTGCTAAATCTTCGAGAAGACATGGTGAAGATGATCCTGCATGATATGCGTAATCCCCTGACCTCGATTTTACTAGCTACCGAAATTCTCCAGTTACCTCATTTTCCCCCAGAGAGACAGAAAACCAAAGTTGAGCAGATTGTCAATTCCGTACAACAACTGCAAGCCTTGATTGATGACTTAATGATCATGGCTAAACTAGAGTCAGGGAAAATGGTACTAAATTATACTAATGTTGATTTAGTAAGTTTATGTTTATCAGCATTAAATAGTTTTGAAGCGATCGCAACTCAAAAAAATCTCCAGTTGATTAGCAACTTTCCCCAACCCCATATTCATCTGAATATAGATGCGTTGATATTTCGTAGAGTCATAGATAATTTATTATCCAACGCTGTCAAATTTTCCCCGAAAAACTCTCAAGTTATCTTGCAGACGAATGATTGTAGACCAGAAAGTGTCATGATTCAGATTGCTGATTCTGGTGTAGGAATCAGCGACGAAGCTAAACAAATTATCTTTGAAAAATACGAAGTGGGAACACTCATGCCAGAAGTGTCTCAATTAGGTTTAGGATTAGCATTTTGCAAAATGGCCATTGAAGCCCACGGCGGTACAATCACCGTCAAAAACAATCAACCCAGGGGGTCAGTGTTTACGGTTTTTTTACCAGGGTGAGTGCTGAGTAATGAGTAATGAGTAATGAGTAATGAGTAATGAGTAATGAGTGATGAGTAATGAGTGCTGAGTGCTGAGTAATGAGTGGTAATTGTTGACTAATGACTATTGACTATTGACTATTGACTATTGACCTTTTTCCCGATTAATCCAAATCCCTCTTAACCCAGCTGCTTTTGCTCCTTGATAATCTTCTACAATACTGTCGCCAATATGCCACGCTAATGCAGGGGAACAATCATGTTTTTCTAGTGCAGCTACAAAAATTTTGAAATGGGGTTTGGCTGCGCCTACTTGGGTGGAAATTGTCACAGACTGGAAAAAGTGACTCAAATCTAACGCTTGTAAGACTGAATAAATCCGAGAATCAAAGTTAGACAACACGCCTAGTTCAATTCCCAAATGTTTCCAGTTACTCAGGGATTGGACAACATCAGGGTAAACAAACCAAGGTTCGGCTGTTCCAAAGTGAATGTACAGTTCGCTAAAAAAACTAGAAAAGTCAGCAAATTGATTGATAATACCAGCACTTTCAAAAGTATTAACAGCGATCGCCCGCCACCATTCAAATTCTTTTTGGGGAATATCTTCTAATTCCGTATCAGGAAAGATTGGTGGTGGTGAAGCTTTAAAACTCTGCACAAAGGCTTGATCTAAAACTTCTGGGGAAGCCTCCACACCAAATTCTAGTGCCAACTGACTATAAATTTTACCGACGCTGCCTTTAACACCAAACAGTGTACCCACCGCATCTAAAAAAATAACTTTGGGTCTTTCCATTAAACTTGCTAACAATAGATTTTAATTTGATTAGGAGCAATTGCTGAGTCAATAGTCAATAGGGGCGGGTTCAGTGAGAGATTCACATTGTCAAACAGATATTTTGGTTAAACCCGCCCGTACATTAGTCATTAGTCACAGCAGAAATTGTTTCTATAATAGGACGAACTAACCAATTAAAACCTACTTTGAGCTGATGATCAAATGTGGGCATTCTATACAAATAAGCCAGACGACGCGCAACATAGGCTAGAGAACCATCTAATTTGATTCCTAAACCTGTTAAGGTAGCGTTGTCTTTGCCTAGTGCCATCATTTCCCCTAACTGTTGATAGCGGAAGGGTAGGAGGGGACGTTGTGTCAAAGAAGCCCAGATGTTCCACCCTACGTAGTCTGCTTGTTGAAAAGCCGCTTGGGCTGTAGCGGGGATTTGTTGACCATTTGCATCTAGACAGTCGGCTAAGTCTCCCAAAGCAAAAATTTCTGGATGGTCAAGAACTTGTAAGGTTGTATCGGTGGTGATTTGACCACGCTGATTTTGTTTTAAAGGCAGGTTTCTCACAACGGGTGCGACTTTTGTCCCGACAGTCCAAATCGCTAAATCGTAAGGGATGGTATCTACTTGATTTTTGTATTCCAAGGAGATGGTGTCTTGAGTAATAGATTCAACCTTGGTTTCTAAGTCGATAAATACACCCCGTGCTTCTAAAGCTTTCTTGGCGGCTTCACGGTTAAATTCTGGGGAAGTTCTTAAAATTTGGTCGCTAATTTCAATGAGGCGGAAACGGCCTCTTTCTTTGAGTCTATCTGCTAATTTACAAGCTAATTCCACCCCACTGTAACCACCTCCGACAATAGCAACACGAATTTTCTCCGCATCGGATTCTTCTAAAATTCGCAGTTGTTCTTCTAGGCGATAAACATCATTGACGGTGCGGAAGGGGTAAGCATAGGATGTTGCACCTGGAACTAAATCTAGGGGTGTTTCTCCACCTAACGCTAATACTAGGCGGTCATAGGGAATTTCTGGGCCGTTTTGTAGATGTACTCGTTTTTGGTCAATGTCAATTCCAGAAGCCACAGCTTGATAAAAGCGTACCCCTGTACCTTCTAATAGTTCTGTAAAAGGAGGGGCGATTTCCCAAGTTTGTAGTTCTCCGGTGAGTAATTCGTACAATAAGGGGGAAAATAGGAAGCGATCGCTTTGGTCTACCAAGACAATTTCGGGTTTTTGCTGAGATTCCCAAGGTAATTGACTTAAACGCAAAGCTGTGTAGAGACCACCAAAGCCTCCACCAAGGATAACAATTCTCATATTCTGTTCAGTCATGTTTCTACAGGATATCCATCCCAGACAGGCAACTAACTCTCAGTGTAATGATTTATTGCGGTGTTGTGACCATTCCAGCGAAATCTTGTTGCAATGGGGTGTAGGGGTATAGGGTTATAGGATTGTCAGGAAAGATAAATTTTTTTACCACTCTTAGAGAGTAGCGATCGCCTATTTTAATTAATTCTAGAAAAGACGATAACTCACACTAAAACTATTCTTGAATTATATCTCCCACCTTGAAGGTTTTTCCGGCGACTGTGACTTGGTCTTCTGATACTAATTTTCGTCCCCGCCGGGTTTCAACTGCACCATTCACTTGCACATTCCCATCATTAATCATGAGTTTGGCTTGACCACCAGTCGGTGCTATACCTAGATATTTCAGAAATTGGTCGAGTTTAATCATTTGTACAAGAGTTAAATTGTCAATAATGATCAATTTAACCCAAAACAGGCGGTTTATAGAAACTACAAACCGCCTTGATTTTAATTGAATTGCAAATTAACTGAACTAATTACCACCAGAAACCACAGATTTGTTGTGTACTGCTGGATCTTCGGGTTTTCTGTGCCATGTGCGATCGCTACCTTGTTCATATTCATTTCTGACACTATTCCATGCCACATCGGTAGCACCATTTTCGGTCATACCATCTCTTTGGGCTGCATTAAATGCCGCCACAAAAATTTGTTGGGCGTGTTCTGGTAATTGTTCTCTAATTTCTTCGGGTAATTCATCTCTATTTTCGTAAGGCATAAACCCACTCCGAATTATCTAATATGGGTTTATCCTAGATACTGAATCACTCAAGTTTCCTCTTTCTGGAAGTAGAGATTAATAATTCCCCTACTTGGGGCGTAATTAAGACAAAAGCGATAATCTACAATTCGATATAACCTTGCCAATTAGCTATCATTCTCTCACTGATACCTGGTACTTTTTCTAAATCTTGTAAAGAAGCGAATTTTTTCTGTTGACGGGCTGTAATAATTTTTTGGGCTAACTTATTACCAACCCCTGGCAAGGTTGATAATTCTTCTAGACTGGCTGTATTAATATTAATGGGTTTAATAGTTTTCTCTGAACTATTAGGAGCAGAGATTTGCGGACATTGCTTTTGTTCAGCTTGAATTTTAGCTTGGATATTTTCCGGGACACCAACTTTTGCCTGAGTGTAAAGCCGATTAAATTCACGCACATAATGAGCAGCGATATTCGGATTTTCAATAATAATTAAAGTCTCATCATTAGCCGCATTCGCCGCATCTGACCAATTATGAGAGCCTGTGATTACCGTTTTTTGGTCAACCACTGCAAATTTATGATGCAATAAATCACCTTTGGGTAATGTGGGAACACCAACAGTGGTGAGAGGATTTTGCCAAGGTTTATTATCCAACTCATATTTACATTTATTACTTAAAGCTACGCCCATCATGTCTAAAGCTTCGCTATAAGGACGATAGGCGAATTGCTTGTCAATCAGTGCGCGAATCGCTACATTTTGCTGATGTCGAATTTCTAAAATATTGGCAAGTCGTTGTTCGGAAAACACAAACAAAGCCATATCTACAGATTGAGTAGATGAATTTAAAGTTTCGCCAATGAGTCCATTACTAGTATTACTCCAAGGTTGGGTAGGTGATGTAGGTGAAAAATGCACAGTGATTTTGTTATCACCTAATGTAATCGTTTTTGGCGGACGCACCGGTTTATTGACACCAAATTTACTATCGGGTTTACCACCAACCCCATCACCCCACATCAGATTAAATTCTTCTGTGAATAAATTGGCTAAATCTGGACTATCAATCTGTAAAAAGTTATTAGGATTTCCTAAGCTGCTAGGATTAGTAAAATCACCAAAAGAGTCACTTAAGGTAAAATTGGCAGAAGTAATAATCACAATCCGATTATCAACAATGACAAACTTATGGTGCATCAAATTACTACCTGCTGAACCATCCGCTCGATCATCGATTACAGGGATTTTGGCAGTTTGTAAAATGATTAACGCATCCCTTTGGTTAATTTCTTCTGGGCTGAGTTGATTATCTTGATTTTGGTCTACAAATTTAAAATATTCTTGATATCTATCTTTTTCTCTTGGCGGTAATTTCTTCACTTCCGCATCTGTAAAACTACTCCAAGGACGACTGTAGTTATTTTCTAAGATAACTCTAACTTGAATACCTGCTTTTTGTTTATCACTTAAAGCCTTGGCAATTCCTGGTAAACGTAACTCTTGGACTGCAATATCTATAGTAGATTTAGCCTGAGAAATTGTCTCAATAATTTGCTGTTCTAAATTATCTCCTAGTCGAGTTTGCTGACGGTAAGGTTCGCGATATTCACTAGACTCAGACTGATTAAAGTAAACTTTCACAAAGGGGTCTTGTGGCAAAGCAGGAAGGCGCGTATTTTGGGATTGGACTTTTTGACAACCTGCGATCGCTAACAGTAAAAATAAGACTAAAGATTTCTGCAATTTCAGTAAAATCTGCACGGTGATCTGCTAAAAGTAAATTGGGCATGAACACATTTATCATTCCCAAAACTATCTATGCCACATTAATTAGACAAATAGCTGTATCAGCATTAGCAAAAATTCAGCGAGTGAGTGTCTAATCATGCTGATTTGCAGATGATGCGCCCATTTACTCTTATATCCTGCCCATATAGACAGCCCGTTGTTTAAATCATCCAATGATATGCAAATATATCTAGATTACAGTGCTACTACTCCCACTCGCCAAGAAGCGATCGCCGCGATGCAAGCCGTACTCACCCAACAATGGGGAAATCCTTCTAGCTTGCATGAGTGGGGACAACGGGCAGCTATGATTTTAGAACAAGCTAGGGTACAAGTAGCGAGCCTAATAAATGCCCCTAATTCCGATACGATTGTGTTTACTTCTGGGGGTACGGAGTCTAATAATTTAGTGATTATGGGTGTGGCGAGGTTGTTCTTAGTTCCCCAACACATCATTATTTCCAGTGTGGAACATTCAGCGATTACTGAACCCGCCAATTTACTAGAAAAGTGGGGTTGGGAAGTCACCCGTTTGGGAGTAGATAGTAAAGGTAGAGTCAACCCCCAAGACTTAAAAGCTGCATTGCAACACAACACAGCTTTAGTATCGGTGATTTACGGACAAAGTGAAATCGGTACAGTCCAACCCATTGCAGAATTATGCCAAATAGCGCGACAACACGGGGCTTTATTCCACACCGATGCAGTACAAGCCGCCGGACGTTTACCGATAGACGTACAACAGTTACCTGTAGATTTACTGAGTCTATCCAGTCATAAGCTATATGGGACACAAGGTGCAGGGGCTTTATATATTCGTCCTGGTGTAGAATTGATACCCTTACTCGGTGGTGGTGGACAGGAGAGGGGTTTACGTTCAGGGACACAAGCATTACCCGCCATTGCAGGGTTTGGAGTCGCCGCCGAACTCGCAGCCACAGAACTAGTCACAGAAACACCACGTTTAATTAAACTACGCGATCGCCTATTTTCTTTGCTAGCCGATGTTCCTGGTTTAATACCCACCGGTGATTTAGAACATCGTTTACCCCACCACGTTAGTTTCTGTCTAGAATCCGCCGACGGTGAAAAACTCAGTGGTAAAACCATAGTCCGCCAACTGAATCTAGCTGGTATTGGTATTAGTGCAGGTTCAGCTTGTCACAGTGGTAAACTTAGCCCCAGTCCCATACTTTTAGCAATGGGTTATTCCCAAAACGCCGCTTTCGGGGGAATTCGCCTCACCCTGGGATGCGATACGACAGCAGCCGATATTGATTGGACAGCGATGGTATTAAAGCAAGTGTTGCAGAGGTTGAATTCAAATTTATCTTTAGTTCAGCGTTAAATGAAATCTTTATAATAATGAAAAGAAAGATAAATTTAAGCAGTTTCCAACCTGGACAAATAATTTTGGGAAAGATTATTAAGCTAGAACCCACAGGGGTTATAGTTGATTTCGACTCTGAGCAACCAGCTTATATCACACTACAAGAATTATCATTTTCTAAGATTCAAAGTCCAGAAGAAGCTGTGCAACTGAATGAAATTCGAGAGTTTTTGGTTGTTAGAAATTATGATGGTAAGAATGATATATTTTTTTCACACTGTACTCCAGAGACGCTGCAAGAAAGCGATCGCTTGCATGAGACAGTATTGACTATAGTTGCTAATAAATGTGGTCATCCCATAACTAAAGAAGACCTTATGATTGATACTAAAATTCTTGCTGTTCATGGAGGAGGAGTATCAATCAGAATTCAGTGGTTTTTATATTCTCAAGAACGTCCACCAACAGTGTTTTTTTCAATTCGCCAAATAGAGAAACAAAAAGCATGGCAACGTTTACGGCAACTACAAGCTGATGAGGTGACATTATATCCAAAAATATTGAAAACAAATAGTAGAGGTGCAATAGTGAAAGTTGAAGGTGTTTATGGTACTGTTATAACTTATCTAGATAAGCAAAAAAGGGAACTGGTAGTAGAACAAGAAATTCCTCTCAAAATTTTAGAAATCAAGGAAGATTTTGATCGATTATTATTGATACATCATACTACTTTCGTCAGATTCAGGCAATTGGAAGTCGGTCAGGTTGTCACTGGAACTGTAGAGAAGATAAGACACTATGGAGTGTGGGTTGATATTGAAAATCTCCTTGCTTTTTTACCCAAATCTGAAATTTATCCTTCATCTTTTAACTATCCTGACCAAGCTCTCCGGGTTGGTGATAATGTGCAAGTAATGATTATTGAATTAGATAGTGATAATTTTAGAGTTAAACTAGGCAGAACTAGGAATTGCCCAAACATTAGCTTACATGGCTAGTCATCCCAATCCAGAACAACCTTGATATGGCATGATTATCAACTGTAACAGCTTTTGATTTATCAAACATTTGGGTAAGCAAATGCGATCGCAATACCTCAAGAATTTATCTAGAGTTTTAAAAATCCTCAAGCATTTGGGTAAAATCATTGCGGATGCTTGAGTTATCACAATTAGTCTTTCAGATTCCTACAAATGCCAGATTATTTGTGATGAAAATATCTACAAAATTGAAAAGCCTAGTACGGGTTGACTAGGCTTTTCAATATGTATTGATTTCAAATTTTTAAGTTTAATCAACAAAAAGCAATTGAGAGGTTTATAACTAAGGTTGACATTGAAACTAACAAACTCAGCATTCTTTGTTTTTCCGCTTTGGGATTTGGCTTACCCTGTTAGGGCTTTGTGCCACATGACATAAATTCTGCTGAAATTTGCTTGGGCTGTTGACAGGAGACACCTTGTCTTTTGCCCTGGGGTTTGGTTTGTTTTCTCTTGGTGTCTTGCTATCTAAGTTAGCACTCAGTTTGCTGATGATCAACTAGTAGTTTACGAAAGTTGATATTTTGTAGATTTTTGCAATAACGACTTAAAACTTTGATCCCTGACTATGTTTTGTAGATATCTGCTAGGTAATAGGGCATAGGGAATGGGGCATGGGGAATAGGAGATAGAAAAAACTATCCAATTTATTTTCTCCAAAACAACTGTCTTTCCCCCTGCTCCCTGCCCCCTGCCCCCTTGCCATCAATGTGATAGTATATTTTTTGAATTAGAAGTCCCTTACCAGTTCCACATGACAGAACTGTCATCAAGATGATCGGTAACAATACGACCGATCGCATCAATTTCTGATAGTTCTTCAGGAGAAAGTTTCACATCAGCAGCAAGGGCATTGTCTTTGGCTTGTTCAGGATAACGCGCGCCGGCGATCGCTTGAGTTTGGGGTTGGGCAATTAGCCAAGCTAATGCTAACTGTGCCAATGTGCAGTTATGGCTTTCTGCTATGGGGCGTAGTTTCTCTAAGGCTTGGTGGGCGCGTTCAAAGTTTTCGCCCTGAAATAGTTTGTTGCCTGTACGATTATCTTCTGGATGAAACTTATATCCAGGGGCAAATCTGCCTGTTAATAGTCCTTGGGCTAAGGGTGAATAGGCCAAGATAGAAATATTATTTTCTCTGCAATAAGGCATAGCATCTTTTTCCACTTGCCGCCAAAACAATGAGTATGGCGGTTGTAAGCTATCAATGCGTCCATATTGGGAGGCTTCTGCTAGTTGAGTGAGAGAAAAGTTAGAAACGCCAATGGCGCGAATTTTACCCTGTGCTTGCAAGTCATTAAGGGCGCGCATGGTTTCTGCAATGGGAACAATTTCAGTATTGAAAGAACCACTCGGCCAGTGAATTTGGTAAAGGTCGATGTAATCAGTTTTGAGGTTTTTCAGGGAGCGATCGCAAGCCTCAATAACTTGATCATACTGGAGATGGTTCGCAAACACCTTGGTTGCATACTCGACTTGCTCACGCACATCAGATAAAGCCTCAGCCACAATCCTCTCAGAATGTCCTTCCCCATAAACTTCGGCTGTATCTATAGTGGTGATTCCGGCTTCAAAGGCGGCGCGGATAGTTTTAATGGAGTCTGCATCTTCAATTCCTACCCACCATTTTTTCCCGGCTTGCCAAGTTCCCATGAGGATGGGGGTAATTTCTACGTCAGATTTACCTAGTCTGCGTTTTTCCATAAAGGTTCTCTCAATTCATATCCCTGGATAGTTCTATACTTTAACGGTCTGCGCTCAAAATAAAATCAGAGTTACAGTAGATGCTGATGGAATTAGGTCAAACGGTACATACCCTGAAAGAGTGGGCGATCGCCATTCAAGCTTTAGAAGCGGGTAAAACTATCATGTTGTTGCGAAAAGGCGGAATTCGGGAACAACAAGGGCGGTTTCAGGTCACGCATCCACAGGTTTTACTTTATCCTACATTTGAACATCAGCAACCTTTACTACTTAAGGCAGAATATACCCACCTTGTCCAGCCAGTAGCTTCAGGATGGCATCCAGAAACAGTGAGAATCGGTAGTTGGGCAGAAATTACGGATATTTTTCCTGTGATGGATGAGTTAATCGTCAGTCGGTTATTACCTTTCCATATCTGGAATGAACATTTTATTAGCGATCGCCTTAAGTGGAAATCCCAGCAGCCATTATTTATCCTCTTGCTACGCACTTTCAAACTTGCTCAAGTGTGGGAAATTCCCTATCGTTTAGAATATGGTGGTTGCAAGTCTTGGATTAATATCACACAACCTATTGATTTACAAGGGTCTGAACCTGCTTTATCTGACTTAGATTACCAACATCTGAGGACAGAAATTAGGACAATAATTGCCAACAAGACTGATTAAATCTCGCGTCTATACAGGAATCAATCCTGCAATTAATCATCTGCATTTCGTAACAAAAATTAAAATGTTGCTGAAATAGTAACCCTCGATACATACACCTTTGGTAGTCGCGGATAACATTAAAAAAATCTTAGTCTTACATAAGATTGAGGCACAAACATTTGAACAATCTGTCTATCTACATATCTTCTGATGAATCAGCTCAATACCGCACAATTATTTAGGTAATTGTACGATTTTGAATTGTAGGTAAGTTGACTACCCTGGGAAGATTCTAAACTATCCCGCAAGGGTGAAGAAGCATTGACAAGAAAACGCCAATATGCAATAAAGGCAAAAAGCAAAGGAGTTTCCCATGTCTCAACAAATGTGTTGGATATCGAAAAGTAGCGGTGACGATGACAAAATTTTATATTTGCAAGAAGCACCTGGAAAACCTTGGCGACCCTACACAGCTTTTCCAAAATATTCAGTCCCAGATTATCCTATTCCTCGCGGCTCTAAAGGCTGGGCTACCTATCAAAAACTCCGTAAAGCAGGGTGGACGCTAGTACCTAGCGCACGCGCCAATGAGTTTGGTGATAGTGTTTATGCAGAGTCTTCCTATACTCAACAGTAAATAGTCAATATTTGTTAGTTAGACAGTAGTTGTGCTATTTTTCTTGTCTTTCTGGAGACTGAGATTTAAAAACCTCTAGGAGAGCCTTCACCGCGAGGATCGGCTGCACCTTCTAGGTTATTGTCAACAGTAACAGCGATCGCGTTAACATTTCCCCAAGGCTGACTTTCTTTTATATTGTGTCCTCGGCGACGTAACTCTTGCAGAGTCATTGCATCTAAAGCCCAAGTTTCTACTCGCAACTCATCAGGAAACCACTGGTGATGTATGCGCGGAACAGATATTGCTGCACCAACATCCATATTGTATTCCAGCACATTCAGCACTACTTGCAAGACCTGAGTGATGATTGTGCTACCACCAGGCGCACCTACTACCATCCGCAGACGGCCATTTTCGCTGATAATTGTCGGTGTCATGCTAGAGAGGGGAGTTTTGCGTGGTGCGATGGCGTTGGCTTCGTTACCTAATAATCCAAAAGCGTTTGGTATTCCTGGTGCAGCGACAAAATCATCCATTTCATTATTCAAGACAATACCCGTTCCCGATGCCACTACTCCCGCACCATAACCGTGGTTGACGGTGAATGTCAGACTAACAGCATTGCGTTCTGTGTCCACAACATTGAGATGACTCGTTTCAGGAGACTCATAACGAGTTGCTAGTTGCAGTCTGCGATTGAGGGGAATCTGAACTTGGGGAAGATTTTTCAGGAGAATTGGTTTGATTTGGGTTGCAGGAGTAGCTTGATCAGGATTAATCTCACTCCGGCGTTGTCTTGCGTATTTGTCACTCAGTAATGCTTGCACAGGAACTTTGACAAAATCAGGATCACCTAAATATTGTGCGCGATCGCTATAGGTAATTTTCATCTAGCACCCCCATTCCTCTCGCCGCTATACCCGATAGGGTATAGCGGCGAGAGGAATGGGGTGAAGCTCCTTGCTGTTAATAACCTTTGTGGATGAGTTACAATATTAGTATGACTCAATCCATATCTGTAAAATGCAAGCTTATAGTTCCCTCTAACTTGTGCGACGAAATTGACCGCACGTTGGAGGGGTTTGCTGATGCTTGCAATCAGATATTGGAGGTAGCCAAGCACGCGAATTGCTGGAATACCACCAAGTTGCACCACAAGGTTTATAAACCTGTGCGTGAAGCTACAGGGTTGAAAGCTAATCATGTTTGTCAGGCTATTAGACGAGTTGTTGGTAACGCTAAAGCTGTTAAGCAAATCCACGCCACTTCGCACAAGTCGGGAAACCCGCCCAAGCGAGTGGCTCACAAGTTTAGACCCACCTCTATTAGTTTGGATGTTCGCACCTTTGTTTATAAGGAAGAAACCCAATCTGTAGGGGTGACTTTGATGTGTGGGCGAGTTGAATTTAAGTTGTCCATTGGTGGCTATCAAATTGCATTGCTGAGGGGTCAAACTCCAACCAGTGCGACGTTGAAGAAAACTAAGCAAGGGCAATACTTTATCAACTTCGTTGTTGATATCCCAATTCAACCTACTGGCAAAACACCCAAGGTAATTGGGGTTGATTTGGGCAGACGAGATATCGCTACCACTTCCACTGGTAAATCGTGGAATGGCAAGCAGATTCAATCGGTTCGTGACCGTTACAGTAAGGTCAGAGCGAAAGTTCAAAGCAAACGCACGCGCAGTTCTAGGCGACTGATGCGAAGGCTCTCCGGTAGAGAACGCCGCTTTCAAGAATGGTTGAATCACAATATTTCTAAGCAACTTGTTCAAGATGCAAAACGGATAAACGCGGCACTGGCTTTTGAGGATTTGACTAACATTAGAGAGTCTTTGAACCAAAAGCCGAGAAGCAAAACAGAACGTCGCAGAACTAACAATTGGGCGTTCTATCAACTGCGTTTGTTTGTTGGGTACAAAGCGAATATCGCTGGTGTTCCAGTGGTATTTGTGCCGCCTGCCTACACAAGCCAGACTTGCTCTCGTTGCCACCACATTCACCCGACCAGGGGAAAGTCGTATCGCAACGGAAAAGTTTTTAAGTGTGGGCATTGTGGATTTGAGCATGATGCTGATATAAACGCGGCTAATAATATTGCTGTTCTTGGGGTGACTTTTGTAAACTCGCCCGAAATTCCGGGGATTGCTTGTCAATTAGAGGGGCAGTTGTCTCTCTTCCCGATAGGCGAAATCTGGGATAAAGCTCCCGCTATAATTGGTACTCCGATTTAGCGGTGAGTTGTTTACTGTTTCTGTCATCAGGTGTAAAGCATTGGGATGATGCCAACCCCAGGATTTTAAATCTGCATCACCGATGATGTTTAACATCTGCAATAACAATACACCACCGGAAGAAGGTGGTGGCATAGAACATACTTGAAATTGGCGGAATTTTCCACATACAGGAGTCCGCCAGATTGGTTTGTAGGTTTTGAGGTCAGCTAAAGTAATTAAACCGCCATTTTTCGCCATATCATTAGCGATCGCACGGGCGATATCACCAGTATAAAAACTTTGGGGATTTTTAGCGATCGTTGTTAAAGTGCGTGCTAAATCCCGTTGGATTAATTTTTCCCCTGGTTGATAAAATTCGCCGTTGCGGGTGAAAATTGCCCTGGCGGCTGGGTTATTTAAAATTACTTGCAGACGATTATTATAGACTGAAGCGGAACGCCAAGTAGGTTGGTGACTGAGAGTAAAACCATTTTCAGCTAGAGCGATCGCAGGTTTTAAAACTTCCTTCCAAGGCAGCTTACCATAACGACGGTGAACTTCATACATTCCTGCCACCGTCCCTGGTGTAGCCACGGCTAAATAACCCTTAACACTTGCATTGGGACGCACCTTTCCATCTGCATCTAAGTACATATTTCTTGTAGCCTTGAGGGGTGCGCGTTCCCGAAAATCTAAAGCTTTGATTTCGCCAGTTTTCTCGTTACGCAACAATAAAAAACCACCGCCACCAATGCCGGCGGAAAATGGCTCAACTACAGATATAGCAAAAGTTGTGGCGACTGCTGCATCAACGGCGTTACCACCTTGGCGTAACATCAAAAGTCCCGCCTCACTCGCCAAGGGATGGGCAGATACTACCATTGCCTTTTTGCTGCGTAAAGGTAAGGTGATGCTGGCTGATGCTACTTCGGTGTAGCAAAGCAGGCTGAGGGAAAGTATGGTAAATGCAAGCTGCTTCATTTGGGTAAAAATAGATAGATATTTCAACACAAAGGGGCGCGTTTACCCAGAAGATTATGAAGGGTGAATGACAGACATTTATTTGGTTGTAGGAATAATTGAGAGTTGAAATTAGGGAGATGATTTGTTTAACATCATAAAAAAATGCGTAATAATTATACTGCCATAAAGTAAATAATCATGATGAATTTATTTGAAAATATACATATTCATGGATATCGTCGTTTATATGATTTATCTATCAAGATGCGTCCATTAACGGTGATGATTGGGGCTAATGGTGTAGGTAAAACTTCACTTTTAGAGATTTTTTTACTCTTAGCAGCCTCAGCCAAAGGTCAGTTAGAACCCAAAATTTCTGAATGGGGGGGATTGAGTGAGATTATGACTCGTGATCGCTCTCATAGTTTAAATATTTCTTTGTCAATGAGTGTACCCAAATATGCACCACTTGATTATCATGTAGAAGTGATTCCTAAAGCTTTATCCTATGAAATTGCTTTAGAAACTCTGACACAACAAAATAATATTTACGCATCTGAACCATTTAAGCATATTGAATCTCGCGGTTTAGATGTCAAATATTTTAGCCCAGATGATCAAAAGCTATTACGTCCTAATTGGGAGCATAATCCTTTAGAAACTTCTCTGTCCCAAGTTCCTAAAATGTACCAAGAACCTGAGAATTTTCGTAAAAGATTGGCTTCCTGTAGTTTTTATGGTGCATTGAATGTTGCCCCGAAAAGTCCAGTTAGGCTTCCGCAATCAATGCGTCCGGCGACTTTACCTGGTTCTAATGGTGAGGATTTAGTCTCTTGTCTGTATTATTTACGAGAAACAGATGCTGAAAGATTTGAAATTATAGAAGATACCTTAGCTGCGGCTTTTCCCGATTTTGAGAGACTAGGATTTCCCCCAGTTGCAGCAGGTACTTTGACCATGACTTGGAAAGATAAAAACTTTTCCCAACCCCTCTATATGCACCAATTATCTGAGGGAATCTTAAGGTTTTTATGGTTAGTCACACTGTTACAAAGCCCAGATTTATCTGTTGTCACCCTCATAGATGAACCAGAAGTCAGTTTACACCCAGAATTATTAAGGCTATTGGCTGATTTAATGAGAGAAGCATCTCAAAGAACCCAGTTAATTGTTGCCACACATTCAGATAGATTAATTAGGTTTTTATCTGCTGAAGAAGTGTTAGTATGTGATGCTGAAGATGGTTTGACAACTATGAATTGGGCTGATGCTTTTGATTTAGACAAATGGTTACAAGACTATAGTTTAGATCAAGTTTGGGCTATGAATTTAATCGGTGGTCGTCCATGAAAATAGTGATTTTAGTTGAGGGTGCAACGGAAACAGCCTTTAAACCAATTCTACTAGACTTTCTAAAATCAAGATTGCAAAAGAAAATGCCTAAATTGCAATTTCTTCCCTATGATGGGCGTATTCCTAAAGCGGAAAAACTGAGGCGGATTGTGGAAAATTTGCTTAGTGGGAGTGATGCGGCTAATGCGGTGATTGCATTAACTGACGTATATACAGGTACAAATGATTTTCAAAATGGCGCAGATGCTAAAGCTAAAATGACCGCATGGGTAGGTAAAAATCCTAATTTTTATCCTCATGTAGCGCAGTATGATTTTGAAGCGTGGTTGTTACCTTATTGGTCAACAATTCAAAAGTTAGCCAAGCATAATAAATCAGCACCAGGGGGTTTACCCGAACAAGTCAATCACGATAAGCCTCCTTCGTATCACATTAAAGAAATATTTGAAATCGGTAAATGTAAACGCAGTTATAGTAAAACGCGTGATGCAGCCAGTATTTTGCGGAAAAATAATTTAATGGATGCGGTGAATCAGTGTCCAGAGTTAAAGTCTTTTTTAAATACTATTTTGTTGCTTTGTGAGGCTGATTTGATTCCATGAATGATCTCTTATATATTTGCTCATCATGGAGATTTACTAATAAATACAAATCCTCGCGTTTTACCGGAAACTGAATCAACTGTATTCATTGCTTTCCACAAATCCATTGTCTTCACCCAAACGGGCGGATATTTATAACGGGAGACATCCATAATTAAAAATCTATCTGTCTGCTCGTTATATGCGGCTAAAGGCGATATGTGTCCCCCACGTTCCTGATTAATTTCTTTGCGTAAATAATTAACAATGACAAAATTTCCTGGCTGTTGTAAATTGGCAGCCGCCATTTTTCTAAATTCCTCTATATTAGAATCGGCAGCATGATAGACTTTAACGCTCACATGATAACTAGCAATTAATCCTCCCAATTCTGCCAAAGTCATACCTTGACGTGAGACTTTTTCTGGAGTAATGACTGCTTGAGTTTTGGGATTACTAAAAAAGTTCTCTTGTGTAAAAATTCTATAGGGAGAATATTGTGGTGCTACTGGTGCAGAAATTTCCAAGCTATTTAAAACCATTACAATACTAGCGACACCACAATAGGCTTGATTATTTTGAGTAATAAACTGGCTACTTAAAGGAAAGAAGTCTTCCCGATGACGACTAGTAATTAATAAATTTTCTCCAGCGTCAGAGTTGAAATTAACTAGATTAGGAGCTAGTTTGAGAGTTTGAGATAGTGCTTGATTGCTAGCAGTGGATAAACCGATAATGGTAGCGGAAATAAAAGTTTTAATGATTGTTTGCAGCTTAAAAATCATCTCTATACTTTTTTTATAAACAAAATTGCAATGGATGTTAAACCTGAATCGTGTTAGCGATGCGTTAGCACGGTTCAGGACTCACCGCACTTTTAGGGTAGTGAGGATGTCAAGAAATAATCAATAAGATACAATTCCTAGTTGGGATGGAAAACTGTAATTCCCAATTCACTACGCCATTGAGTTAAGGGTTTTTCCCAATTATCTTCCCATTTTTGTGCCATCAAGGGTTTTGCTTTGAGTCCCATTTCCCAACCGCGATAAATATACTGCATAATGGCTGCTAATTCTGGGGTATTATTCAAGAAGTTAATAATACCAGCAGTCATAATAGCGATCGCAATGGGCGATTTCATCTGTGCTAGCTGAAAAGCTTGTAACCCCAGTTCCCCTGACGCGTCAGTCTTAAACCCAGTCACAATATGATGGATATCGTGGGTTTGACTGCGGCGCAAACTAACATAACTAATATCGTCTTTGACTTCTCTGGGACGATAAAATGTAGGATCAAAGTTGTTTGCGGTTAGATACGCTGCAAACTGATAACCCAAGGAATCTGGCGAATAGGTGAGTAATTTGGCTACATCTGGTACGGGGGCTAAATAACGTTCCTGAATAATTGCTGCTACTTCTGGTTGTGATTTGAGATATTCTACAGAGATGGTGCTGAGTTCTGTTTTAGCGAGAATCGCGTCTAAATCATAAATTGCTGAGAACGTTGCAGGGTTTTGAGTCATGATACAAAAACTCTGGAGTGCCTGAATTTGTTCAGCTAGGGGAATTTCTTGTTGGGTAGATAAAATCATGTTTAGTTCCCTTTTTTAGTCAAAAACATAAATCTATAAATACTGCTAAACCAAAAAAATTCTACTAGACTAGGGAATGATTACCCAGATAAATTTTGATGAAACTTAATTTTCTACCTTTAACTTTTTTTCTAGCCAACCAATTAAGGAATCTGCCAATAAAGCGATCGCGGCGGCTGGAACTGCACCTGCTAAAATTAACTGGTTATTCACAATAGCAATTCCTCGAAAGATAAATACGCCTAAACCCCCAGCCCCAATTGCAGCCGCAATAGTCGCAACCCCAATTGCAATCACCGTTGCAACTCTCACCCCTGCCAAAATTACCGCCATTGCTAAGGGAATTTCTACCTGAAATAACAATTGTCTATCAGTCATTCCCATCCCCCGCCCAGCTTCGCGAATTGCAGGATCTACGCTGGTAATTCCTGTATAAGTATTACGAATTATCGGCAATAAGGAATATAAAGTTAAAGCCACAATTGCCGGAACAGCACCAACTCCGCCAATTACAGGTACAGGGATTAGTAACCCAAATAAAGCTAAACTCGGAATAGTTTGTAGGATATTAACAACACCTAAAATGGGTTGTCGGAGTTGCTTTTGCCGGGTGATGAAAATTCCTAGAGGAATCCCCACAATAATGGCAATACTAATAGCAACACCTACTAAAAATAAATGCTCTAGTGTGTGTTGTAAAATTTCTGGAGCATACTTCACTAAAAAGAAATCTTTCATAGGTTGTCTTGCTGGGAACGCAGACATTGGAGAAAAGCCAGAGTTTCTGGATGTTGGGATTGCATGAATTCATCCTTGGTACCTAACACTACCAATTCTCCCCCATACATTAACCCAATGCGTGATGCTAAAACAAAGGCTTCTTGAATATCGTGGGTGACAAACACCACTGTTTTACCTAATTCCCGTTGCAACCGCCGAAATTCTTGTTGTAATTCTAAGCGCGTAATTGGATCAAGCGCACCAAAGGGTTCATCCATTAATAATACCGGAGGATCGGCGGCTAAAGCTCTAGCTACGCCTACCCTTTGTCTTTGTCCCCCCGATAATTCATGGGGATAACGCCTAGCAAATTGCGCTGGATCTAGTCCTACTAAATGTAATAATTCGTATACTCTGGTTTTAATTTGTTTGGGTTTCCAACCTTCTAAAGAAGGGACTAAACCCACATTGCGTTCGACTGTGAAATGGGGAAATAGACCAGTTTCTTGAATAACATAGCCAATTTTCCGCCGCAGTTTAATTTCATCCCATTGGGTAGTCGCTACACCATTAAATAACACCTCACCTTGGCTGGGTGTCAATAAGCGGTTAATTAATTTCATAGTGGTAGTTTTACCGCTACCACTACGTCCAAGTAATACTAATGCTTCTCCGTGATGAATCGCAAAATTGAGATTTGACACCAGAGAACGACGGTTACGACTCAGGGTAACATCACAAAATTGAATGGCAATTGAGTTAGCTTGTGGCATGACAATGAAAAATTATGCTGCCTGTTAGCCTCAGATTCTACTCTTTTGCATACCTGAGCGTAAACCTTTTCTCTCCTTGGTGTTAATTAACTACTAGCTACAATGCCTTTGTTGCTGACTCCCCAGCTTTCTTTAATTGGCGCGTCATTAGCAACAACATGAAACTCAAAAGGATTGTGTGTCCGATAATTGCCATAAGGGAAGTAATTATTATTACTTCACCTGATGTATATAAAGCAACCACGGGTGCAGCTACGGAAAATAGCCAAAGGAAAGTATAGTGTTGAGGAGAGGAAAACAGTATACCCAAAGCTACGACTGGTAAGATCATCACACCGATCATCACACCATTAGTCAAAAATAGGCGTTGTCCGTGTTTCATCAATAGAAGTAGCTGTGTTAAGGCTGCATAGATGAGGGTGAGACTACCAGCAAAGATGAGGGCGATTAAGGAGTTGACTTTATCATATTGATCACCTAAAGAAACAAGGGTAAATAAACTCAAGCCTGTAATGGCAATCATGACATTAATTGCGATCGCCAACATCGCCGGACTTTTTTCACCCCAAATCAAATCTTGAACTAAATTCAGCTTTTTACCCTGTTGAGTGCCGAAATGACGATAACGCGCCCAATCTTGTAATGTCTGACGATGGGGAGTTAAGGCTGCAATTAAATACAAGCAAAAAAACAAGTCCAGAAACATCAAACAAGCGATGTTTTCTCGCATGGCGTAAGTATAACTACCATCACCGAAGACTAATTGTGACCAGTTAGCAAAGCCTACAGTAATAATTGTGAAAGCTGATGTGAGCCAGTAACTCTGTTGTTTACTCAGCATGGTAGCATTGCGATCGCGGAAGCATCTTTGTAATGATTGCCAGAAAAAATAAGCTCCCACTAAATGAATCACTACTGTAAAACCAATCATTTCTACCCAACTATTTCCTATTAGGAAATTAAACCAACGCACATTAGTGAAATCAATCCTACTTGTGTCGGTTCCCAAGCTGGAAATCACATAGTACGGATTCATGAAATTCAAAATTATAAATGGGTGATTACTGGTATTACTATTTGTGATTGCTTGTTGAGTTATTAACAAAAATCCCAAAACTGCGCCACTTCCTAACCATGCTTGAAAGCTACCTAACCAAGAACCAACCAAGCCAAATAACAGTGATCCACTAAAGTAAAGTAAACTGGTAGTAAGAAACAGAATATAGAAACCGCAAATCAAACCTAAAGGGATTTGCGCGTTTAAACCTAACCATAAATGAAACGGAATAGCTAGGCATACTCCCAAATAGACTAAGATGGGAACTCCTAAAAGTTTACCGAAAAGAATACTTTGGGGTGATTGTGGACTCAAGCGAATAAAGTTGAGTGTATCGCGTCTTTCTTCCGTAGATAAATCATTAATGAGTAGGTAACTACCCGCCACAATAATTATAAAAATTCCCAGAATACTCAGCCAGCTAAATGTGTCTTGAAACCACACTTGCCAATTTATATCCAGATTCCCAGAATTATCTAAAAAGCATTCATTGTAAATCTCTAAATTCTGACCTCGACAATATCTATTTGAACCGATTGGTTCACTGGGTAAAAGACCTTGAAAATAAAGGAACACCACCAACTGCGTCAGGAAGGAAGCAACCATGATGATTAACACATTGCGTTTATGCAATCGCCCTTTAATCTCTCGTAATAATTGCGGATTCCAGTCTCCGATTTGATTTATCAAGTTAGTTTGCATAGTGAAAAATCCAGAAGTGTTAGATGAAAGTAACTGACACAAATGGTAGATATTTCAAGTTGATAGTCAGGAATATATTCCTAAACTATAAACCTCAGATGATTGATAGATTTAGCGTCCAGCTAATAAAGCTTTACTCGCAGATTCCCCTGCTGTTTTGATTTGCTGGTTGAGGTAAAAAATCAACAATCCTAACACTGTCAACTCAGCTAAAAGTGACATAAAAACAGTAGTAGTTGCAGAGTCTTTTACACCCGCCCAAGGAAAAGTCGAAAATAGCCACACTGAAGGATAATTTTCAGGATAAATGCCGCCTAATCCTAGAATCGCCGGTGGGAGAAACATGACTAAAGCCATAGTGCCAACTGCCCAGATACCCCGTTGAGGATTTTTTAGCATCAACATAGTTTGTAATATGGCAGCATAAATCATTGCCATGCTGACCAATAAGGCTACACTTAAAACTGCCTTCATCCTCCCAATGTCGTTCATCCAACCAAGAGCGTTGCTATTTCTGAAATTTAATACAGGTGCAATGATTATCCAAATAACTACAGGTGTCATCATAACTAAAAGGTTAATAGCAATTGCTGTCAAAGATGGGCTTTTCTCTCCCCAAATTGCATCTTTTAACCAAGAACTACGCCAAAACTTTTGCTGATTAGACACTTCATGGTAACTATAGCGTGACCAGTCTTGAATTTGCTGGCGATGGGGCGACAACATAATCATCAGGG
Source organism: Nostoc sp. CMAA1605 (assembly GCF_021596505.1). Classification (GTDB taxonomy): domain Bacteria; phylum Cyanobacteriota; class Cyanobacteriia; order Cyanobacteriales; family Nostocaceae; genus Trichormus. The sequence continues at coordinate 149,774 of NZ_PJIZ01000002.1, read as the reverse complement.
CAAATACCAACGCCACGTTAAACAATACAATAAAAACCAAGTTTCTGCTGATTTGAAGATTCACATCATAGTAGCAATTACTCCCATAATAAGGATAACAGGAGTTATTTGCAGACTGGAGAGTAAATCCCCAAAAGATGAACTGAAAACAACCTACCAAAAAATAGCTTTGACCTTTACTTAAAACTGCTGTTTCAGGATTGCGAAATCGACGCTGTAATGCTTGCCAAGCCCAGTAGATACCAACACCGTAGTTAAATAAGTGTAAGGCTAATAAACCTACAAGACTTTTACCTAATGGTAAGTAGAAAAATTGTAATTCATCTAGGGATTGATCCCTATAATTGCGGAATAGATTACCAAATAGATAACCCATCATGTCAAATGGGCTTAATATTCTCAACCATATGGCTGTATTGCTACCATCAGAGCTATAAGAAGCTAAGTTAATAGTTGTAAACAAGAATAATAAAACTGCACCACTAGCTAACCAAGGTTGAAATCCACTAAACCAACGACTAATTAAGCCAAATAAAAGTGCGTAACTATAAAAGAAAGCGCAACAACCAACAAGCAAAATATCAAAGATGAGGATGTGGCTCAAGGCGATTTTGGCAGATAAACCGGAAAGAAAATGTAAAGGTAAGGCTGCAAATACTATCAGATAAATGACAATCGGCGCTCCTAACATTTTGCCTATTAAAATGCTCATTTCTGATTGGGGAGTCAGACGCAAAAAATTCAGTGTCCCCCGTCGTTCCTCCTGAGCTAAATTATTAATGAGCAGATATGTACCAGCTACTAACAAAATAAACACAAAAACCACACTTAATGTGAGAAAAATATATTCCCAGTGATCCCGCCACCAAAGAGTGAAATTGATTTGAGCAGTAGGACAGTATGTCTCATAGAGATTTCTATTAATATTGGTCTGTTCTGTTTGGAAACTGGCTAATTGGGTTTTTAGTGCTTGTAACTTGACTTTATCAAAGTTGGGTTGACCGCTATATATATTAATCTGTTGTTGGACTTGAGTAATTAATTGGGACAAGATATTGAGGCGTTCAAGATAACCTGGGGCTAGATTGCAATATGTCCCGGACATAGAATATTTTGCGCCAGGATAATCAGCAAATTGATAAAGAAAAGTTCCTAGTTGTCCTAATAGTGATAAGCCAACAGCAATCACTATATTAAAAACTTTGAGCCGACCTTTAATTTCCCGAAATAACTGTGGATTCCAGTTACCTATTTTATCTATGAAATTCAGCATCATTGGTGGTATCTCCCAAGTTAATGATTAAGATGCTTGCTTGTGTCCCAGTTTTAAAAATATGGTTTCTAAATCTTCTTGAACACAGTGAAAATCAGTAAGAGGAATCCCCGATGTAATTAGCGATCGCAATAATTCAGCGCAATCTTCCTGTGTACCGTTAAAATTAACTTTTAAGCCATTTTTACCTGGTAATTTCTCCCACTCTTCTACATGGGGATGATGTTTGACTGCACTTAAAAGTGCCTCTAAATCACCCAAAGTTGATAAAACTATTTGTTGGCGAGATAACCGTTGATAAAGATGTTGGAGGGAGGCACTTTCTACTAGAAAGCCTAATTCCATAATGCCTACAGAAGTACACAACTCTGCTAAGTCACTCAAAACATGGGAAGATATTAAAATTGTCATTCCTGCTTCTTGGAGTGCCTTAATAATTTCTCGGAATTGCATTCTGGCTATCGGGTCGAGTCCCGAAACAGGCTCATCCAATAACAGTACAATTGGCTCATGGATAATAGTCCGTGCTAAACTCAAACGCTGCTTCATCCCCCGTGACAGGGTAGAAATCAGACTGTTGCGTTTATTACCCAGTTGGATGAGTTCTAAAACTTCGTGTAGGCGTTGAGTGCGGCGTGGTTCTCGCAACCGATACAAACGCGCAAAATAATCTAAGTAATCCCAAACTGTTAAGTCTTCATACAGGGGATAATCATCGGGAAGGTAGCCAAGACGACGTTTGAGAGTAGGGTTACTCTTGTCACGACGCAGGCGATCGCCGTTAATATAAATCTCACCCGTAGTTGGTTCTTCTGCTGCTGCCAACATTCGGATGAGAGTAGTTTTACCTGCGCCATTGGGGCCTATCAGTCCGTATACTTCACCTGCTTGGATTTCTAACTCAACATCATTAACGGCTACGTGCCGTTCAAATTGCTTAGTTAAGCCATTGGTGCGAATTGCTAATTCTTTTGTCATAGCTGCTAGGGGTGCGGCTGTTGTTTAAACACTAACCTAACTTCTTTCTACAGCTTTCGGTAGTCTCGTTTCGGAAACTGTAACCAAAATCACGTATATCTTTAGTTGGAGGTTGTGGTTTTACCACATTCCATAGATAGAAAAACTCTACTAAATTGCGTTATCGTCTCGTAGAGAAGTCCATTACGTTAGCGTAGCGGGACGTACCCCTCTGAGGAAGCAAGCTACGCGCAGCGTCTCGGAGAGAAGTCCATTGCAAATTGTGTTAGCGGAGCGGGGCGAGAGCATCGTTGCAAATTGCGAATTGCGAATTGCGTTAGCGTAGCGGGACGTTAGTCCATTGCGAATTGCAAATTGCAAATTGGTATTAGATGGTTTTGAAACTTTATTATAAAATCCAGGTACATAAGTGATTTTTTAGATACCATTGTCATGCACAAAAATACTAATAAATCTTTAGATGAATATATAGTTAATGATCATGATGCTAATCATTATCTTTATGAATGCGCCATAGTCGCTTTTATATTATTAATAGCTTATGGCTTATCAGTAGCTGAATTAATTCCAAATTGGATTGTATTTATCATCATTTCTGTGACTCTACCCCGTTGGGTTATTAATGTACATGAACTTCTGCATATTAAAAGTAGTAAGGAGATGAATGAGATTATCAGATGTTTGGCTATCAGCCCCATACCACTCTCTCTTTTTACTCTTAGTTATCAACAAAATCATGAAATTCATCTAGCTCATCACCGTCATTCAGCAACAGAGTCTGACCCTGATGCTTACCACATCAGAGGAAATTTATTTTTGGTTATTTTGAATTCTTTTATTACACCAGAGCAAAGCTTTATTCGTTGGGTAAAAATCAACGGAATTAGTTTTCAACTAGGGATAGATTTACTCATAAAACTATTAATTTTCATAATATTAGCTTTTTTAGGCGGACAAAGATTCCTATGGTTTTGGTTGTTTCTACGAATTGTTTATGGACTAGGAGATATAGTATTTTTCCGTCTTGTTCACCACCAAAAAGGAGAATACGGAACGTTTGCCATGAAAATTCCTAATATTATCGAAACCTGGGGAGGAATAATATTTGGCTCAACGGTCATTCAAGCAACAATTCATCACGATGTCCATCATAAACATCCTCGCATTGCAGCACATAATCTAGCTGAAGCCCGGCCATACGTAATTAATTGTCCAAGCAATTAATTTTGTCATCAGTCGAACAAGGTGAATAATTAAAGGTTTGTAGTGAGAACTTTAGTTCTCAAAAAAGGACTAAAGTCCTTACTACGAACCTAAAGCGTCTATGAGTGCTGCTTGTAGTCCCCTTGCGGGGAAATAGTTAATGGAAACCAGATGAACTGAGGCGACTTGCTGACACATACAAGCGTTTCAGTCCCCTTGCGGGGAAATAGTTAATGGAAACTTGAGAATTTTGTAGGCCGTGACAATCGGTTAGTGTTTTGTTTCAGTCCCCTTGCGGGGAAATAGTTAATGGAAACTCATCTACTACAAACGCGATCGCCTGAGTGGAAGTATACGTTTCAGTCCCCTTGCGGGGAAATAGTTAATGGAAACGTCTATGTTATAGAAGTTGTCCCTAACATTGTTGGGGTTTCAGTCCCCTTGCGGGGAAATAGTTAATGGAAACCCATATCTGTTTTAAATTTCTGGTAGTTCAACCAGTCTTGTTTCAGTCCCCTTGCGGGGAAATAGTTAATGGAAACATATCAACAGGCTTCATATCCCGGTATTTTTTCATGTTTCAGTCCCCTTGCGGGGAAATAGTTAATGGAAACTGAATAAATCAGGTAATCCTGGTGCAGCCTACCAACAATTGTTTCAGTCCCCTTGCGGGGAAATAGTTAATGGAAACTCCTGTTCTCAAGTTATCTGTGGAGTGTATTGATGTTTCAGTCCCCTTGCGGGGAAATAGTTAATGGAAACGGTAAAACAGTTCAAATCTTTGCAGAAAGATGGTTTGTTTCAGTCCCCTTGCGGGGAAATAGTTAATGGAAACTAAAGTTGACTAGTGTAGCTCTAATAGTAGAGTGTTTAGTGTTTCAGTCCCCTTGCGGGGAAATAGTTAATGGAAACCGCCCACTAAGATTTGTTAGCCAGTGAGGACGCACTTTGATGCGTTTCAGTCCCCTTGCGGGGAAATAGTTAATGGAAACATCAAAAGATGGCTCACTTTCAAATTCTAACAAGTTTCAGTCCCCTTGCGGGGAAATAGTTAATGGAAACACCAATAATAGCCACACTTGTAGCAACTTGGTGAAACGTTTCAGTCCCCTTGCGGGGAAATAGTTAATGGAAACTCGCCATAGCGTGTATATACCATGAGTAATATTTAATATGTTTCAGTCCCCTTGCGGGGAAATAGTTAATGGAAACGTATGCCAGTCAGGTTTTATTATTTTCCCTATCTCCAAGTTTCAGTCCCCTTGCGGGGAAATAGTTAATGGAAACTTCTCCTCATAATCGATGATTTCAAACTGTTTTTCCATGTTTCAGTCCCCTTGCGGGGAAATAGTTAATGGAAACCTAATTACATTATCAGTTTCAACATAGAAAAAATGTTTCAGTCCCCTTGCGGGGAAATAGTTAATGGAAACGCAAACATCCCTAACAAAAACCCTATTACCTTTTGTGTTTCAGTCCCCTTGCGGGGAAATAGTTAATGGAAACCATGATTGTCCATTTCGATTGTTTTTCAATTAACACCGTTTCAGTCCCCTTGCGGGGAAATAGTTAATGGAAACAGTTTTATGAAAAATACATCCCTATGCCCTATTCCCCAGTTTCAGTCCCCTTGCGGGGAAATAGTTAATGGAAACGTTAACTATCTATTACATGAACCTGTCCCAGAAAATTGTTTCAGTCCCCTTGCGGGGAAATAGTTAATGGAAACCTACTCCCTACACCCTTACACCCGGCGCATTCACTTGTTTCAGTCCCCTTGCGGGGAAATAGTTAATGGAAACTGCTCGGTACTGAAACTTATATAGAGCAAGCTTCCTGGGAAGCATTTTGACGAGTCGCAAAATTAGGTCGATTTCAGCCCACCTTATTGCGAGTAATTCGCAACTTCCCGAATGATTGAAACGCTGTAATTATTACATTGTCAAGGTTCTGGCGATTTTGACGAATCCCCCAGGGTTTTTGCCCTCGCTTTGACTCGTCAATCATCAAGCTTATTACATCATCATAGGATGAGTATTTGCTGTTGTCGAGTATTTTCTTTAATTCAGTTTACACACTGTTTTCCCATTCTGTAACATTAGACCCATTTTCTCAGCCTACTGAAGTAAAGCTCACTGATGCGAGATACTGCATCTGCTCATACTCAGCAGCTAGAAAGCCAGGGGGAAAGAGGGGTTCAATATTTAACTCCTATCAAGCTACAAGTATTGTGAATCTTTCCAAATCCCCGTCATAATACGGAAAAAACTTTAGCGTAGCGGGACGTTAGTTCATTGCGAATTGGTTGAAAACGAAGCTTTAACCGTAAAAACTATTACATTTCATGGGCATTACTTTACAACCCATACTGAAACTGCCACAGTGAAACTTTGAGACAAAAAGTTGAACTGCACAAATCAATATGAAAAAACTTATTCTGTGCCTCATAGGTGTCAGTCTGGCGGTATTTTTAGCACTATTCTCAGAACAGACCTATGCACGCAATTCAGGTTATGAAGTGTGGCTTTCTGATCAAGGAAATACTCAAGGGATCACCTCTACAACACCAGATGGGGTGTATGGCGGCAAAGTGAGGATTTATGATAGCGCAGACTTAGAAAAGAAACCTCCTGTAAATAATCCACTGGTTTTAGATATAGCCACTGACTTATTTCCCAACGCACTCTCAACAACAGGATCTGATGTCAACAGAATTCATGGGATTATTCCCACCCCAGATGATAAATACATGACATTAAATTTTGTTGCTTCAGGACATTTGGGGATAGTAGATGGTGAAACAAAACAACCCGTGTGCTTATTTCGCTCTACCGGAACTAGTACAGGTAGGCAAAACCATATGTCTACAGTCTCCCCAGACGGAACAAAAATCCTCATCGCTAACCAAAATGGGAGAATGCTGGAGCGAGTAGATATTCAAAAAAATGCCGCCGGGAAAGTAACGGGATTTAATTATAATGCGGCTGCTAGTATTGATGTAGTCGGTGGCACAGGACGCATATTAGCTCAACCGATCGCAGTTGATGTGAATCTTGGAGATAACATTAATTGTACTGTAAGTGGACAGGTGGCAGACGGACAGCCTACTTTTACCCCCAATGGCAATCCTAAACAAGCAGCAGGAGTTCGCCCAACCAATACAGTCATTTGTCCGATTATTTCTGACAAGAGTCGTCACGCTTACCTAACTTTAGGCGGTGGTGGGATGTTTGTGGTGGACATTACAGCCACACCCATGAAGATAGTAGCTGAATACGATTTAAATATAGTTCACGCTGCGGGTTGTGGAGGACACGCAGCTAATGGATTTATGATGCTCAATACTGGAACATCTGGCCCAATATTTCCGAATTTACGGTTTATCGGTTTACACAAAACTATCCTCTAGCACCGAGCTACAATCAACCCAATCAACCATTACCTGCGGCTGTCTGGACGGATGCAGACAATGGCAAAACCATACCTGGGAACAATCGAGATGCACATGGTATGGTTGTTGTAAAAAATTTAAATTCTGGAAAGGCTAAGTATCTGCACCAGTTGGATAGGGTACGCAATAACGTAGAAGTATTTAAGATGAATGCGCCATGGGATAATCTTTACTTGCGTCACGAAGGTATGTATAGTTTGACAACTACTGGAGCTTGTGGAACAACTCTAGGTGCAGTACAAAATAATGATCCAACCCCAGATTTGGCTGATTTATCTTTAGGTAAGAATGAGGATAAGATTTATGTAGCTTTACGGGGGCCATATCCTCTGACCATAGCACACGCCGCAGCAGGCAGTTGTCCTGGATTGGGAATCATTACCCTCTCTTCTAATAAGAAAAGTGGTGAATTAACAAATGTTTTACCCACAATGATTATGAACGGAGATAGCACGAAAAACTTGAGTGACCCTCATGGGGCTATTGTGCGTCAAAAATTCAGCTAGATTTTGCATAAATTAAAAACCTCTGATAGCAACAAACTACCAGAGGTTTTTATGGCATACTATTTTGCTGATTTAAATATTAACCAGCATTTGCTAATAGTAATTCGCGTTTTTCTGAGTCGCGTACCTTAACTTGACCATCATCATCGACATCCACGACGGCGGTACAACCTTCACTGATTTCACCAGCTAGCATAGCTTCAGCAAGGGAATCTTCCAACAGGCGCATGATGGCGCGACGTAATGGTCTAGCACCGTAGCTGGGGTCATAACCTTCCCTGACTACTAGGTCTTTAAACCTTTCGGTAACTTCTAAGGTGATACCTTTTTCTGTCAGACGGCTAGCGACATCACGCAGCATAATTTCAGCAATTTGCTTGACTTCATCCTTAGATAGTTGAGTGAAGACGATAATTTCATCCACCCGGTTGAGAAACTCAGGACGGAAGTAATTTTTCAGTTCTTCGTTGACTAGGTTACGGATGCGGTGGTAACTAGCGTCTGGTTGGTTATCGAATTCAAAGCCTAAACCGCCGCCACCTTTTTCAATTACCTTAGAACCGATATTAGAGGTCAAGATAATTAAGGTGTTCTTGAAGTCTACCTTACGACCTTTTGCGTCAGTTAGGTGTCCGTCATCGAGAATTTGCAGCAGCATATTGAACACATCGGGGTGCGCTTTTTCGATTTCGTCGAATAGCAGCACGGTGTAAGGTCTGCGGCGTACAGCTTCGGTGAGTTGTCCGCCTTCGTCGTAACCGACGTAACCAGGAGGTGAACCGATGAGTTTAGATACTGTGTGGCTTTCCATGTATTCGGACATATCTAACCGAATCATGGCATCTTCTGCACCGAAGAAGTAAGTTGCTAACGCCTTGGCTAGTTCGGTTTTACCAACGCCGGTGGGGCCGGAGAAGATAAAGCTAGCGATGGGACGGTTGGGATTTTTTAACCCGACTCTGGCGCGACGGATGGCGCGAGACACGGCTGTCACTGCTTGTTCTTGACCGATAAGCCGCTTGTGTAGGGTGTCTTCTAAGTGCAGGAGTAATTCTGACTCAGACTCGGTGAGTTTGTTGACGGGGACACCAGTCCAAGAAGCGACGATTTGGGCGATATCTTCTTCGTCTACGACGATGGGGTGAGTAGCTGTTTCAGTGGAAGCGGCTTGAATTTCTGCTTCTAGGGCAATTTCTTGGTCGCGCAGTTCCCCGGCTTTATCGAAGTTTTGTAGTCTGACGGCTTCGTTTTTCGCTTTGGCGACTTCCCGCAGTTTCCGCTTGAGTTCTTTATCGTTGGAAATTTGGGAGTTTCTCAGACGTACCCGTGAGCCTGCTTCATCAATTAAGTCTATGGCTTTGTCGGGTAAAAAGCGATCGCTAATATAACGATCTGATAATTCCGCCGCCGCCATCAACGCTTCATCAGAAATCTGCACTCGGTGGTGTTGTTCGTAAACTGACCGCAAACCGTAGAGGATTTCGATGGTTTCAGATACGGAGGGTTCACCGACTAAAATCGGTTGAAAACGCCGTTCTAAGGCGGCATCGCGCTCAATATGTTGGCGATACTCATCTAAGGTGGTAGCACCAATACATTGCAGTTCACCCCGTGCTAAGGCTGGTTTGAGGATGTTGGCTGCATCTAAGCCGCCTTCTGTTCCTCCCGCACCGACTAGGGTATGAATTTCATCAATGACTAAGATGACATTTCCGGCTGTGCGGACTTCATCGACGATTTTTTTGATGCGTTCTTCAAAGTCTCCTCGAAAACGAGTCCCCGCCACCAATAACCCCATGTCGAGGCTGATGACTTGCTTACCTTCCAAGACTTCGGGGACATCTTGGTTAATGATACGCTGTGCCAAACCTTCGGCGATCGCTGTTTTACCTACCCCTGGTTCACCAATTAACACAGGGTTATTCTTCGTGCGGCGACCGAGAATTTGAATAGCGCGTTCAATTTCTTTTTGACGACCCACTACAGGGTCAAGCTTACCTTCTTGAGCGAGTTTGGTGAGGTTTCTGCCAAATTCTTCTGTGGTGAGGGTTTGGTTGCGTCTGGGACTACCAGCACCACTACCAACCGCCACTGGATCTTCACCTAAACGCCGAATCACAGCACTGCGAACATTTCTTAAGTCAACACCCAGATTTTGCAACACCTTGGCGGCGACACCTTCACCTGATTCTGTCAAACCTAAGAGTAAGTGTTCTGTGTTGATGTAATTATGACCTAGACTGTGAGCTTCTCTAAATGATTGCTCAAATAGACTTTTGACTTTAGGAGTAAAGGGGATTTCTGGTGGAACGAAACCAGTACCCCTACCAATAATTTTTTCGACTTCTCGACGTGCGTCTTTAAGAGTCACACCCAACTCATTCAGCACTTTGGCAGCAACCCCAGTTCCTTCTCCCATCAAACCCAGGAGAATTTGTTCAGTTCCTACGAAGTTGTGTCCCAGGCGACGTGCTTCCTCCTGAGCGAGCATAATCACTTTGATGGCTTCGGAAGTGAAGTGTTCAAACATAGCGGGTTCTTGCTCCCTTGCTGCTTGGACTTTGGGCGATCTAAAAATTTCACCCTTATCTAAACTTTTTTGTATTTTCTTAAAGATAATGTATCTTTATCTCTAATGGGGTGACAGTGGTGAGAGCCGTATGCACTCAGGGGTGGTAGCCGTCATCTCTAATTATCGTGCTACGGGCAGGTTTTAGTTTTAGACTCGGTAATGAGATTCCAATTTTACCACAGTATCAACTATGACCGAAAAGCACGGAAGTAAAGACCAACAGCACCCACTTTACAACCGCGATCGCCCTCTTATTGATATTCTACTAAGTCAAACCGCCACAGACTACAATTTAGCCGAATTAGCCCGTCTCAGAATCCGGTATCAAGGCTTCCCAGGCGCGAGGGACATACAAAGCGACCTAGATAAAGTTTTGCAACAATGGGGCTTAACTGAGGCGGAATTATTCGAGAAAACCCGACAATTGCATGATATTGGCGGTATTTACAAAAGTCGCGGCAAACGAGAGGAGCAGGACTGGAATTAGGCAGGGGGGCAGGGGGCAGGGGGCAGGGGGCATGGGGCAGGGGGCATGGGGCATGGGGCATGGGGCATGGGGCATGGGGCATGGGGCATGGGGCATGGGGAAAAATCTCCCTTATCTCCCTTGGCTACCAATTCCCAATTCCCAATTCCCTATTCCCAATTCCCAATTCCCCATGCCCAATTCCCAATTCCCTATTCCCCATGCCCAATTCCCAATTCCCTATTCCCCATTCCGATATTGCCGTAATTTCTGTAAAAGCTTCTCCTGAGATGAGGCAGGACTAGTGGGGTTAACCGTACTTTCAATTTTGCTAGATGTGGGGTTGTTGGTGGGTTTTTCTGGTTGCTTGGAGGTTAACGCTAATTGGGATTTACTGGCGGCGGCTTGCATTGACTCTAAAGTTACAGCAACATTGACTTGCTGTTGCATTTGGTCTGTGGACGAGACTAGGGTACTCAAACCGTTGACTAGTTGCCGTAAGTTATCGCGAAATTTGGGATCTCCGGTTAATTCGTCTAAATCTGAGGTGATTTTTTGGGTGTTTTCAAATGTCACTCTGGCTGAGTCTAGAGTTTGTTGCAGCAGCAGAGCATTTTTAGGATCATTTAATGCCTGAGTAGCATCTTTTAAGTTAGCGGATGCTTGGGCGGCGTTGGCTGAGAGTGTTTCTAAATTTTTCAGTAATTCCCCGTCGGATAACCGCGTAATGGCGGGGGAAAGGCTACTGACTGTTAACCGCAGTTGGTTGCTGGTTTCGGTGATGTTATTCAATGCACTCACTAATGTAGAACGGTTAGAGGTAACTAGTTCATCTAATTGAGTGAGTAACTTATTCGCTTGAGCTGCGGTAGTGCTGAATTGACTGGCAGTGTTACCTAGTTGGTCTACAGTCTTGGTGGTGGAAACGGTGAGTTTATTGGTGGCTTGTTGGATAGAATTGGCGGTGGCGGCAAATGTACCGATTTGTCCTTGAAAGCTTCTGCTTAATCTCCCGACATCTCGACTCAATGATGAGACGCTAGTAGCAGCTTCTGCTGAGGTTTCTAGTAATTTATTTACCCGTTGATAAAATTCAGGATTATTATAGGTAGTTGCTAATTCCGTGCTACTGCGGATGAGTTCATCTAAACTGATACCAATTTGACCTTTGAGTCGAGAACCATTGCAAACAATCAGAGTGCGATCGCAATTTTTATCCAGAGGTTTAGCAATTTTATCTTGAGTTTGTAGTGAAGATTTGGGCGTGATATCAATAATACTTTCGCTAATTAAACCACTTTGGTTAGCTTCAACTAACACATCACGAGGAATAATTAAGTCAGTTTGGGCAATTTCAATTTCTACTTCTACAGCATTTGGCTTTGGTTCAATGCGAGCAATATTCCCGACTTTTACGCCGCGATAACGTACAGGCGCGCCTTTTTGCATACCGCCAGCATTGGCAAATTCTACAATAGCTCTGTAAGAACTACGAGAGGCTGTGACTCTGTTGAGCCAGAGAATAATGACAAAAAATGCTCCTAGTCCCAGTAAAACTAATAATCCAACTGAGCCTTCCCTTAACGTCCGTCGAGATGCAAAACGAGTGGTGATAGAATCGCGCATATTATTCTTTGCCCAACTAACCAACAACCTGAATTGGCCCTTGTACACTCCCACTCATAAATTGATGAATTAATGGATGGTCTGTGTTATTTAGTTCACTAACTGAGCCTTGCCACTGCACTTTACCTTGATAAAGGAATACTAGTCTATCAGTGGTACGCCGTATTGTACTATCTTGATGTGTAACGATCGCATAGGTACTACAAACACCTTGAGTAGTCTGTAATCCCCGAATTAAATCTTCTATCACTGTAGAAGCAATGGGGTCAAGTCCGGCTGTCGGTTCATCGTAAAGTAAAACCTCTGCACCTTCCGTGGGATTATCAGGATTAGACATAATCGCACGGGCAAAACTCACCCGTTTTCGCATCCCCCCAGATAACTCCGAGGGGTACATATGACCAATACCCGGTAAACCCACCATTTCCAATTTTTCTTTGACTAATTCTTGAATACGCGATCGCGACAACTGAGAATTTTGATACAGTAAAAACCCCACATTCTCTTCCACAGTCAAAGAATCAAATAAAGCCGCCTGCTGAAACACCATACCAATACCCACAGGGTCATGACCATCTTCAATTAACCCCTCTCTTTTTACTCCTTGCACGTAAACTTCTCCCTCGTCAGGAGTAATTAAACCAGCAATTACCCGTAAAATTGTCGATTTACCTGTTCCCGAAGGGCCGATAATTCCTAAAGCCTCCCCCCGATAAATCGTCAAATCTACATTATCTAAAACCCGATTGTTCCCAAAGGATTTAGAAACGCCTTTTAGTTCAATTAGTGGTTTAGTCATTAGTCAATAGTCAATAGTCAATAGTCATTAGTCATTAGTCAATAGTGATTGGGCATGGGGCATGGGGCATTGAGAATTTAGATATATAATCTCTCTTGTCTCCCTTACACCCCTCTCATGTCTCCCCAGTCCCCCATCATCATCATCGGTAGCGGTATCGGCGGTTTATGCGCTGCGGGTTTGTTGGCGCGTTATGGTAAGCAGGTGATTGTATGTGAAAGTCATACAATGGCGGGTGGTGCTGCTCATAGTTTTAGACGACGCGGGTTTGAATTTGATTCTGGCCCCTCCTTTTATTGCGGTTTAACTGGTAAAGACAGTTTAAATCCCATTAAACAGGTGCTTGATGCTTTAGGTGAATCCATCCAAGTTATACCCTATGATCCTTTAGGTCACTACCACTTTCCCGAAACCAGTCTTGCAGTCTACAGCAATCCTGCACAATATCATCAACAGCTACACAAAATTACACCCCAAGGTGCCAAGGAATTCCAACAATTTGAGCAACGCCTTCTAGGACTCTATGAGGCGATGAAAGGTATACCTACATTGGCATTGCGCTCAGATTGGCTGGTGATTTTAGTGTTATTACAACGTTATTTGCCATCCTTGGCGAAAATGTTACCTTACCTATCCCTGGTGCAGTCTTCTGTAGGCAATGTTATGGATGCTACAGTCAAAGACCCCTGGGTACGGCGGCTGATTGATTTAGAGTGTTTCTTACTTTCTGGCTTAAAAGCCCACGGCACAATTGCCCCTGAAGTAGCATTTATGTTGGGTGAACGTTCCCGTGGGGTTGAGTATCCTGTGGGGGGGAGTGCAGCAATTGTTAATGCTTTGGTGCGGGGGTTGGAAAAATGGGGTGGAAAGTTACGTTTGGGGTGTCACGTTGAGCAAATTTTGGTAGAGTCTGGCAAAGTTACGGGTGTGCGGTTACGCAATGGTGAAGTTTTGTCAGCCGCAATTGTGATTTCTAATGCCACCCTTTGGGATACATATAATAATTTACTGCGTCCTGAAGATTTGCCTGCCGCTTATCGTGAAAGTGCTTTAAAGACTCCAGCCGTTGAGAGTTTTATGCACTTGCACTTAGGTATCAAGGCTGATGGGTTAGATAATTTAACTGGACATCATGTGGTAGTCCATGATTCTAGTCAAGATATCACCACACCAGGTAATACTTGCATGATTTCGATTCCCAGCGTGTGGGATAAAAATTTAGCCCCAGAAGGACATCATGTGGTTCATGCTTATACCCTCGAACCCTACGCTGGCTGGGAAAGCAATGATGAGTATGAAGCGAAGAAACGAGAAAAATCTCAAACTTTATACCGTGCCTTAGAGCGTATTATCCCTGATGTTCGTAAACGTGTGGTATTAGAACTCATAGGTACACCGTTAACCCATGCTCATTATTTACGAAGATATCAGGGAACTTATGGCCCAGCGATCGCAGCAGGTAAGGGGTTATTTCCTAGCACACACACGCCTATCCAGGGTTTGTATCGTGTGGGTGATAGCACTCTACCAGGAATCGGTGTGCCGGCTGTCGCTGCTTCTGGGATTTTGTGTGCGAATAGTTTAGTAAATGTGGGGCAAATGACGGAGTTATTGTAATTGGTAATTAACTTGTCCTTGCTACCACACAACTTAGTTTTGTGACCAAACAATTCGTATTCGCAACAATTCTATATCTTTGACTTGCTCACTTACTCTACAACAAAGTTAGAGTCTCAGGGAAATCAGGCAAAAATACTATAATTTATCCTAAGCGTGATTTATCCTACTCCTAAGCGCGAAAATGACAGAAGTATCTTTAAAGCTTTTCTTTTCTTACTCTCACAAAGATGAAACCCTACGAGATGAATTAGCCGACCACCTTGCTACATTGAAAAGAGAAGGTGTAATATCAAGCTGGCATGACCGCAAGATACTACCTGGACAAGAGTGGGATTATCAAATTAACGATAATTTAAACACAGCTGATATCATTCTGTTGCTAGTCAGTTCAAACTTTCTCGCTTCTGACTATTGTTGGGATGTGGAAGTTAAGAAGGCAATAGAACGCCACAACGCTGGAGAAGCTTGTGTAATTCCGGTGATTTTACGTCCTGTTGACTGGAAAGGCGCGCCATTTGCTAAACTCCAAGCCCTACCTAAAAATGCTGAACCCGTTGTATCCAGAAATTGGCATACTACAGATGAAGCTTTTATGGATGTAGCAAAAGGTATTCGTGCGGCTGTTGAAAAACTCAAACAGGAACGAGAAGAACGCCAACAAAAGCAGGAAGAGATAAGGTTGCCAAGGCAATCAGAAACAGAGCAAAAACTACAGCAGCAAACATCACATCAAGTTCCTATACCCTTAGATAGTAGTGAATTTTTCAGATACTTCACTGACGAAGCCATCAAAGTTATCATGCTCGCTCAGGAGGAAGCGCGTCGTCTAGGACATAACTTCATAGGAACTGACCAAATTCTTCTGGGGTTGATAGGGGAAGGAAGTGGGGTTGCGGCCAAAGTGCTGAATGAGTTTGGTATCACTCTCAAAGACGCACGTCGGGAAGTGGAAAAAATTATTGGGAAAGGTTCTGGTTTTGTTCAACCAGAAGTTCCGTTTACTCCTAAAGTCAAACGTCTATTTGATCAATCTGTTAGATATGCGAACAGTCTAGGGCATAATTACATCAGCACAGAACACTTACTCTTGGGATTAACAGACGATAGTGAGGCCACTGCCGCTAAAGTATTGCAACGTATGGGTGTTGATGTAAAAAGTGTCCGTACTGTGATAATTCATATGGAAAGCTCAAAATTGTGACACCCCAATTAAATGACGCGATTTATTCATGATCAATTTTCCAAAGATTATTTAGAAGAATTATTAAAACCATTCGGAAAAGTTCAAGCACCAAGTCGAGTAGCAGCAGAAGTCAGAGAAATAGATGTATTATTTTCTCCCTTCACTACACAAACAGCCAACATAGAAACATTAGGACTATTAGGAAAAATGGCAACCACCGCCGCCATTTTTGAACCATTCCGCAACCCAGCAACCAAAGAAGAAATCACAGATTGTCTATTGAAACTATTAGAAGTCAGAAACGCTATTCAAAGAGAAGCTAACCGCAATAAAACCCCCATCCCAACCGCAGAAATTCCCCAATTATGGGTTCTCACTCCCACCGCATCAGAGGCGATAATTTCCGGCTTTGGTGCGACTGTAAAATCAGACTGGGTAGAGGGAGTTTACTTTTTACCTGAATATTTGCGGACAGCCATAGTTGTCATTCATCAGTTACCATCTACTCAAGAAACACTGTGGCTGAGAATATTAGGGCGTGGTAGAGTACAGCAACAAGCGGTTGATCAATTGACAGCACTTCCAGCCAATCACCCCTTTGTGGAAGTGACGTTAGAATTACTCTATAGCCTGCAACAAAATTTGAGAATCAATCAGAATATAGAAATAGATGATCGGGAGTTAGTGATGAGATTAGCACCACTGTATCAAGAAGATAGGGCGCGAGCTATCCAGGAAGGAGAACAAAAGGTAATTCTGCGCCAGTTAAATCGTCGGTTTGGAGACATTGATTTGTCTTTAACTGAGCAAATTAAAGGATTATCTACTGAAAAATTAGAAGCACTAGCAGAACAATTGTTAGATTTTAATGAGGTTGCAGATTTAGCGACTTGGTTACAGCAACAGTAATAATGCGTTGCTGATTAGGATGGTGATTTTTTTTCACGCAAAGACGCAGAGGCGCAGAGAGTGTGAGGAGTTTGAGGTTTTGAAGTCTCAAACTCTTCTTAATGCCTATGTGTTTTTAGCTCTCTACCACTTCACGCACTAAGGAAGCTAGTTTATCTGCACTATCGGGAACTGCGATCGCTTTAGCATTCTCTGCCATTTTCCTTAACTCGTCTGGTGATTGCAATAAATTTAAAACTTGAGTTTGCAATAGTTCTGCTGTTAACTCTGATTGTTGAAAATTTAAGGCTGCACCAGCTTGAGTAAATACTGCGGAATTATACGATTGATGGTCTTCGGCGGCAAAGGGATAGGGTATTAATATCGCTGGTGTTCCACATACAGCTAATTCTGTTAAACTTCCCGCACCGGAACGGCTAATGGCTAAACTTGCACGTTGTAATAGTGCTGCCATATTGTCATAAAAAGGTAATTCTATATACTGGGGATGTTTTAATGTTCCCACATCGGGATCGCGATCGCCTGTTAAATGTACGACATAAGCACCAGCATTAAACCAGGCTGGCGCAGACTCGCGAACTAGTTTATTGACTGCGACTGCACCTTGGCTACCACCAAAAACGACAATTACAGGAACATTTTCGGGAATAGCTAAATCTAGTTTGGCACTGCTAGTATCGAGGAATTGGGAACGAACAGGAGTACCAACTGTGACATTTTTAGCACGGGGTAAATACTTAGTAGCTACGTCAAATCCTAAAGCTACCACACTACACCAAGGGCCGAAAAACCGTGTTACCTTACCGGGTAAAGCGTTAGATTCATGAAAAACTACAGGTAAACCCAAAGAACGCGCCGCAATTACTGCTGGCCCAGCAATGTATCCGCCAGTGGTAAAAACTCCTTGAAATTTCCCTTGTTTAAGGAGTCGCCTGACTTGGAAAATTGCACTAATCAGTTTACCCAAGGTGAGTAAAGAAGCAATGCTTAACCCTTGCTGAAACCCTTCAACTGCAATAGTATGCAAAGGATACTTTTGCGGAACAAGCTGGGTTTCTAACCGGTTGGGGACACCTAGCCATTCAATCTCATATTCTGGTAATTTATCAGCCAATGCGATCGCCGGAAACAAGTGTCCACCAGTCCCACTGGCAGCTATTAGTAATTTTATGGGTGCGTTTGTCATTCAAACTCTACCATTTAGTGCCTAGCTTAACTAAGATAAAACAATTTCCTCACCTTCTCTACTACAATCAGTAAACTCTTACCCATGAACAAGACAATTTTATTTTTACTAAAACGCCGAAACCGTCTCTCTACGGCTATTGCATTGATTTTGTCTATCTGCTCGTTTGGTATAGTTAATAATTGGCAATACGCACGAGCTGTAGAAGTCGCCCAAAGTAATAATACTCAAAATACGCCCGCAGCCGTCACAAATCTTTTGGCGCAAATTGATGCAGCCGCTAGTAAAGGTGATGCCAAAGCTGTATTGCAATATTACAGCCCCAGCTTTGTCCATAGCGATGGTTTAACCCGCCAAACAATGGAAAAAGCCTTGGTGACATTCTGGAAACGTCATCCCAATGTCCGCTACAGCACACAAGTACAGTCTTGGAAATCTGAAGGTAATGCCATCGTTGCCGAAACTGTTACTAATATCTCGGCTTCACCCTCAGCCAGCAACGGTAATTTGGCATTGAACTCTACCATCAGATCCCGTCAGCGCATCGTAGGTGGTGCAATTACACGCCAAGATATTGTCTCAGAACGTACTGTACTCACTTCCGGTAACAAACCGCCCCAAGTAGATGTGAAATTACCCCAGCAAGTCAAAGTCGGTCAGCAGTATAATTTTGATGCGATTGTGGAAGAACCATTAGGAGATGATTTACTCTTAGGTGCAGCCTTAGAAGAACCCATTCAAGCCTCAAGGTATCTCAACCCCACCAGTGTAGATTTACAACTACTCAATTCTGGTGGTTTATTTAAAATTGGACGCGCCCCCGCTACTCCTGGTAGTCGCTGGATTTCTGCCGTAATCATGCGTGGTAACGGCATGACGGTAGTTACTCAGCGTTTGCAGGTGGTGAAGAGGTAGGGGAATGGGGAATGGGGAATGGGGAATGGGGAATAGGGATGCGGAACAAAATTTTACACCAATGCCCAATGCCCAATGCCCAATGCCCAATGCCCAATGACTAATGACTAATGACTAATGACTATTGACTATTGACTATTGACTATTGACTATTGACTAATGACTAATGACTCTCACCAATCAAATTGTTTTAATTACTGGCGCAAGTAGTGGTATCGGTGCGGCTTGCGCTAGGGTGTTTGCGGCGGCGGGTGCAAGGTTGATTTTGGCGGCGCGGCGGTTGGATAAGTTACAGCAGCTTGGGGAGGGGTTAAATCTTGCGCCTGAGCGAGTTCACTTTATACAACTGGATGTGCGCGATCGCTTGGCTGTAGAATCGGCTATATCAACCTTACCGCCAGCATGGTCAGATATTGATATTCTGATTAATAATGCGGGTTTAAGTCGCGGTTTGGATAAGCTGCATGAGGGCGATTTCCAAGACTGGGAAGAGATGATTGATACCAATGTTAAGGGTTTATTGTATCTTACCCGTTATGTTGTACCAGGAATGGTGACGCGCGATCGCGGTCATGTGATTAATATCGGTTCTATTGCTGGACATCAGACTTATCCTGGTGGTAATGTCTATTGTTCTACTAAGGCGGCGGTGAAGGCGATTTCTGAAGGTTTAAAACAAGACCTTTTAGGGACTCCCATTCGTGTTACTTCTGTTGATCCTGGGATGGTGGAAACAGATTTTAGTAATGTACGGTTTCACGGGGATACCGAACGCGCTAATAAGGTTTACCAAGGCGTTACGCCACTCACAGCCGATGATGTGGCGGATGTGGTCTTCTTTTGTGCAACGCGATCGCCTCATGTCAATATTAATGAAGTGATTATGATGCCCGTAGACCAAGCTAGTGCTACTCTAGTTCACCGTAGAACATAATCACCACCAGAACCAAATTTCCACCCATCTATTAACCGATGCCAGTAATATTGTTGTGGAGTTGGTAAATTTTTCACCGCAGGTTCTATGATGGGAGTTATGGCATTTAAGGCAGAGTAAATACCTAAATTGCTGTAATGTAACATCCAATCTAATAGGTTAATTAAACCTACCTGCGGCATAATTTTTGCTACTAATACCGGATGATTAATTGCTGTTCTGGCTAGGGTTTGTGTCAGAGCAGAAAACTGGACTATATCTTGTAAAAACGGTTTGAGAATCGGCATCCCTAATTGTTGCATTTCTTGGAATACCGCAGATAGTAACTGGTTAATTTGTGCTGGTGGAATTGTTTGATTTACACCCACACTCATAGCTTTTTGGAATAACCAAGTCACACTCAAACTTGGTTGATATGGTTGCAATTGAGACAAGGCTTTCGCTGAAAGTTGCTCAGTTTGTAGTGCTTCTGCAATACCAATTGTTAATCGCTGCAAATGTCGCACCATTGCACCAAAACCACCAAAACTTAAGGGTGATTGACTACCGCTACTATCTCCCACTGGTAAAATTCGCTGCCAAGGAGTATGTAAAGGACTTTGGCGGTAACTGGGAAAGAAACCAAACAAGGCGCGTTGAAATTGGAGTTGCGGCAATTCTCTGCCTTGATATTCTGGTAATAATCGCAGATATTCTTCAAACAACGCCTCTAAAGTTAACCGTTGGGGATGAGCATCCAAGTAGGTAAATAGATAAGTTGTTCTCCCGTCTCTAGCGGGGAAAGCTTCCCAAAAATATTGACATTGATTCTGTAAGGAAGTGAAGGAGAGGATTAAATCTCCTGAGTTGTTTTCTGGGAAACCTTGAGCGCAACTTCCCACGACTAAACATAAAGCATCGGGTTTTTTTCCTTGGCGCGCTTGTTTTGTGATGGGAGAAAAATGTCCCATTGCATCGAGTAATAATTTACCTTTGTATTGACTGTTAACTATTACCCCGTCTGGATGCACTGCGATTGTGTTAAATGGTGTATTTTCTAACAGTTCTCCGCCGGCTGCCAAAAATTTACTTTTGAGTGTGGCTAATAAATAAACGGGATCTATGCCAATATTTAAAACGTTTTCTACCCAGATTTCTGCACCATCTTGAAATTTTACCCTAGCGGGATTGTATTCTGTAGCGATCGCCTGCGATAATTCTTCGGCTGTGAGTAAATTCAACTCTAAAAATACTTCTAATTCTTGGCGGGAAATATTCCACTCCTGTTCCCTTCCCCGCAAAATCCCTCGTTCTAGCAACGCCACTTTCAGTCCCCGCACCGCTAAAGCGCAACCAATTAAAATCCCTAAAGTCCCACCACAAATAATCACATCCCAGTCTACAGCACCTAATAAATGTTGACTTTCTGTCACTACTATGGGTGTCGGTGTAGTGTTTTCTCTAATCGATTTGAGGATTTGATCAGCACGACGTAAACCGCCTAAAACATCCCCCGACAGTTGCGAGAGAATTTCTTCAGTGAGGGACATAAAGATTCACCCTAATTAATCAAGATTTGTAGTTATAACTTCACTCATCTCTACGAAACAGCTACAGGTTTGCGTCAGCGTTTCGTAGGGAATCAATGAGGATGTATGGCAACTATTTTACATTAGTTAATCTATTCCAGAAGGAAGAGGAAAAGGAAAATTAGGAATTATACTGTTTTGATTGACGTATTAATGTTTACCACCGTAAATAATATTATTCGTGTCTACATCATTCAGAATGATTAATTAGCTAATGTATAGAAAATTTGTGTTGATGAGATTACATAATTAGCTTTTTTGTCCATTGCAAACAGAAAAAATATTTCTGTTTATCAATATCTATTACGTGAAAAGTTTGCTATCAAAATATTGTTTGATATGATGAATATTTTATCTCAATCCGGAAATTAATTATAAAATCTGTCTCCAGAAAGATTATTGATTTTTAAATTGCTGAATGCAACTATTTCCTATATGATTATCGGTGTCGTTCAATCCAGCAATAAAATAATAGATTCGATTTCAGATAATTAGACAGCATCACCGTTTCAAGAATCATCTGAATAGTGAGAGTTTGTCATGAAAATTGCTTTTATAGTCGGTAGTTTCCCAGTAATTTCAGAAACTTTTATTATCAATCAGATCATTGGGTTGATGGAGAGGGGAAATACAGTAGATATTTATGGTGTGGAAAATGGCAGTGTAAATGATCAAGCCAAAGTACATCCAGATGTAGAAAAATATCAACTGCATCAGTTCACTCACAATCAACCAAGCATTCCTCAAAATTACTTATGGCGTTTGTTAAAAGCCATCTGGTTAATAATTATTAATTTGCACAAATCTCCGTTAGTGATTCTGCGATCGCTTAATTTTTTGAAATATGGAAAATTAGCTGCTTCCCTGCGATTACTATATTTAACAGTACGCCTTTTAGAGTCTCCCAGCTACGATATTATTCACTGTCAATTCGGCACATTTGCTTTAATAGCAATGATGTTGCGTGACATTGGTGCAATCAAAGGCAAATTAATCACTTCATTTCGAGGCTACGATATTAGCTTATTTGTCCAGCAAAATGGAGAAGATGTTTATAATTCTCTCTTTACTCAAGGTGATTTTTTTCTTACCAATTGTGAATTTTTCCGCCAAAGAGCCATCAAACTTGGTTGTGACCCCCAAAAAATCGTCGTGCATGGTTCAGGAATAGATTGTAGTCGCTTTCCCTTAAAATTGAGATATCCTCATGCAGACGGAAAAATCCGTATCGCGACAACCGGGCGACTCATTGAAAAAAAAGGTGTGGAATACGGGATTTTGGCTATTGCTCAAGTTAGTAAAATCTATCCCAATATTGAATATAACATCATCGGTGATGGAGAATTAAAAGCTAATTTACAGCAACTCATAGATTCATTGCAAATTGCTGACCAAGTGAAAATATTGGGATGGAAAACCCAACCAGAAATTATTGAAATTTTAAATCACACTGATATTTTCATTGCTCCCAGTGTGACTGCCAAAGATGGAAATCAAGATGCACCAGTTAATACTTTAAAAGAAGCAATGTTAATGGGTTTACCTGTCATTGCTACCACTCACGGCGGGATTCCTGAATTAGTCAAAGATGGGATTTCTGGTTTTCTAGTTCCAGAAAGAGATGCTCAAGCTATTGCTGAGAAATTAACTTACTTAATTGAGCATCCAGAAATTTGGCCAGCAATGGGACAAGCCGGTCGTGCTGATGTAGAAAAAAACTACGATATCAACAAGTTAAATGATGAACTAGTAAGAATTTATCGCCAAGTTATCAACAATGATTTGTCAACGCAACAGTTGGGTTTAGTGCTGAGTGCTGAGTCAATACAGTGCAGTTAGAAAATAGTTTGTAGTGTACCCCTCCGGGGAAGCAAGCTACGCGCAGCGTCTCGTAGAGAGGGACTAAAGTCCTCATCTAAGGACTGAAGTCCTTACTACGAACTTTTCCTTACTTCACAGACCCCAAATTTTAGCCTTAACTGAACCGTGCTGAGTGCTGAGTTGTAAGTGCTAAAAAATTCTACCCTGTCCTCCTTGTCTACCTTCCAATTCCCAGTCCCTAATCCCCAATCGATATGACAAACTCATCAAAAAATCCCGATATCACCATTATCGTCTCACCTAGAGAACGTTTTAGCTGCACCATTGAATCTTTAGAAAGCATTTACGAACATACCGATTACCCCTTTGAATTAATCTATATAGATGGTGGTTCTCCACGGCACATCAAAGAATATCTAGCCACACAAGCACAACAAAAGCAATTCCAATTGATTCGCACAGATCATTATCTTTCCCCCAACCATGCGCGCAATCTTGGTTTGCGTCATGTTACCACCAAGTATGTTGTATTTATCGATAATGACGTTGTAGTTACCCCTGGCTGGCTTAAGCCTTTGATTGAATGTGCAGAATCAACCGGTGCAACTATAGTTAGTCCTCTGATTTGCCAGGGTACACCTCTGCATACAGAAGTACATTGTGCAGGCGGAGAAACCGGAATTAAGGTGGAAGCTAAAGGCGAAACCACCAGACGACGTATGATTGAAAAGATTTACAAACAAGGTCGTCAAGTTTCAGATGTGCGTCCTCAATTACAACGCCAACAAACTGGACTTGCGGAATTTCACTGCATGATGGTACGCACAGAGATATTCCAAAAAATTGGCTTGTTAGATGAGGGACTACTCAACACCAAAGAACACGTAGACTTGTGTATTTTGGTAACTGAAGCTGGCGGGACAATTTACCTCGAACCAGAATCTCTGATGACTTATGTCACAGGTAAACCCTTAGAAGCATCAGACATCCATTACTATATGCTGCGCTGGAGTGATGCGTGGGAACTAGCCAGCCTCCAACGCCTACGGGAAAAGTGGAATCTCACCGAAGACGAATACTTCCAAAATAAATACAAACGCTTGGGATGGCGGCGAAACATGGCTATTATCAATCCCCTAGTGGGTAAATTGCCTGTTGGTCAATTTGGTTCAAGAGTAGTCAGAAAAATTTTACGCATCCTAGATAAAACCGCTAACCGCTACATCACCAAACGTTATGCAGCATTACAAAACAGTAGTTTGAGTTAGTAAACACAATTTCTATAACCTTATCCCCCATCGTTTTAATCCCCTCCCCCCTAATGGGAGGGCTGTTTCACTCCCTAAAATGCGTAAAATTGCAAGATTCAAAGAGATAAAAATTGAGCATAAGCCCACAACTTTAATCAAAAATCTTTGCACCTTCAACTCAAAATATGTGATTTTCCTTTGCGTCTACCCTTCGGGAACGGCTTCGCCGAATGCAATGCGCCTTTGCGTGAGATTATCCTCTCGACAAATCTCCAACACAAGCGAATGAAACAGCCCTGCTTTTTAAGGAGGATTTAGGGGGATCAAACCACATTCTGTACCCAGATATGTTTACACCTTAACCCCATTCCTCAATGTAGGTGAAAAACTTTGAAACAACGAAACAGACAAAGTTCTCAGCTACCACAGAGTATCTATACACCTGAAAGTCTGCTGAGACATCCTCTAATATTACTGCGACAAATGTGGCGAGACCTGTTAGCGTCTCGTGAATTAGCTTGGCGGTTGATGGTGCGGGATATTAGCGCACAATATCGACAATCGTTTTTAGGTATTGCTTGGGCGTTTTTACCGCCAATTGTCTTAGCTGCTAGCTTTACCTTAGCTAATGCAGCCAAAGTCATTAATGTAGGCGCGACTGATTTACCCTATCCGGCTTATGTCATGTTCAGCACTGCATTATGGCAAACTTTTGTGGAAGCTTTAAATGCTCCAGTGCAGGCGGTGACAGTGGCAAAACCCATGTTAGCCAGAGTAAATTTCCCACGGGAAGCATTAATTTTGGCAAAGATTGGAGAAGTGTTTTTTAATTTTGCCATCAAGTTAATTTTAATTGTGGGATTGTTTATTTGGTTTCGCATTCCTGTCAGTTGGACGGTAATTTTAACCCCAGTACCATTAATTCATTTAGTTTTACTAGGAACATTTATCGGGATTTTATTAGCTCCCTTGGGAGTGTTATATCAAGATGTTTCTAAAGGTTTAACTTTGGTGACGGGGTTTTGGTTGTTCCTCACACCTGTAATTTATCCTGTCCCAACGGAGGGAACATTTGGCTTATTAGTTCGACTAAATCCTGTCACACCTTTATTAGTCACAGTGCGGGAATTAGCTACTACAGGTGTGGTTTCAGAACCGTTGGGTTTTTGGTTAGTGAGCAGCATAACTTTTATAGGTTTACTACTAACTTGGGTAGTGTTCCGTTTGGCTATGCCGTTTGTAGTTGAAAGAGTAAGTTCTTAATAATGACTGATTTAATAGAACAAAAATTTTCTTTGCAGCATCAAGATGCTGATGTGTTGATTTCAGTTGATCAAGTTTCTAAAAAATTCTGTCGCAATTTAAAGCGATCGCTCTTTTATGGTGTACAAGATATTGCCACTGAATTATTAGGTGGTAATCGCAAAAGTGACACTTTACGCCCGCAAGAATTTTGGGCAATTAAAGATGTGAGTTTTCAACTTAAACGCGGCGAAGCTTTAGGTTTAGTCGGGTCAAATGGTGCTGGTAAAAGTACCTTACTCCGCATGATTAGCGGTTTAATTAAACCTGATACTGGCTGTATAAAAGTCAAAGGCAGAGTTGCACCTTTAATTGCTCTAGGTGCAGGGTTTAATCCTATCCTTACCGGCAGAGAAAATATTTATGCTAATATGGCAATTCTTGGTTTATCTACTCAACAAATTTCCGAGAGATTTCAAGATGTCATTGATTTTTCTGAAATTGGCAATGCTATTGACGCGCCTGTCCAAAGCTATAGTTCAGGGATGGCGGCGCGACTGGGTTTTGCTTGTGCAGTTCATGTAGAGCCAGATATTTTATTAATTGATGAAGTGCTGGCAGTGGGTGATATTAAATTTAAAATGAAGTGTCACCGCAAGTTAGCACAACTGCGCGAAAAAGGCACAGCTTTTATTTTAGTTTCCCATAATTCCCATAGCATTCTCAATGTTTGTGATGCTTCGATTTATTTATCTAAGGGTCAATTAATTGCTTCTGGGGAGACGGAAACGGTAATTCGGAAATATGAAGAAGATTTGTGTTTAAGTGGTACGGAAATTGCATTAGGAAAATTAGTTTTACCAGAAAAACCAGCAACAGAAAGTTTAGGCTTAGATATTACCTCTGTATTTTTTAGAGATGAACAAGGTAATTTACTAGATGCACCGCTTTCTGGTGAACCTGCTTATTTATGTGTGGAATGTAAATCTTACCAAAAAATAGACCAAGCTAATTTAGGTGTTTTAGTCACAGCTTTATCTGGAGAAAATGGGCTAGTTCAGTATATTACATCTAACTGCGATCGCGAAGATTTAACTATTCTCCCTGGACAATCAGAAATTCAAATGTATATGCCATACTGCTCCTTTGTTCCTGGTGTATACAGTGCCAAAATTTATATTAGAAGAGGCGTACAATCTTTCGATATTGTGGAATCTTTTAGATTTACAGTTAAGAGCAACAAAACTATTAGTAGATGTTTATTTTATCAACCCCGCACATGGCAAGTTATTCATCAATAAATATAGGTATTGCAGATGAATAAACCTCTACTGAGCATAATTATTCCTACTCACAACCGACCCCATTTAGTAACTCAGGCTGTGCAGAGTGCGCTTGAGCAAACCATAGATGATTTTGAGGTCATTGTGGTAGATGATGCTTCCACACAGCCAATAGATTTACCTTCCCACTCCAAGTTGCGAGTAATTCGCCTATCACAACCGCATGGTGGTGCGGGAACGCGTAATATTGGACTAGCAGCAGCTATCGGTCGTTGGGTAACATTTCTTGATGATGACGATCGCCTGCTGCCCCACATGGCAGAATTATCATTCAAGGCGTTATCTTCAACCACTCTTAGCGCACCTGTGGCGGTAATTTCCGGCTTAGAAGAAGTCAACCCCCAAGGTGAGGTTTTAGGAATGCGTTTACCCCCGCTACTGCGTCCACGGGGCGCGCATTTTTTCCTTGAAGAACTCGAAGCAGGTAAATCCTACAATACCAAGCAAACCCTCGTAGTTGAGCGTGAGGTGCTGCAAAAAATTGGGGGTTGGGATAATCATATGCGATCGCGCGTTCACTCAGAACTATTTCTCAGACTCAACCCAGTTTGCTCAATTATTGGTCTCCCCATCATTACCTACCAGTTATACAACCACCAAGGGCAAAGAGTTTCACGTAATCCTCAACTGCGCCAAGAAAGCTTTATTCGCCTAGTCAAAAAACATCAAAAACTCTTCCAAGCTCATCCCCAAACTTTTGCGAAGTTCGTCTATGAACACGCTCGCAAATGTTACGAAATCGGACTAAAACGGGAAGCATTCTCTAATTTATGCTGGGCAATGCAAATAGACCCACCACAAATATTTCCACGCATTGCCGCAAAATTCTATCAATCGCGAATGAAATTATACAATTTTAGATTTTAGATTTTGTAATGCTTCAATAGAGAGCTTTTAACAAGCGAAATTTACCTATTCTCTATTTCCCATTAAGGTTCGATATGCCCAAAAAAGCCTCTGTAATCATACCCTGTTTTAATGCTGAAAACTGGTTAAAAGAAGCAATTGATAGCTGCTTACAACAAACCCACTCTAATTTAGAAATTATCGTCATTGATGATGGTTCTACAGATAATTCATTAGAAATCATTAAAAGCTACGACAAACAAATTATTTGGCGGAGTTATCCCCATCAAGGCGGGAATTATGCACGCAATCGTGGCTTTGATTTAGCTCAAGGCGAATATATTCAATATTTAGATGCAGATGATTATATTTTGCCTGAGAAAATAGCAAGACAGATAAACTTTTTAGAAACTACAGGCGCAGATGTTGTGTATGGTGATTGGAGACATCAGCGTCATTTACCTGATGGCAATGTTGTTTTAGAGAAGATAGAAATTTCGGGAAATCAACCAGATATTTTAACTGCTTTGTTGGCTAATTGGTGGGTGGCTTTAGCAGCTTTAATGTACACCAGAAAAGCAGTAGAAAATAGTGCTGGATGGGATGAAACCCTACCTGCTGCCCAGGATAGAGATTTTTTCCTCTCTGTTGTTATGAATGGAAGTAAAGTTGTTTATCAACCTGGTTGTCATGCTATTTACAGAAGGTATGGTGCGGTAACTGTTTCTACTGCATCTAAAGAACGTTGGTTAAAAAGTCATCATTTAGTATTGCAAAAAGTAGAACAGCAACTATCACAAAAAAATCAGCTTTACCCTACTTATCGTCAGGCTTTAGCTACATCATATTTTGAGTTAGCAAGAGAAGCTTTATTTTTTGATTATTCCCAATATTTAAGGTTCTTGGAAGCAACATTAGTGATGTTTCCAGAATTTCGGGCTAATAGTAAAAGAAAATTCTACAGAATATTGCAAAATAGCTTTGGCTTTCGGCAAGCTGAGAGAATTGCGTGCGGTATCTTGTTTGCTCAGAAGTTTGTTAGTTCCCGCTTTGCTTAGAGATAGATTATTGAGCTTTTAAACTGGGTGCAAAAACTCTTTCCTGAGTTGTTTTTTCTCTTTAATTCTCTAACAATGATTCATGTCACTTCACAAGTAGTGGAGAATCAACATCTAAAAGCCAATTCTCATCAATGAACTCTAGATTTTCATCATAAATAATAACTAATTCACCAATTTTTTGCCCTTGACGACTTGCAGACTTTATGTTATCCGTAGCATCAGCTATGAGTGAAAATTTTAGTTGTAAAAAACGTTCTTTGTGAGTAATGCCAATAGAACTGCTAATTAATTCTGCTTCTAGGTTAATAGGCAAAGTAATTGTTTCATAATATTCATCTTGTTCATCCCAGTAGCCACACACTTGATAATCACATTGATCAAGATGTTCTTGAACAAGAGTATTGGCATCTAAATTCTCTAATATTTCATTTAAATCTCGCCAGACTTGATGATTTTTTAATTCGAGTCTTGTCATAGCTATGTGACTTTAATGTTCTGTTACTAAACCAGGGAAGTGTAATATATCATCAATATATTTTGCATGAAATCGGCGATCGCCACCTTTACCTAAGACTTTAGACTTCAAATCATAGCCTGATTCTTGGGAAGCCACCAACCCAACATTACCGCGAGGAGGTACTTGCCCTTTCTCAATAGCTTTTAGATGTTTCCCTTTTTGATCATATTTTAATCCCAGTCTGATTTGTTCACTTGCAAATGAAACTAGCATTCCACTCGTTGAAAGATATACAGTATCAGGTTGAATATCTGCCCAATTATCGGGTAAAGCTTCCATAAAATTAATACTGGTATAGTAGAAGCACTATTTATTTAAGTTAAGAAATTATGTTACCCAATTAGTAGCGATCGCCGTTATTTTGAAGATGTATTTTGGCATCAGTTGTGGCAATGTGGATATAGATACAGACTTATAACCCACAATGTAGGAAATACTGATGAATCGTTCAAAAATAGTAGCTATTATTACAGGTGCAGTTTCTATATTGTTAGCCCTAGCATACCTGATTGTCGTGCAAATATTAGATTATCGTGATATGCAGCCTGCACCCATTGGTCAAATTAACCAGCTATCAACAGTTGTGGGGTTGGTAATGACATCTACTTTTAATTAATGCACTGCTTCTTATCCTCCAGAGATGCTACGTTGCTTTTGCTCAGATTCCCGACGTTTCAAAAAGTCGGGGATCTGAAAAAATCTTTATATTGGTAGTTGTTTATCTATTCATAGACTTAAATTAATGATTTATATTGACTGAGCCAGATACAAATCCATAGACTTTAGTCTATGGTTATGCCTGGAAAATCCATTATATAAGAATTAATTAGAGTAGTTATCGTAGATTTATTTTGATAGGTAATTTATTTTTGATCCATATAACGATAAGCTGAGAACAATATTAAGCAAACATAAACTACCTTTATCTACAAATACTTGGTTTGACTGGGAGCAAAGTTAAGTTTGCCCCCATTGTTGTCAATCTGTGCTACAAATCCAGAGGTTAATTTCATGGCTCAGTTTCTACTAGAGACTGTTTGGCTAGTTCCGTGCTATGCCTTAATAGGCGGACTATTGGCTATTCCTTGGTCGCCGGGAATCATCCGCAGAACCGGGCCAAGACCAGCAGGTTATGTCAACTTAATCATGACGTTTTTGGCGTTGGTTCATAGTGCTTTGGTACTACAAGCGACCTGGAACCAACCAGCCCAAGAAGTATTGATTCCTTGGCTATCAACCGCAGGATTAAATTTGACTATTACTCTCGACATTTCCTCTGTAAGTGTCGGTGCAATGGTAGTAGTAACCTGCTTAAACTTTTTAGCTCAAATTTTTGCAATTGGCTACATGGAAATGGACTGGGGCTGGGGACGCTTCTATTCCTTATTGGGATTATTTGAAGCGGGATTGTGTGCCTTAGCTCTATGTAATAACCTGTTTTTCACCTATGTAGTTTTGGAAGTGCTGACCCTGGGAACGTACTTGTTAGTAGGTTTATGGTTTAGCCAACCCCTGGTAGTGACTGGTGCAAGAGACGCTTTCCTCACCAAACGGGTAGGGGACTTATTCTTGCTGATGGGAGTCTTGGGACTGTGGAATCTCGCCGGAACTTGGAATTACGCGGATTTAGCCGAATGGGCTGCTACAGCTAATGTTGACCCAACTGTGATGACATTGGTGGGTTTAGCTTTAGTCGCCGGGCCGATGGGTAAATGCGCCCAATTTCCTTTACATTTGTGGTTAGATGAGGCAATGGAAGGCCCTGTACCCAGCACAATTTTGCGGAACTCAGTGGTAGTTGCTACTGGTGCATGGGTACTGATTAAACTGCAACCAGTGTTAACTTTATCACCTGTAGTTTCAGCGTTTATTGTGGCCATTGGTGCGGTGACAGCAATTGGTGCTTCCTTAATTGCGATCGCTCAAGTTGACATCAAACGTTGCTTATCTTATTCTGTCAGTGCTTACATGGGCTTAGTGTTCATTGCTGTAGGCACACAACAAGACGAAGCTGCTTTATTATTGGTACTCACCCACGCAGTATCAGCCGCCTTATTAGTCATGAGTACCGGCGGAATTGTTTGGAACAGCATCACTCAAGATGTTACTCAACTTGGTGGCTTATGGTCACGCCGTCCCATTTCCGGTTTAGCCTTCATTGTCGGAACTTTGGGTTTAATTGGCTT
Source organism: Nostoc sp. CMAA1605 (assembly GCF_021596505.1). Classification (GTDB taxonomy): domain Bacteria; phylum Cyanobacteriota; class Cyanobacteriia; order Cyanobacteriales; family Nostocaceae; genus Trichormus. Next base: position 118,319 of record NZ_PJIZ01000002.1, on the reverse strand, counting down.
TCCTCCCTTGGGTAGCTTTTGGGCTTTATTAAAATTAGCTGATGGTTTGTGGGGAAATTACCCTTGGTTAGTGGGAATTATCATTGCAGTTAACGCTTTAACAGCCGTCAGTTTAACCAGAGAATTCGGCTTAATTTTCGGTGGTAAAGCTAAACAAATGAGTGAGCGATCGCCTGAAGTTCATTGGCCAATGGTATTGCCAATGATGATTTTATTCGGCTTCGTTTTACATTTACCTTTGGTGTTACAAAGCTTTTCACTCCTACCAAGTTGGGCAACCTTAAATAAAGACGTGGCACTATTACTAATTTGGTCAAGTATTTTTGGTTGCAGTATTAGTGCAGTCATTTATTTAGGCAACATTCCCAAACCAGTGCGCCTACCTTGGAAGCCTTTACAAGATTTATTTGCTTACGACTTTTACACACCCAAACTCTATCGCATGACCATCATTTTCAGCGTTGCTCAACTTTCCAAATTCGCTGATATGGTTGATCGCTTTGTAGTAGATGGCATTGTTAACTTTGTCGGTTTATTTTCCCTATTAGGTGGCGAAGGTTTGAAATACAGCACCAACGGACAAACCCAATTTTATGCCCTCACCGTGTTACTAGGCGTAGGTGTCTTAGGCGCGTGGGTAACTTGGCCATACTGGGGAGTACAGTTTTTAAGTCTCATTTTTTAATTAGTGCTGAGTAATGAGTGATGAGTAATGAGTAATGAGTAATGAGTAATGAGTGCTGTTAGCGGTAGCGCAGTGTTTAGATGCTAAGAAAACTCTACCTTGTCTACCTCGTTCTCAGTCCCCAATCCCCAATCCCCAGTCCCCAATCCCCAACTACCAATCATCAAATTAATATGCTCAGTGTTTTAATTTGGATACCAATTATCAGTGCGATAATTATCGGGTTTCTCCCTGGTAAAGTCGTCCCAGCCAGTAAGGTAAGAATAGTTGCTTTAACTGTCGCAGGTATAGTCTTACTGTGGAATTTGTTTATTCTGCTGAAATTTGATATCAGCAATCCTGGGATGCAATTTCAAGAGTATTTACCTTGGAATGAAACCTTGGGTTTGAGTTATCAACTTGGTGTAGATGGCTTATCAATTTTAATGTTGATTCTTAATAGCCTCCTTACCTGGATTGCGATTTACAGCAGCAGTAAAGATACTGAACGCCCCAGACTTTTTTACTCGATGATTCTATTAGTCAGTGGTGGCGTTGCTGGAGCATTTTTAGCTGAGAACTTATTACTTTTCTTCCTGTTTTACGAACTAGAATTAATCCCCTTTTATCTGTTAATTTCGATTTGGGGAGGGGAAAAACGGGCTTATGCAGGTATCAAGTTCTTAATTTACACTGCTGTTTCCGGTGCTTTAATTCTCGCTACCTTCTTAGGTATGGTATTCCTGACTGGTTCTACCAGCTTCTCGTTTGATGCCGTATCTACACAAACTCTCTCCGCAGGTTTACAATTCATCCTCCTAGCTGGCATCATCTTAGGTTTTGGGATCAAAATTCCCCTCGTTCCCTTCCACACTTGGCTACCTGATGCTTATGTAGAAGCTTCCGCACCCATTGCTATTTTGTTGGGTGGTGTGTTGGCGAAGTTGGGAACTTACGGACTGTTGCGGTTTGGGATGGGAATGTTTCCCGAAGCTTGGAGTGTTGTTGCACCAACCCTAGCTATTTGGGGTGCAGTTAGTGCCATCTATGGGGCAGTAATTGCGATCGCGCAAAAAGATATCAAGCGCATGGTAGCATACAGCTCTATCGGTCACATGGGCTATGTGTTACTAGCTAGTGCCTCCAGCACAGCTTTAGCACTAGTGGGCGCAGTTTCCCAGATGTTCAGCCACGGGTTAATTCTGGCAATTCTTTTCCACCTAGTCGGGGTTGTGGAAGCAAAAGTTGGTACTAGAGAATTAGATAAACTCAACGGTTTGATGAGTCCCATTCGGGGTTTGCCCTTAATTAGCGCGCTACTAGTCCTCAGTGGTATGGCAAGTGCCGGGATTCCTGGTTTAATCGGATTTATCTCAGAATTTATCGTCTTTCAAGGTAGTTTCTCCGCTTTCCCCATCTCAACACTTTTGTGCGTCGCCTCTAGCGGCTTAACAGCAGTATATTTCGTCATTCTGCTCAACCGTACCTGCTTTGGCAAATTGGATAATAACCAAGCTTACTATCCCAAAGTTTTATGGTCTGAGAAAATGCCCGCCTTAATTTTGGCATCCCTCATCATCTTCTTAGGCATCCAACCCACTTGGTTAGTCCGTTGGAGTGAACCCACGACTACAGCAATGGTTGCCACAATTCCATCAATAGAAAAAACCATCAACTCTCAAGTAGCTTTAAAGCCAGGGGTGTAAGGGTGTGAGGGTGTAAGGGTGTAAGGGAATACCTAATCCCCAATCCCCAATCCCCAGTCCCCAGTCCCCAGTCCCCAGTCCCCAATCCCCATTCCCCAACCCCGAACTATGGTACAAACCCCAGAAAAACCCATTACCAAAATTCCCCCTTCCCGCCACGAATTTGCTGATATCATTTATCGCTTAGAAGCTGGCGGTTCGATGTTACCTGATACGCCAGAGAATTTAATGCAAATTATTGGTATCTACAAAGCTTATGCTGTACCGATGGATTTTTACTGGCGCGACTTACTATATATCGCCGAACAAGTCTTTTTAGATCCCTTTCCCTTTTTTAAATACTTTATTTCCCAAGAATATTTAGATAGACATAATCATTACGCTGGGGACGACGCTGATTTAAGAATTTGGCGTGGTGAAGCCACAGCACACCCAGAACTTTTGGCATTTATGGACAGGGGCGAAACCTTCAAAATGCCAAAACTATTGCATCATTTACTGCACGATCGCGTCAATATGGAATTTGCCGAAGCCTGTATGCGGGCTATGTTGTGGCATCGTCATATGTACGCGCCTGTCAACCAATTTGATGCTTACCTCGACTCAGAAGAATACAAAGCTAACGCCGATAGGGCAATTAAAGCTTACTTTAAAGGCAATCCCGTAATGTTGGGACTCTACAAACTGTTCCCCGATATGTTCTTGGAACAGTGCCGCCAAATGTCCTATTACGCCAACCTGGGTTTATTCTGGGAAGTCATGGCACCGGTATTTTTTGAAATGTCGGATATCTATGATGAAGGCGGCTTTAAAGGCGTTCCTGATGCCATGAACTTTTTGATCAATGGGATATTTGCGATCGCCGGTCGGCCGATTTACCATCATGTGTATATCCGTGGTGAATGTTACGAAATCATCCCCAAATCTAAAGGTTTCACTTGGCTATACGAAGCCGCATTACCCTACGTAGAGGCTGTATTTTACCGCACAGCCCCCTTTAGAGGCACAAAATCCTATAACGCCCAAGCTGGTCAAGTCCCCGATGACCAAAAGGATTTCCACTACGGTATTCTCTACGCTGACGTATTCCCCGTTGGTACAGCCGGAATTCCACCGACATTGTTAATGCAAGATATGTTGCATTTCTTACCCCAATATCTGGTTGATTATTACCAACAACATTGTCGGGGTGAGGAAGATATGCTGATTCAGTTGGGGATTAGTTTCCAGCGTTCCATGTACAATGTTACCTCTGCGGTAATTCAGGCATTGCGGACTGCTTTGTTATATCCCTTAGACGACCCCAACCCCAAGCACTTGCAAGCTAACCGCGAGTTTTTTGAAGCGCAACTCGGCCGCTTTACCCGTCCTGAATATGGTATGCGTGATGCGGCGCGTCTGCGAGACATCCAGCGTCAAGATTATCGTTAATTTACTTAGAGACGCGACGATTCGCGTCTCTACCCAAAAAGCCAAGATTCCACAACCAACGTTTCCACTTGCTGAATTCGCCGAAAATCATTATCTGTAGAAACCACAGTGAGATTATAGTGAATTGCTGTGGCGGCAATCCAGAGGTCATTATCCCCAAAACCGATGGTTTGCAGAGTAAAACTTCGTCGCTGGGCTTTTTCTTTAGGCCCGAAAGCATTCACCAACTTGCCTTTGAGATTGCCATAAACCTGAGAAATTGATAAATTGACGGGATAAATATCGATTGTGTCTAAAAACGCTCTGACCTGCTGAATATTGGTGGCACTGCGCTCAGATTTTGCTGCCATGTACAGGAGTTCTCCACATACCACGACGCTGGTAGCAATCCCTACTTCGCTATGAAGTTGTAGTTGTTGGATAAGATGAGAATCACCAAAGATGATGCGGCTACAGTGATTGGTATCAAGCAAGTACATTAGAACTCTGTTTGAGAACGGGTTTCATAAACAAGCTGAAGGCACTCCTCAAAGTCGTCTCCCTGCCATGTATTGGCAAACTTTAGTAAATCTTTGGCTTTTGAACCACGCAAAATCGGCTCTCCCTCTTTTTGAAGAACTTCTTGAGATAAGCTTTGAGGTTTCTGTTCTCTGGTTTTCAGGTATTCGAGATAATCAAGGGTTTGCTCTAAGATGGAGTCTGGTACTGTTTCGATCGCAGCCAAGAGTTTTGCTTTTATAGAGGTCATAGTTAGCTGGAGTGTCAGATTTCAGGGCTGATATTATCTTATATTTTGCCTTATTCTTAGTTGCCATATTATTAGCAGCTTTATATTTACACACCTCCGGCTTGAAAAATCTGTTCTGCGGTTAAATTCAATTCTTTTAATGTGGGTGAAATAATGCGTTCCCTCCCACGAAACTGATTAATCTGGTATTCACCATCAACCAATGAATAAACTGATATTGTCGGTTGTTTGGGATTGCCAATAAACCGCCTACCACCTAAAGCGGCATAATCAACAACCCAGTATTCAGGGATGCCCACTGTTTCATAAGCAGCTACTTTAGTAAGATAATCATCACGCCAGTTACTACTCACCACTTCAATCACCAATGGTATAGATTTAGCTAGGCTGACAGTAGAATCTTTTTTCCAGAGTGGTTCATTGACTAAATTGGGGCGATTTAATACCAGCACATCTGGCGAGTAAGCTGATTCACTTTCAAGCGGTTTAACTAATGCTGTTTTGGGAATGAAGTAGGGAAATTTTAGTCGCCCAATTTCTATAGATATATTCAGTGCCAAAAAACCAATAACCTCTTCATGTTCACCTGTAGGCTGGGACATCTCTATAACTACTCCATCATGCAGCTCATAGCGTTTTCCAGAGGTGTCTGGGTATTTGGCAACAAATTCATCGAATGTGACTAGTTTGCGTAAAGCTTGAGTCATAAATTTATTTCGGCGATGCCTGCGATCGCATTTGCTATTGTAAAATGTCGTCTGTGGAAATAACGCTAAATCACGACCGAATCTGAAATTATCCCCTTTGCTGAATTGATCTGCTTATCTCAGAAATTTTTGCGATCGCCTAATTTTTCCTGATGTTTACATGAGATAGGCTAAAATAACTTATCTTAACGCCACTTACGTTTAGTAACCTGCCACGCTATCCACCAAAAACAGGCGGTAGCTAGAAAACTCCACAACAAGGATGATACTAAGGGGTGAATTGGGTACTTGAAATTAATTGGTGCGAATGGTTTATCTATGTGTCCGGTAACAACACCAGAAACTATTGCACCGCCACCAAAGGCTATACCTAATACTTGGACTGTGCGTTCTAAAGAGCGATCGCTCTCTGCTTGTTGTGTTTCTACGATACCGCGAATTGTATCAACTAACTGCACAAATAATTCTTGACCTGGAATCAGATAATTAATATCTGTTTGGATTTGTTGTTGCCATTTCTGACAGTCTTTGTTGATGAAATCTTGCCAAAATTGAGGACTATTACTGTTATTAATACTTTGAATTTTTTCTAAACAGATTGTGTAATTATTAATGTTAGTAATGATTGCTGTGTGGTGCGTTTGTAAATCTTGCAAGCATCTGGCGTAATCAAAGCTTTTCTTGGGGATTGTTCCCATGAGGCTTTTTAAGGCAGATAATTGAGTTGGGTTTTTGGATATCAGCTTGTTAAATTCTTGAATGTTCTTTTCTAGTTCACTGTAAATTATTCTCGCTTCTCGGTAGCGTTGACGTGCTAGTTGATAAATGTAAAGGATTTTGTGGTAGCTACAAAGTAAATTGAGTAACCAATTATAGGCTGCTTCTGCAAGCGTTGCTGTTGCAGCTTGACTATTATTAATAAGTATTAAAATATGACATTGTTTCGCCGGATTCTCTGGTTCATTGGGGTCTGGTGCTTGGTATTCAAATAACAGACTACCAAATAGTTCGCCTTGTTGCGTGCGTACAGGATTTAAATTTGTCCCAGCTAATAAGGCTATGGCTAATTTTTCAGCTAGGACATCGCAGTTTTCATTTGGATCTACTTCTCCATAAATCCATAATGTTTGACCTAATGATGCTTGAATATGAGAGGGGAGTAGAGAACTTGGTTTAAAATGTTGCAGTTGTGGTATATCTATCGGAATGTTTGGTGATTCTGCAACAAGAGTTAAATCAACGGCGTAGGTATCGTTGAGCAAGAAAGGTTGAAGGTTGGCATTAATTTTAAAGCCTTCTGTTGTGGGGAGACTACCTAAATCTAAACTTCCCACATCAGTTAACCATTCTGTTTTTCTTCCTTGTTGCCGCTTGGGGTCGTATATATTATTTTGATAACAAATTAATTTTGAGCGTAAATCTTTCAACCCCACAAAAGTTAGCGAAGTTTCACCGACTTTCACCAGATTTTCCCACAAGAGTTTAGCATCTGCCACAACTTCACCGGGGAGTTCAGTGAAGGTGTGGCAAAGATGAAAAGCATAGAGGCTGAGGCTGAAATTCTTCACGGTTTTTGATTTGATTTTGTGTCGTCAGATAATGGAGAATTCCTTTTTATAGCATTGTCTGTAAGTTCCTTTGATGATTCGCTAGGTTGATTGGCTGGAGTCTGGGATTTACTATTAGCTATGCCGATGTTTATATCTATATCAATCGGAAATGCAGCACTGAGTAATTGCAGGTTTTGCTTATAAGTGGCTAAAAGTTGACTGCGAGATTCTAGTTGCAACCAATTTTCTATAATTTCTGAGATTTCTTCATCGTCTTCTGGTAAATGACTCCGTAGTTGCTCTAATTCCTTCCAGTCTGAAATTGAAATTAAGTTTGATTGCGAATCAAGCACTTGCTCAAAAGCTAAGGCACTATTTTTATAAATAGACATTTTCTAAACTCCTTTACCGATGTTACAAAAAGCTGCCCAATAAAAAGGTGATGCAAAGGGTTTGATTGAGGCATCTTCAAAACTATTCGCAAAGTCATGATTGAGTTTTTCCTGACACACGAAACTGACTGAGGAATTATTTAGCCAATCTTGAAAGCCTTTGACTGTTGTATCCCTTAACCAACGTTGGGCTGTATTTAAAGCTAATACAATATTATTTTGCTGCTGGAGTTCTTCGTAAAATTTAATCATTAATAAAGCTGTAGCTTTAGCACTGACTGTCCACAGGCTGCTGACTACATTAGTGCTACCAGCTAACAAGAAACCACTGGGTAAACCTATGTATTCGTCGCTGGTGCTGGTGAAGTCTGTTAAACCAGTTTCGCAAGCAGAGAGAGTGACTAAGCGACAGTTTTCTAGTTGGAAGTGAGTAATGATATCTGCTAAAGTTAGGCACTTGGTCAAGTCTACTGCTTTATCTTCAGAGACAAGTATATAACGTTTAGGGTTTTCTTTAGCTAACTCTGAAGGAACAAAGCAATCAGCTAATAATAATCCAGAATCTTTGGGAGAAGCAAAGTTAAAGTATCCGTGACAGAAGAAGAAAGCACAGTTAGCTTTCAGTAATTTTTCATGCAGTGTGACATGATGCGGATTGTCATTAACACTGAGAATTGCTGATTTTTTGGCTTGGTCTTGCTTCAAAATATGAGGATCACTAAACTGTTTCTTAATAACTGCAACTGCACCTAAATCTTTTTGGTAGCCTTGATATAAATCTTCTGTGGGGTTTTGGATGGCAAAGAAAGATTGAAAATCAGGACGTTGACGCAGTTGGACTTGTTGGAGAATTTGACAACTGGGTGCATAGCTTACGCCGTTGGGAAATAAGTCAATGACGTATGATTCATTGACAGGTAAAGCATGGAGAGGAAACAGATGTAAAAAGCGATGAGGAATCAAGATTAATCTGTGGCATTGTTGCGGTACTAAATCTAAGATTTCCGCAAGATGCAGAATGTCTGATAACTTGTTTAGGCGTTGTTCTAGCTGATTTTGCCATTGAATTTTATCTGGATCTTCCTGACTATTGTAGTAGTCTTTTAAATATTCCTTAGTCCAATCAATTAAAGCATCTAAATCTTGTTCGCTAGAATGCCAAATGGCTGGCTTGTGGTTTTCATCAGTGATGATGAAGGCGCGAAAACAATCACTGAAGATGTACCATTGAATGATTACAGTTTCGTGGTTTAGAAAGTTTTGAATTTCGCCAAACTGGATGCTGTGATTAACTAAAGGCAAATTTTCGGGACTTGTTGATGTTGCTTTAGTTAGCAATTCTACTAAATTGCGGGTTTTGCTACGTTCAATATATTCTATTGCCTGAGTGTCTCTTGCCAATGCTAGGCAAACTTCTACCATTCTTCTATAAAGTTGATTCCATTGTTCTGCTTGTTTGCGCTTGGCTTCTTCCCCAGAAACAATTTCACCCCGCAAGGCTTCCACAGTTTCTATTGCCGCAACAAAGGTATTGTAAGCTGACTCAAACTGTTTTTCGTCTTGGTGTAATCTGCCGAGATTTAACAACGTTTCTGCATGGTTTTGGGGAAAGGCACTCTTGGTTCTGACTTCCAGTGCGGCTGTATATGCAGCGATCGCTTTTTCCAGATTCTCGGCTTTGTCTCCTAATATTCTGTTACGGTAAGCATTCCCCAGATTATTTTGCGTCGTTGCCCATTGTACAGGCAAGGCACTCTTGGTTAATACTTCCAGTGCGGCTGTATATGCAGCGATCGCTTTTTCCAGATTCTCCGCTTTGTCTCCTAATATTCTGTTATTGTAAGCAGTCCCCAGATTATTTTGCGTCATTGCCCAATCTACAGGCAAGGCACTCTTGGTTAATACTTCCAGTGCGGCTGTATATGCAGCGATCGCTTTTTCCAGATTCTCCGCTTTGTCTCCTAATATTCTGTTATTGTAAGCAGTCCCCAGATTATTTTGCGTCATTGCCCAATCTACAGGCAAGGCACTCTTGGTTCTGACTTCCAGTGCGGCTGTATATGCAGTGATCGCTTTTTCCAGATTCTCCGCTTTGTCTCCTAATATTCTGTCAGAGTAAGCAGCCCCCAGATTATTTTGCGTCGTTGCCCATTGTACAGGCAAGGCACTCTTGGTTAATACTTCCAGTGCGGCTGTATATGCAGCGATCGCATTTTCCAGATTCTCCGCTTTGTCTCCTAATATTCTGTTACTGTAAGCATTCCCCAGATTATTTTGCGTCGTTGCCCATTGTACAGGCAAGGCACTCTTGGTTAATACTTCCAGTGCGGCTGTATATGCAGCGATCGCATTTTCCAGATTCTCCGCTTTGTCTCCTAATATTCTGTTATTGTAAGCAGTCCCCAGATTATTTTGCGTCATTGCCCATTGTACAGGCAAGGCACTCTTGGTATAAACTTCCAGTGCGGCTGTATATGCAGCGATCGCATTTTCCAGATTCTCCGCTTTGTCTCCTAATATTCTGTCAGAGTAAGCATTCCCCAGATTATTTTGCGTCGTTGCCCATTGTACAGGCAAGGCACTCTTGGTTAATACTTCCAGTGCGGCTGTATATGCAGCGATCGCATTTTCCAGATTCTCCGCTTTGTCTCCTAATATTCTGTTACTGTAAGCATTCCCCAGATTATTTTGCGTCGTTGCCCATTGTACAGGCAAGGCACTCTTGGTTCTGACTTCCAGTGCGGCTGTATATGCAGCGATCGCATTTTCCAGATTCTCCGCTTTGTCTCCTAATATTCTGTCAGAGTAAGCAGTCCCCAGATTATTTTGTAATGTTGCCCATTGTTGAGGAAAAACGCTGCGGGCGTAAACAGTAAGGATGATTTCGTACCCAGTGATAGCAATTTCCATGTTGTTGGCTTTGCTACCCAAGGGAAACTGCTGAATTAGATTGCTAAACTCACCAATTATTGCGGCGATGAATGTTGCTGCATCTGGTTTTACTTCTGCTAGGGTATTTGTTGCCCAATGGCGTAATAATTGAGCAAAAATATCATTGAGCTTATCAGTATTTGCTGCCAGCAATGGGTAAATTACTTCTGCATTGCTGTTGCTTTCTTCTGTTGCTTGCAGTATTTCTAATAAAAATTGCCCGTAAGCTTTTATATCTTCTTCGGTGATGGGGTTAGTTTTCTGTGTGAAATATGTTGCAAGGTTTCTCAACCAGTTTGCAGTATTTTCTTCTCCCTGCTGTGCATAATGTTCTGCTTCTGCTGCCAACACCTGCAAAAAACCAGCATCAAGCAATTCTGTATTTGCTGCTAATATCTCCGCTTCTTCTCCACTAGGACAACTAAGCAGGGTTTGAATTAAATTGAGATAGGCTTGCTGACGCTGTTCGTTCATAGGTAAGGGCGTGAGGCGCAACATAATTAAGAGAATGATTCAACGCCAACGCCCTCAATTCCAGAAAAGTGTAGAATTTCATCACAGGTGATGTGTTTCTGACGATGCAAGAATCTCATGAAAGAAAAAGTCTATGTAGAAACTTCAGTAATAAGTTATCTAACTTCTCGTCCTAGCCGGGATATTGTGATTGCAGGGCATCAACAAATTACTCAAGAATGGTGGCAAAATTATCGAGACAAATTTCTTCTAGTGGCTTCACAGCTAGTTATTCAAGAAGCCAGTGCTGGAGATCCTATCGCCTCTGAACAAAGACTAAAAATCTTAGAAACAATAGAATTATTAGAAATTAGAGAAGACGCACTAAGTTTAGCCCAAGCTTTTCTTGATTTTAAAATTATGCCACAAAAAGCGGCTGAAGATGCTTTACATATTGCTATTGCTGTAACTAATGGGATCAATTATTTACTAACATGGAATTGTAAACATATTGCTAATGCTATAATTCGGAGAGAAATTGAACGCATTTGTCGCTCTCAAGGCTATGAACCAGTAATAATTTGTACCCCAGAAGAACTGATAGAAAGGTAAAATTATGTGGGAAGATCCAATTATCGAAGAAGTTTATCAAGCTAGACAAGCTCATTCAAATCAATTTAATAATGACTTACAAGCAATTTATCAAGATTTAAAAGCACAAGAAAGAAAGAGCAAGAGAAAATTTGTTTCTTATCTTCCAAAGTTGTTGAAAGATGTTTCTTTGTTGCATAAAACTTAACAGACATAGGAGTGAAAATCAATGTAGAGACGTAGCAATGCTACGTCTCTACAAAGGTTTCGGGTAACGCAGAATTAATTTCTACCAGATGTCTAACGACTAACTCACAGCCTCAACTAACTTTTTACGACTAGGACGCTTACGCTCTGATTTCTTCTTGAATCCTACAGCTTGAGCCTGATTACTATCTGAGCCATACTGTCCCCGTACAACTTCCTTCATCGCTAACACCGCATTGTGAAATTCCCACTCCGCTAATCGAGCCGCATCAGACGCAGCACGGTATAAAGTTTGTTTCTCCACCTCGGCTTTTTGAGCATTTAACATTGCTTCGTAAGCTGCCGCTAATTTGCTTGTGGAAGCATCATCTCGACTGGTTTGATAATCAGTAATAGTTTGCAAACCGTGAAATGAATTAATATCTTGATCAATGTTAGAAGGCGTAAGACGGCGGTTTGTGTTTTGCATGGCTGTTAATATATCCGTAGTGGACTATATATTTAGCGTGTCAATTTAAACCTAAAATCGCTTGAGAAAATACACGGAATTAACGCAATGAGCAACTTAATTTTTGCCGCACCTTTCCCAAGACGCAAAACAGTCACTCTCCGAGTACCTCTTATACCATTGCACTAAAAATCTGATGCAGACGTAAATTGAGTTGATGCAAGGAAACCCAACACCAATATCTATGTTAAGTTAACGAGATTTTTGTAAGGCAATACATTGTCAATGCAAGACAATACATCGTGAATGTAAAGCAATACATTGTGAATGTGAGATAATATATTGTTAATGCAAGACGATACATTATTAATGTAGCCAATTACATTTTAGATAGAGCTATCGCAATTAAAAATCGCAACTGTAACAAAGCAATACCTACGGCTGGCTACACTTACACATTTGTTATTTTAGCGATCGCCAAATCGATCATTGAATTTTGGATGATTACACTGCTGTCTGTTCGTCGCAGTTTTCAATGTAACGACGTAAAACAGAGTTGATTAAGGCTTTATATTCTCCGCTTTGAGCTTGAAACCACTTTAGTATATCTGGTTCAATCTGTACCAATTGCAGTGCTTGAGGTGCGGGAATTCTGAGGGTAGCCTGCTCAAAAAATTCTTCTGTCAATGGTGGAATGTCAGAGTAGTCAATTTCTTCATCGTTCATTGACTCTAGTGCTGTCCAGTTAGTACGAGAGGTATTGCTCAAGTTTTTGTCGCTCATACCGATTTGCCCTTCGTGCTGAAATGATCCGAATCACATTATTTTTGCGTTCTGTCCAAACTACAACCGCTACACCGTTACCAAGGAAACCTATACCAAACCAACGGTCTTCACCATAATCAAGACGATCATCTAACTCAATCAGCATTGGACTTTCAAACATCTCAGGAACATCGGCGAAATCAATTTCATGTTTGCGAATATTCTCTAAATTTTTCGCCTCATCCCACTCAAACTGCATGAAAATTTAGACACGCTAATTGAACTGTCCCTACTATTTTACATTAAACCTGATTTGTGGTTGAGCGATCGCATTTGCTATTTCGGCGATCACTATATCTCCCAATCCTCAATCAACAAGCGATCGCTCTCATGTTATTGTGAATTTCGCTGCCAAAATTAGCCTAAAATTAAAAAAGCCGCTACTAAAGCGGCTTTGGGTGTATGGGCAGTACCAGACTCGAACTGATGACATCCTGCTTGTAAGGCAGGCGCTCTACCAACTGAGCTAACCGCCCGTTCGCGCTTTTCGTTTTGCGCTCACAATTAAATAATATAGCAAAATATTTTTGATTGCGCTAGTATTTTGAAGAAATTTTTTAAAATATTTTTTGAGAACCTGTAAATGCCTTCTGGTGGAACGCACGATCGCATTACTTTATGGGCGTTGCCAGTGGTGGCGGGTGTGACTTTCTGGCAGACTCGTAGTGGCAATGTCACTTTGTTGGTGGCTGGTGGGTTTATGTTTGGCGGTTTGATGTTCGGCCCCGACTTAGATATTTACTCTCGTCAATACCAACGCTGGGGTTTTCTGCGTTGGATTTGGCTACCTTACCAAAAGAGTCTCCGCCACCGTTCTTTTTTATCCCACGGGCCAATTATCGGCACTACTCTCAGGGTAGTTTATCTCAGCAGCATCATGGCAATCTTGGCAATGGTGATGGTGGCTATAGCTGAGAAATTATGGAATATCACAGTTTCTTGGCAAGATATAGAAGGGACTGTGGGGCGATCGCTATCTAGTTACGCGACAGAGTGTCTGGCTTTATTTTTGGGCTTAGAATTGGGTGCAATGAGCCATTCTCTCAGCGATTGGGGCGGTTCAGCTTACAAACGGTTTCGCAAGCAAGGACTCCAGGGAATACTTCCTAGTGGCAAAATTAAGAAACGTAAAGTTACGCGTCGCAGAGTCAGCAAGGGAGTAAAGGTCAATGACAAAGGACAAAGAACAAAATAATGTAGAAACTTTGGCGGCGTTGCAAGAGTTAATTGATGTGGTAGCGAAATTGCGATCGCCTGATGGGGGTTGTCCTTGGGATTTGGCGCAAACTCCTGAAACTCTCACACCCTACGTAATTGAAGAAGCCTACGAGGTTGTAGATGCTATTAAAAATGGTACAAAAGCAGAAATCACCGAAGAATTAGGGGATTTACTCTTACAGGTAGTCTTACAGGCGCAAATTGCTAGCGAATCTAGCCAATTTTCCCTACAAGATGTTGCTCAAAGTATTGCCCAAAAGTTGATTCGTCGTCATCCTCATGTATTCGGTGATGTGTCGGTGCAGAATGCAGAGGAAGTGCGACAAAATTGGGAACAAATCAAGGCAGAGGAGAAAGGAGAAGCCTCACCAGACAGCCAAAAGCTGAGTACCAAACTCAGTCGTTACAACCGGACTCTTCCTCCACTCAACGCCGCCATGAAGATTTCCCAAAAAGCGGCGGACGTTGGTTTTGAGTGGGAAAATATTGATGGAGTGTGGGCAAAGTTCCATGAAGAGTTACAGGAGTTTCAACAAGCCTTAGCCACAGAAACACCAGAACGCCAACAAGCCGAATTAGGTGATTTACTCTTTGCAGTCATTCAGTTAGCCCGTTGGTATAATCTCGATCCCAGTGCAGCCTTACAAGGCACAAATCAAAGATTTGTCCAACGTTTGCAAAAAATGGAAGCAGTAGTTAGCCGTCCCTTATCTGATTACAGTTTGGATGAGTTAGAAGCTTTATGGCAACAAGCTAAAGCCCAAATAGCCAAAGAGAGTCAGTAGGTCGGCGTAAATAATTATTGTTGGCATAAGGCATAAGGCAGGGGGCAGGCTTGCCCTGAACGCAGTCGAAGGGAGCAGGGAGCAGGCTTGCCCTGAGCGCAGTCGAGGGGGGAGAAAGAGTTTCGGACTTATTTACCTTTCTTCAGATAGTTGGTTTTTACTGTATTGACTTACTTAATCGGGAGTAGAGAATTTCTGTATTAACTGCAATTTAGCTCATAGCTGTGGTATTATCTAGCCACAAGCAACTCGGTTCTGGTGGGGAACAGCCATCAGAGGTAACGGGGAAAGCCCGGTGTAAATCCGGCACTGTCCCGCAGCTGTAATGAGGCGAACGCTTCAAAGTCAGAATGCCCGCCGAAATAATCACCAACTCCCATCTGCGAGGTACAGATGAATAACTCCACTCATTTTCTCTTCATTAAGAAGTGTAAATCACTCATAGTTGCACACCCAAGCCAGGCGATCGCAATAGCTATGAGATTATAGATTTTTTCCTACAAACATTAATACTGACACAAGGTTATAGATACAAGCCTGAAAACTCATTTGTATCCTCACCTTAGCCTTTGCATATTTACATTATCTACAGCCAGGTTTGCGCCTGTAATTCCCGCAAGCCTGGAGACTCTAGCGTGTTTCAAAATTAATGAACAACAAACAACATACTTTATTCGTCTGCACAACCTGCGCCAGTGTGTGGCAAGATGGCAAGCGGGTTGGTGAAAGTGGCGGACAGCAGCTATTGCAACAGCTGCAACAACTTGCACAAACTTGGGAACTGCACAATCAATTTTCCATTCAAGGCGTTGAATGTATGAGTGCTTGTAGTCATGCTTGCGTTGTGGCCTTCCAAGCAGAAGCGAAACTCATCTATCTTTTTGGTAATTTAGCAGTTGATGATAGTGCATCTGCTATTCTACAATGTGCCACTCTATACCACACAAACCCCAATGGTTTACTACCTTGGTCAGAACGTCCAGAAGGTTTAAAGAGAGGCATCTTAGCCAAAATCCCACCCCTTAGTAAATGGGCTAAATTACATCGTAATTGTTGTTAATCCAACATCAGTAATTAGTTAAGTTCGTAGTAAGGACTTTAGTCCTTAAAATTCTCAGCACTTTAGTGCTTACTACAAACTGAATCCTATTATTTTTACATTGCTCAATATAGTTGTTTTTTTCCAGTCTTTCTATCCCGCTTTTGTCACTCTCCGAAAACTTTTGCCATTTCTGAATTCTATAGCTTTTGTATAACAGGCGTTTGCGCGATTATTTTCTGACAATAAATACAAGACCAACTTTTTTCTAATAGTATAGCTTGTATTGATGCCCTCATAAGGTTTCTAGCGATTGCCCTCCCGGAAAGTGACAAAAGCGGGATATCTAAATTATGTATTAGATAATAATTTTTCCTTGGCTACTAACTCATCTTTGAAACCTACCAGCACAGCTTTACTATCTTTGACAAAAAGCGGACGCTTGAGTAACATTGCATCTTGAGTAAATGCTGTAATCCATTGTTCGTCAGTCCAGATTTTCTTTTCTTCACCTAAAGCGCGGTAAGATTGACCAGAGGTATTACGCATGGGTGCTGCACCTAGAGACTTTACCCAATTTGTAATCTGATCAGCAGTTGGTGGATGTTCTTTGGTATTAATAAACTCGTAGGTAATATTGTGGTTTTGTAGCCAAGTGAGAGCTTTTTTACAAGTACCACAGTTAGGAATTCCGTAAACTTGCAGTGACATAATAATTTTAAATATTGAGCTTACCTGAACTCATCATTTTACTATTTTCTGGTAACAACTGGACTGTAAAAACAGAACCCTCATCAACTTTGCTTTTCACACTAATTGAACCCCCACAATTCCATAACAATCGCTGCACAATTGTTAGTCCTAAACCTGCACCGTTGATTTCGTCGCTGACTCCTGAACGTACACGATAAAAGCAGTCAAAGATT
Source organism: Nostoc sp. CMAA1605 (assembly GCF_021596505.1). GTDB lineage: Bacteria > Cyanobacteriota > Cyanobacteriia > Cyanobacteriales > Nostocaceae > Trichormus. The sequence goes on along the minus strand of NZ_PJIZ01000002.1, from coordinate 101,698 downwards.
TTGGGAATTTCACTTTCAGCAATTCCCACACCTGTATCACGCACTTCTAACTGCACATATTCACCTTGAACTCTGGCTTTCACCCAAACTTGACCACCATTATTAGTAAAATTAATGCTGTTGTTGAGTAAATGAATGACTATTTGCTTGAGTCCACCACTGACACACCAAACAGAGGGTAAATCGGTGGGTACGGTGTAGGCGAGCATGATACCTTTTTCTTGGGCTACGGGTTGATAGGTGCTAACTACTCCAGGAACAATATCTGCAAGTTTGACTAATTCTAAAGTGGTATTTTCTAATGTATGTTCTAGTTCGACAAGATCCAGTAGACTGGTGATTAAAATACTCTGGCGATCGCACTGGTTATTGAGCATCTGTAAATAACGTTGTCGTTGGTTGGGTTTAATATTTGGTGAATTCAACAACGACAAGGCTGTTTTGATTTGAGTTAATGGTGTCCGCAACTCTTGACAAACATTACTTAAATATTCATCTTTTAGTCGCTCTTTTTTATGTAAGGTCTGATTTTTCTCCTTTAATTTAGCAATCCGTTCCGTTCTAATTTGCCGGTTAATTTCATCTTGTCGCTGAATTTGCTTGGCTAACAGTTTACTAACTAATGTTGGTTCTAATACAGATGGCACAACAAAATCTGTGTGTGGAATTGTCTCTGCTTCTGATAAAATCTCTTGTTTTAATCCATCCAGCACTTTTTGAATAACTTGAGTATCAACACTAACTATAGTTGATAAAGGTTGACTTTTAGTTGTATTTGCGTGACTAATAATGTTACTTGTATCTCTTTTTGTCGGCTGATATGCTGCAATTAAACTAGCAAAATTTTGAGCTATAACTATAATAAAATATTCGCAACTAATATGACTATTTGGTATTGCTGACAAATTTATTGGGCGACAAAACAAAGAAGATGAAGAAGTTAAATCTGCTTCATCCTCTGATGCGGTTTTCTTCTCCTTAATTTGACAATCGTAAATAGCATTAGCCGTTTTCACTGATGACTGATACCTGATCAATTCGGCATACCAAATTTTCCCAGGGGGAAGTTTAAACCATATCGTTGCATTAATCTGCCCTTCAATCAGTAAATCAATTGTTGCTCTCACCAGTGATAGCAACGTCGCAGGATTAAGAGCAAATGCCTGGGAAGGGGATTCCACTCCTAAAGCCAGCTGATAAACTGAAAAATCCTTGTGCAGAGAGTCATTCATGGGCTAAACACGACAAATAAAAAGTCAAAGGGATAGAGGAATTCATCATCTCATTGATTTTCACTTATTTATATACTTTTTGACACCTAAAATACTTAAAAAGTATTAATTGGGGATTGGGGATTGGGGATTGGGGATTGGGGACTGGGTGACAAGGTAGACAAGGTAGATTTTTATTGCCATGCCCCATGCCCTATGCCCCATGCCCTATGCCCCATGCCCTATGCCCCATGCCCTATGCCCTATGCCCCAACTTTACTGACCTCTAGCTAGCAAAGCTTCACGGGCGTGTTCTCGGTCGTCAAAGTGGATTTTTTCTGTACCGAGGATTTGGTAATCTTCGTGACCTTTGCCTGCGAGTAATACGCCGTCTCCTGGTTGGGCTTGGAGGATGGCGGTACGGATGGCGGTAGCCCGATCGCAAATTACTATCGGCTGTACAGTGTCGGGTATGCCTGCCAAAATATCTTCTAAAATCTTTTCGGGGTCTTCGGTGCGGGGATTATCAGAGGTGACTACCGCCACATCTGCTAACTCGGCGGCGATTTTACCCATTTTGGGGCGTTTGGTGCGATCGCGATCGCCTCCACAGCCAAAGACACAAATCATTTTCCCTGGAATAAATGGTCTGGCGGCTTTGAGTAAGTTTTCTAAGCTGTCTGGGGTGTGGGCATAATCGACGATAACGCTAATTTCTTGGTGAGGACTAATCTGCACCCTTTCCATCCGTCCAGGAACACCAGGGAATTCGGGAATGGCGGCGGCGACTAGTTGCAAATCTAAGCCCAAATGTAAAACCGCACCTAAAGCTGCTAAAAGATTTTCTAAATTATATTGACCGACTAAAGGAGATTGAAAACTGACTTCGCCTACTGGTGTGTGTAAAGTGCCACTTACCCCATTGGGTTCATAGTTTAAATCACTCATCCACAAATCAGCACTAGCATCATTAACGCTGTAACTCCATACCTTCTCAGGGTTTAAAGCGGTAATTAAACGTTTACCGTAGGGGTCATCAGCATTAATGATTGCTCGTCCTTTGAGATATTCGGGGCTGAATAACAAAGCTTTCGCCCCGAAATAATCTTCCATATCGTGGTGATAGTCTAAATGGTCTTGGGTGAGGTTACTAAACACCCCCACCTCAAAGGGACAACCCAAAACACGCCCTTGGGCTAAAGCGTGGGAACTGACTTCCATCACCCCAAATTCACAGCCAGCTTTGACAGCTTGGGCTAGTTGTTGTTGTAGTTCCACCGCAAAGGGTGTGGTGTGGGCGGCAGTTTGCTCAAAACCAGCCCAACGGGTGTAGAGAGTCCCCATCAAAGCTGTCGGTAATTGGGCTTTGTTTAACAAAAATTCAATTAGGTGGGTGGTAGTAGTTTTACCATTAGTACCCGTCACACCCACTAGCTTGAGTTTCTGTCCTGGGTATCCGTAAAACGCCGCCGCAATTTGGGCGCAAGCTTTGGTCATGTCGTTAGCACTAATGACAACAGCCTCATCTGTCGGAGGATTTTTTTGTGCAGCTTGGGAAGAAACGATCGCCGCTACTGCACCAGATGCGATCGCACTTGGCCAAAACTCCCCACCATCTACTCTTGTTCCAGGCATCCCAATAAACAAATCCCCTGCACCGCAAGCATGGGAGTTTGTCTTTAATCCTTGGACTTCAGCATCCACAAAAGCAGGAGGTAGTTTTTCCACACCGTCAACTGTCGCTAGTAATTCCCGCAATTTCATTTTGTGAACCTCGGCACTCACTATTCTTGCGCTTATTCTGCATTATTTTTTTCCGTCTTGGCTAAATACTTACACAACATTTGCTCTAATTGCTGCACGCTAGCACGGGGAGAAGGGCGGGGTAAAGCTTGTGCTTTCTCTTCGTCAGACTGGATTAAATGCAAAACGGGAATCTCATACTGATAGGCATGAAACCAATCTTCACGGGTAGTAATGTCACGAATCTCTAACTCAAATGTCAAGTTTTGGATCTGTTCTAGCTTCTCTTGCAAGCCTTCACACAAATGACAACCAGGTTTACTGTACAAAATTAATCGCATTGACTTTAACTAATCGCGCCTGTGGCATCTTTTATGATATATGCAAAATAGAGTTATGAATTGAGAGTAGATGTATGACTCAACTTAAAGCTCAACTCACACTTGCCGAATTCCTCGCCTTACCAGAAGGCGATATCACCTACGAATTAGTTAATGGCGAATTAAAACCTAAAATGGCACCAAAAAGATTTCATTCCAGAGTAACAGGCACAATATATGCACTTTTAACACCTTGGGCGCAAAATCGAGGAGAGGTTGGTATTGAGTGGGCGATTACTCTCAAACGTCAGGGACGAGACTGGGTTCCTGTACCAGACTTATTATTTGTTTCCTTCTCACGGCTGCCGAATGATGTCGTTGAAGATGCACCTTGTCCCATACCCCCAGACTTAGTAATTGAAATTATCTCCCCTGGCCAAAGTTTCGGTGAGATGGCAGCTAAAGCCACAGATTATCTAGATGCGGGTGTGATGAGAGTTTGGGTGATAGATACCAAAGCTAAAACTGTAACTGTTTTTTATCCTGATACCAGACCCCAAACTAAAAGCGGTGAAGCTAGTTTAGCTGATGAATTACTGACAGATTTACAAATTACACCGCAGCAAATCTTTCAACTAGCAGGAATTCCTTAATATTTTCGTGCTAGTTGGAACTAAAGTATATTATGACCACAGTAGCCACATATTTTTGTTTCTTTTTCTATGTATTTGCCACAATTAGGACATTTTCTTAAAGCTGAAAGAAAGGGAATAATGAATAAACCGACTACAAAAAATCCACAGAGAAACCAAACTAGTGCGCGTCTGTTTTTGCCCTGTGCAATCAGAGCTGTGATCACACCAGTAAAGAGAAGTACGATGATATATTCCATATAGTTAATCTACTTAAACTCAAGACTTAAAGACCTATTTTCAGGCTCCATACTCTCACAGATTTATCTTGTCCACCGCTCACCAAAGTATACCCATCCAAGCTGCTGCGAACGGATAAAATTCGTCCAATATGTCCCTCTAAGCTGTTTTCTAATTGCCCTGTTACTAAACTCCATACTTTGAGTGTTTTATCATCACCACCACTAATTAATCTATTGCCATCAGCAGTAATTGCAACAGATGCAACATTCCCTATATGTTCTGTCAGATTTACTTTTAATTCTCCAGTCAGCGCATCCCAGATTTTGATATGTCCTTCTTCACCTGCACTAGCAATAGTTTTCCCATCAGGACTAATAGCAACAGAACGCACAAAACCTGTGTGTCCTTCAAGGGTTTTCAGCAATTGACGAGTGGCTAAGTTCCAGATTTTTACTGTTCTATCATTACTGCCGCTAGCTAGTAATTGACTATCATTACTAATCGCAATGGCACGAACAAAACCAGTGTGACCTTTCAAAGTATGAAATAAGTTGCCATTAGACGAATACAAAAGTCTGATAGTTTGATCCGCACTACCACTAGCAATAATCTTTCCATCTTTGCTAATCACGACTGTAGTCACCCAGTCTGAATGTCCGTTGAAAGTACGAATTAGCTTACCTGTGCTTAAATGCCAAAGTTTAAAAGTCCTATCAGCACTACCACTCACTAATAGTTGATTATCTGCACTTAAATCAATGGTGGTAACTATATCTGTATGTCCAGTTAAAGTTCTGAGTAATTCTCCAGATATTACTTCCCAAATATTAATTTTTTGCCCATCACTGTTGATTACAATTGTCCCTATAGAATTAGTAACTACAGCTTTAATATCACCTAAGTTTGCTGTTATAGCAATTTGAGATTGCCAATTTAGAGGTTTGTCGGTAGACAAATTTATTTGGTAATTTTTATATTTGGGTAAAGTAATCTGCTGCTTAATTAGCTCTACGTCTTGATCTGCAAGTCCTAAAGATTTTTGTGTTTTTTTCAAATTACTATTAGTCAATGCGCTGGGAGGATAATCAATCCTGAAAACAATCGCTAATTCCTGCTGATAACGTTGTAATTTTTCTTGATAAGATTTCTCTAAGGCTTCTTTGATTTGAGATATTCCTTTTTGGGCTATGTCAGTAACAATATTTTTATCTGAGGAAATACCCCATTGATCAGATACATTATTGGCAACTTTTATAACATTTTTGAGCAGATTTTTACTTTCAATATTGAGTTTATTGGCTAAATTCAAATTATTTGCTTCTGACTCTAATTCACTAGTTCCCTCGACTGTAGATTTTACGGGATTTGATTCTTTTACTTGATGATAATTTTGTGGTTTATTAATTGTGTTATGGGATAAAGGTTCAGCCGCACTAGCTTCTAATGGTTCTGGTACGTTAACTTGTAATTTTGTTTGATAATATTTAGATTCTGCCTGAGAACGAATAGGCAGTTCAATTCTTTTGGCATCTTCAGGTTTGATACCTAAATCTCTTTGCCTTAGTTCTAAATCCCTCTCAATTCTGCTATTGAGAGGGTATTCCGACTCAATTACCTTCTTAAAGGTTTCTTCGTATTTTCGCAGTTTCTGTTGATAAATTACATATGGCTCAAAAGCTCTTTGTTCAATATCTTTCGCTTGTTCATTGGTTAATCCTAGTTCTTCCCTTAGTTCATTGAGTGTATCTCTGGAAGGCAAAGAAATCGTGCCATCTACAGATAAAATTTCTTCAACCTTGGCTTTATAACGATTTATATTTCTGGCAATTTGCTGTTGCGCTAACTGCTGCTGACGTTGAATTATCAAGGTTTCCGCTACTCTACGAATACCCTGAGCGATGTTGTCGAAAGCTTCATCTCGAATTTGCCAACTAGTTACAGGTTGAGCATTTTTAGGGAGAAATTGCAGTTTGCCAAATGGTGCGCCTGTCCAATCGACTTTTCGCAAGATAACCGGTATAACACAGGCTTTGCCTTCATTATGACGTTTCATCGCTGTTTTAACTTCAACATCCCAGCAGTAGTCAGAAGCTATGAAATCTGCACTAATCAGCAACAAGATAATATCAGCTGCGAGTAAGTTTTCATGAATTTGACTATCCCATTCTGCTCCCGGCAGGACTTTTCTATCATGCCAACTTGAGATTACACCCTGCTGTTTTAAAATGCTCAGGTGATTTGCTAATTCGTCTCGTAGCTCTTCATCTTTATGCGAGTAGGAGAAAAAAAGCTTAACTGAGTTTTCTGCCATACCACTTTAAGAAATGCTTTTTATTAAAGACTAAGAAATAAAAGTAATTATTTATTTACGTAATTTAACGCTTTTTTAAATAATCTAGAGTATTTTATACCATAAATCTTTATTTTGCAATATATTTGGATATTGTCGATAAATTAGCAAGATGGTGTGACAACTATTTAATTAAAATGGATATACCGTAAATTTTGATTTGCGTTATTACCGATTATTTATCATTCGCGAAAGAAAAAACCTGATTTTTTAACCAAACTAAAAATATAGTCATCTAATTTGATTAACGCAGTTCTTTTAGATGTGGTAATTAGGGAACGGAGAACAAACAGGTAAAAGAAAATCATGAATAAATCACTCCTGATTTTTTTACAATCAAATATAAATCTTTCTCTAAGATTACTATAGCGATCGCTTAATTCATGATTGATGATATTTGTCTAAATGACGTAGAGATTTTTTCTCTTTTTTATTGCGTCATAACCCAATACAGTTCAGTTAAAAAAAAATAGTTTGTAGTGTACCCCTCCGGGGAAGCAAGCTACGCGCAGCGTCTTGTAGAGAGGACTTTAGTCCTCATCTAAGGACTGAAGTCCTTACTACGAACTTTTCATTACTTCACGAACCCCAGATTTTAGCCTTAACTGAACCCTATTGCGCCATAACTAAGATAGAGCAGCCTTTCTATATAAAAATTCTATCCTCGCTATAGATAATAGTTTTTAACAATATCCTAAAAAATATTACTAAAACTTTAACTTCCCTTGCGTGTATTAGTTTTTGGCAGACAATAGATGTATATACACAGCTAAAAAATATATACCTCACCCAACTATTGCATCGAGAGCCTAAGCTTGGAGGTCACTATGACACACGATTTTCCTTTATTTGACCCCACAACTTACCTAGTCGTCAAAATCAGCTTATTAATTATCTTATTGCTGGTATTTTTAGCCATTTATGCGGCACCAGTAGTATAGTTACTAGTTGATTAATCATCTCAGTTGTACAACTCTCCTCAATATTTGGAGATGTAATCATGCTGAGTTTAATTATTCCTGCACAAATATTTGTGCTATCCGCCGCTTTGTTAATAAATGGCTTTAATTGGCATCAATCTCATCAAAAACAAGATACCAAACCCCAAATTAACATTGCCAATTTAGCAAACGGTAACTATCAATTCTGCTCTCAACCCGATCCCCAAGACTGGCGAGTCGGTGCGGGAGTTTGCGCCAATTTTCAAAAAACTGCAAATCGATTTGAGGGATATTACGGCTATCCCCATTCAGACAACTTTATCTGTATCAGAGGTAATGTCAAAGGCAATCTCATTACAGGTGAAGCGTTCGCTATATTGTGGAGTGGTAATCAACAAAATCATCTACCCCAATCTAGATTTATCTGGGATGCTGAAGGGCGATTGACACTAAGTCAAAGTTATTTGATGGGTACTGCTAATCATCATGAGGATGCTATGCAGAGGATTTTTTATCGTCAAGCTTTGCTAAATCTTGAGGGATTCTATCAATACAACCGCCCTCGTATGACACCGCCATTGCAACTGTGCAAATGGAATTAGTAACAAGCAATTAACTAGCGTGTTCCCAATCACTTAATAATTCGGGTGCTTGGGTGATTTTTTTAGGTTTGCGTAAGGGTACTTGAGGCGAACCGATATCCACACTCGGAAAAGATTGCTGTCGTTTCTTAGGAGATTTTTTGTCAGGTTTAGTTGTCAGAGTCTGTGTTGTCATCATAATTAAAAAAACCTTAATAGAAAACTGCGCCTACAGTTTATAACATCAATTTCCCAATGGCAAATTTCTGATGAAGGATATGAAAAAGTTCCGCGATCGCACTGGTATATAATTCACATATCTTTCATCCCTATAAAAGTAGGTTTTTTCTATTATTCTCGGCTTTTTAGCGATTACCCGGTCAATGCAAATATTTGCTCTTGTCGATATTTACACTCTAAAATCTCACCATTGATAGAATTTGTCTAGTCATAATTACTAATGCCACAATAATCATGATTATCAATGTCATCCTTCCCCCTGGAACTAGCAATTGATGCACATGATCTTGCTTTTGGCGTTGCTTCCAAGTCATCAACGCAGGGATGATTCCTCCCAAAATGGAAATACTGAAAGTACCAGAAATATCTAAGGCTGTAATAAAAATATGGGGATTAACTGCCCCTAAACTCATCGGTGGTAACAAAATTAGAGAATAAAGTGGTAAACGCTGATCAAGTCCCCTTTGACGAATTAACGCTACATCTTGAAAGAAATCCACTAACCCATAAACAAAGCCAATAAAAGACGTAACAATTGCAAACTCAGAAAATATAGATACCAGCACACCCAACCATTCACCAGCACCCCCAGCGCGGAGAATTTGCAAAGGGTCAAAATGATGATATTTCTGCACTATTTCTGGATTTACACTGCCTAAAATTACCGCATTCCATGCCAAAAACATCACTAAAGGAATGGCAGAACCAATAACAATTGATTGGCGAACCTTGCGACTATCTCCTTCTAATTGAGTTACCACCACCGGCACAATATTGTGATAAAAAAGTGCTACTAACATCACAGACACAGCACTTCCCACTGCACCCCAATCTTGAAAGAGAAACTGCACACTTTTAACTTGTCCCGTTCCTAAAAGTAAGAGTCCCAAGAAGGAAGCAATGACGATAGCAACGAACGCACTATTAAGTTTTGCAATGAATCTTTCTCTTCCCCAATACATAATTCCACCAAACAGCATGGTGAAAGTCGTTGTTCCTAGCCACCCAGGTAAATGATTGGGGATACCCCCAACTTTAGTCAATGCAGAGATTAAAATTTCCCCACCTTGCGCCATATAAGCCACTAACAAAGCATAGTGCATGAATAAATATGCACCGCCTGCGATTTTCGCCGCCAATTTACCCAAAGTATTTTCCACCATTGCCAAAAAACCAACACTCAAGCGTCCTTCTAAACGCATTGAGTTTAAGTTCACTTCTGCAATCAATAATCCAGATACTAAGGTGTATAGCCAAACTAAAATTAGTAAAACTGTGGAAGGGAGAATACCAGAAGGTAGTGTCACCGCAGGTAAAGCCAAAATCCCTGCACCGACCGTTGTACCAGCAATTAATGCGGTACTGCTTAACACGCTACCTGGCTGATGAGTCAATTGACTTCCATTTAGTTCTAATCGGGAAAATAAACGCGTAGCTGGGTTTATAGATGTCATCTTTATTAAATGTTTCCACTGGAAAAACCCTAATTTTTCAGGAGATTAGGGTTTTATATTGCAAGCCTGAGCAAAAGTATTAAGTTATATAAACATTGTAGCAATATTTAGAATCTTGTGTAAATTCAAACATAAGTAATTACTGAGTCAGTAGTGCTGTTAGCGATAGCGAGGCGTTCAGCCGGTGCAATTATCTTAATTTCCTACTCAGCACTCAGCACTCTTTTGGTCAAAAGAAACAGCGATCGCTTTAAAAGGTTGTTTTAAAATCACTCAGCAACGCCGTAATTTTTAATCTTGTGGTGGTAACTTAATACTGCTTGTCCCATCGGGGTTAATTACTACCTGTCCACCTAACTTTTCAATAGCATCGATGGCTCTCTTACGCGTTTTCTCATCAACAGGATTAGTTAATATCATTCCCCAAGTCGCAATTTGTGCATATGTGCTATCGGGATTGCGGCTGAGGAATTCGGCCGTTTTTTGAGAAGTAAAAGCGACAAATTTACTTTCTTCATCTTCATATTGACTAGCCCAATTAGCTGCCATCAAAAAAGAGGATTGAGCCGCTTTAGCATCACCTAAAAACAGTAATTCATCAATCCCTTTATAACGCCAAATATAATAAGATTTATCAGGAACATGGGGAGATAAAGATTTTAAACTTTCTGCCATTAAGGCTATTGAACGTTCTGGCACACCAGCATAAAGAGATGCACTAGTAGAAAGAGCGATGTAAGCTTCTATAAATCTAGGGTCATGTTTTAAAATTATGTCAAAATATTCTGGACTTAAACTATATCCTGTACGTTCGCGAATTTCATCGTCACCAAAGTATTGTAAAAAATTGAGATATACCCAATTTGCCATTAAATTATCATAGCCAAAACTAGGTGTTTGCTTGAGTAAATCTAGTCTGACTTTTTCTTGCTGGAGTTCTTTTTCTAAAGTTGCTAAAGGGATATACTGCCGACTATTGAGTAATTCTTGCAGTCTAGGGAATTGCATCCGAGCAATGCCTAACATACACAAAACTACTACTAAAGGGGTGACGATACTTTGACGCGACATTAACATAGGTTTCTAATTTTCTGACGCATTTTGGCTCATTGTATATAGTATTATTCCCAGTGCCATACCTGAGTATTCACAGGATATGGAAAAACCTGCTCTACAGTTTGCTTCCTGTATGATACTTATTCACTACAACTTAAGCAGTTGGAACTCTTGCACCTAACCTAACTAGGGAACCTAAGTTAAGGGTGAGTTTTAATGTTTACAAACCAGTAATTACTCTGCTTAAATAAGTTTTTATTATACGTGTGGCAGCAATAAACATAAGGGATACACTGCTATGGATGGTGAGTTTGATTACTTTTATTAAGTAACCCTAGTCAAATTTACCACAGCTATTAAAATTGTATCTTGTCTACATTGAAACCTTTTACTGTTAATTAACTCATGGAAATTACTGGCACAGAAGAATCTATTAAAAATGGTCAACTGATCAAGGCGGAAAGCGGAAATTTTCAATCAATAATTCAGCAGATCAATGCTAATAACCTGGATAATAAGAGTATTATCGATGTCATGAAGGCAGCGATCGCAGAAGTTGTGCAGTTAGAAATTACTACTTGGGTTGAAGAACCGTCTACGCAACTGGATGGAGAATTACAACCTCTACCGACAACCGCTAAACCTGGTAACAGAATTTATACCAAGATTAATTTAATTGATGGCGACATTGAAAATGAAGTTGGTAGTCAATTTCTCAGTAGTGGCCCTTATGCAGAACTCCTCAGCTTTCATTTAGACCAAGTGAAGGAGAGTCGAGAAATTATGCAAAAGAATATAGAAAGTGTCCATAAGGTCTATAAAATCCTCAAGGAAATGGCTAGTTCTCGCACAAGTTTCTAAGTAATTACGAAAATATTAAGTAGTTTAATTAGTTAATTATCTCGTTTTACACCTACAGTAACTTAGCTGTAGGTTAGTTTACTTGTAATGATCAAAGTAAACAATTACAAGAGAAGATTTTGCCAAGATTAAAGAGGTAGTCACTGTGGTTGATAGGACTCAAACTCAAGCTAAAGACAGTTTAACTAATCAAAATAGAGATAATCTGACCTCAGCAAATAAAACTTCTAGTACCGATGGTATTCAATCTCAAGCTAGAGGCCTACTAAATAAATTCGTATCTTCCGTACAGGTTTTAATTGAGGATATTACTGCTTTAGAAGTCAACACAATGGTGGTGAATAGAATCAATGGTACGAAATTTAGTGCATGGGAAGCCTATCAAAGTATCTACTCTATAAGTGATAAAGATTACTTTGAAGAAATGGAAATTCCTGCGGATGCAGAATTGCGCGATCGCTATAGAAGTTTATTCTCACAATTAGAAAGAGAATACTTTCATATTCTAGTAGAAGAAGGGAACTATAAATCCAATAATTTGCAAAATGAAAAAGTCAAAACATATCATCAAAGACTAAATTTATTAAAGGAAATTAGAAGAGGTAATATCATTGAATCTGATCCTAGATATGTGGAGTTAGCTAGACCTATATTACCTGCGCCTGCACCGGTAATAGAAGATATTAATCAGGAAAATCAAACAGCTTGGCAAGAAGAATGGCAAAGAAATTGTGATGAAATCCAATCTCTTTTTCAGAATGATAAATTTATGCGAACTCTGCGTAAAGTGATTGAACTGAAGGCGGCTTTAGATGGTGGTGATGTTACAAGCACGAAAATTGATACAATTTATGCTCAAACAGTCATGCAGTTAGATGGCGATATTATTACTAGATATCACAGAGACTTATTCGACTTACCTGAAGATGCCAAAAATATCATCCTGCAAATTCATAATGAGGGAGTAGTTGCTGGGGAAAAACAGTGGCGGGGAATCTTAGATTTTATGATTAACTTGGTAAAAAGTTTGGCAAACATATCTTCCAATGGTCAACGATAAGACACAAAACAAAGTGCTTACTGATGTTAACCTGAATTTCTCCTTGCAAATACCTCAAGGACATGATGTAGAAATTAAATTCAATCAGTCTCAATGTAATTTCTATCTGAACCAGAAAGTTGTAGAGGAAATTCAAGCAGCTAAAAAACAAGGCATATCTTTAGAAGTACCTCCTACATTAATTATGTATCTTTGGTACTGTATTTGTTTACGCAGTAATTATGTTCCAGATATAAGACTGAAAAACAATAGTAGGAAAATTACTAAGACTTACTTTGGTTTTTTACTCAATATTCTCAAAATATTGCGGAGTAAATATTTACAAAAAAAGCTAAATTTACAGATTAGCTCTACATTTAATTCTTATTATAAAGAAGATAAATTAACTGTTGATGATGCTCATGAAAATGACTGTATTTTACAGAGTATTGTTCTGTTTAATGGGGATGTAGTACAGAAAGTTAAAGAGGATTTTCTTCTATATAATCCTCAATGTTCAATGGTGATTTCTGCCCATTATTGGTTAGTAGGACAATTACTCAATTCTTTAAGAAATCAGGTTAAATTACTACTATGGGAGTTATCTTCACTATTTCCTGCTGGTTTAGTAGTAAGTAAAATATCTTTGATTTATGGCATGAATTTAGTACAGAGAACGGTGTTATTTATTATTATTTGGTTAGCTGTAGCTGTATTAATTTTTGCTTGTCGCTATTTTCTATTTCGGATACTAAAAAGAAATATTGCCATCAAATATCAATATCTGAACTGGATAGCATGGGTTATGAGTTGTTTAATTCCAGCGATCGCCATAATTTACACTAAAAATTTTCAGGCAATTATTGATACAATCTTCTTAGTGATTTCAGTCTGTATACCTCTATTCCTCCAGCCGATTTTAAGTTTTATTTGGCCGAGACTAGGCAAAATAATTGTACGTCGTTTTTTGTGAATCAGCGACTCTTGACTAACTCCCAACATTGTTGAGCGATCGCCCAATCTTCTTGAGTATGAATCACTAACACCCGCACGGTAGAATCAGGAGTGGCGATATCTGCATCTACAGGTTGATTTTGGTTTTTCTCAGAGTCGATTTTTAAACCCAAAAACCCAAAACCTTCACAAACCGCTTGACGAATTGCAGCAGAGTTTTCCCCGATGCCAGCAGTAAAAATTAAAACATCTAAACCCGCCAAACTCGCTAACATAGCACCTATTTCCGCCTTGAGGCGATGTACGTAAATATCCCATGCTAGTTGAGCGCGTTTATTACCTTGATTTATCGCTGCTATGACTGCGGGTAAATCGCTGGAAACACCGGATATTCCCCTTAATCCTGAAGCTTTGTTTAAAACATAATCTAGGCTTTCAGCAGAATTATCATGTCGTAGTAAGTAAATTAAAATACCTGGGTCTATAGAACCGCAACGGCTACCCATCATTAAACCATCTAGAGGCGTGAATCCCATAGTGGTGTCGATACTATGTCCATTAGCTACAGCCGCTAAAGAAGCACCATTACCGAGATGACAACTAATCATTCGTAAAGAGGCTAAATCTTGACCAAGGATTTGTGCTGCACGGTGAGAACAGTATTGATGACTGATTCCGTGGAAACCGTAGCGGCGGATACCTTGCTCTACCCATTCATAGGGGCCGGGATAAATAGCGGCTGCATCTGGTAGGGTGGCGTGGAAACTAGTATCAAATACTGCCACCTGGGTAACATTTCCTAAGTTTTTCTCGATGGCATCAATCCCTGCTAAAGCTGCTGGGTTGTGTGCTGGAGCTAGATTGCAGAGGTCAGCGATCGCCTTTTTTACTTCCTCCGTAATAATCACACTATGGCGGTAACTTTGACCGCCATGTACTACTCGATGTCCCACCACATCAATTTCTGATAAATCACCAATGACTTGAGTTTTACCACTAGTGAGAGTCTGGAGTAGATAAGCAAATTGTGTCTGTCGAGAATCTCCAGCAATAGTTTCACGCAGTTTTTCACCCGTGGACTTCTCCACAACAATTTCTGCTCCACCTTGGTCTTGAGTCCAGTTAATTTTCCCCTCCCAAAGTGGTTGGGGTGCTTCCTGGAGAGACGCATCATCAGGAATTTTATACAAACAACTTTTTTGGCTACTAGAACCAGCATTCAAAACTAGAACTTTCATTACTTTTTCAGATTTGAGGTTTGTGAAGTACGAACTATATGCTTTCCCAATTTCAAGTATTTATTAAACTTATTACCGACAGTCAGGGAGAAGCAAAGACGTGAACCGTTTCCAGAAGCTATCTTCAATTGCGTTACTAGTATTAGCTTTTATCTATCCACCTGCAATAGTTGAAGCCAAAGAAAATACTCAAAATCATGTTTTCACAGAACAGAGTGTTGATGCAGAACCAAATTTAGTTGAAGGTAAAAGCGAAGAACTTTTGCTAGCTCACCGACCAAGATATAGAAGACATTATTATCGCCGTCGCTACAGACATCACCATTATTATCGAAGATCCCGTCATAGAAGACATTACTATCGCCGTCGCTACCGTCACGGACACTATTACGGCTACTATCGACATGGACAATGGCATCGTGTCCGCGATCATCATGGTAGATACCTGTATGACTGGTCAAGGTATTAGAAAATACGAAAAATCAGGCAAAATTGATCATTAAGCAGTTAGTGTTTGATGATTTTTCGTAGAAGTTCACACAAGTTTGCCTGTAGGGGTAGTAGTTTGTGGCTGCTACCTCTTTGTATTGGTACTCACAAAATCAAAATTTAAAATTAAAATATTTAAAATTCTTCTAACTGCTTGCCTCCAGAATGTTTTGGTACAACGGTAGTTTAATTGACTCTCCCACTCTGCAATTAGATATTAATGATCCAGGGTTATTATATGGGGCAACGGTTTTTACAACTTTACGGGTGTACGAGAATTCACTCGCTAGTAGTTTAACGAACTGGCAAGCACATTGCGATCGCCTACTTTTCTCCCTGCAAGCTTTCAATTGGGAACAACCAGACTGGAAACGCCTGCGCCAAGGTGCAGAGGCGATGTTAACTCATTTTCCTGTTCTCCGAATGACTATTTTCCCTGATGGTCGAGAATGGATAATTGGGAGATATTTACCGGAAAATCTTTCAGCAAAACAACAGCATGGGGTAACTTGTGCTGTGGCTACTTCCCAGTGGTCTCGCAGTCTTCCTACCCATAAAACAGGTAATTACTTGGGTGCGTGGTTAGCTAAAACTACTGTCTCAACCCATGCCCAAGAAGCTATTCTGGTAGATAATACTGGCAATTGGCTAGAAACCAGCACAGGGAATCTTTGGGGATGGGGTAACGGGAATTGGTGGACACCGCCCTTAGAAGTGGGTATATTACCAGGAATTAGTCGCCAGCAATTGATGAAATGGTTAACCCAGCAGCAACAGGTAGTGAGAGAAGTAACCTGGACACCAGAATTCGTTCAAAGCTTAGAAGCGATCGCCTACACTAATAGTGTGGTGGAAATTCTCCCCATTCATACCGTTCATCAGCCCACGGGGTCGCTACAATATGATCCCTACCATCTATGCTTTCAGCAACTCAGGAGGCTATTCTTAGCATGACAGAACTATGATTTTGTTATACCTTAAGATAAGTTAACATAATTCTAATAATGCCCTACGCCCAAAAATACGGGAGGATCAACCTCAGTGAATAAAAGATGGAGAAATGCGGGGCTGTACGCGCTGCTATTTATTGTTGTAATTGCACTTGGCACAGCTTTCTTTGATAAAAGACCCGAAAGTCGGGAAACATGGCGATATAGCCAGTTTATTCAAGAAGTAGAAAAAGGCAGAGTAGAAAGAGTTAGCCTCAGTGCAGACCGTTCCACAGCCTTAGTTACACCCAAATACGACCCTAATAAAAAACTTGTTACTTTAGTCAACGACCCAGAGTTAATCAATACCCTCAGTTCCAAAGGCGTTGATATATCCGTTTTACCTCCCACCGACGAAGGTTTTTGGCTCAAGGCTTTAAGTAGCTTATTCCTTCCAGTATTACTGCTGGTTGGCTTATTCTTCTTACTGCGTCGCGCCCAAAATGGCCCCGGTAGCCAAGCCATGAACTTTGGTAAGTCCAAAGCGCGGGTACAAATGGAGCCACAAACGCAAGTCACCTTTGGTGATGTTGCTGGTATTGACCAAGCCAAATTAGAACTAAACGAAGTTGTAGACTTTTTGAAAAATGCCGATCGCTTTACCGCCGTCGGTGCCAAAATTCCTAAAGGTGTACTATTAGTTGGGCCTCCAGGTACAGGTAAAACCCTCCTCGCGCGCGCCGTCGCTGGGGAAGCTGGTGTACCTTTCTTCTCCATCTCCGGTTCTGAGTTTGTAGAAATGTTTGTGGGTGTGGGTGCTTCCCGTGTCCGCGACTTATTTGAACAAGCTAAAACCAATGCTCCCTGTATCGTCTTCATCGATGAAATTGACGCGGTAGGTCGTCAACGGGGTGCAGGTTTAGGTGGTGGTAACGATGAACGGGAACAAACCCTCAACCAGTTACTCACCGAAATGGATGGTTTTGAAGGTAACACCGGTATCATCATTATCGCTGCTACCAACCGTCCCGACGTATTAGACGCAGCTTTATTACGTCCTGGTCGTTTTGACCGTCAAGTTGTCGTAGACCGTCCCGACTACTCTGGACGTAGCGAAATCCTCAAAGTCCATGCCCGTGGCAAGACCTTAGCCAAAGACGTAGACTTAGATAAAATCGCCCGTCGTACCCCTGGCTTTACCGGTGCAGATTTATCCAACCTGCTCAACGAAGCCGCCATTCTAGCAGCAAGACGCAACTTAACCGAAATTTCGATGGATGAAATCAATGATGCCATCGATCGCGTCCTCGCAGGGCCAGAGAAGAAAGACCGCGTTATGAGCGAAAAGCGCAAAACCTTAGTAGCTTATCACGAAGCTGGTCACGCCTTAGTTGGTGCTTTAATGCCCGACTATGACCCAGTACAAAAAATCAGCATCATTCCCCGTGGTCGCGCCGGTGGTTTAACTTGGTTCACCCCCAGCGAAGACCGTATGGAAACTGGCTTATACAGCCGTGCTTATCTGGAAAATCAGATGGCTGTGGCTTTAGGTGGTCGGTTAGCAGAAGAAATTATCTTCGGTGAAGAAGAAGTCACCACAGGTGCTTCCAACGACTTACAACAAGTAGCGCGTGTAGCACGCCAAATGATTACCCGCTTCGGGATGAGTGATAAACTCGGCCCCGTCGCTCTTGGTCGTCAGCAAGGTAATATGTTCCTCGGTCGCGATATCATGTCTGAGCGTGATTTCTCCGAAGAAACTGCGGCTGCTATTGACGAAGAAGTGCGGAAATTAGTAGATACAGCCTACAGCCGCGCTAAAGAGGTGTTGGTAAGTAACCGCCACATCTTAGACCAAATCGCGCAAATGCTGATTGATAAAGAAACAGTAGATGCGGATGAACTGCAAGAAATTTTGGCGAATAATGATGTGAGAACTGCTGCATTCGCTTAATTTCTCTTACTTGTAAATATTAAAATAGGGTAACTCTAAATTTTTCAGAGTTACCCTATTTTTATGATGATTTCGGTGTTAAGGGACTTACAAAAATTAAATTATCCCGAATTGACTGTTAGTAGGGTGCGTCAGTGTGAGAAACCTTCGCTATACCTAGATATTCTTTGTACTGACGCACCCTACAAATGGAATATTTTTTGAGTTATAAGTCAATACGGTTCAGTTAAGGCTAAAATCTGGGGTTTGTGAAGTAAGGAAAAGTTTGTAGTAAGGACTTCAGTCCTTAGATGAGGACTAAAGTCCTCACTACAAACTATTTTCTTAACTGAACTGTATTGAGTTAGAAGTCCCTAACGTGTCATCCTGATCAATTTTCTTCTTGTATTTGTAAGAAAAATGCTTTTACTTCTTGGATATTGATATCCGCCCACAAACCTGAAATCACTTTTTTGTCATTCACATAGATGCTATTATTGGCAACAACAATTTGGTCGGGAGTGTAAGAATATACTTTTACTGTCATTCCCAATAGATTCCGCATCTGAATCTCATTTTGAGTAATCACAGCTACAGTGCGAGTTAACATTAATAAACTGACCAGTAAAAGTATTAAACCTGTAATTGTATTTAGCGAAAATCCCACTAATAATGATGTATACAGCATCAAAATACTACAAACTCCTATAAAAATAGGATATATTTTCTTATATTTGACCTCTAACTCCGATGGCTGATTCATATATTTTAAGAGACATTTAAAATCTGGGGACTGGCGGCTAGATAGGAATTAATTAAATTCACTTATTTAATTAACGCTTTTTGATCACTACAGTACCGGCTATTAAATCATGTAAGGCTTGCTTTTTCTGATGTAGACCGATAATAATAAACCCGATAAATAACCCTATGGTGGAGATAGTTTTCAACCAATAACGGAGGTTGGCCTTAAAAAACGAAATATCATTACCATTGAGGTCAGTAACAGTAATACCTAACAGCATTTTGCCTATAGTTGCTTGTTGTTTAGAAAATGTTTCTAGAACTGTGAAGTAAAGCCAGCAGAGGATCACTGCTAACAATGTAGGAATGATATCTGGCCCACCTTCAGGTGAATAAGTAGTTAAAATTGCTGTTAATAAAAATAAAACTCCTAACCCACCAAATGTGCCACCAATACTGGTAAAAAGACCACTAATACCAGCGTTGGTAGCAGCAGCATTGGTGCTGTAGGTATAGGCTGAATGTGAGAAATTGGGAAATGTAAATCCAAAAATGTAGCCTATGGAAGCTCCTAAAATAGACAGTATTAATAAATCAATGCAATAAGCGACAAAACGCCGCCAAAATCCGACATAGTTTAGAGAAACTGGTGTTTGAGAAATCGGTGTTTGATAAACTGGTGTTTGTTGATAATTATTCTGAGAGTTAACAGGAACTTGAGCTGGTTTCTGGGAAAATTTAGGGTTAGAAGTACGATAGGTATTTTCTAATTGCGTAACAATGTTTAAAAGTTCTGCTGTGTCTTTTGGTCGATTCCCAGGAAATGGGGATACCAAATAATCAATTAAATCTGCTAAACTTGGGGAGATTTCTGTGGTAACATCTCGCCAAAGTAACTGCCCGGTGCGAGAATCTTCATGGAAACAATCAGGACTTTTACCTGTTAATAAATAAACAAAAGTCCGTCCCAAAGCAAAAAAATCTGACTGGGGAACGGCTTTCCCGTTCATTTGTTCTTGTGGTGTATATCCTGTAGAAATAATTCCTGTAACTTGCTGTCCTGATACTTTGTGAATGAAGGTTTGTGTTACCTCTCTTGCTGTCCCGAAGTCAATTAATACTAACTGACCATCGGGTCTTAGCATGATATTAGCTGGTTTAATATCACGATGAAAATATTGTTGTTGATGAACTTGATGGAGAATTTCTGCTAGTTGTTTCAACCAACGAATAGCCGCCCGTTCGCCAATGGGTTGAAAGTTCCTCCGTGTGAGATATTCTTCTAAATTCATCCCCTCAATTTTTTCCATCACCAAGCAATGGAGGGGGTGTTGACTATTTCTGGGAAAATAAATGAAGTAGCCGTCTGATTCAACTTGGGGAATACCTGGATGCTGTAACTGTTTTAAAACGTTGGCTTCCTGCTGAAATAGCTCCACCGCTTTTGGATGGTTGTTATGTAGCACCTTCAAAATTTTTTGCTGGCCATGATCTTCTACTTCGTAGATAGTACCGAAGCCACTGGGTTTATTGGGGTCACTGAGTAGACGAACTGCACGATAACACCCTTCCAAGAGTAGTTCTGAACCACAACTCTGGCAAAATAGGGCATCGTGCTTGTTTTCTGGTTTGAGGCAATTGGGGTTAATACAGTAGCTCATTGATAGCTACGGAAATGGGTATTTTATACCAATATACAATTCCTGTGGGCGATCGCTGCTACCTACCAGATAAATTTTTACGAGTATTAGGGGTATAGGGGTGTAAGGGTGTAGGGGTTTAACAATACTCAAACCCCTGAAAACCTGCTGTCCTGCTTGAATTTTGATTAAACTCTAGATGTTGGTTTTAAAAATAACCAAGCCACAAAGAAAGTAGCGGCTGTAAATAATTGTGTCAAATCCAATGCAGATAGATAGCCATCGGCAAAGGAAGCGATACTGCGGTCAGTTATACCAAACACCCAAGAGGAAAGGCCAAACAGCCAAATACCATTCTTGAGATTACCTAGAAATTCCTGAGAGTCTGACCGTGGCTGGTCTTTCATGCGCCTTTGCTCCTTTGTTAGAAAAATCACTGATTTCTGAACAATGTTTGCTACCTTGAATTGCTGGAAACTCCTGACACTCGATTTATACCTATATTAATAAATATTTCACTGACTTGACAGCACTGCCAAAAGGTACATATCTAAATCTTGACATTCTGTCTCTAGTTCTGTTTACTTCACAGTGGTGAATTCCCCAACAAAAAGAAGTCGCAATTTCACATCTACGCTCATGGTGGCTTATGGGACAATAGTTTCAACCTTAAACACTCTCTGCGCCTTTGCGCCTTTGCGTGAGAAAATCATAAGACTATGGCGATCGCAATCGATTTTGGTACAAGTAACACAGTCATTGCCCGTTGGAATCCAGTCACCCAACAGCCCGAAACCCTGACGCTACCGGGTTTATCCATCCAACAAAGCCTCAACCCCCCACTAATTCCCAGCCTAGTATATGTAGAAGATGCCAAGCAAGGTAAAGTCATAGTAGGGCAACAAGTGCGCGATCGCGGTCTTGACCTCAAAAGCGACACCAGATTTTTCCGCAGCTTCAAACGCGGAATTGGTTCAGATATTCAAGGTTTCCTCCCAGAACTCGACGGACAAACCATCACCTTTGAACAGGTAGGACAATGGTTTCTCACCCAAGTTATTGAACAACTCGCACCCCAAGAAGGCGGGTTAGATTCCCTCGTTTTAACTGTTCCCGTAGATAGCTTTGAAGCCTATCGCTATTGGCTAGGTAAAGTATGCCTTGCCTTACCCGTCGAACAGGTGCGGATGCTAGACGAACCGACAGCCGCCGCTTTAGGCTATGGTTTAGGGGAAGCAGAAAATTTGTTAGTGATTGATTTTGGTGGCGGGACTTTAGATTTATCCTTAGTGCAGTTGAATAAAAGTAGCCAAACCAACACTAAGCCCGTAGGTTTTCTCCTCAAGTGGGGGAATAAATCCTTAGCAGAAGACTCCAAACAAAAAGTCAAAACCGCCCGTGTGTTAGCCAAAGCCGGGCAGAATTTAGGCGGTACAGATATTGATAATTGGATAGTAGATTATTTTGCCAAAAACCAAGGTTTAGCTGTTAGTCCCTTAACCATCAGACTAGCAGAGAAAGTCAAAATTCAACTATCTAGCCAGAACCAAGCCAGCGAAGTTTATTTTGATGATGAAAACTTTGAAAGTTACGAACTAGAATTAAACCGCGACACCTTAGAAAATATTCTCAAGGAACAAGCCTTTTTTGAGCAATTAGATGAGTCAATGACCAATCTATTACAGCAAGCGCGCCGCCAAGGCATTGAATTAGCGGATATTAACGCCGTGTTGTTAGTAGGTGGTACTGTACAATTACCAGCAGTGCAGACATGGGTAAGGCAATATTTCCCGTCCGAAAAGATTCGTTGTGAACGTCCCTTTGAAGCGATCGCCCAAGGTGCATTGCAACTATCCCAAGGGGTAGAAATCAAAGACTTTCTCTATCATAGTTATGGTGTGCGGTATTGGGATCGCCGTAACCAACGCCATAATTGGCATCCGATTATTAAAGCCGGACAAGCCTACCCCATGACTCAGCCAGTGGAATTATATTTGGGTGCTTCCTTGGAAAATCAGCCCAGTATTGAGTTAATTATTGGTGAACTCGGTGCGGAAACAGGCGGGACAGAAGTATATTTTGATGGCGATCGCTTAATTACCCGTCGCTTAGATAGCGGTGTTACCAGTGTTAAACCCTTAAATGATCAAGAAGGTGCCAGAAGCATCGCCCAACTTACACCCCCAGGTTTTCCGGGGAGCGATCGTATTAAAATTTTATTTCAGGTTGATCAGCAAAGGTTTTTACGCATCACCGTTGAGGATTTATTAACCAGTGAAAGCCTCTTAGAAAATCAACTCGTCGCCCAGTTGAGTTAAAAAACACCACAGTACATCTCCAGACATTAGTTTTTCACCCAGTTAGCCTACACTGGAGGCAGATTCCTTTGCAGGGATGTTTTTTCAATTCCTGCATAATTTATACCAAACTGGAGCAGGCAGTATTGTTACAAGATTCTGAAATCTGTTCTGAATCTAGACTTTTAATCCAAAATCTAAAATCCAAAATTAATATTAGCTCCTGATATTGATGCCATCATTTCTCAGAAAAATTCTCTTAAGACTACTTGACACAACCAAGGGATAACCTGCTATATTAATAAAGTCGAAACGTTGGGGCGTCGCCAAGTGGTAAGGCAGCGGGTTTTGGTCCCGCCATCCCTAGGTTCGAATCCTAGCGCCCCAGTTTAATTTAACTTCCTTAAGTTGGCTATCGTACCTGTTCTTCATCTAGATATAGGTTTGGAACTGAATAGAGTACAGACCAAGTTTAAATTAAACTAATGTAGATGTCTCCGATCAGATTAACTCAAAAACAATAGCTCCAGACCTACATATTTAGATATAAAAAATTAGCTAACTACCTACTTTTATAACTTTAATGCGTGTTCAGGTATTTTGCGCCAGACCAAAAAAATTAAGTTTGAAATAAACGCAAAGACAAAAAATAGCCTTGGTAGCTGTAGCTATATTCTACATAGCAAACCAAGACTCTAAGTAATGCTAAAGTATGGATACCAAATTGGGAGAGGTAGTATTTTTTGAACTTCTGGGATAATCTATCAATCTCGTCTTTCAATCCAACATCCACAATCCAAAATTGGTATGATTTACTTTAATTTAGCCATCTTTCTTTAGGTTCAATTAATGTTGATAAACTTATAGCTATGGAACTTGATCATTAACTATATTGGAGTTTCCGTATAAAGGAATACTTTGTTCTATTACTTTATTACGTATTTGCTGGAGACGTTTTTCCAATCCAGGTTTACTGTTAATATCTTGCCAATAAAGAAAATCCATAAAGTCTAACACTTGTTTTTGTTTATCTTGTGTAAGAGATACCCACTTTTTTAATAGTTCCTGTTCTGAAATCATCAGCCGCATCCACATTATTCTTGAATTATTGCACCTTGATAAAAATTCTGTCACAATTTTCACTCTATTATTCAGAGCTTACTTGTAACAGATTTTTGGGAACTAGAGTCATTATCAGGTATTTTACCTGAAATTGGGGATCATATTAACACTATTTATAGCCAGCTAAAATTACGTCAATTTTAGTGGCACTATAGAAATATAAATCAATTTTCTTGGTAATTTTTACTTGGACGATATTAGCAATTTTATGATTGCATAAAACTGCATAAAATTTATTTGACTATTATATTAATGTGAATTATAAAATTATAACTTTTGTATCTCAACGTATATAAAAATGTGCCGATTATCTGTTACTTAAAAAGCATTACCATCGCATTCTAATGGAATGATCATGAATAGGATTTTATGATAAACACCCAACAGTCTAGCAATTAAAATATTTTCTAAAAGCGACTTTTATCGTACTTATCTTTAGCAATTACTTTAGTCAAACTCTCAACTTTAGCTCTATGACATAGTGCAAGCCGTTTGCGACAATAGCCAGATTGAGATATGCGTAATTTTCTGGCGGTTGTTAATTTAGGTTTCACAAATCTTGAAGCATCTGTAACTGTATGATGGTTATCACTAGTAGGACTGTGATTTGTGGAAACCGCATACATATTTTTAGTTGTTTCTTCTGATACTTGCAGTTCAACTTGATGCTTAGTTACATCGAAGCTTTTTGGTAAAGATTTTTGGTGTGGTGATTGCTGAGTTCTATGAACTGCTGCACCTAAGCCAAACATTCCTGCGCCGATCGCAAGCATAGTGTATCTGCCAAGGTATTGAACTGCCAAGTATCCACAACTTACCGCAGCGACTGTTAAAATAATACCTGCACAGGTATTTTTCCATATATATTTTTTCATGCGGCCTCCCCAAAACTTTGCGGATACATTGTTGGCTAACTCTGTTCAGAAATATTTTCTGCATTAATGGACATATAGATAACTTTCAACTCAATCATCTAAACTTTTATCAAGTATTGTGAAAATTGGTTGAGATTACTTTAGTTTATTACATACCACGAACAAAATTTCGCCAGCCTCTTTTATCCTACGATCTAATTCAGCCTCTGCACTAAAACCATTATCTACTTCCCCCCCGTTTTAGTGTTGAAAAGTAACTTTTCTCAATGAATCAACTCTCAAATAAAATGCTATTATTGCATGATTAATTTCCCTCACTGATTTAGTTAATTGTTAAGGTCTAATTTAGAGATTGAGGTAGTAGTAATAAAGCTTATTTTGCCACCTTTAATAGTCAAAAAATTGATTCATAACTATCTACCTCACTAACTTGCAAACTCTTCTAATTGCTTAGAAAATTATGCTATAATTGTCTCTAATGTTTCTTCTGTGTTTGTCTCATCTCTCACCTTGAAATAATAGTAAAGATTGGCAACAGTTAGATGAGATGCTTGTTGCAAATTTTTAGGAACTAATATTTTGTGACCTGTAACATGGGCTTGTTGGTTAATATAAACCTCATATTCTTGGCGTAAAACAGGCTTGAACATAAATATCAGTTGATCAAGCAAAGAATAAAAATGAGACTTTTCTGCTAAATCTTCATAGGCTATTTGTTCGGGGGGCAATGATTTATCAGTTGCAGATTGATTACTATTCCAGCATTCTGTAAACTCTGAACTGTTACTATTATTGCTAGCTAAAAGTTCCAATTCTTTAGCTGTCAATGAACGTATCCAATCAATTCGCGCCTGCCATATCTCCAAAATTGCTAAATCGTGTTTACAAATGCGACTTATTTCGGGAAAGAGAAAATTAAGCTCGTCGTATGATTCACAATTACTAATTACTGTACAGGTATGTTCTTTGATTTGATCCCGTAGATGAGACAGGCGATCGCTCACAGCTACCATCTCATTTTGCAATTGATATGTGATGACAATTGCTTGTTCAACTGCCCAAGCACATTCAAGTCTGCGGAGTTGACCTGGTGCAGAAGTTTGCTCTAATAGCTGAGGACTCATATAATAAGCTAAGACCTCAAGCAAAATTTCTCTAGCACTATCGATTTCAGCGTTTCTCTGATGACTATCTCGTAATTTTAATGCTGAGTGTAAAAGATTAAGTGCCTTGAGTAATAGTGTATATGCCTTTACTAGAACTAGACGATGCTTGTCAAATTCAATATTTTCGGCTACTTCTTTGACAATTTGCCGAACTTCTATTCCTTGATATTTGAAAGCTTGTTGCAAATCAATCAATCCGTCTTTAACTTCTAGTCGCACTTGCTCAACTTCTTGCTTGAGTTTAAGTATATGTTGCAAATTGACTGCTTCTAATGCCACATTTGATGTCTTACTCAACTCAATCATCGCTGTAGTTGTTTGCAAAACTTCTACATTTATTCGCAGTGACTGTAAACCAGTTTGTAAAAGAATATTCTGCTGATTTCTTGCATAGAAAGCTTGATGCTTTTGTACGATGTTTGCCCCTAAAATTGCTCCTGTCATGAGTAATTGAATTGGTACCGTCAATGGAGATAAGGGACAACTATCCACTAAAGCACCAATAGCAGGGGCAAACAAGCCTTCATCTGCGGTGTCACGTACTATGCCAATGGAAATTCCATTACTAAGTATTTCTACGTATTTACCAGCTTCAAGACTAGCTTTAATAGATGGTGTAAATTCAAACAGCATACTTTACTCTGTAAAAAGGTAGATATTGCACCTAAACGGACGAACCCTGAAGAAGCAAGCAGTATAAAACTACGACAATAGATTCATAAAATAGTCATTCAGCCAAATAAATACCTCCGTATTACTACTAGATTAACGTCATTTCTACTTAATATATAGAGGCTTCTGCCAATTTAATTTGAAATTATGTTTAATCTCAATTCACAATGAACTAACATTAGCTACATTGCTACAACCTTCCGAGAAGAGCGCAATTCGTAATTTTCTCTGCTTAAAGTCCAAAAAACTATTATTAAACGTAGATTTAGCTTGCTTTCCGTAGAATAATCAGATAAATTTGCACCTCAACAGACGAGAAACCGCTATATGTTTCAAGATTTTAGTAAATTGGTATTCAATGAGATGAAATGTGTTTTAAGAAATAGCGATAAGAATACTTATTCGTACTTAAAAATTAGCCGTTGTTTTGTATGTTTGTACAATTATTAAAATTCACTAAAATATGTAACAATAAGTATATGACTAGAAAACATGACAATTCTATGCACATAAAGTTGTCAGACTAGACAGTGCCATACTGAGGACATACTGAGGACTCAGTACATATTTTATTTCTGATTTCTTGTTACCTGTCTTTCTGTAACACTCCAGGGAAGCAACGCCAGTTAATCGTATTCTCTCTTAATAATTACTTTATTAATTACTTCTGAATTCCAAGTCGCAATATCTGTGCTGATTTTGTTGCTGATCTCCTCAAGTTCTTGACACTTGTTCATAATCCAAGATTTAGTGGCATAATGTTGTTCTAGCATTTCTTGATGCGATCGCTCTTGCTGTTCCAAAATTTTTTCATACACAGATATAGCTCCTTCAATCACTCGACTTACTGCTTCGACTTTAGTATCAAAAAATCTTTCAATATTTTCCTGTAGTTTTTCATATATCTTATCAATTGACTCATCAAACTTTTGAAATCCTATTTCTAAAACAGATGTTTTAATTTGACTATGCAATCTATCGCTGTCTAACATCCTAGAGCCAAAAGAACTGGCAATTACCGAAGTGATATTAGCTAAAGCAAATGGGATAAATCCAATTCCTGTAAATACTAGTACCTCTTCTTTTAATGCAGCACTGAAATCAATACTATCTAACTCAATTAATTGATCAGTAATATCATTAATAGAAAGTTTTAATTCTTCACTGAATGTGGTGTTACTTCTAATGTCTAATAAATTAAATTCTGATTGAATGGCTTCTAACTCATACTTGATGTTGATATTGAGGTTTTGTAAGTTCTCTTTGAGAACTACATTTTTCAGATGAGTATTCACCCATTCATCAACTTCATTCGATAAATCTCTGACAAAACACTGAATATAGTCACGAATTAACTTATCTTGATTCCAGAGCAGTCTATGTTCAGAATGCCAATGCTCACTTCTAAATACCATGCGTTCATCTAAACCCTCATACCACTCATTCCAAGAAACACTAGCTTTTTCCAGTGCTTGTTCTATGAGTTGAATTGTTAACAAACATATTTTGACATCCCGTCCACTAAACTCTCCAATTCTTTCTAGAATTTTATGTTTTTCATCTTCTACAATATTAATTTCCGACTCTAGATCATCTTTAAAGTGCAGGAGATGATCAGTGATTTCTTGAATGATTTTATTGAGTTTATCAGACAATTGATAAAGTTTTAGCCCTCCCCTCTCCAGCATTAAGAATCTTTCAATGGATTTAATAAAAATGTCAAAATTTTCTTGATATTCGTCTTCAGTGTTATTCAAAATTGCATTGAGTGCGGTTTGGGCTGAAAGGAAGTGAACACGGTTTTTTCCTGTAATTATGGGGTTATCACCTTCAACTAAATTCAAAATCCTCTTTTGAATCTGCTCACGACCTTTTTCTGTACGCACTAAATCCATAAAATTACCTACAATGAATAAGTTACTTGCAGGTTCTTTATCTTTACCCCCGTTGAGTTTGATTCGCAATTGATTCAACAACTCACGCTCACCTTGCGTTAGCGATCGCGAAGCATTAGTCACAAAAATAGCAGCATCAATATCGTGAAGTAACTTCTGAGTAATGGCTGTAAGTTCAGGATTTTCGTTCAAACCTGGTGAATCAATGATTTCTACACCACTATTACATAATGTCAAATTGGGATGTTCAACAATGATATCCTCAATAGTAGATTGTATTAATTCTTCGTTGAGCGAACCAATTGCAGCCTCTTCAGAAATACTGGCTTGCTGTCTATACTCCTCAAATGGTATTTCTTCTTCTCTTCCGTCTTTATAACGACAGACTACCCGTTTTCTCTCCCCGTACTTTAAGACAACTACTGTACCACTACAGGGAATCTCTCGCATCGGTTGAATTTCCTCACCCAATAAAGCATTGAGTAAAGTTGATTTTCCTTGGCTAAATTCACCAACAACTGCTAGTCTAAATTTGTGTGATCTAACTCTTTCTAAGACTTCCCTAGCTTTATCAACTAATTTATCTGAGTCATTAGATAAAAACCCCCGTTGATTACAAGTTTGAATTATCTGCAAAACTTGATGACAATAATTCTCTAAATGTTTACTAAATTCTTGGAAATTCTTCAAACCCTCATAATAGACATAAACACGAGGGTTACTTATTTGTGTGTGAGCATCGGCAGATAAATTGATTAAATCTTCAGAGGGTAATTGCAGAGATACTATAGGATTTAATGCTTGAAAATGTGATGGATTAAGTAAATCATCTACTTCATTTAAAACCTCTATATCAAAATTATCTGGTGGTTTAAATGCTGATGCTAACACTGCCAAATGTTGTGGTTTAACATCTAAATATTGAGCTACAATTTCCAAGTATCTCTGCTCACGCAACCCCATTCTGCCATTAATTGTAGACATTTCATAGCCAAAGCCAATTAACAATAATCTTTCTGCTTTTGATAGGGG
This sequence comes from Nostoc sp. CMAA1605, assembly GCF_021596505.1. Taxonomy (GTDB): domain Bacteria; phylum Cyanobacteriota; class Cyanobacteriia; order Cyanobacteriales; family Nostocaceae; genus Trichormus. The sequence continues at coordinate 72,041 of NZ_PJIZ01000002.1, read as the reverse complement.
ATGAGTGATAGCTAATAATTCGTTAAACTTACGATAAAGCTGATATTTTCTAATTCCTTTAATCATTAAATGGGTTAATTTACGGATGTCACTTTCTGGTGTGCTAAAGCGATATAATAGCTCAACTAATCTTTGTTTTTCTTTCTCGGTAACAGAACCATCAATCAGGATTACTCCTAACAAGACAACAATCAAATTAGCTAAAAATAAAACTGGAGGAGTAACATCTTTTTGTGTCATTTTTTGTCCAGTAATATTTGACAAAAAATTAACCACCTGATTCCCAATCAATGATGTATCCATAAATAATTGTCAGCCACTACATTTATTGAATATTGTTTTCAATTTTAAGCTTAATAGCAGAAGAATTATCGCATAAAATGGGAGTTATTCTTCATAGCTATCTACTCATCATCGATTATTCTTTTTTGATGTGTTTTCTATGTTTAATTAAGTATGGTTTCATGTTTATAAAGTCAGTTTTATTTTTCGCAAGTATGACAACATCTAAATTTATAATACAGAAAATGACGGCTTAATACTTTTTTAAGGTCAAGTAATAGCACCATATAATAGTTAAATATAGATTTTTCTTATGTTAATTATCAACAAAACTTACTGTATTTCAGATGCAGACCAACGAAAAATCTCTTACTAATTTCGTTCGTTGCACATACTAGGTTAATATTTATTTTTCACTAACAAGAATATTAAGTAAGAATTCTTACCTAAAAAACTTGTGTGATCACAATATAGGAATACTAAAGAAGAGTATATCTACGTAGTGCTGAGAATGTAGCGATTTTCTGTAGAATTGGCAAGAGGGGTATGACCCCTCATTGAATTTCTGCACCCTCAAATGTTCTCTTCTTAAAACTTGCGTCCATAATGATATAGGTTTATGCACCTTGATTGTTGCGACAAAATCATATTTCAGATTATCTTGGCACTAGTCACAGACTGGAAAGTAGTGTAGTTAAAGTTTGACGTTTGAGTATAGTTAGTCAGCAGAGGTAATTTTCCCATGTAGTATATTGGCTCATTGGCTGTACATGGACAGATATTGCCAAGTTTTAGACCCTACTATGCCATCAACCTTTAAATTATGTTTTGCTTGAAAAGCTTTAACAGCACTCTCTGTTAATGCACCAAAATTGCCATCTACTCCCACATAATAGCCGTTAGCCATTAATAGGCGTTGTAATACTTTCACAGCTACACCCGAATGTCTAAAACGTAAATTAGGTAATGGGTAACGGCTGAAGCTTGCAGAATTGACAAAAGCCAGGTCATCTCCTCTGTTTTGCTGATTTGTTAACTTTCGTCTATTGAGTAAACTGGCTTTCGGCAATTTGTTGGGAATAAGTTTATCTCTGCGCTGTTGAACTATTAAGCTTTTGTTAGCAGGAACATTATCTTTGAGAGATTTAACGGCAGAGGATTTGGTGATTTGATTCAAGTTTTTGGGAAGTCTTTGCTTAACTCTGGTTAAGCGACTTTTTTGAGGTTTAGGCTTATGTGCTAATGAATTCCTTGGGACATGGCTACTGGGTGACACATATCTAGGCGCAATAGCTTGCGCTTGTGCAGTTAGTTGAAACGGTGGATTTGGTATCACTTCCTGCATATTTTGTTCCGACTGAATTATAGGCGGATTGATTACTTGAGCAGCCGATGGTTGCTTAGTCATTAATACGCCTGTCATCAGCATTGCAATATCACTCATTTTACTGATTACCTAAAGGTTGGCTATGAAGAAAAACACGAATTATACAAAATTACAAAAGCAATATATCTAGACATTCGATGCTAAATAGCTAATGCTTAAGTAATAGAGACATTATATGCGTAATTTTATGAGTGTAAATTAATTCACGATTTTATGGGTTGCAATTAAATATTTAAGTAAATCGGTGACAATAAATGCAACTATATTAACTAATGTAAAGTTAATTAAATCTATTTCGTAATTGCTTTATTGCCTTTCTTACCCTAGTGAAGTGCAAACCACAATAGCTAATACCAATTCGCAATGGACTTCTCTTCTTTACGAGAGGCTGCGCCAACGAGACGCTAACTGGTATAAATACAGATGTAGCTTGCTTCACAGTAGGAGTACCCGCAGGGTAAACAGATAAACGCGGATAAATCTGCACCTCAACAGACTAGGAAAAGCCATAAAGCTGACTAATACTTACTATTGATTAGCTAACATTCGTAGGCTCAACTTCTGGCTTTGGTGTTTCTACTTCAAAGAGAGTTAAATCAAACCAAAAAGTAGTACCCACACCAACTTCACTGACTAAATTTACTTTACTGCGGTGTCTTTCGATGATATTTCTCACAATGGAAAGACCCAAGCCGGTACCTTCTAAGGTGTGAACGCGGTTTTCCACACGGAAGAAACGGTCAAAAATAGCCTGTTGGTCTTCTGGGGCGATACCAATACCTGTATCAGATACTTCTACACGCACTTGGGGGGGTTGATTGGGTAGCAAAGCATAGGTATCTAATTGATAGGCATGAATAGTAACTTTACCGCCGGCAGGGGTAAACTTGAGTGCGTTGCCCACCAAATTAGCTAAAACTTGTAGTAATAAATCATAATTGCCCGTAACTAGGGGCAATTGGGGAGTCACTTCTTGTGATATTTCAATTCCTTTGTCTTTGGCGTTGAGTTGGTATGTCCGCAGAGTTTGTTCGATCGCTTGGGCTAAGTCTACACCATAGAAGTTATAAGTCTTACCAGATTCTAGCTTTGATAAATCCAAAACATCATTAACTAAGCGAGTTAAGCGATCGGTTTCATGGTTAACTGTTTGCAGGAATTCCCGTTTTTCTTCTGCACTTAAATCTTCACCGTAATCATGTAGAGTTTCAATAAAAGATTTGATATTAAATAAGGGCGTTCGCAGTTCGTGGGAAACGTTGCTAATAAATTGGCTTTTAGCTTCATTGAGTTCTACTTCACGGGTGATATCCTGCACAGTAATTGCAATACCTTTAATACTCTCCCGTTGCAAATTGAGAACCGTAGTTAGGAGAATGCGGATAGTGCGCTTAATGGGTTGATTTAAAGCCAAACGAAACTCCGCACTTTCACATTCACCTGTGGCCATTTGGTATAAAGGCTTAGTGATTTCCATTTGCACTGTTGGGGGCAAATGATGTAAGACATTATTGCCTACAACATCCTCGCTACCTTCCCAACCAAAGATACGACGTGCTGTGGGGTTGACTAAAATCACCTGCATATTATTGTCAATTAAGACAGCACCATCGGCGATAGTAGAGACGAGGGTTTCCAGTTTGGCTTTTTCGGCTGTTAGTTCCTCAATATTTTGTTCTTCGTAGCGTTCTAGCCGTTCCGCCATTTCATTAAAGTTAAAAATTAGCTCCCCTAATTCACCACCCAAAGGTAAATCAATGCGTTGTTTAAAGTTACCGGCGGCAATTTGTTTTACCCCCACCAATAGTTCTTTAATGGGTTTAGTGATAGTTAAAGCGTTGATCACTCCAGCTAAAATTACCATTACCCAAATCGTGATAAACACGGCAATGGTCACATCGCGGGTGAAATTAGTAGAGATAACGGCTATTTGATTGGGGTTGATACCAATTGCTAATACACCGTAATATTTTTTATTAACAATTAGCGGGATAAAGACATCGGTCACAACTCCGTCAGGAGTCATGTGTTGCCGCACCATTGGCTTATCGCTTTCCTCTGGGTAATCTTCTGGTAGTTCAATACGCCTTTCAATAGTTAGCGAATTTTCTACTTCAGGTTCCCAAAAGGGAATCCCAAAGTAAATCTTGCCAGTTTCATCCGCGTAGAGCATATAGCGGATGCTAGAGGTACTGCTATAGAAGCGTTGAGAAAATTTAGCCACCTCTGTGAGATTATGGTCAGCTACTAAAGGAGTGATGTTAGCAGCTAGTAGCAGTCCCAAATCCCGTCCAAAGCGGGTATCATTCATGCGAGCATCTTGCTGAATGGTATTTACCGCCCAGAAAGTGAGACCACTCATGACCAAAGAGACTACCAAAGTAGCCACAGCCAAAAGTTTAGTTTGAAGTGTGAACTCTGACCACCAATTGGCGATCGCTTCTCGGATTGTTTTTAACAGCGACAGCATTGCAAATAAAGTTGTTAGTAGTTTCGGTTATCAACCCCAACAACTAAAAAATTAACAGTTTATTCGACAAATATGCTAATTCGGGGATTGGGGACTGGGGATTGGGGACTGGGGATTGGGCATTGGGCATTGGGCATTGGGCATTGGGCATTGGGCATTGGGCATTGGGGACAAGGTAGACAAGGTAGAATTGATTTCCTAACTCTCAGCATTGGCTAAACACCGCGCTACCACTAAAAAAACTCATTACTCATTACTCAGCACTCATTACTCATTACTCATTACTCATTACTCATTACTCAGCACTCATTACTCATTACTCACCACTCACCACTCTATGACCAATATCTCTACGGTAATACATTCCGTCAAATTTAATTGATTCTAGACCTTCGTAGGCTTTGGCTAGGGCTTGCTGGAAGTTTTCGCCTGTAGCTGTCACGTTTAAGACTCGGCCGCCATCTGTGACGATTTGTTGTTGTTCGTTTAATTTTGTGCCGGCGTGAAAGACTGTGGCTGCTTTGGTTTCGGCTTCTGCAATTCCGGTTATGACTTTGCCTTTTTCATAGTCCCCTGGATAACCGCCGGAAGCGGCTACTACTGTGGCAGATGTGCCTTCATACCATGCTAAGGGGGGTAATTCGCTCAAACGTTGCTCGACGCAAGCTAAAATCAACTCTTCTAAGGGTGTGGCTAAGAGTGGCAGGATGACTTGGGTTTCAGGATCACCAAAGCGACAGTTAAATTCTAGAACCTTAAAGTTGCCATCGGGTGAAATCATCAAGCCGGCGTAGAGAATACCACGATAATCGATACCTTGGGATTTTAAAGCCGCGATCGCTTTTTCTAAAACTTCCGTTTGCACCCTAGCCATAATTTCTGGCGTAGCAATGGGTGCTGGGGCATACGCGCCCATGCCACCTGTATTTTCGCCTGTATCCCCCTCACCGATGCGTTTGTGGTCTTGGGCGGGCAATAAGGGGCGAATGGTGATGCCATCTGTCACGGCTAACACTGAAACTTCCTGCCCAATTAAACATTCTTCAATAACGATAAATTCCCCAGCACTGCCAAACTGCCCTTGAAAGATAGTGTCAATGGCGTTTTCTGCTTCTTCTACTGTAGTAGCAACAATTACACCCTTCCCGGCTGCCAAACCATCGGCTTTGACGACTATTGGCGCACCCTGGGCTTGGACGTAAGATTTAGCGGCTGTTGCCTCAGTAAATACCGCAGCCTTAGCAGTAGGAATGCCTGCTGCTTGCATCAGAGCTTTTGCCCAAGCTTTACTTGCTTCAATTTTGGCACCAGTTCTGGTAGGGCCAAATACCTTTAATCCTTTTGCTTGTAAGTAGTCAGTAATACCTTTAGCTAAGGGTACTTCCGGCCCTACCACCACCAGCGAAATCCCATTATCTAGGGCGTATTTACTGATACCCTCAAAATCATCCACTGCCAAGGGGATATTTTGACAACGTGCCATAGTGGCTGTACCACCATTACCTGGTACACATACTACCTGATCAACTTGGGGCGATCGCAACAATTTCCAAGCCAGCGCGTGTTCGCGTCCGCCATTCCCTACAACTAAAACTTTCACTGATTTCCTCTTGCGTCCCTTGAGAGTAAGAATGCCTGATGGCTGCGGATCAATTTTTCACCAATTCTTACTTTGATGCAAGTACCTTGTTAGGGGTGTAGGGGTATGAGGGTATGAGGGTGTAGGGGTATGAGGGTATGGGGGTGTGGGGGTATGAGAGAAAAACGAATAGAAATTATTATATTTTTTAAACCCCTACACCCTTAAACCCCTACACCCCTAAAAATAAAATTCCTATTCCTAAATAATGGCTATTCCAGGATTATCGAGATTAACCTATAAGTATTCTGAGTAAAAAATAACAATACAACATAGAGAACATGACTAAAGTTATTGTAACTGGAGCAGCAGGATTTATTGGCTCTCATCTAGCTGAAACTCTTCTAGAACAAGGAAAACAAGTAATTGGTATTGATGAACTTAACAATTATTACGACCCCATATTCAAACGTAAAAACCTTGCTCACTTACAAAGTTCGCCTAACTTTACTTTAATTGAGAACGATATTCAAAGCTTAGATTGGTCAAAATTGCTGCAAGATGTAGATGTAGTTTATCATCAAGCTGCCCAAGCAGGAGTTAGAGCCAGTTGGGGTCAAGGTTTTCGTGCGTACACAGAACGCAATATTAACGCTACACAAGTCATACTAGAAGCAGCTAAAGACGCTAAACAATTAACTAGATTTGTGTTTGCATCTACATCTAGCGTCTATGGGGATGCGGAAACCTTACCAACTCATGAAGGTATTCCTCCACAGCCAGTTTCGCCCTATGGAATTACTAAACTAGCTGCCGAGCGTTTGTGTGGACTATATCACAAAAATTTTGGTGTGCCTTTTGTGGCTCTGCGTTATTTCACTGTTTACGGCCCCAGACAACGCCCTGATATGGCATTTCACAAATTTTTCAAAGCTGTTTTACAAGATGAAGCAATTCCCATCTATGGTGATGGACAGCAAACACGAGACTTTACTTTTGTCAAGGATGCTGTAGCGGCAAATTTAGCAGCAGCTACCGTACCTGAAGCTGTGGGAGAGATTTTTAATATCGGTGGTGGTAGCAGAGTGGTTTTAACAGAAGTCCTCAACACAATGGAAAAAATCGTCAATAAACCCATCAAAAGAAACCACATCGAAAAAGCAATGGGGGATGCTAGACATACGGCGGCTGATGTTTCTAAGGCACGACAAATTTTAGGCTATCAGCCGCAAGTGTCTTTGCAAGAAGGTTTATTCCAGGAATGGCATTGGGTGAAGGCTTTGTATAGTTAAGTTATTCCCATGGGGTTTGTTGACTGTTAACCGTTCACAGTCAAGTAATTTTAAGATTTTGTATTTGTGGTGGCGGGTTTTATCATGTTGGAAAAACAGATATTTTTCAAATCCGCCCTTACTTTATATTCAATCCAAAATCCAAAATCCAAAATTCTTTACGGTTGCTTGACTTGGGGCTTAATCTTGGGACTGGGGGTAGCTGCATTAGCTGCGTTGGGTTGATTAGCTATAGTTAATTCTTCTTGGAGCATTTTTTGATAAATCTTGGGCAAAGATTTACTAATAGAATTGGTTTCGATGCCATAACCCAGACTTGTCCATGTGGGGGAGAGTCGCCGTAAAACGTCGTTGATTTTTCCTTGACGCAACTGTTGGGAAATATCAACTCCCCAGACACTAGAATCATTTAACCAGCGATAAACTACTATGTCTTGATATTCTGGCTCAAAACTATAGTTAGACCAAAACATCATGTTGGCTGGTTTGGGGTGATAGCGGGGAGCAATATGAAACCAAGTGGTATTAATAATTTGATATCTACCAGCAGCAGTAGAACAATTTCCTGTATTTGGCCCTACAGGGATAGTTACGCATATCTCAGGATGCTTACTTAAGTCAGTGATTTGCTGTCCACCATATAAGAGAGAATAGGGACGCTTGCTATTGGCTTCACTGGCTGAGATAGTACGCATTAAAGCGCGAACGTAAGGATCACCCCCTTGCATCACCAAAGGTGGTAAATTATTCCCGAAGATCGGATCAGAAGGCGATCGCAAATCCCCAAACACATACCATTGAAATAAGTACACAAAGGCAAGTAGTGCGGCTATGGGGCCGATAAACTTTTCCACCCCTTTGAGTTCAACGCTTTTCAGAGTTTTACTCCTTGCAAATTCACTCTCTTAAGTAACAACAGCAACAGACGTATATATTTCGGCAAAGTTCGGAAATAGTCATTAGTCATTAGTCATTAGTCATTAGTCATTAGTCAGTAGGGGCGGGTTCTGTGAGAGATTCGCATTTTGAAACAGATATTTTGGTTAAACCCGCCCGTACATTAGTCAGGGCTTTAAGTATTCTCTGGGTTTATAACAAGAAATCAGTATAAAGTCTTGAAAAAAAGAATGCTTTATCGTTTTTAGCTATGGACTGTTGACTATGGACTATGGACTATTGACCATTAACTAACATTGCTGAAACAATTCTCCAAAGCTTTTAGCACTGGCTTGTGGTTTGGCTACTATCTCGACGATTTTATTGTGTGCAGATGGCTCAAATAATGTTTCTACACAAACTTGGGCGACTTTTTGTCGAGGAATGCTACCGTCAAATAATGTATCAGCCCCCTGCATGACGATCGCATCCGTATTATCTTCATTTTTTAATCCGCCAGGACGGACTATTGTATAAATCAGACCGCTTTTTTGTAGGTACTCTTCTGCTTGTTTTTTCCATACCAAAATTAACCAAAATAAATTCAACGGATGGAAAAACTGGGAGACGCACAAGGAGGTTACTAAGATAAAATTCTCAATGCCCTTGGCTTTGGCTACATCCACTAAATTTTTAGTGCCTTCAAAATCTACCTTGTAAGGGCCAGTAAAATCAAAACTTGGTTTGGCACCAGTGGCACACAAAACAACTGTACTATCACCCAAGGCAGTAGTTAAGCTTTGTGGGTTTAATACATCACCCACCACTAATTCAGCATCAGCTGGCAAAATAGCTCTAGCTACCTCTATATCCCTGACTAAAGCACGCACAGGGATGTTACGTGCTAATAACTCTTGTACAATGCGGCGACCTGTTTCACCTGTTGCGCCGGCTACAAATGCTTTCATCGAAAACGCTACCCTGGGAAACTAGTGTGTGCTTGATCCGTTTTATATTTTAGTGATTTTATGAAGTTTATGACAAAATTATAAGCTTTCAGTCAAAATGGAAGTTTAGTGCTAACCGACCCATTCAACCTGGGAATCATAAACATAGACAAACGCCATGCTAGAGGGGAATGCTTCATGCTTTCGACAAACGGCGAATACCAATCTTTAGAAATTACAGAAAAAATTGTCCCCGTTGCTGCTAACATCCCAGATACAGAAGCCACGGGTACAGAAATCACTACAAATACTCAAACTAAATTTTATGGTCATTATGCCGACTGCATGGAAATGTACGCTCCAGCCAGCACAGTTGGTGAATATCTGAACACCCATGCTAGCTGGTTTTGTCGCTGTGCTGAACCTATGAAGGTACAGCCTCTCGGTGAAAATGGTTACGCTTTGACTATTGGTAAGTTTGGTGCGTTTGGTTATGAAGTCGAGCCGAAAATTGGCTTAGAGTTGTTACCCCCAGAAAACGGAGTTTATCGCATTCGCACTATTCCTATCCCTGACTATCAAGCACCCGGCTACGATGTAGACTATCAAGCGGCTTTACAGTTCAAAGAAGATGAAGGTGAAGTCACACGGGTAGAATGGGAATTAGATTTGGTCGTTTGCATACATTTCCCGCGATTTATCCAGCGTTTGCCCCAGTCTTTAATTCAGGCTACAGGCGATCGCCTACTTAACCAAATAGTCCGCCAAGTTTCTCGCCGACTCACCCGCAAAGTCCAAGAAGATTTTCACAATACTTTTGGTTTACCTTTTCCAAAACATTTGCTGAAAAAGTGGTGAGGTAGTCAATAGTCAATAGTCAATAGTTAAAGAATGGAGAGTTTTGCTTTTTGGTTTGTGTGTTTAACCAGCAACAAAAATAAAAAGAATAAAATCTCTAGACTACATAATATATTGCAATGTGCAACTTATTTTTAAAACCCCTCTCAAAACCTCTCACCTACAAGGAGAGAGGCTTTTATTTTTGCTCCCCTTCCCTACAAGGGAAGGGGTTGGGGTTAGGTTTCAGAGAAAGTTGCACACGGCGTTAATATAACTGTTGACTATTGACTAATGACTATTGACTACGCCTTAGAAAGTATTCTTTGGACGATTTCTACACCACTGATGGCTTGCCAGGTAAACAGTCCTAAAATCACGAAATTTAAGATAATGTGACTCACGCGCGCCCAATTAGCACCTTTTTGCATAAAAGGAGATAGGGCGGCTGAAAATGCTATTAAAGCCGTCATTCCTAACCCAGCTAATAGGTGCGGCCCCACAAACAATTTACCGTTGTTAATGTACGTGACAGCCATCCCGCCAATTGCACCAGCTACCATCAAAGCCAAAATTAATGAGCCTATTTGGTAGTGTTTAATGTTATATCTACCTTTAATTAATTCTTTCTTTTCTTCTCCTTGGGCGTTACGAGTACGCTGTACTTGCAAGCCTAAATAAGCAGCATAGAGTGAAAGTGCTAGTAACACCCACATAATTAACGGGTGAAAGAAATTTAGCCAATATTTAACCGAGGCAGACAGTTCCAAACTCATCGTGTTCTCACCCAATTCTTAAATCTTAATAAAAATTAGCACAATTTCATGGGTGATTGTTGAGTCAATGGTCAATAGTCATTAGTCAATAGTTATTAGGGAAAAGGGAACAGGGAACAGGGAACAGGGAACAGGAAACGGTTTTTCTCATCCTCTACCTTGTCTACCTTGTCTACCTTGTCTACCTTGTCCCCCCAATCCCCAATCCCCAGTCCCCAATCCCCAGTCCCCAGCGAAGCACTGAGCTTGTCGAAGTGTCCCCAGTCCCCAGTCCCCAACCTCCCACTTGCCAAAGTAGCAAAAGCATCTGAGACTAAATTCTGAGACTGAATAAATCAAATTTCCCAGTCGGAACTGATTCATGATTGACAACAATGATGCTTTGTTGCTGAAGGCTGCTAAAAGTGGTGATTTAAAGCGGTTGGATGCGCTGTTGGCTGCGGGTGCAAATGTAGATGTGTGCGATCGCGACGGAACTACAGCGTTAATGTTTGCTGCTAATCTAGGTTATACGGAAATTGTGCGATCGCTTTTAGATGCAGGGGCAAATATTAATTTAACTAGAAAACGCTACGGTTTAACGGCGTTAATGCTGGCTGCTAGTGCTAATCAATTAGATATTGTGCAGATGTTAATCTTTAGAGGGGCTGAGATTAACGCGACTAATGAAGATGGCAGTACGGCTTTAATGGTAGCGGCACTGAAAGGTCATAGCAATGTAGTACATACTTTGCTCAAGACTGGGGCTGATATCAATTTGTCAGATAAAGATGGTGATACGGCTTTGAAGCTAGCTGTCAAACATGGAAAAGCAGCTGTAGTACAGTTGATTTTACAACATGGCGCGGATGTTAACAGTCAAGACGAAGATGGGGAAACCTTGCTCATGATGACGGCTGACTTGGGAAATTTAGAGGTAGCCCAAGCATTGCTAGCGGGTGGAGCTGATGTCAATTTCAAAAATCAAGACGGTGGAACTGCACTTTTTGCAGCTGCGGCGGCTGGGCAGGGAGCGATCGCCACTATACTACTAGAGCAAGGGGCTTTAGTTAATCATCAAGATCAAGATGGCGAAACAGCTTTAAACCTTGCTGTCATCGAAGGATATCTAGATGTAGTGCAGATTCTACTCAATCGGGGTGCTGATCCTCAACTGAAAAATCATCTGGGTGATACACCCTTAATAGTAGCCGCATTACAAGGACACAGTGAGATAGTGCAAGCATTACTCAACTATGGCGCAAATGTACATGGGGATAATCAGGGTGAAACTCCTTTAATCTTAGCTGTCTCCCAAGGACATACACAGACAGTCAAGGTATTGTTAGATTATGGGGCGAATCCTCATGCTACAGCTAACGATGGCAAAACTGCGCTAATTAAGGCAGCAGAACGCAACTATCACCAGATAATTCAGTTACTGTTAGGCAATGGTGCAAATATTAATGCTCAAGATGCAGCTGGGGCTACAGCTTTGATGTGGGCTGCATCTGGAGGTTATGGTACAGCAGTCCAGACGTTAATAGCATCTGGGGCTGATATGAATTTAAAAAACCGTGGTGGTTATAGTGCTTTGATGCTAGCAGAATTTAATGGTTATAGAAGTATTGTGCAGATTTTGCAGCAAGCAGGAGCGCAAAATTAGATACAAAACACTCTACTAATTCGCAGTAGAGTTGTGTAGCAAAGGCTGGCAACTCAAAAATTTGTGGTTCTCTTGTACATCTTTATACAACTATTGGAAGTTATAAATTTTGAACAGTAATCAAGCAAGAATGATCAAAAATATCTGTTGTTTTGGCAACAAATTTTATCTAGAATCTTTTGATAAAAGCAGTTGTCTTAGACAACTTGACAACTAGTAAAAAACACGGTATTAAATTAAATACTGAATCAAAAAACTGTTACAGAAATGAGAAACAAAAATTCTCAGATTTAAGTCGTAGTTATATAAAGTGACTGCGGCTGATATGGGAAGAAATTGAAACACCGAAAGTAGACCAGGTAAAAAATCTTTTGCTTCACGGATGCCAAAGAAGCGAAATTAGAACAGTATATTTACTTTCTAGTTTTTACCTTGTCATCCCTCCGGCGTTTCCTACTGTGCTAGATATGCTTAATATAGAGTTTTTCATTTCTGATAACAGTATTCTAACTATCAGTTTTTCTGTATTTTAGTAAACGCCAAAAAGCTAGCATCTACTCATGTAATGGAAAACCGAGGTACGGAAAGTTATCGACTCTACCGACTAGAAATCTAAGATTGGATTTAAGATTGGAAAGTATTCCTCAAAAAAATCCATTAATTAAAAACTTGTGGCTGGGAATAGGCTGTAAATCAGGGATTTCTACTGAGTTATTATTAACAGCCGTTGATCAAGTTTGCCGTAATTATGAACTCAGGTTAGCAGCGATCGCTGGCATTGCTACTATTGATATTAAAGCTAGAGAAATCGGCTTAGTAGAGTTTTGTCGTAGTCGTGGCTTACCTTTAACGACTTTTCCCGCCGAGATGTTATCTCAAGTTGTGGTGCCGCATGGTGACATGGCGATCGCTAAAATAGTAGGAACACCAAGTGTAGCCGAAGCGGCAGCAATTTTAGCCGCCTCGCAGACAAATTTAGCAGTCAAGCTGATAGTTCCCAAACAAATTATCCGCCTACCAGAGCAACCAGGAGCAGTAACAATTGCCGTAGCTCAAACCCTGCTGACTAATGACCCTCCGAATTTTAGATTTTAAATTTTGGATTTTGGATTAATTTGAGTCAAAGCCCCAGCGTGGGTAGAACAAATCTAAAATAATCGTTGCGCTGCATCCCTGTATAGATGCAATAAATCTAAAATCTAAAATCCAAAATCTAAAATTGGTTGACTACTCCTCTACACCTCTTAAAATGTAGTTAATTACACTAGAAACTATAGATAATACAATTGACCCTAAAAAAGCAGCTAACGGGCCATCAATTACAAAATAGTCACGAGGCGTGAGAATGCTTGCTAACCAAAGTAAAAAAGCATTCAGCACTAATGTAAATAAACCAAAAGTTAATAGAGTAATAGGAAATGCCAAAAAACCTAAAATTGGTTTGACAAAAGCATTAACTAACCCAATAACGGCCACAGCAAGTAGCGCAGCCACAAAACTCTTTACTTCAAATCCTGGTACGATATGGGCGGTAATTAACAAAGCCACCGCAGTACCCAGCCAAGTCAACAGGAAGTTTTTCATATTTTGTCAAGAAAAATGAGCCTCACCAGAAAACATCCGAAAAAAAGCAATTGGTAATTGCTAATTGATTTTGTGAGTTAACAATTACCAACTATCACACAGCAGAGATAAGTGACTTTTTCTACCACAAATAATTTAACGCCGTTGAGAGGAACGTTGTAATAAAGCCTCCCAAGTAGCACCACCAACTACACCATCAGGATTAATCCCATAGCGTTTTTGTGCTGCTTTCACTGCCGTTTCAGTCATTACGCCGAAGTAACCATCTACACTACCCTTGAGAAAACCTAATTGACTCAATCTTGTTTGTAACTTACTAACCTCTGGGTTACTCATCCCCACGCGCAAAATTGGCCAGCCTTCGGTAGTGTACTGCACACCAGCAATGCGGTTAGCTGGCGGAGTCGGACTTAAACGAGTGGTATTACTTGGGTTTTGTCTGGAATTCGTAGTCCTAGAAACTGGCGTAGTTCTAACCACCTGATTATTTGGGGGTTTAGTCGGTGTCCGGTTGGGGGTAGGCTTAGTCCCAACAACTTGATTAGGAACAGCGCGGGGATTAGCTGGCCTGGGTTCAGGTCTATTGTTAATGACAGTAGCAGGTTGAGTAGGAACGGGAAAATTAGATGGGGAATTATTTGTTGCCGTTGATGCTGTCAAAGGTTGGTTGGGGAAGAGTTTTTGCCAAGTAGCTGCATCCACAATACCATCTGGACTCAAGCCCACCGTTTGTTTAAATTGAGAAACTGCATTGGCTGTTGCTTCATTATAGTTACCATCCACTGCACCGGAGTAAAAACCCAACAGTTTCAGAGCCGCCTGAAGTTCCGAGACACGTTCACCTTGACTACCAACCTTGAGAGTAGGACGACTGATCCCAACTTGTTGGGCTATTTGTTGGGGTGTAGTAACTGCGACTACAGCCGATAGGCCAAGGAACACAGACGAACAAGAAAACAACAGTAACCAATAAAACCGACTTGTGCTGCAACAGCGAAATGTCTTGAGTAAATTTAAGTAACTCACAATACTTGCTGTCAGGCTACCTTTCATGGAAATTGCTCCCAGAACTTCTGTTGCTAATATTACAACCGCGTGGGGTTATTTAGTAGTGGGGACTGGGGATTGGGGACTGGGGATTGGGGATTGGGAAAGCAGGGGAAGAAAAACTTCACTCAGCACTCAGCACTCACAACTCACAGATCAGCACTCAAAATCGCGCGGTTAATCGCTTCTTCTTGACCTACCAAGGAAATATAAGGTTTCTGGAAGTGGTGACGGGCTGTGATTAAAGCGTCTTGGGAAGTGACAGCAGCCATTAGTTCTTGAAATTTTTGGTCGTAGTCGATTCCTAAGCCTAAAATTTCGTACCAACCGTAGATTTGGGCAATTTGTCCGTTTGTTTGTTTACCTAAAGCATACTGTCCTAAAATTTTGTTTTTGGCAGTTTGCAGGCTAGTTTCAGACAATTCTGTGTTACAAAGTAACTCTACTTCTGTATGTAATCCTTCTAAGGCAATGGTGGTATTTTCTGGGGCTGTACCCATATAAACTAGAAATGAGCCTGGATATAGCTTAGTTGGGTAAAAAGCTGAAACTTCGTAAGCTAGACCTCGTTTTTCTCGTAATTCCACAAATAGGCGGCTAGATAAGCCATTACCTAAATAGGTAGAGAGCAATTTTAATGGCGCGTAATCAGGAGAATTGACGGCTGCACCTAAATAACCCAGCATGACGATAGATTGCTGTGTCTGTACAGGTTTGAGTTGGGATTGTGGTTCTACTGGAATTTCCGGTAAATTACTGGTTGGCGTTGCTTGTTCTGGAATTTGCCAATCTCCAAAGACTGACTCAACTAAAGTTATGGCTTCATGACTGGTGATGTGTCCAGCAATGCTAATAACTATATTGTCTGGGCGAAAATAAGTTTGGTGATACTCTACTAAGTCGGTTTGGGTGATATTGTTGACGCTGTTTTCATCGCCCATGACTGACATTGCATAAGGATGATTTTGGTAAATTACCCGCCGCATTTGTTCCATCGCCAAAGTGAAGGGCTGTTCTTTTTGGGAACGAATACTATTGATGGTTAAACGCCGTTCTAGTTCTACTTGGGTAGTGGGGAAAGTAGGCGATCGCAAAATCCGTCCCGCCAGTGATAATATCTGAGAAAAATCCTCTGTCACTGTCTTTAAGGACATTAAAAAATAATCAGTCGATGTGTCTGCACTCAAACTAGCTCCCACAGATTCGACTTCTTCCGCAATTTCCATACTAGAAAGGCCATCACATCCTTTAGTGATGACTGCTGCTAGTAAATGCGCTAAACCTGCTTTTTCTCGCGGTTCGCAGCAACTACCCGCACGGATAAAAATTCTCCCCGCAATAATATCCGCAGCCGGATTTTCTGCTACTAGCACGACAATACCGTTGTTTAATACAGTGCGATGAACAGGGGAATTGTTAGACAAAGAAGGATTCACAGTTTGAGTCATTGGTTATTAGTCATTAGTCATTAGTCATTAGTCAATAGTCATTAGTCATTAGTCATTCGTTTTTCTCCCTCTGCTTCCCCTGGCTCCCCCTGCTTCCCCTGCTCCCCCTGCTCCCCCTGCTCCCCCTGCTCCCTCTAAACTCTCTGTCAGAACCTAGCATGGTTTCATCACGGTTACAGCGTAATCTTGCACTGAAAGATACTGTTGGGCTAATGTTTGCAGTTCTTGGGATGTGAATGATTTAATTTGCTGGGGGTAGATAACGGATAATTCCGCTTGGGCGATGGTGTTGTAATATCCATACATTCCACTGATCTGATTTGGTGTTTCGGTGGAAAAGGCGTATTCATTACATAACAGCCTACGTGTACGAGCTAATTCTTGTTCGGTAACACCTTGGTTATGGATATCATGCAAATGCTCAAGAATTAATGTTTCTACTGTTTCTAAGTGTTCTGGTTCTACCCAAGCTGTGATTGTAAATAAGCTCGCCTCACGTTGTAGAGAGAAATTGCTGCAAATTCCTTGGACTAGTTGTAGTTCTTCTCGTAAATCACGCACTAAACGAGAAGTCCGGCCTTCTGCCAATAATACTGATAATAAATCTAAGCCATAGGCAGCACGCAGTTGTTCTACCCCTGGTACTAGCCACGCCATCAATAGCCGTGCTTGTTCGATGTTTGGTAGATACAATTCTTGACGGCTTACCCCATTAATCATGGGTTTAGTGACTGGTGTAACTGGGGGACATTCTCCACGTTTACCAAATTTACTAAATGATCTGTTAACTAAATCCCAAGCTAGCTGTTGACTAATTCCCCCCGTTACCACTACTGTCATATTTTCGGGTTGGTAGTGTGTACGGTGAAAACAGCGCATCGCCTCTGGTGAGTGCTGCATTAATTCTGCTTCGTTCCCCAAAATTGAACGTCCATAAGGATGATCTTGGTAAACACTTTGCAGCAAAGATTGAAAACCTACCCAATCAGGATCATCATAGCAAGCGCGGATTTCTTCTAAGACTACATCTCGTTCACGCTCAAATTCACTGTCTGGAATGGCGGCGTTAACTAGTAGTTCTCCTAAATGCGGCAGAGTATCTTCTATATAATTAGCCGCAGTCGTCAAGGAATAATTAGCATAATCATAACTTGTGGCAGCATTACTGACTCCACCTGTATTTTCGATATTGTGGTCGAACATTCCCGGATCTAGGGTGGCTGTACCTTTAAAAATCATGTGTTCCAAGAAGTGAGCCATTCCAAACCAAGGTTCTGGCTCATGTATAGTTCCAGCCTTTACCCATATATCAGCCACCACTACGGGTGTAGAGGGAATTTCTTGATGAATTAACGTTAGACCATTATCTAGCCGGGAAACCGAAGCTGGAAATACAGGATTTGTCAATGAGGATTTTAACAATTTTTCTATTCTTAACTAAAAATTAAGTTAGGTTTTAGTTATCGTAACTCTGATTTGTATCTCATTAAGCATCATATGATACAAATGGCGTTAAGCTTTTTGAAGTTGGGATTGGGGATTGGGCATTGGGGACTGGGGATTGGGCATTGGGCATTGGGCATTGAATTGGAAAAGTTTACCCCTACACCCTTACACCCTTACACCCTTACACCCCTAAAAAATTAAAGCTCCCAATTTCAATGAAAAATGGGAGCTAGAAATTTTGAGTTCACCGCAACGCCGTTTTACCTAAGTTTATGACCTGGTTAAACCAGGTGGGTACCGATTTTGCCCGTTTAAAGTTTCCGAGTACAAGCCCGGTCTACTGCCACGGGGAATATTTGGTTCCCTTTTTCTTAAAGACATAGATCAAAAAACTTGATGGCAGTCACCAACGTCGCAGTGCAACTCACTCATTATAGCTTCTCAAAGTGGATTGTGTGCAAGTTGGGCATGGGGAATTGGGAATTGGGAATTGGGAATTGGGAATGGGGAATTGGGAATGGGGAATAGAATCTACCTTGTCTACCTTGTCCCCCTTGTCTCCCTTCCCCACACGCTCAATTCTTCAACTTGAGTACCAGATAGATTCCACAGTCTGGGCAATTTCTGCGGCTATGGTTGGGTGATGATTTTCTAATAAGACGGTGACGTGTCCTAGTTTGCGGCCTGGGCGGGATTCGGTTTTGCCGTACCAGTGGACGTGGGCTTGGGGAATGTTGGCTAATTGTTGGCGTTTGTTTTGATAGTCGCTTTGAGAGGTTTCGTAACCTAATAAGTTGACCATGATGGCGGTTGCATATTGTAAGCTGGGATCGCCTAAAGGTATACCACACACAGCTCTGAGTTGTTGCTCAAATTGGGAGGTGGCGCACGCGTCTAGGGAAAAATGCCCGGAGTTGTGGGTGCGGGGGGCGATTTCGTTAACTAGGACTTTACCGTCGGTTGTGAGAAATAATTCGATGGCAAATACACCGACGAATTGGAGGCTGTCTAATAGTTTATGGGCGATCGCTTCTGCTGTGGCAACTTGTTCTGATGTAATATTCGCTGGGGCGATGACTCGCCGACATACTTGTTGTTCTTGCTGGGTTTCTACCACAGGATAGATGACAATTTCTCCATCAACCCCACGGGCTGCAATTACGGCTAATTCTCGTTCAAAGGGGATAAATTCTTCGATTAAAAATAGAGTTGGGTTGTTTTTGCTGAACTCTAATTTCTCTTGTAAGCTGGCTGCATCACGAATGATAAAGGTTCCTTGTCCGTCGTAACCGTGACGACGAGATTTTAAAACGACGGGAAAACCAAAGTCTGCAATTTTGGTTGTAATCTCTTCCTGTTGTTCAATAGCAAAAAATTGGGGAACGGGTAGCCCTAAGTCACGTAAATAACAACGTTGATGATATTTATCTAACAAGGGTGCTAGGGCTTCTAATCTAGGACGAAAGCAGACACCCTGATTTGCTAACTGTGATAATGCTGCTAAATCGACAAATTCGTTTTCAAAGGTGATGACATCGCATTTTGCTGCTAACTTTTTTGTGGCTTCAGCATCATCTATTGCTGCCAATATGGTATCGTGAGCGATCGCCACTGCTGGATCTTGGCTGCTAGGTGTCTGCACTATCAACTCTACCCCTAGCTTTTGCGCTGCACTTCCCATCATCCAGGCTAGCTGTCCGCCACCAATTACACCTACACGCTTCATGAACATCCTAAAGAATCACGAGTTTCTACACCTGTTTGCGAATTTACTCCGCTAGCTTTTGTACAAAGTTCTTTGATTTGTGCCTTGTCTAAAATTGCATCTGTAAAGTCTGCGCCTTCTATGTTCACATTATTAAAGATGGCACGGAGTAAAAGAGCTTCTTTAAAAACGGCATCGCTTAAATTAGCCCCTGTTAAGTTTACCTGATCTACCATTGCATTCGTTAAATCTGCTCTGTGGAGGTTGGCTTGTGTCATCACAGATGCACTTAATACTGCTCCCCTTAAGTCAGCACCAGTAAAGTTTGTCATTTCTAAGTTAGCGTTAGAGAATTCCGCCGCTTGTAAACTCTCACCGGAAAAATCATGGCGGGATAATTCTGCGTTGCTAAATGATAGGGGATGTGTCCAGTCTACTGCCCAAACGGGGAAAGGCAAGCAAAAAACCATGATCCCCAAGGCTAAGATCAATGCTTTGCACCAAAACATCTTTAGGTAATTAATTTGCTGCTTCATTTTGTACGTTCCTGATGATTAAGTGTTTTGGATTATTAACAGCTTAACATTTTGTTATAAATGCTTGGCAATGCCTACACCTTGAGGATTTGTATGACTTTTGGAGAGATAGATACAACTCTAGGTAGTAGAAAAATTATTTAATGATCAGATATATTTAGATTCAGTCAAATAAATTAAGTGTTTACTCTAGCAATAATTTACAATTCTTGACTTTAAATTGTGATTTTTAGGGTATAAATATTTTTAATTGAGATTATGCGATCGCGATGTAATTTACAATTCTTCAAGTTGATATTTCCAAGTAAAGTTTATTGTCAATTATGTTTTATAGCCGAGATTGACTGTTAGTCTTTTAATCATAAAGAGCATTAAGCTTATAAAGCATAATCTTCTGATGCTTAAAGAGCTTCTGCATGGGGAGTATTGACCAAGATTCATATTGACTGCTAAAACTCTGAATCAGTCTGCTGGACTGGGATTTATTGTTCCTCATTAGACAAATTCAACAAGCCTAATAAGTAACTGCAATTATGACACACTACTCTATTGAATGGATCGAAGCTTGGTGCGAAGAAAATGGCTGGACAGAACTATTTGTAGAGCGACGGAATCATTACTGGGCGTTTCCTCCAGGTTGTGTCATGCCTGAACCAATTCCTAGCCATGTCCTCAGAAGTATTAAATCTGAAAAAGGGCTGACATTTGAAGAAAAGATTTGGTCAACTTCAGCAGTTGTTAGTACGGTTTTAGCAGTTATTTCCACCTTCGTTTTGAGATGTCCTATGCCATTAGTTTTTGCTTTTGCTGTCAATGCAGTTACAGTGGCGCAACTTGAACCAGAGGATGTCTAAGTTATTTAATTTGAAATTTGGTTTTTACTCCTCTATACTGCCCTTGGTATCACTTCCGTCTAAGGGCAGTTTTTGATTTAATGTTTGCAGTTTCTTAACCATTCATCTGTCATTTGGGGAGATTTGAATTGTATGACTGATAGATGGGAATATTTTGGTTGTTGAAATAGCAGAAGATATTTTTTTCGGTTTTGGTGATGTGTTCTTAACATCCACAAAATAATAGAATCTTGACTGAAAAACGATAGTTTAAAATCTTCACGATTACCATTCCAAAGTTCTTCTTTCTGCCAAGAACGCCGCCATGTCCGCCGCAGCAGTCGCCCCATAACTAACCAAAAGTTATAATCGAGAAATAGAATTGTGTCGGCTTGACTCCAAATGATATCACGAACTTGACTATAGTTACCATCTACAACCCAGCGATCGCCACTCAAAGCCTGTGTAACTCGTTCTCGAAACACTTCATCCGCCGCCGGAGTCCAATTCTGTTCCCAATGCAGTGCGTCTAATTCGATGTGAAGAATTTGCAAGTGTTGAGCGACTTTTCGGGCTAAAGTTGTTTTTCCTGATCCTGTAGTCCCGACAATCGCAATTTTTTGACCACAATGCTGACAGCTTTCTTGCATAGATGATTTACTATATAGCTTTATAGAGGAATCCGCTTTGATTACTGAAATCATTTGCGTAGTAAGGGAATAGGGAACAGGTAAGAAAAAATAAGAAATAAAAGTGTACCTAGCTTCGCAGAAATCAAATATAGGAATCCGCTTTGATTCCTGAAATTATTTGCGTAAGGAGGGAACAGGGAACAGGGAACAGGAAAGAATCAAAGTGTACTGAGTTCTTTCCAAAAATCAAATAGGAATCCTATATGAGTCCTATGTATGGTAATCCGACTTGATTATTGAAATTACTTACGTAGGTAAGAAATAGGAAACAGAGATTTATTTTTTATCTTTACCTCCAATTAAATTAGACTTAAACTCATGACCTCAAGATTATCTCGTTTGTAGTGAGGGAAACTGAGATGAAATGGGGTTCAAGTTTATTGCTAACTGTCGCTAGTTTAACTTTAGGATTAGCCAGTATAGATGTAAAACCAACTACGGCGGCGATTGTTAATTATGCTTTTACAGTTGATAGTCCCACGAAAAAAGGTAATGGACTGTTTAGCTTTGATGATGCAACTTTTATTGATGGTGCAGCAAAAGTGCAGTCTCTAACTTTTAAGTTTGATGATGAATCTAATATTTACACTGAGCAAGATGATTTCGACTACCCAGACTATCCTATTGTTTTTCTCAACAATTTTTCTACGGGTAAAAATGTTTTTGCGCTAGACTATGCTTTTGGTGTTCAAAATAATCCTGCAAGTTCTATCGCTTATGAAATCGCTGGTGAAGATTTTACAATTTACTCCAGAGACCCTGCTAATACTGAGTTTATATCTGGTACTGTTACCTATGCAAAAGTCCCTGAACCTACTATATTAGGAGGGATTTTATTGGTGGGTACTGTTGCGTTGATGAAGCAAAAGAAAAACAAGGTTAACTAAAATAGCGAAACGAGATTTGTTGAGCTATTCCTAGTAACTAGCATTTATAAGCCAATACGGTTCAGTTAAGACTAAAGTCTGGGGTTTTTGAAGTAAGGAAAAGTTAGTAGTAAGGACTTCAGTCCTTAGATGAGGACTAAAGTCCTTATTACAAACTATTTTCTTAACTGTTTACCTGAATTTCCGTGAAATTCAGTAGTTGTTGTTTGTTGTCTGTTGTCGGGTTCAATCCAAAATCTAAAATCTAAAATCTAAAATCTAAAATTGCTCTCAACCCAAACCTAATTGCTTTTTCAAAGCTTGACGCATGACATCTACGGGTATGTCGTCTCGCTGTAACCAGATTTTTAATGCAGCCACTCCTTGTTGGACTAGCATTTCTAAGCCATCAATGATAATTGCACCTTGTTGGTGTGCATATTGCAGAAATTTTGTCGGCTGAGGAATATAAATCAAATCATAGGCGATCGCATCTGTTGGTAAATTCGCCATTTCGTCTATACTCACAGGAGAATCATCAACTTTGGGATACATCCCCATCGGGGTAGTGTTTACCAATAAGCCAGCTTGAGGAATCAGTTGTGTAAGCTTATCCCAACTATGCACTTGTAAATTCTCTGCGATGGGTGAATTTGCCCAACTTTGTTGAAATTCGCGCAATTTATCGAAATTACGCCCTACCACATGAATTTTAGCAAAACCTAGCTGATGACAACCTGCAACTACTGCCCTAGCTGCACCACCATTTCCTAAAATCACTGCAACTTTCTGCTTCCAATCCTGTTGATAGGTGGTTTGCAAAGGGTCAATAAATCCAATAATATCAGTATTTGTTCCTACCCATTTGTTATCTTTGCGGCTAACTGTATTAACTGCACCTATAGCTTGAGCTAGGGGTGTAATTTCCGCCATTAACGGCATAATTGCCTGCTTATGGGGAATAGTCACACTAAAACCCACAGTCCCCACCGCCGCCAAACCAGCGATCGCTACCTCTAAATCATGCGGATCAATAGGTAGCGGTAGATACGCATAGTCTAAACCCAAATGAGCGATCGCTGCATTGTGCATCACCGGTGAAAGAGAATGTCCCACCGGATACCCAATTACTCCTAGTAACTTAGTTTTGCCTGTAATCATGGTTGTTAGTCAATGGTCAATAGTCAATAGTCATTAGTCAATAGTCATTAGTCAATAGTCATTAGTCAACAGTCATTACTTCTACCTTGTCTCCCAGTCCCCAGTCCCCAGTCCCCAGTCCCCAATCCCCAATCCCCAATCCCCAATCCCCAAAATATCACACGTGTGCAAAGATAACTCCGCCCTTCTCCCCTACTTACCTTTATTTGCTGTAATACTATATTCGGCGCGTTTACTGTTAGGGAGTCTCTTATGGCGAAACATTTGGGTAAGAAAATTGCACCTATACCGATGTCAGCAGATATCAGTGTAGTAGATTTGATTGATAATTACTTCACTGCGTACAACTCGGCGCGGTTGCGGGAAGCTTGTCAGTTATTGGCGCGGGATATTTTAAAAGATGGTGTTACTGTGGGCGTTAGTCTTTCTGGTGCTATGACACCAGCCGGTTTTGGTGTGTCTGCATTAGCACCCCTGATTCGTAATGGTTTTATTGATTGGATGATTAGCACTGGTGCAAATCTTTACCATGATATGCACTATGGTTTGGGGTTTGAGTTGTTCGCAGGTAGCCCATTTTTAGATGATGTGAAACTGCGGGATGAAGGAACAATCAGAATTTATGACATCATCTTTGGGTATGATGTACTACTAGAAACAGACGCATTTATCCGTAAAATACTGCAAGCTGAACCTTTTCAAAAGCGCATGGGAACGGCTGAGTTTCATTACTTGCTGGGTAAGTATGTGCGAGAAGTCGAAAAGCAATTAGGTGTGCAGCATTCTTGTTTGTTAGCTACAGCTTATGAATGCGGTGTGCCTATCTATACCTCTTCACCTGGGGATAGTTCCATTGGGATGAACGTGGCGGCTTTAGCGTTGGAGGGTTCCCAGTTGGTATTAGACCCAGCTATTGACGTAAACGAAACGGCTGCGATCGCCTACAATGCCAGAGAAGGAGAAGGTAGCAGCGCAGCCGTCATTCTCGGTGGTGGTAGTCCGAAAAACTTCTTACTGCAAACCCAACCGCAGATTCACGAAGTCTTAGGTTTAGAAGAGAGGGGACATGATTTCTTTGTTCAGTTCACCGATGCTCGTCCTGATACCGGTGGCTTATCTGGTGCGACACCTTCCGAGGCTGTGAGTTGGGGTAAGATTGACCCAGAAGAATTACCCAGCACCATAGTTTGTTACACCGATAGCACCATCGCCATCCCCCTAGTGACATCCTATATTCTCAACCAATGCCCACCCCGTCCCCTCAAGCGGTTGTATGATCAACGTCCGGCCTTACTAGACAAACTCCGCACCGATTATTTAGCCGCCAAAGACCAACCAAAAGAAAAAGTCGCCACTGACACGGAAGTAGCCACTTATCCCTGTGGGACACCGATTCGGAAGTAGTTAGGGGAGGCAGGGGGGCAGGGGGCAGGGGGCAGGGGGGCAGGGGGCAGGGGGCAGGGGAGACAAGGAGTTTTAGATTTACTCCAATCCCCAGTCCCCAATCCCCAGTCCCCAATACTTCGACAAGCTCAGTACAAGTCCCCAGTCCCCAATCCCCAGTCCCCAATCCCCAGTCCCTAATTCCGAATATGCGCCGCCCAGTAGACTGTCTGACCGCCTGTAGGTACGCTGTAGCCGCGAATGCGGAGTTTCCATGTGCCTGGGGTGAGATTGCCTGCTACTTTGGCGCGCTCAAATACACTTAATGCGGAAAAACCTCTGGCTTTTTCTACGCCGGATGGGTCAATTAAGTGGACATCAATGTCATTATGTGCTTGTGCTGCTGATTCTGGCCACCATAAAGCCGCATCAAAATCTCGCTTATTAGAACTAACATTGATAGGAATATCGATAGTTGTACCATTGTTGACTACGACTTTACCCCAATGCGCCCAGCCGTTGGTCGCCATTTTTAACAACCCTGCACCAACAGTATTATTGTAGGGATAGGATTTCTGCCCATAGAGAATCATGAAGGCGTAGGTTTGACCATTATCGTATGTGCCGAATTGTCGCAACCAGTTATGGGCTAACATAGCAGCCGCAGAAGCGTAGGGAGTTGCACCACTAGTTCCGCTAAATACTTGCAATGCGGAGGTGGAAGCATTGCTGGCGGTTTCGCTATAGGTGGGTGCTTGGATATCTGGTTTGAAACGTCCATCGGTTGCGGGGCCGCGGCCTTGTCCGTTGTATTGGCTTTGGTCAGTGGTCATCACGCCACCAACACCGATAACTTTGTGGGCGATCGCAGGTGAACGAACTGTTCTATCATTAGGGCCATAGTTACCGTTCGCTGAGACGAAAATCACACCTGCATTGTAAGCGTTATCTGCGGCTGTGGCGATCGCGCCGGTTTCTGTCTCGTCGGCTTGTAATTCCCCTACCAATACCTTATCAAAGGCTGCTATTGCTGCTTGAATCGCCCGAATCGCCGCCGCCGAATCTAGACCGCCGCTAGGATAAATCTTCCAACTGTCTAATCTGACTCCCGTCACGCCGCGATAATCATTGCCTAGACGACCATTACCGCTAATAATGGCGGCGGAACTTGTGCCATGATTCCAGTCATTATCATCGGTGTTGTAACCAGGGTTAGCACTATTGTTACAATTTGCCCCACCGTTAACGCAATCTCTCAACCATGCCAAGTTACTGGGAGAATTAAATAAAACGTGTGTATTTCTCACCCCAGTATCTAAAAGACCAATCCAAGGTTGAGTTAATCCTAAATTAAAATAGGGGTCAGAAACAATAATTGCTCTGCCATCATCAACGTCATTATTAGTAATAGCATCTGGTGGTTTTTCTCCCCCTTGGACTGGTTGAATATAAGCCACAGCATCAAGTTGGGCTATTTCTTTAATTGCTCTGAATTGTGTTTTACCAGCAACAGCATTGACAATCCAAAAATGTTCTGTTGGTTTAAAGTAACTGGATATTTTGTATCTTTCTAGTAATGCTAATTGTGATTTGACTCTTTGAGCTTGTAATTGAGCGATCGCTTCTTGTCGGCGTTGAGATTTTTCCCGTTCTACTCCTGTTTCTAGTTCCGGTAATAGGGGAATTTGGGTGTCTTCTTGAAAGGTAATAATCACCTCAACACTATCGCTGGGGTTGCTATTAATGAGTAATTTTTCTAAAGTAGGGCTAATTTTTGACTTGGGAATATCGGGAATTGGTTCTGATTGTTTATCGAGAGGAAACTTAACTTGGTAAATATTTTCCCTCGAAAGATTGCCACGTTTAAAATCTGTAGATAAGCCAGTTTTGGGAATAAAAACTGAATTGATAGTATTAGTTTGGTCTACAGGTACTTGATAGGGATTATAAGGTTCACCACTCACTTGAGCATAAACCATCAATGGTGACATTAACACCAAAGATAAGCTGAATGAAAATAAAAGAAGCTTAGTTCTTGTTCGCATATTCACCCTTTAAAAACGTGCATGATTTACAGTCCAATTCATCAGAAAATCTGTAGAATGACTGAATTTCTCGGTATACGTTTTTATATATAGGGTTGGGTGAGAACAATTATGCAAGTGATGCAGGTTGCTTGATATTTCTTTACATATGGGAGCTACCTATCATCGCCGGCGATCGCGTTCTAAATCAAAAATCACTTTCTCCAAATACCAGTTATCTGACTTTCCTGGATTTTTGCGACGCTGTTGAGCTAACAAGCGTTTAGCGGCTGCGGTATCCCCTTTGAGTAAAATTAGCAAATCTCTTTGAAGATATCGATTTTTTGGGTCGCTACGATATGTGTGAGAAACTCTACCCCGTGGCTTGTTGATTTGCAAGTTGCGCCATTGAGATCGGAATTGTTCAGAATTCTGCACAATGGCGATAATTGCCACAATTATCAGGATGGTAATTAATATATTCATCACAATACGCTGGTAGATGCCTCTTTCCACCATGCGGTAGTGTTTCGCTTTC
The DNA here is from genome assembly GCF_021596505.1 of Nostoc sp. CMAA1605. Classification (GTDB taxonomy): domain Bacteria; phylum Cyanobacteriota; class Cyanobacteriia; order Cyanobacteriales; family Nostocaceae; genus Trichormus. Next base: position 44,687 of record NZ_PJIZ01000002.1, on the reverse strand, counting down.
AAGCATCGCTAATCACCACACGCTATTTTGAAGATTTTGTAAAGCCCGTTTTTCCCCTTACGGAGAAGAGGTAGTTTTTAATACTAGAAAAAAAGCTAGCCGTTTTAGTCCCCTTGCGGGGAAGAGGTGGTGTTTAACGCACTTTTTCCAGTACAACTTACTGGCAAGATGTTGTAGGTGTTTCCGTCCCCTTGCGGGGAAGAGGTGGTGTTTAAAAATGCCGGAAAGTTCAATGGAATGACCCGGCGCGAGGCAGCCGCCGCGTTTCCGTCCCCTTGCGGGGAAGAGGTGGTGTTTAAGTTTGGTCGTGGAAAGATGCGTATGAAACTGTGGAAGTTGCGACAATGTTTCCGTCCCCTTGCGGGGAAGAGGTGGTGTTTAACCCTACCTTGTGGAAACTATTGATATATTTAGTTTTCAAGGTTCAGTTGCGCTGAGGTACGGAAATAGGTGTGTAACCTACAGACTCAGTACAAATTATCAAAAGCTTTTCCCGTTAAAAATTAGCTTTAAAGATAATTTAAACGAAAAACCTCCATGATTCAAGGCGAAAAAACAAATTTTTCTTTTATTAACACAACTTTACTCACCCTTACTTCCTATAAGTTTGCGCGACAAACTCGCGGCTAACCTTAAATTCCATTACAAATCGCCAAATATTAACAAAATCATCAACTCCAGTCAATAAACCCCCACCAAAAACCACACAGCAAACTTTACAAAATTAAATAATCTGGTGGTTCATAAGGCGGCTGACTGCCATAAACTCGTGTTTGTTGTTTTGCAGTTGCATCCAGAGGATAAACCCTCACACTATCCTCATTCAACTTCAAAATCGGTAGCCAACGTTTTTCTAATACACAAATTTTTGAGAGGTAAAGAGGCGATCTAGGGTGCGATCGCTTTTTTTCTTTCAGAAAATTCTCAACATAAGTGATTCTAATTACAGTCATTCACTATTTTTTGTCAAGCTCTATTGACGTTTTGTAACAATATTGTTAAATTAGTTTACATAAAGTAACAAATACAGGAAAACATTATGTATACCACCATTAACGAAGACGGAGTTCTCAACAACTATCCAACTGAACCCCAGATGTACTATGCTGAGTACCCCGCAATTTGGGAACAACGCAAATACGTTACACAGAGTGTGTTCGCTACCTTAATTGTCACTACTCTCGTTTTGGTTGCTTTTAGCGTTAGCTAATATTTTTAGACTTCGGTATCGCTGTATCTCATCGTCATTCGGACTTCTCCTATCAACCTCGGTACTTAAAGCCGGGGTTTTTTGCTGTTAATGGATGAGGTAGATGTGTAGGGACTTATCTTTAAACATTGCTCGTTACCAGCAGCAGACTACTTCCCCTGTGTGCAGTAGACAAACATATACTACAACTGTATTATTGAAAATAATCATAATTACAAATACTACAAACATTCAATGATCACCAGATTCTCTTCAAGCATGAGTAGCGCAGGGCATTGCCGAACCAACAAGGGTTTAGGCAGAGCGGATTCGTTCCGAGAAGCCGCAAGCGTCTACGCGCTATTTGCGTTTGAGGGAATTTATCTGTTCATTGGCAATAAATCTATAAACATTGGCATTTTTGGAGCGTTAGCCTATTGGCTGAATCCAGAGCAACTGAAGGAAAGCGGGAGGTGCAAATGTCTCATAGCACCCACATAGGGCAAAAAGTCTCAACTACCCAACCCCCGCTTCTTTTCACCCAGAGGCGGGGGTTATTTTTTGAGAGCGATGTCTGACGACAAGCCCCTACGCATCTACGCCTGCCCTCTCACCTCTAAAAAAAGTTTGTAGTACACCCTTGACACTTGTGTAGCATTTATGTAGCATAAATGTAGTGAAGCAATCAAGCCTCCCAAAAAGGCACAGAGCAAACACTATCAGAACCATGAAAACTAAATAATTGCCACCTAACGTGGGGGTGTAACTCAGTGGTTAAGAGTGCCTGTCTGTCGAACAGGAAGCCGTGGGTACTGCTTCGCAGAAGCAAGCTACAAATCCCATCATCCCCGTGTAGCCTTGTGGACGACTAGATAAGTCGCTTTGATTCTCAGTCAAAGAGAAGCGGGTGCAACTCCCGTCAAGGCTTCCAAACATTGCAGTGTAACTTAACGGCAAAGCCCCAAGCTCATAACTTGGTAAATGTGGGTACCCTTCGGGATGCCTACGGCTACAACTCCCACCACTGCGACCAAATGCAGGGATGGTGTAATGGCAACACCACAGTCTCCAAAACTGTTGTTCTGGGTTCAAGTCCTAGTCCTTGCGTTGATGGTGCAGAAGCGAAGTGGTCGAGCGGCAAGTCTTTCAAGCTTGTAATTAGCGGGTACCCTTCGGGAAGCAAGCTACGATTCCCCTTCACTCCATCCCTTGTAGATGTATTTCTATCAAGTGGACATTGATTTGGGTCGGTATCCAAGTCCGGTTGAAGGAAGCCGTCTGTAAAACGGATGCCTATGTGCTTCGTAGGTTCAAATCCTACCCGGCCCATCATGGAGAGATTGCTATTGGCAGGGCAAGCTGTTTGCTAAACAGTCGTGGATGTAAGTCCACTGTGGGTTCAACTCCCTCTCTCTCCGCCTTATGAGGACGTGGTGTAACTGGATAACATCTCAGATTACGAACCTGAAGAGTGAGGATTCAAGTCCCTCCGTTCTCGCCTTATCTCCTGGTAGCTCAGTTGGTAGTAGCGTCTGTTTGAAAAACAGAAGGTCGTCAGTTCGATTCTGACCTGGGGGACTGGCACATTGCCCCATAGCTTAATGGCAGAGCAAGCGGCTGTTAACCGCGAGGTTGTAGGTACCCTTCGGGAACGCTTACGCGAACGAGTCCTACTGGGGCAGCCATTTATTGCAGGATAGACGATTGGCAAGTCACCTTGACTCTGAATCAAGGAGAGGTTGGTTCGACCCCAACTCCTGCATCCAAATCTCAACGGGAAGTAGGCAAACAAGCAAAGCCGGCGCACTTTGAACGCGAAGTTTGAAGGTACCGCGTCGCCGAAGCAAGTTACGATTCCTTCCCTGCTTATACTCCCGTAGCCCAACTGGAAGAGGCGGCTGTCTCAAAAACAGTCTGTGTGTGGGTTCGACTCCCACCGGGAGTACCAACGGGATGTGGCGCAACTTGGTAGCGCGGCAGCTTTGGGAGTTGAAGGTTGCAGGTACTGCTCCGCAGAAGCAAGCTACAAATCCTACCATTCCGATCATTTGCCCTTGTGACGAAACTGGCAAACGTGCTGGTCTTAGAAACCAGATTTTGTGGGTTCAAATCCCACCAAGGGTACTGATGCTCCTGTGGCGAAATTGGTGAACGCTTCCGTTTGAGGGACGGAATTGTTACAGGTACCGCTTCGCGGAAGCAAGCTACGATTCCTGTCGGGAGTACCAAACTGGGTCGTTAGCTCAATGGCTAGAGTTCCCGCCTTTTAAGCGGAGTGATCAGAGTACCCTTCGGGAAGCAAGCTACGAGTCTCTGGCGACCCACCTTGGGCTGTTAGCTCAGTTGGCAGAGCAACTGCCTCTTAAGCAGAAGTGCGTAGGTTCAAGCCCTACACAGCCCACCTTGCCCCTGTGATGCAATTGGCAGACATGACCTGCTTAAAACGGGTTTTCTACAGGTTCAAATCCTGTCAGGGGTATCAACTTATGGGAGTGTCGCTTAATGGATGGGCATCGATCTTCTAAATCGACCGATGTAGGTTCAAGTCCTACCACTCCTGCCAAATATGGGTCTGTAGCTTAATTGGGAAAGCGTCTGCCTTGCAAGCAGAAAGATGTCGGTTCAAGTCCGACCAGTATCCACTGATAGTGTCTGTTGACGTAGCCGCTCCTATGGAGCTAGCCAAAGCGGTTGCGGCATTGGTTTGTGAAACCAGTCATAACGGGTACAACTTCGCCCAAGCAAGCTACAAGTCCCGTCAAACACCCCTTTAAGGAAGATGCTGCTAAATGGTCGGCAATCGGTCTTGAAAACCGGGGTACAGGCAACTGTAGGGGTACCGCTTCGCCCAAGCAAGCTACGATTCCTCCATCTTCCGCTTACCACCAGAGGCTAAAAAGTGAAGCACCGTGCTGATAACGCGGCAACAGGAGGGGCAGTACCTCTAAGAGTGGATTTAAGTTAAGTCACAAAGCAAGTGTTATTCTCTAAAATCAGGCAACAGATAGAGCCTCAAGAATGTGCTTTCGTCCGGCAAAGTCGCAAACACCCGCACCAATACCCCAAATCAGCAACGTATTCACAGTTTCAAGTGATTGACGACGATTCCGTCCGTTAAAATTCCACTGAGTAGGAAATCATGATTGGGGATTGGGTATTGGGGACAAGGGAGAAAAACTAATGAGTATTGACTATTGACTCCATTTTGCACGGAGTTGGAAGACCCCTCTTCCAAGGGGGTGTATAATCAGTTCATCCTTAATTAACGAGACGGGGTAAAGATTGTGTCTACTTCTGCCGCAAAAAAACTGATCCGAGATCGTAGTTGGATTTTGGCGGTAGTCAATGCAGCAATTACTTGGGTGATTTTGATTATCGCGCCTTTGGGCTTATTTGCCGTGATTAGTTGTACTGTGACGGTATTTTTAGCTATTTTACTCGTCGGGGAGATTCTTAACAGGCTCAGACTTCATTTTTGCGTCAATTCCAACGCGATTTTATGGAAGCCAGACGCGACACCGATAACCTAGATGTCGGACTTTCCCCCTATCTCGACTTACCCGCACAGCAAAATCAAGCCGAAAATAAATAAACCCATAAAATATGTGTTTAAGCAAAGATGAGATTCATCAAATTTTGTAATAACAGATGTCATTCATAGAATTAACTGCTAATAATATCTATGATCAGGTTAATAACTGCGACACTGATTCTCAGGTATTTTTACGGCGATGAAATCAGTTCATCAGAGTCGGCGTGATTGTGAAATGCTTCGTATTGCTTGGATAAATATTTCCGTAAGTGCTGTTTGTAAATTTGATTTCAGCAATTAATTGTGTTGCTTCGTGTAAATATTGCTTCAGTTAACTACATATTCAAATTGCAAATTATATGACAGATTCTCAACAAAACATCGCCATAGCAATTAGCTGGTGTTTAGCCTGGGGTAATGAACGGGAACCAGCATTTGATTTATATCCTCAGCAAATACGTGATGCTGTAATTAACAAACAAGCATTACCAGAAAATCTACAACATCTAGTGAGACAAGTAGAGACACTCCAAAGTATAGACAAAAACGATTTTCCACCCACTCTTGAGGAATTACAAGCCAAATACCCTGATTTGTGGAATCAAAATACTCGCATTGGTTTAGTTTATGGTGGTGCAACGAAGATTAAGCAATATGTATTTGAGTCAGCCAAAATTCAAGAAATTCGCGGTGCATCTGGTTTATTAGATAGAATAAACATCATTGATTTACCTGCTTTTTTTAATCAGAAAAATCCTCAAGAGATTGCAGAAGAAGATAGAAACCGCTACAATATACAATTTAATAAAATTAGAACTTGGTTAAACGATAACTTTCCAGCAAAATCCGAATCAGAAAAGTACAAATTATCTGATGCGCTAATTCCAGAGTTAATTATTTATTCTACAGGTGGTAATATCCTGGCTTTTTGTCCTGCTGCTTATGTCGATGAGTTAGCTAATGCAATTGAAAAACGCTACACCGAAGAAACTTTAACAGCTAATTCTTGCGCGGTAGGTGATAAATTTAGATTGTTGGAACTGCGGTTTGGTTTGTTGCGTGAGCCAATTGAAAACACACTATGGTTAGATTGGTATCATCGGGAATTTAACAAGCAATTAGTTCAAGCTTATTTCGGGTATCCTAGTAATGAATCAGAGAGAATAGAAGCATTTAAAAGACGCAAAAGTTTTAATGAATTAACCACGAAATTAAATATTTTGTTTAATCAGCGTCGTAGTGGGAATGATACAGCTAATCGTCCTAGTCGCCGCTATCCGCCGATGTTTGAAACCCATCCTTACCTGATGCGTGATGGTAGCGATCGCCGTTCTGCTATCATGCGAGTAGATCAACTACCGAGGGAAACCAATTTTTCAGAAGCATCGGTACGTAAGTATTTAGTAGGCGACAGAGCAAAAGATGGTCGTCTAGAAGAGCCAAAATGGTATCTTGATACGAAACTACAATGGCGTAGAAATAGAGTTGAAAGTTGGGTAGATAGATTTAAATTGTTTTTAAACCAAAATCAGAGCTTAAAAGCGAAATACTACGGCCAGTATTCCAGAGGATTCACTAGAAATTCCTGAAACTTTAACTCAAGTATCTAACGCGAGTAAAGGTTATATCGCTTATATTTACGCCGATGGTAATAATATGGGTGGTTATGTCCAAAAAATTCAGACACCAAAAGAATATCAAGAATTTAGTCAAGATGTAGCTTTAGCCACCGAATATGCAGTTTACCAAGCCTTAGCTGAAAACTTACATCCTCATAAACTACGTAACTTAAATGATGACGAATCAAAATTAGAGAATGGTGATTTTATTCATCCTTTTGAAATACTTACCATTGGTGGTGATGATATTTTATTGATTGTTCCTGCAAATAAAGCTTTAGAAATATCTCAGATGATAGGCGAGAGATTTGAAAAAATTCTACTGCAAGAAATTCAAATTAATGAGATTAAAGCTGACGATGGAGAAACTAAAAAAATTACTGGTAATTATCGCCTGCATCACACTAAACCATTTGAACCGAACAAATATCAACGTTATAAACCCTTAACAGCAAAACATTCTGACTGTGAACTAAGTACGTCAATTGGTGTATTAATTACGGCTGTAAACACACCTATATACTACGCCAGAAATTTAGTAGAGCAATTATTGAAATCAGCAAAAGAACGCGCTAAGAAATTACAAAAAGCTGGATATCGTGGGGGAACAGTTGATTTCTTAACTCTCAAATCAGTTACGATGATTTCATCGAATGTTAAAGATTTTCGTCAAGAAGCATTAACTAAAAATCTTCCCCCAAAGTTAAAATTCTACGCTGCACCATACACTTTACATGAGTTAGGAGGATTAATCACCTCTATTTCAGCTTTGAAAAAGGCTAAATTTCCCAAGTCACAACTTTATCAAGTCCGCAGTTTATTAGAACGGGGCAAACATACAGCTATTCTTAACTATCGCTATTTTCGAGTGAGACTAAAACAAGGTAAAGAAGCATTACTCAGAGATTTTGAAAATGCTTGGTGTTTACCTAAAGATCAAGAAAATAACGGTAATTTAGCCCCTTGGATGTATGATAACGGCAGACTTGATCCTGAACATCCTGAAGATCCATTTTATGAAACAATTTGGCGAGACATGGTAGATGTCTACGATTTTGTAGAAGTTCCAGAAAATGAAATATCAGAAGTTGTATCTTTGGGGGTTGAGTCATGATTAAACTACAAGAATTATCCAACTCATTGCAAACTTATCCCATTACAGCAGTCATTGATACGGCTTTATGTATTGGTGCTGGTGGTTCTTCCAGTTCTCTTGCAGATAAACCAATTGTTCGCAACGCTGAAGATAATTTACTAATTCCAGGTTCTCAAATTAAAGGACGCTTGCGCCATGAGTGCGAAAAAATTGCTAGGGGTTTAAAGTGGCCTATTTGCTATTCTCCCAATCCTCAAACTATGTGTCCCCAAAGAGCAGGTTTAACAGAAGATTTTACTAGAACAGAATATAAAATATCAGAATCAGAAGAAGATAAACATCATCATTGTTTGATTTGTCAAATTTTTGGCAATCCCGTTTTACCTTCCCGTATCATTTTAGATGACCTCATTTGTGAAGAAGAACCAGATACTTTACCAGAAGTTATACGTCCTGGTGTAACTATCAACCGCCGTCGCCGGACTGCTGAAGAAGACAAACTTTATTTTTTAGAAACATCACCAGCAAATATTCAACTAAAGTTTACAGGAAACATTTATTTATCTAATGCGCCAATTTATGCAGCACCATTAATTTTAGCAGGATTGCTCCATATTAATGCTTTAGGTGGTAGTAAATCAGCAGGTTTAGGCTGGCTACATTGGGAATTACCTACTTTACCCGTAGAACAAGCCGCATGGGATTTTCTGGCTAAAGGATTTGAAAACAATGAAGAAAATTAATCTGGAAATTAAAGCACTGTCTCCTTTAGTAATTGGTAGACAAAAACCAGGTGGAAATGTGAGTGAAGTTGAACAATATATTCCTGGTTCTGTAATTCGCGGTGCAGTTGCTAGTCAAATACTAAAGCGAACTAATCAATCAATTAGTGATGATGATGATTTTCATCAATTATTTCTAGGAGATAATCCAGCAATTTTTCAAAATGCCTACCCAGGAATTATTACTATTGATAGTGATTGTGTTTTTAAACCTAATGTGCAAGTATTACCAGCGACTGTACTAAGTTCTAAGAGTAAATCTGGATTTCAAACAGGCGAGTCCGAAAAAAATGGTGTTTTTGATACTTTAATAGACCGTTTTTGCGCTGAAAAGTATGCTCAAATATATGATCCAAATTGCCCAACAGAACATTCAACTTATGGAGAAAGAGTTGATCATTTTAGTGGTTTTTATAGTGAACATGATGATGATTACTACACCCCTGCTGCAAATGATCGTCTATTAACTAGAGTAGGTATTAATCGCCGCCGTGCAACTTCTGAAGAAAGGGTACTATATAGTATTGCAGTTTTAAATGAATCTCAAGAAAATAAAAAAAGACCTGTCACATATACAGGTGTAGTTTTAATAAATGATGATTTAGCTGTGCCTTTACAACAGTTTATTCAAAATCATCAAGATGATTTACGTTTAGGTGGTGCAGGTTCACGAGGCTTAGGCAAGGTAAAAATTACAGCTAAAGCACCTACTGATATTAAATCAACAGTTATTCACCGAATAGACGAATTTAATCAGAAATTACGTCAACGCTGGAGTGAATGGGGCAAAATATTTGGCAATCCTTTAGAGATATTGCCAGAAAATCGTACTTATTTCACTGTGGATTTACAAGCAGATGCAATATTAACTGAACAATGGCAGCGTACAACGGTAATTTCTCCAGCAATGCTACAGCAGTATACTGGTGTCAGTGATTTATCTTTACATATTCACGCTGCTTATAGTAGTTATGATTATCGCTCAGGCTGGAATACAGCTTGGGGTTTGATGAAAGACGTTGAGTTAGTTACAAATAAAGGAAGTGTCTATTTATTCAGCACAGAAAATAAAAATCTCTGGCTACAAGCTTGGGAAGATTTAGAGGTTTATGGAATAGGCGATCGCACCTGCGAAGGCTTCGGACAAGTCCAAATTTGCAATGAATTTCATTTGATCTTCAGAGAGGAGGCTGTTTAGTCATGGCGGAAGTGGATAATTTATTAAAAGAACAACTGGCTTTAAGAGTTGAGAAATGTATCAGTAATCAAATGGATGAAGTTATCGAGAAAATTAAAGATTTATCAGATAAATTCGCCATAGCAAATAAAGATAAAAAATCTCCTTTCAGAAATGTCTTGGCTGTTGCTGTGGATTCGAGTTCTTCAATTGAAATTATTAAAAATTACATTCGGTACCAAGTAGGAAGGAGTGGTTCAAGCCCCATTTGGACAACATCACATGGTAAAGATATATTTGCTAAATCTCTAGTAAATGCACTAGATGATCTAGAAAAAAATGCACAATCTATCTTAATAGAATTGAGGAGAAATATTCCTAAAGGTCATGGTTTGGAAGCACATTTAAATGACATTGATAATCAAACTCAACTACGCAAAAATGTTCATATTAAACTTGTGCAACTGTTTTTAGGATATTTAGCTAGAGAACATACAGCCTCAGTCGGTGAAATGAATTTACCAAAATAAAACATTTATCAAATTTTTAGGAGTGTTTAAAGATGTACCGCTTTGTTGTATCAACGGTTGGCACAAGTTTACTCTCTAACCAAATTCGCCCTAAAGATCCAAAAAGTTGGAAGGGACTACTTGATAAAACGGCTAACTGGACAGAGGAGAGAATTAAACAACATGAGCCGGAAGTTATTAATATTATTCTAGACCTAAAAAACAGGGCTGAAGAAAAGTTAAAGAGCGGTAATATTTTAGAAATTAAAGACGCTAGTGCTGAACTAAATGGTATCTATAGCTTATATAAAGATAACGTTGATAATGGTAAGCTAGATACTCACTGGTTGATTACAACTGAAACATATCAAGGACAAACAACAGCAAAAATAATTAAAGATTTTTTACACAAGCAAGTCAATCTTATTGAAATATATACCCCTGATCAGCTTTCTACAGAAAATACAGCAAACTTTAAACAAGGAATAGACGACTTAATTGATTGGCTTTCTAAAAGATATGAAGAGTCTCAGAAAGATGGTTATTCTATCTACTTTAATTTAGTTGGCGGGTTTAAGGCAATTCAAGGATATATGAATACTATTGGTATGTTCTATGCCGATAAAATTATATATGTGTTTGAAGGTGAATCATCTAAGTTAATTACTATTCCACGTTTACCGATTACTCTAGATTATGAGCGAGTTAAAAAGCATAAAGTTACCTTAGCATTATTAAATGCTGGAGCTAGTTTTTCCCCTAAACAAATTGAAGATGAGAATATTGAAGAATCATTATTCACTGAAATTGATGGAAAAGTAACTATTTCTAATTGGGGGCTATTGATTTGGAATCAGTGCAAAATCAATTTACTCTCAGAAGATTTATTGATTTTTCCAAAACTTCATTATGAAGACAGTTTTAAAAGTGATTATAAGCGAATAAGAGATAAAAAAGAAAAATTACAACTCCAAGAAGACCTTGCGAAAGTGTCAAATTTACTCAGCCAATCAAATGGTAATACCAGTGTATTAAAAGAACATCCAGGTTTTAGATATGATAAATATACAAATAGGAATGATGATGTTGCACATTTCCGAGTTACTCAAGGCTTACGAATAAGTTGTATTTCGATTAATGGAATACTAAAACTTCGCCGTTACGGAAAAGAACCCGAAGTAAATAAAAATCCCTAAAAATACAAATCCTAAAGTAATCAGCTATGTTTGACACATTCAAAAATCGCCTAGAAATTACAGGCGTACTGACAACAAAAACAGCCTTAAGAATTAGCGCAGGTCGTTCTAGTGAACCCATAGGCTCAGATTTACCTGTAATTAAAGATAGCTTGGGTAATCCATTAATACCAGGTTCTAGCTTTAAAGGTGCAATGCGATCGCGCCTAGAAAGTTTCCTCCGAGGTATTGTAGGTAATAATCGCAAATTAGTAGCCAACCCCGCTATTGAAGAAGAATGGTCGATTACTTCTCAGGAAATAAAGCAGTTAAAAGATAGTTGCGAAGATGATGAGACTTTAACTAAGGAACTCATCAAGCAAACAGATATAACCTCTCGGCTATTTGGTTCACCTTGGATAGCTAGCAAATTCCAAGTCAGGGATTTAACCGTAGTCCCTGATACTTGGTTTGGACAATATCAAGAAAGAGACGGTGTAGCTATCGACAGAGACACCGAAACCGCCGCAGACGGGAAACTCTACGACTTTCAAGTAGTTCCAGCAGGGACGCAGTTTCAATTTAAAGCGGTGGTAGAAAACGCCAAGGAATATGAACTGGGACTGTTGATGATTGGGTTACACCAGTTTGAGACGGAACAAATACCACTCGGAGGGGGGCGATCGCGTGGCTTGGGTGTCGTTAAACTAGATATTGAGAAAATGTATTGGCTTGATGTTGAAAATGACCCAGAGAAATTATTAACTTACTTACAAGAATTAGTAAATAGTAATCTAGGTGAGAAACTACCAATCTATCAAAATGTGAACGAGTCGAAAAAGCAAGAGTGGACGCAATCACTAATCAATCATTTACGAGAAAATAAAGCTAATACTCTCACTACCGAAGTAACCCAAAATTCTTGAAGAGGTAAATATGGCTTTTAGTAATTTCAAAACCATTGGTGAAGTTCTCAAAGCATTTCAAGTCACTTACACCGAAGCAAATTTTATTAGTGAACTGGCTTTTACGATTTCTGACTATTTCCGCGAAGATTTAGAACTGATGATGCGGGATGCTGTTGTTGATAACTCAGAATTTGCTATTTGTGAGAATCTCATTTATCCAGTTATCAAAGAAGTTTGGAAAACCTACCGCCATCATTTTGTTCTCTGGAGTCATCAATCACTAAATTATGATGAAAAGCTATCAGGATTTCCTGAATATATTTTAGCTAAACGTTCTCCATTAGGAAAAGTTGTCTTTGATAAACCATATTTTATCTTAGTTGAAGCTAAACAAGACAACTTTGAGACAGGTTGGGCGCAATGTCTAGCAGAAATGATTGCGGCTCAACGATTAAACGGAGAATATCAAGTAGTAATTTATGGCATTGTTTCTAATGGCGATCGCTGGCAGTTTGGCAAATTAGAAGGAGAAATTTTTACTAGAAACATTACCTATTATACCATTCAAGAACTAGGAAAATTATTTGCTGCTGTTAATTTCATATTCCAACAGTGTGAAGTACAGCTAAATAATTTATTAGCAGCTTAATTTTTATCATCAAATAAATCCAGTCATGCACAAAAGATTTGTTAATCACTGCACAATTGATTTAAGCATCATACCTGATGGGCCGATTTTAATTAAGTCAGGAAAAGAAGGAGCAGACCCCACAAAACCTGATATGGAATTTGTCGAAACCTATCACGCTGGGGGACGTTCAATTTATTTACCAGGAAGCAGCTTAAAAGGAGCAATTCGCGCTCATGCAGAACGCATAGTGAGGACTGTAGGGAGAGATAAACGTGATACTAATTCTAGCTTACCTTGGGCGAATGACCCTTTAAATGATAAATATGACTATCTCAAGAATGTGACTTCAACCAGCGATATTTACAAGCTTTCTTGTTTTACTGATCAAATATTTGGTAATACTTCCATTGCTAGTCGTGTCAGAATTGAAGATGCTCACCCAGATAGTTCACAGCCTCTGAGAATTGAGGAACGTAATGGAGTAGCAATTGATAGAGTATTTGGTTCTGTTGCAGTCGGGCCGTTTAATTATCAAGTCTGCACGGCTGGGGAATTTAAAACTAAAATCCACCTCAAGAATTTTACATTAGCGCAACTAGGTTTAATTGGTTTAGTCTTGCGCGATTTAAATGATGGTTGGTTTGGTTTAGGTTTTGCCAAATCTCGCGGTTTAGGTACTGTGGAAGTGAAATTAAATCAAGCAGTTTTACAGTATCCTGGTTGCCAAGTGAGAGACGGAAGCATATACGGATTGGGTATTAATAAAGAAGCTTGGAGTATAAATTCTTTATTAGGTGTAGGAGAATTTTTAGAACCTACAGAAGCAGAAAAATATGGCTTTCCATCAAAAGATATTCAATACAGCGAATCTGTTACAGCAGAGGCTATGGATTTTAATTTTGGTGTGAAATTAACATGGTTAGGTAACAGTAAGGATGGTGTACCTGAATTGTTTACACAAGCAGTTAACTCTTGGAAGGATTTACTATAGGATTCACAATGCAACCATTTGTTGGTGTTACAGAAAAAGCTTTAGAAGTTTCTGAATTACTAGATTTAATCAAAAAACTAAAATATGAAGAGAGTTACTACTTTTTGCGTTGGACTCACAAAGTTAGCGGAATTCAAGACCACCCACCAACTAAAGACGATTTTGAGTCTCCTATGACTGAAGGTCAAATGTTTAATCATCAGTTTGAATTACGGTGGAAGCGAAAAACTAAAGGTAGGTATGAAGTTTTGCTGTTAACCATAGCAGGTAAACATAAAGATTTTATTCCACTAAAAGAAAGAGATAAAGAAAAACAAGCATCATGGCGAATAGAACCGAATAATCCAGAAAAATTCCCATCTTACGCCTATCCTGCTTATGGCTATCGTCCTGATGAAACTCGTTTTCCTAAAGGGTTCGATTATCCCAAAACTTTAGATATTCGACTGCATGAAGACAACAAAAAACAACCAAAATTAGCGCAACGTTACTTTATTGACGCTGAAACATCCGCCGTACAATTTGTAGCTTTAACTCTAGAGGTAGACTAACATGACAAGAACTCCTCCCCCACCACCCAGAAGACCGACTCCCAGAGATTCATCTAACCCAGAGTTACCACCAAAGCCTTATGATTTCGTTTCTTTCCCCTCAGAACGTCCTAACTTACAGCGTCCGATGGGACATCATAAATATTTGAGCGATCGCCTACATGGTACACTCTACCTTACCCTGAAAGTCCAAACATCTCTGCACATATCAACAGGGATAGTTGCGATGGGTAGCGACATCGGAAACAACCGCATCCCCCTAATTAAAACAATGGTGCAGGGTGTTGACCAAAAACTATCAATTCAAGGTAGTTCCCTCAAAGGCTGCATTCGGTCTGTATATGAAGCGATTACCAATAGTACATTAGCTGTTATTACTTCCAGATATAGAGATAAAATTCCTACAGAACGCTTACCTTGTCGTAACAAAGAACAACTGTGTCCAGCTAGTCGGGTATTTGGTGCATTAGATTGGCAAGGTCTGCTAGATTTTAATGATGCCAAGTGTGAAAGCATCGGCTTTACTACTGGATTTATGCCATCCTTATATCGTCCCAGACCAGACCAACGCAGTGCATACTTTATTAAAGGTAAAGCCGCAGGACGTAAGTTTTATTACCATACCATCAAAGCCATTGATAAAGGACAGAATTCCGGTATTCCCGTCCAACAAGCGGGGAGAGAATATACTTTTAAAACGCAATTACATTTCAAGAACTTACTCCCAGAAGAATTAGGGACTTTATTAATTGTATTAGGACAAGATTCTAAATATCCCTTAGCTTTAAAAGTCGGTGGTGGTAAGCCTATTGGCATGGGTACAATGACAGTAACTATCGATAAAATCAAACAGCCGCAAAGTTTAAAACAGCGTTATTCATCCTATGAAATTAGCGAAGGTGATGAACTCACGGGAGAGAAATTAGCACAATTTAAACAGAAACATATACAAACTGCACACTCGCGTTTAGTTCAAAAACAACAACTAGAAGAACTAACAACCGTGCTACGTTACCCCACTGACCGCGAACCACCATCAGGGATGTATTAATCATGACTATATCAGATGCACAGTGGGAAATTGCCCATGCGATCGCTCTTACTTTAGTAAAAGATAATACTGATGTCAACGAAGTAGGAAAAGCCGTTGCTTATCTGCGTGGTTACATTCATCAACCAGATGCAACTTCCAGGTTTTTCAAGTATCTCAAAACCTTGGTAAGCAATGGTAGACAAATAGGACACAGTGGAAAAACTACAGATTACTATCGTAGTATTGATAAAGCCTGTAGTGATTATCTCAAAAGTATTAGCGATGCTCACACCATCCTGCAAATTTTAGGATGGGTATCTCGCCTCATGCGTTATTACAAAGATGCTGGCGTTCCCATTGGTGAAATGTCAGCTTCAAAACTACCACCTGTAAACTCCACACATCCAGCACTAAATTCTCAAAACAGCAATAATTATAATTTTACAGTTGGTCAGATTGTGGATGCTAAAGTAGTCAATTTTGACAAACAAGAACTACAGGATGGAAAAAAAACAAAACAGAGAATCATAATCACTTACGAAATTCAAGGTTCTGATTGTCCATCAAAAGAGGAAGTCAATAAGCAAGACATTAATCTTTCTTTAGGGGATATAGTCAAAGTCAAAATTGAAAAGGTTCAAGGTGCAAATATTAGAAAAGTCAAGAGAGTTGTATAGATAATAGCTAACTTACCTGACTAAGAAATTAGTCTAGCATATTTGTAGGGTGCGTCAGATATCAAAAATCAGGCTATTAACAGTATTTAAAGTTCGATTAATTGACAATTATATAGAATAGGGGAATGTAGCTGCTAAGTTTACATTTGACGTGAACTTTGCGATCGCCTCTATATTATTCTATCCTCACGATGATGTTCAAATACAATCCATTAGACTGCTTACCTTCATCGGCAGAATTACCAGATTCAGACGATACACCAGTGGATAACGAACTGCAAATATTAATTCCCAATTTGTTGTTAGCCATCTTAGCGGCAATCTGGCAAAACCGTGATGATTGGTTTTTCGGTATCAATATGGGTATATATCATACGCCAAATGAAGGCGTGATCGTTCCAGATGGATTTTTGAGTCTGGGTGTAGAACGTTTCGTGGGTGAAAATGGTCGTTATAGCTATGTTTTGTGGGAAGAAGAGGGTATTTCGCCAATTTTAGCTTTAGAAGTAGTTTCGCAAACTTACAACGGTGAATATGAACAGAAAAAAATCGATTATGCCGAATTAGGTATTTTGTATTATGTGATTTACGCACCGACGCGCCTACGGCGTAAGCGTCAACGTTTAGAAGTTTATCGCTTAGTGGAAGGTAAGTATATTTTAATGTCAGGTGATAAAATCTGGATGCCTGAAATTGGCTTAGGTATTGGACGCGAACGGGGAACTTATCAAGGTATGACACGGGAATGGCTGTTTTGGTATGATGAAGCAGGCTAGAGATATCTAACACCAGAAGAAGCAAACTTTCAACAACACCAACAATTAGAACAAACTCAGCAACAACTCCAAGAACTTTTAACTAAATTACAACAAAGAGGAATTGACCCCAACACACTTTAACAGTAATCAGTCAAATAGTTGGGTGTTCACAAAAGCCATCATTTTAGCGTCCTTCTTCGCGCCTTTGCGCCTCTGCGCGCAACACATCACTCAACCTTCAAAGCACGGCGCGCCAACTTCGCGTAAGTCTTCACCGTTTCATAAGGCATTTGTAAATCATTCGCCACCACTTGCAAAGACTCGCCCATTTCCCGGCGTGCTAAGATAGTAGCCCACTTTGATGCTACCTCAGAAGCGCGATCGCCCCCTGTCCTTTTGCGTTGAGATGTGAATATCTCCGTTAACTCTGCAATTCTACTCGCTAGCAAACTTTCCACCTCTGGGACATCTGTAACCACTTGTGATGACCAACCCAAGCGGGTTTGACCCAAGCCAAATGTTGTTTTATGACCAGTTCCGCAATAGGGTGCTAACTTACCCAAAGCATAAAACAAGCGATAAAATTCTGTGTTCTGTGCAGCTTGTTTCACTAAACTAAATTCTACTGACCCTGTAAAACCTGTTACCGCACCTTTTTTTCCTGCCAGTATTTTCATCGAAGCGATTTGGTGACGAGTAATCAAAGTAGACTCATCTATCCAATCTAAAAAAGTTTCTTGGTCTACTGGAATACCAGAAAAATCATTCCATCGCCGTAGGTAGCTGTGGAAAACATTCATTGGTAAGGGTAAGGGTAAATGATGACCTTTGCGACGAAAGCTAGTAGGACTGATAAATCTTAAACTCAGATTTTCTCCATGTTCAGCATCTAGCAATTGCGCGTAAGTTGTAGGTGGATGAAGCACATTACACCCTAGAATTTGTAAAGGCGCGTTCCGCAAACTCACCTCAGCAGGGAGATTTTTCAACCACTCTGCCAACCACTGCACTACTCTACCTGATAACGCCGTCACATACCAACGATAGGTTTGATTCGCCAAAATTTTCAACTGCTTACCACTACTGACCAATTCCCCATCCAACGCAGAGATAGTAAAAGGCTTTTCTGACTCGCCATCATGGAGATAAGCCGAAAGTTCTGGGTTAGTGGAACGTACTTGGTCAAGAAACCAAGCGTGTAGTCCAATGGTGTACTGCGGATATAAAGAAACATCTACTTTTGTAGCTAACTCAAATTCCAATCCCACTATTTCCGTCTCTAGAGGCCAGTCAGAGTCAGAACTTGGGGGATTGATTTTGTTCTTGGGACGACGCACCATTATGCAGTAAGTTAATAGATTGACACTCCCCCGTTTTTTAAACGGGGGATTCTTGCTTCATCGGGAGCTCCAAGATACCCAAAGGACGAATCCATACAGCAACATCCCAGATTACTTTACCCTCCGCAAGCATACACCGGCAGCCCGACGGCGAAACAATATTTTGCCACCCATTACGAGACAGGTTCCTCCCTTGCGGCGAGACTCTGCCTGTGTTGTGGACAATTTCGATTGTATCATTTTTCGCGAACAAATAAATGTGTCCCATTCGCGGCAGTTGAGTGTAGTCGAAACTTATATCCCCCACTTAAAAGACGCACAAGACACAAAACTTTTTTGGTTTTGTACCTTGTGCTTGGGGGCTTTACGCATCACGACTCGTAAGTGGAAAGTTGAAAGTTACATCAGTTATCAGCTATCAGTTATCAGGCGGGTGATTTAGACCCCACGATTTCACTGTTCACTGTTCAAGCTAGCTTTATCAAGCAATTAGCCCAGCCCAATTATACAAAATTAATCCATCTCCGTAATTTTTCTGTTGTGTAGAAGAAAATGGTCATAATTATTCATCAAATATAAAGTACATTTACTAATTTACAATGAAAAAATAATGTAGCTTTGAATAAACTGATTGATAGCCCTGTGCGTAAAGGTTAAGCTAAGAACAATAAAATTCACAATCTCAAGGGTCTTGAGTAATTGCATGACCGCTAACACTTTACTCAGTAATCTACTGGATCAAAAGATTATTAGATTAAGTTCTCAAGAAATAAATCTACCGATTTTACAGGATAAGATTTACAGTTTCTTTATGGAAGCAGTAAATCTCTATCCTCCAGAAAATGTTTTACATGAATTTAAAAGGCTATTTGTTGGTTGTTTGCTAGTAGATAATTTAAATCACATTCCCATCATCAAAAAACTCTTATTGCTGACTGATGAGCAAGAATTTCACAATACAATTAAACGCTGTTGTTACATTTTAATTAATAATTGGGCAACTAAAAGAAAATACCAATATATTCGCGAATTAATTGATTTATTTTCGCAATTACCTGAGAGTAGTGACAATATTTCTAAAAATACTCTGTTATATAGACAAAGATTGAATAATTTTGTTGAAAGTCAAGATTATCAAGAACTAAAAATATTTAACTATAAAAATGAGTATAACAACCAAGGTCATTGGAGCGATCGCTATGCTGCTTACTTATTAGTTGCTCAATCTTTAGACACTAGTAAACCCAAAGAACAACAAGAAGCAGCAATCAAAATTTACAGACAGATGAAAGACAAATACAAGTTTGATTTAGCTATGTATATTGCTCGTTCACAGTCTGAAGCATCTACTAACACACGCTATAATAATCCTAGTATTTTGGGTGATAATGTTTTACACCTCATCAAAAAAATTGTTGCTAAAAGGGGTAAATTTAGTCACGAGAATTTAGCTAATATATTCCTGAAACAAACTGACAATCAAACCCTGTATAACTTTAAAGTCAGTTTACAGAAATATCTATTTCTATCAGTTGGTAGCCAAGAATTAGTGGTAGTTTTAAGGAAATCATTAAGGGAAAAACTAGATGTTTGGAAAACCGAGATAGATACAGAAAGAATCAACAAAAACTTATTACTGCGAATATGCAACAAATTAATTGATTATTTGACTATAGAAAATAGGCATGAACCATCAGAATTATTTAATTTATTAGTCTCTCAAGGTCATCCGCTAACTTTAGTCATTATTCTGTTGAAGGTCATTTTAATTTCTCCATATTCTCGGAGTCATTTAGAAACTCGAATCGCGGCTTTAATCAATTATTATCAGCATCAATCCGAAGAGGAATGTAAATGGATTATTTATTTTATTGAAGTGTTTAATATCACCTTTGCCATTTATGCAGAAAATGTGGATTATAATCTGCTAAAAATGACAGCCGAGGAGTTGGATAATCAGGGTGGAAATAATATAAATAGCTATCGTGTCTTTTCGCAAATCAAGCAATAGAAGCTGACTGAGATGACCTTATGAAATTAACGTGATTCTAATTGAGAAACTCGCGTCTCTAATTTAGTCACTTGTTGCTTTAATTCAACTACTAAAGTCGCTAAATTATCAAACATTTTCTCGCGTTCTGACTGTGATAAATTTCTTCTAGAACCAGGAGGTACGGTAATTGTCGTCCTCGGAGATGCAGCAGGACGACCTTGATTTAATCTTGACTCGATTTGACTTAACCTTGACTCCACACGATTTAAATCTGCTTGTAAATTATTTATCCGAGATTCAACTTGCTGTGATCTGGCTGGGTTTGATAGTAATCCCAGCCAGATAATTACCACCAATAATACAGCGAGTAACAATCTGCGAAACATCTTATTAACTCCTGAAAATAATTATTAAATAGGGCATCATGTTATTAGCATAACGCATAAATTAATCATGAATAATTCATGTAAAATCTGTCCAAATTATCGATTTCTTGAGGAATAAAGTTGCAAATAAGGACTAAAGTCCTGACTACAAACTGAATCTTCCTGTTACCTTTTAAATTAAATATTGTAAAGATATCGGTATAATTATAATTCACGCACATCTACTGAGGTACAGATGGATAATACTACTGCTCATAGTTTATTTGTTTGCACAACTTGTGCTAGCGTTTGGCAAGATGGGAAACGCATAGGTGAAAGCGGTGGTCAAAAACTTCTGCATCAATTACAGGAATTAGCACAAGATTGGGAATTACAAGAAGAATTCCCTATCCAAGCAGTGGAATGTATGAGTGCTTGTAACCGTTCCTGCGTCGTCGCTTTTGCGGCTGAAGGTAAAATGACCTATTTATTCGGAGACTTAGCAGTTGATGACAGTATATCTGCTGTCTTGGAATGTGCTACTAAATACTATAAAAAACCAGATGGGTTGTTACCTTGGTCGGAACGTCCAGAACCATTAAAAAAAGGAATATTAGCCAAAATTCCGTCTTTATCCTTGAAACAGTAGGTAGAGAGAAGACTTGAAACGGGTTTTAATTCTAGGTGGAACTGGAGATGCGACAGAGTTAACTGCTAAAATTGCTACTATCCCAGGAATAGAAGCGATCGCATCTTTAGCCGGTCGCACTCGTGAACCATCACTACCCGATGGAAACGTGCGGATTGGCGGCTTTGGCGGTGCGGCGGGATTAGCCGATTATTTACGTCAGATGCAAATTGATCTACTCATTGATGCTACCCATCCCTTCGCCAATCAGATTTCCTGGAATGCAGCAACAGCAGCAAATCAAATCAATATACCCAGATTAATGTTAACTCGCCCGGCTTGGGAAAAAGTAGCAGGCGATCGCTGGCTAGAAGTAGATAATCATCAAGCTGCGGCTCAAATTTTGGCAAAACAAGCCAAAAGAGTCTTTCTAACAGTCGGGAGACAAGAATTAGCCGCCTTTGCTCATTTACAGCATATTTGGTTTTTGATGCGAATGATTGACCCCCCCAGCGATGGGACTTTCATACCACCAGGGGAAATATTATGCGATCGCGGCCCCTTTACGCTAGAAGACGAGCGAAAAATTCTCACTCAATACAAAATTGACACCATAGTCAGCAAAAATAGTGGAGGTAAAGCCACCTACCCCAAAATCATCGCCGCCAGAGAACAAGGAATACCAGTTGTCATAGTCAACCGTCCCCCCATCCCACCAGGAGAACAAGTAGCCAAAGTTGAAGACGCAATCACATGGCTACTACAGAAAATCGAGACTAAGTGCTGAGTGCTGAGTGCTGAGTAATGAGTAATGACTAATGACTAATGACTAATGACTAATGACTAAATAAAAAAAAGTGGGAGAAAGCATATCAATCGCTTTCATCTCCCACTCTGCCATTTGCTGCTGTAGCGTTCAGGTATCCTGACAGATATTGCCATTAATTTAGGGGGCTGATGTATGATTCAATGGCAAAACCTGTACAAATTAGATGTTCCCGTCGCAGCAAATGCCAAGCCTAATTATTTATATTTTTTGTTTAAGCCAGTACAACTGGATACACCCTGATAACCACATCTGAAAAGTCGTTTATCTTCTATGTAATTTAACTTCCTTAAATTCGATTAGGTTGCCATTTTGGCAGGTTTTCTCATTCTCCTCAGCAATATATCCCCATCCCTTTACCCACGCTGAAGAATGGAGATATATTGCAGAATTCAACTAAACTACTTGGCGTATTCCAGGAATACCGTTATCAACTACAAAGGAAGCTCGATTGCTAATTGTCCCGAAAGGAGTTGTGACACCAGACACCACAAGATAATCCGATCGCCAACTAGTAGGAGTCACAGTACAACGCACATATCCCCGTTGCCCATTGTAGAACTTAATGTGGGGATTATCTGGTAAATAAGCTTGTACTGCGGGAGTAATATCAGCACCATCACCACCAGAACTAATGGAACTACAAACAAACTCACTACCCAATGTAGCTGAAGCAGGGTCATCAAAACTCGCTTTGAGATCCATCGCCCAATGAGAATGCACATCACCCGCTAAGGAAACAGGGTTGGATGGTTGACGCTGGGAGATAAAATTCATTAAGCGATTACGGGAAGCTACATACCCATCCCATTTATCCATACTGAAAGATTGACCCTCGCCGGGGGTGAAATCTCTCTGAGCAATGGGAACTTGCTGCGCTAAGATATTCCACCTCGCTGAAGATTTATCCAGTCCATCAAATAGCCATTCTTCTTGTGCTTGGCCTGTAATTGTAGCTTGGGGACTGAGTGCATCTAGACAACCTGTTCTCGTACCGTCGCCACAAGGTTGGTCTGTGCGATACTGGCGAGTATCTAAGACATGGAATGTAGCCAAATTGCCAAAGTTTAACCGCCGGTAAAGCTGCATGTCCGGGCCGACTGGTCGGGAGAAGGGACGCAGGGGCATATGTTCATAGTAAGCTTGATAAGCGATCGCCCGCCGTTGAGCAAAGATGACTGGATCTTGGTCTGGTTCTGTATCGATTTCTGAAATCAAATTAGCGTAGTTGTTTTCTACTTCGTGGTCATCCCAAGTGACAATCCAAGGAAAAGCAGCGTGAGTGGCTTGCAGATTGGCATCTGTTTTATAGAGGGCGTGACGGTTGCGATAATCTTCTAAGGTGAAAATTTCTGTACTATTGTGCTGTCTGGGTCGGGTCAGATTGATCCCACCTTCATAGATATAATCACCAACGTGGACTACTAAGTCTAAATCATCCTCTGCCATGTATTTATAAGCAGTGTAATAGCCTTGCTCATAGTGTTGACAGGAGGCTAAAGCAAACTTCAGTTGGTTAGAGAAACTACCAGCCGCAGGTGCAGTGCGAGTCCGACCGATGGGACTAGCTTCACTATTCACATGAAAGCGATACCAATACCAAGTATGGGGTAAAAGTCCTTCCACTATTACCCGAACAGAGTGAGCCAGTTCTGGAGTTGCAAGTACAGTTCCTCTAGAAACAATGCGTCTCATGCTGGGGTCAGTAGCGACTTCCCAGCGAATCGGTACATTGACATTTGGCATTCCACCGCCATTTAACGGTTCGGGAGCTAAACGAGTCCAAATAACAACACTAGTGTCATAGGGTTCGCCTGATGCTACACCCAATTTGAAAGGATAATCGGAAAATCTGCCTTTGGCGATCGCTCTTTGTTGGGGAAATTGGCTAGCAATAGCTAAACCAGTAAATGCGCCTGCGCCGATAATTAAATTGCGTCGCTTCACCCGACTTTGCAGGAACTGTTGAACATTACGGTAATCTACCATTCTCTACTCCTGATTCACAAACTAATTTGCCGCATTGACGCAACTAACACAAATCAGACAGGTGAATTTGCATACCAATTACACATTTAATCATCCAGCAATTTAGATATAAAAATTGCCATTATCTACTTACTTTTGGGTGATTATTGGTATTTATTACTTGCCTAAATTAAGTTTCGTTTTCCTGTTGTTATGACTGGATTTAACGTGTTAGCTGTTGGATTTGCACGTCAAAAGTTAGCCGGTGAAGATTAATTCCTGACCAAGCGATGGTTAATATCAACTTAATCTTTTTATTGAAGATTTTATGTTTAATTTTATATTAACCTGAAGTTACTAACTGAATTACACCCCATTGCCCATTAGTTTGCCAATTCGGGTCAGATTGGGCAATTTCCTCGACGACTTCAGCTTTTAACCCGACAGCCACTTCCGATTTTAGGGTACGCAAGGCAACCATTGGTGCTGGTAAATAGCAGACTATATCTGCAATTGCTGTGGTCATATGCCAATGGCGATCGCCTAATAATCGTCGATAATTCGCATCCCCTTTAACTACAATTAAATTAGTCTTAGCTAATTCACTTCTAAGAGAGTTAGGTATTTCCCAAAATGCTAGAGGTGATGTCCAGAAAAAATCTTCAGATAAGACTAAGTTTCCTGATGCAATATGTTTTTGTAACCTATTAGCTACAGATTTTACTTGGGGATGATTAGTGGCGGCTAAAAAATTTGTCGTCTCATGCACATCCTTAATCATGGCATCAGAAACAAAAGTAGGATGAGGTTTTAAATGGAGGTAAACTTGATTAGCTAAATTACTACTTAATAAAAAATCTACTAAACACAAATCACAAATTAACTCAAACCCCGCATTATCTAAAATAATATCAATACGACCACCTGGATGATTAGTTACTAATTCACTAACTTGAGACGCATCATTAACTAGAATATGTGCCAGTTGATTTTGAATATCAAATCGGCTTCTATCTTCAGCAAAGGCTGACCATAAACTTAAATCAACTCGATTTCCCCATAAAGCAAAATATAGTAGTGCCGTCAGGGCAGTTTGTTCTGATTTCTCCCCATTATTGGCATCATCTAACCATTGATTCACCTGATGACATAAAAGAATTGTTGACTCAAGTGAAGTTTCTAAACCTTGATTTTTTTGTAATTGAAATGGGTCAATATTTTGCCAAATACTAGGGCGAAAGTAATGAGTAATCTCTAAAATTAACCGATAAAAATAAGTTTCTGCTAAGAACCAGGGAACGTCTAACCAACGTTGACCCTCGTAGGGATTGAGATATTCCTTCCAAGCCGCAAAATCTTTACCAGTATCATCAACAAGAGGTGGTAAATGTCCTATTGATAGTTCTGTCGCCAGACTTTCTAATCTGGTATTAATTGTAGATGAGAAATTATTTTCTGCAATCACTCGGCGAGCGATCGCAGGCATTCTTTGAGTAATTGTCAACTCAGTAAAAGAACCAACTTCTGCACCTATCAGTGATGGCGGTAGAGGTAATTTTGGCATGGACGTTATTTTGATTTACGACGTGATTTAGGTGGTGTGCGATGTGCGCCAAAATACTTTTCACTGCGATAACGTAACCACACCCGCAAAACTTCTGGGATTTGCTGTTTTTGTTCTTTAGTGAGTGTATTGTACAAAGCCAAAGCGCGATCGCGCTCACCCCTACAAGCAGCGTTGTTATGTGCATCCCAATAACTACGGGCGACTCGAATGCGCCGACAAACTTCTTTAATCAGTGCATCCCCCGTGAGGGGAGTGTCTTGGTTAGTCATAGTTTTAAAGGTAATGTCTAGAAGTCTACCAAGGATTTATCCCAATTTTGGATTATAAGCCTAGATTCATAAGTTCGTAGTCATCAAAAATCAACACCGCATCTCTAAATATTTTATCTTTATTTTTTATACATAATCCTTCAGTATATTTGATGTTAAACTGCCATTGGTTTTGAGTTGGGCTGTAGCTGAACTCAATCGGAAATATATGTGCGCCATCATACTATGAAAAATCTAGCTCTACTATCTGTCACAACCCTAGCTGCAACATCAGGATTAACTTTTGGAACTATCAATGCTGCCTCTGCTTTAACTTGGAAATGGAATTATTCTGGTGCTGGAATTACGGCGAGTGGTAATTTCATCACTAATGAAACTGCTGACAATTTGGGTTTTTACCAAATTTTGGGAATCACAGGTACACGCAACGGCGAAACCATCACGGGTTTACAACCAACAGGGACTCCAATACCAGGAAATGAGCCTTTTGAAGTAGATAATTTAATTAGCCTCAATCTTCAACAGTTAACAGGTGATGGTTTTGGCTATTCCACATCAGGGGGTAATTACTCTAGTCCGTTTTTCGCTAGTTTTCTGCCTATACCTGGCTATTTAGAGGTTTTTTCTGCACCACCTCTAACACCAGGTTCTGAAAATTTGGGGATAGAAGATAGTGAATTACCCATTAGCTTTTCTGCAAGTATCATCACTGTTCCTGAACCTACCTCCATCCTCAGCCTATTTGCCCTCGCTACCCTTGGTGCATCTTCAAAAATCAAAGTTAAGAAAAAACTGCAATTGTCTCAAAAGTAGTTAAAAAAAACTTTCCTAAAATCCTCAATAAAAAATTATCAATGCTCCTTCATTCACTGTTTTGAAGGAGTTAATTTTTCCTGACAAACTAACTAAATATATCTCATTTCGTAAAATATCATATTCAAAATGTATCTAACATCAGTCCCAACATTTGTCATAGCAGCATATGTATAACTATAACCAGTCTCCTTTTTCTTCCCCAGGATCTAACCCTGGTGCATGGGAAATCCGGCGTGGACAATATTTTAATTATGTAGTGCCTAACGGTTGGCGAGTAGTGGAAGATGGTCAATTTGCGGTTGTTCTCTCTTCACCAGACAATACCGCTTTGACAATTATGGTGGGCAATTCTGGATTGCCGATTAATTATCATCCTGGGCAATTTGTCTATGAGAAACTTTTGGCGATGCAGCCCTATGACTTACGGATGAGTCAACCCCGCCCAGCAAAACCGATGGCTGGATGTGCGATCGCTCACGAATGGGATTACACATCCTATTTCAATGGTATCCTTTACCGAGGGGTAGCTAAGTGCAGCATCGTACAAAGCTATAACATTTGTACAATGGTGATGACTTGTGCTGCTGCTTACGAATCACAGTGGTTTAACTATGCTTCATGGTTGCCACAAGTAGCAGAGCAAATTACGGCTACCAATGGGGCTGCTTTTGGTGTTCAGGGGATCATGGCGCAGAACATAGAAATCTCGCAAACAGAAGGGCAAAAATTCAGAGAATATCGTGAATGGTCAGAACGAACTTGGAATGAGGTAAACCATCAACGTCATGAATCGATAAATCGGCAAAATTTCCAATTTCGTGAGAATCTGGGCAATGTCAATACTTGGACAAACCCCTACGGATATCCTGATGTTGAGCTACCGACAAGCTACAACTACTTTTGGATGAATCGGCAAGGACAAATTTATGGTACTAATAACCCCAGTGAAAATCCGAACGTCGGCTCAACTCAAGATTGGACAAGAATGAATCGGTATCAGCCCTAAATGATATGAATTTATTACCTACATCTACCCCAAAAACATTTAGCCTGTTAAGTATTGGTCAACGAGGAGTAGGCAAAACGGTTTTTCTTGCAGGTAGCTACACAGAATTACATCCTGATAGCAACACAGACAATCCCCAACAGTTATGGTTCGATTGTCAAGATAGTGAAGTCCAAACCAATCTCGAAAAAATTAAGAATCTTGTAGCTCGTAGTGGTTCATATCCACCCCCTACAATTAAAATTACTAACTTTAACTTTAGTTTGCAGCGTCAAACCCAGTCAGGACAGGAAACTGTCTGTCATTTTCTCTGGTGGGATATCCCCGGCGAATTATGTAATATTCATAATCCCGAATTTCAGGAAATGATCCTGACTTCTAACGGTTGCTGTGTATTTATTAATGCGTATGCTTTAATACACGACAAAGATTATCCCAAAATCATCGAGGATATTTACAACCAAGTAGCGGCGATCGCCTCCGTAGTTTATAAGTACAATATCCCCTATGCTTTTGCACTGATTTTAACTAAGTGTGACTTGCTAGAACTCAACCCAGCAACTCAGCAACAGATAGAATCAAACCTACAACCCCTGACTATCTACCTCGATACTGTGAAAGCCAGCCACCAAATTTTCTATTCTGCAATACCAATTGTGTCTGTAGACGGTGTTTCGCGCCTCAAACCCCAAGGTGCAGCTAACCCTCTGCTGTGGCTACTATCACAGATAAATCAGTCAGGTAACAGCGCATCACCAGCCAATTTAGCCAGTGAAGTAACCCAGACTCCATCCCCTACGGAGAAAACACCAGCCAACAATCCCAAGTCAATTTTAATTTTGTATGCAGTCAGTGTAATTTTAGTAGGAGCGATCGCTGCACTATTTTTTGCCTTCAATGGATTAAAACCCTCACCCCAACCCAACACCCCCAACCAACAATCACTCAATCAGACTCTCAAGTTTGGGCATGGGGCATAGGGCATGGGGCATGGGGCATTGGGAATTGGGCATTGGGTTACAATCTTTACCTACACCTTTAATGAACCTTTTAATTGCGAATTGCGAATTGCGAATTGCGAATTGAAAATTCCCCCTCCAAATCTCTCTTGCTAACCTAACTCATTTCTCCAAATCAGTATGGTATCTTTGCGGCTAGGTCAACTTATACATACCAGTTTCCCAGTCGTGGGATTTAGAACTGTCGTGAGTGGAGGGATTACACAGGAAATTCAGCAAGCCTTTCTAGAACAGATAGTTTATCAATATTGGGATTCCTATGAACCACCAAGCCCAGGATATAGAGCCGCTTATCTACATCAGCTAAACTCAGAACAAAGTTTGTTTGGGTGGTTATATAACGATGGGTTAGATGACTTTGGGCGCAATGATGTTCCTTTTTTTATTTGTTATTATTTAGCAGGTAAATTACAGCCCATACAACTAGAAAATATTTTTATTTGTCTGTGTACAGGGCCTGTCAGGCTCATCAACAGAAATAATTTTCCAGAATGTATAGATAGCTTAGTCATACCTGATTTATGGAGTTACCAACCCGCTAGAATTGGGGTGAAGATTCCGCAAGCAATGACTGACAAAAGTCGGGTGTCTTTAGAAGATGGTGAATTAATTAAGTTATTTGTCTTTACTGTTGAGGAAAAAATCCAAGACAGTGCCATTTCTGATGAGCATTTATTGGCGGTCAGCGTCAATCAAAAGTCAGATAGTTTATTTTGTGTTCATGATTCCTTTCATAACGCTATTAGTCCACCTGAAACAATCAATACATCCTTAAAAGACCTGTCTATATCCTTACCATCAGCAGAAGAATATCAGCAAATACTTTTATCCAAAACACGTTTAAAAGATATTCCAAAACCTATTGTTATTTCACCTTTAAAATCAAATTTTATGCTGGGGATTATACTCAGCAATCTTTTAATTCTCACTTTAATCCTGCTTGGTTACTATATTTGGAAAGCCGCACCAGCAAATCATCCCATTCCACAAAATCGAGATGCTTTTTTACATTTTAATCAGAGTTCAAATACTCAAAATCAGATAGCAGTCAAAACTTTAAATGGTCATGCAGATGCAGTTTGGTCTGTGGTTCTGACTAAAAATGGACAGACTTTAGTGAGTGCGAGTGCAGATCAAACGATCAAAGTCTGGAATCTCAACACGGGCAAGGTTGTACGCACCTTATCAGGACATAGTAACATTGTCAGGGCGATCGCTCTGAGTAGAGATGAAAAAACCCTAGTCAGTGCTGGGGGAGACAGTACAATCAAAGTTTGGAATTTTCAAACCTTAGAGTTGATGCGGACAATCACTCTCGATCCCGTCCCAGTTTGGTCACTAGCAATCAGCAATGATGGACAGATTCTTGTTAGTGGTAACGGCGACGGTACAATTAAAGCCTGGAATCTCTACACAGGTAA
Source organism: Nostoc sp. CMAA1605 (assembly GCF_021596505.1). GTDB lineage: Bacteria > Cyanobacteriota > Cyanobacteriia > Cyanobacteriales > Nostocaceae > Trichormus. The sequence continues at coordinate 14,841 of NZ_PJIZ01000002.1, read as the reverse complement.
ACTACTGCACACATTTTTGGGACATCGAGGTCGAGTTTTTTCTGTAGCGATGAGTCCTGATGGCAAAACTTTTGCGACTGGGGGAATTGACAAAACATTGAAGATTTGGGATTTGCAGACGGGTAAACTGGTAAAAGAAATCACCCAACATGAAGATGCAGTGAGAGCCGTAATTTTTAGCCGTGATGGTCAAACATTAGCTAGTGCTAGTTGGGATCAAACCATTCGGCTTTGGAATGTGCAGACAGGCGAACTACTCCACACCCTAACGGGACATGATGCCAGGGTAGTAACTCTAGCTTTAGGATTTGATCACCAAACCTTAGTTAGTGGTAGCCTAGACAACACCGTCAAGATTTGGGATATGTCAACAGGTAAATTATTGCATACTCTTTCTGGCCATTCTGATTGGATTTTAGCGATCGCCACTAACCCAGCCAAACAAATTATCGCCAGCAGCAGTAGAGACAAAACTATCCGCATTTGGCAACTAGATACCCAGAATCATCACTAATTTTTAAAGTGGAAGCTGAATCAAAAACTCAGTACCTTGACCAAGGATAGAATGACAACTCAACTGGCCACCGTGGCTTTCTTCAATAATTTGTTTAGCTATAGCCAAGCCTAAACCTGTACCTTTACCGACAGCTTTAGTAGTAAATAAATGGTCAAAAATTCTTGCTTTAACTTCTTCACTCATACCCTTGCCATTATCATGAATTGAGATTTTTACATAGTTATTTTCAATTAATGTTTGCACAATAATTCTATGTGAATTAGATTGTATTTCCTGATAACTATAACCTTCAGTTGATTCATCTAATGCGTCGATGGCATTCGCCAAAATATTCATAAATACTTGATTTAGCTGACCGGGGAAACATTCTACTTCCGGTAAATCACTGTATTTTGTAATAACTTCAATCGCTGGGCGTTGTTCGTTGGCATTGAGACGGTGTTTGAGAATTAAAAGAGTGCTATCAAGACCTTCATGGATGTTAAAATATAGTTTCTGGTCGCTATCCGCACGCGAAAAAGTCCGCAGACTTTTACTGATAGATGTAATGCGATCGCCTCCATCTCTCATGGCGCGAATGAGTTGCGGTAAATCTTCTCGAACATAGTCAAGATCAATTGCGGCTAATTCATTGTCAATTTCCGCACCGGGTTGAGGTAATTTCTCTTGATAGAGGTCGATGATGTGTAATAAATCCCGGATATAATCTTGGATAGCACCGACATTGCCGACAATAGCACCGATGGGGTTATTAATTTCATGGGCAACCCCAGCCACTAATTGACCTAATGCTGAAAGTTTCTCTTTTTGTACTAGTTGTACTTGAGCCTGTTGTAAAGCTTGGGTACGTTCGGCAACTTGGTATCCTAAATTATCTGTCAACTGTTTGAGTCGCCAGTGAATTTTGACCCGTGCTAAAACTTCTGTTTCTGCAAAGGGTTTGGTGATATAGTCAACTGCACCGAGTGATAAACCTTTGACTTTATTTTCCGTATCGGCTAAAGCCGTCATAAAAATGACGGGAATGCTTTCTGTTGCTGGGTTTGCCTGGAGACGACGACAAGTTTCAAAACCATCCATGTTTGGCATTTCTACATCAAGTAAAATTAATTCTGGATGGTTGCGTTCTACTTGGGCAAGGGCATCTTCCCCATCAACGGCCATACGGACTTTATAGCCAGCACTTTTTAAAGATTGAGACAACACAGATAAGTTAGTAGGGTTGTCATCCACAATTAAGATAAACGGTTGGTTTGTAGATAGCATAGGTTTTGGTTTCCAATGTAAGAATGTTAAGAAAGGTATTTTTGAATAAATGCTCGTAGCTGTTTGATTTGGCAACCCTCAACCATACGGATAATTTCTTGGCTAAATGCAGTAGTATTTTCACCCTGGAGTTGCTGGACGACTTCGATGATGCCGTCTAGTTCTCCGTCTTGGGCTAGTTCCCAGAGTTGCTGCAAGATAGCGGTTTCCGGTGGCTGGATTTCACTAATGACAATTTCTGGTTGCGGTGGTGCGGTGGAATTTTCATATATCCAATTTAATTGCAGATATTTTTCCAGAAGTGAGAATAAAGTTTCTGCTTGTACTGGTTTAGGTAAAAAATCGTTACCCCCAGAAGTGAGGCTTTTGTGGCGATCAATATCAAAGATACTGGCAGAGGAAACCAAAACTATGAGGTTTTGCAACTGGGAATGGGAACGCAATTTTTGCAAAAACTCAAATCCATCCATTACAGGCATTGCTAAGTCAGTAATAATTAAATCTGGTGATTGTTGCAAGGTTAACTCAATTGCTTCTAGTCCGTTGCTGGCTTCGATGATTTCAAAGCCGATGGGTTCGAGGAGATTCAACAAGACCGAACGATTTTCCCAACGGTCATCAATTACTAAAATTTTACGTTTTGCACCGACATAACCCTTAATTACACCTTGGGAAACTACTCTAGAAGCCGCAGCCCAATCTTTAATTGCTTCTAGTTCCACTTCAAACCAAAAGCTACTACCCACACCGGGAGTGCTTTGCACATGAATCTCACTCTGCATCAGCGAGATAATTTGTTGAGTAATTGCTAACCCTAACCCTGTTCCCTCGGTTTGCTTTTTCGTATCGCCCACTTGCTCAAAGGGGAGGAAAATTTTAGCAATTTCTTCTGGAGTCATACCAGCCCCAGTATCTTCTATGTGAAAGCGAATTTTCTGGTTGTTTGAGGTAACTTTAAGGGTGACACTACCGCGATCGGTAAATTTAATCGCATTTCCCAATAAATTGATCAAAACTTGCCGCAGACGTTTTTCATCCGCAGCAATTCCTACTGGTAATTGAGTATCTGTGTGGAAGTTGAAAGCAATACCTTTTTGTTCCGCCCGAATGCGATTAATTTCCACCACACTTTCTAGAAAGGAAGGAAAATGAAAGGGGACGGGATGGAGTTCGAGTTTCCGAGCTTCGATTTTGGCGAGGTCGAGGACATCATTAATCAAACTCAAAAGATGACTACCACATTGATAAATGATGTCAATTCCATTACGGGCTTTGGGTGTCAGGGATTCATTGCGCTGTAATATTTGGGCATAACCCAGAATGCCATTGAGTGGGGTACGTAATTCATGGCTCATATTGGCGAGAAATTCGCTTTTCGCTTGGTTGGCGGTGTCGGCTAACAGCTTGGCCTCTTGGAGTTCTGCTGTGCGATCGGCTACTCGTTGCTCTAAATTAGCAAACACCGCCTGAAGTTGATTCGACATTTCTAAAAATCTGTTAGCCAATGTGGTAATTTCACTAGCTCCAGAATGTTGCTCAGTAGACAACAATAATTCTGGATCACTCCATTCCCCTTTCGCCAGTTTTTCGGCAGCAGCAGTTAATCGCGTCATGGGGGTGGAGATATTACTTGACACTCGTATTGCCCAAATAATTACACCCCCGGCGGTGATCAATCCCAATAGCAACAGGTTAAAGGTATGTTGATTTACAGGTTTGAGGAACAACCCTTGCGGACGCACGAACGCAACTAGCCAAGGCTGAGTTTTCATCCGTCCGACAACCCCGGCATAAAGGGTTTTGTTGCGAGTTGTCAGATAGGCGGTGAAGTAGGGTGCGGCGGTATCTATTTGAGAAACTCCCTTCTCAAAGTCTGGCAAGTTGGTTACGTGATCTATGGGTTGGCGGGGTAAACGATTCTGAGACTGTAATTGAGCCAGGCGATTAGAAGTTAAAGGAACAAGTGGATGAAACAAGTGTTTTGTCGGTGCTTCTTGATCTACGTGGTCAGCTTGTGCCAAGCGAAGATGGTTTTCATCGAGCAAAATAGGAAAAGAAAAATCTCCAGCTAGTTGGTTGTTTTGCAGTATCAACTGTTGCAAAATAGCCGCACTATATTGACTACGCAATACGCCGATCACTTTGCCAGTATCAGGATTGCGGATCGATTGACTGAAATAAAAATATGGTTTGTTATCCACAGAGGAGAACTCAACTGCCGAGACAAAGGGTTCTCCGGTTTCCAGTGCGGTTTGAAAATATTGATAGTTCGCCTCAGACTTTCCTTGCAACTGGGGATTTGTATCTAAGATGTTCTGCCCTTGCAAATTCAAGATGGCGTAGGAGGTAATAAAAATACGGTCTTTGTTTTGTAAGGTGTTGAGGATTTTTAAAGTAGCTTGATGTTGTGCGGCTGTTGGGGGATTGTTTGGCGATCGCTCCAGATAATTCACTAAATCCGGTAGTTGTTTTTCCGTGGCGATTACCTTCAAATTCGCCTGCATAAAGGCATCAATCTGAGCCGCAGTTTGAGAAGCCGCAGATTCTAATGATTGGTTTGCTGTCTCTAGGAGTGCTTTACGGGTAGTTTGTTGATTCCATAGTGCTAATGCTCCCATTGGCACTAAAGCAATCAATAGAAATGCTGAGAGCAACTGATAGCGTAAACTTTTTTGGGTGAGGGATTGAGTCTGTGTGTGGGTCATAAAACTTTCTCAGTTGGGCTAATGGTGAGGAGAATCAAAAAGCAGGGGGGCAGGGAGCAAGGGAGCAGGGGGAAAATCAAAAAGCAGGGGAGCAGGTATTAGCGAAGCGGAACATAGTTCGGTTTGTACCTTTAGTTATCCCTGTCCCCTGCCTCTTATCAACGGTTTTTTTGAATGACATCAAGCTGATTTAGCGGCGGCGGCTAGTTTAGCCATCTGCTCGACTGTTGTTTTTACCGTTTGTTGTTGAGTGACCATTTTGCCCAGTTCTATGGGAAAGTCGCCATTTGCTAGTTGCGCCCAGTTGGGTAAATGGGGTTCTGTACCCATCCGATTAAGAATGGCATCAAGCACTACCTCCATGTGTCGTCGCGTTGTTGTTGAGGTGATTTGTCCCTGTTGTTGAGTTTTTGGGTACTCATAGGTACTTCTGCGGATGCCACTTGAGCCTGCTTCGAGACTGGCTAACAGACTAATTTCTGGACTCGTAATCCATTGCAGAAACACCCAAGCTGCATCTATATCTTTGCTGTAGCGAGAGAGCATTAAACAGCTACCACCTTGGTGACTAATACCAGGGACTTCCCCAAAACCGCATTCTGATGGCGATCGCAATGCGACTTCTCTAGGACAGGGTGCGGCTTCTGCTAAACCAACAATCTTGGAGATTTTAGGATCATCAAACCCAGGAAAAAATTCCCCCCAGGAAATGTAAATCCCGGCTCGTCCCTGGATGAAAGCATTGGCCTGTCCATACCAATCAGATACACGGGATGGGGGAGCCATATATTGCCCTAGTTCCATCATGTATTCCAAGCCGGCGATCGCTTTGTCATCATTAATCGCAGGTTGTTCATCAGCACCAAACACCGAGCCGCCAAATGCCCATAGCCAAGAAGTCATGTCGCAGTTCAAAGCATAGGAACCCGGTAGCCATTGCCCAGTTGTCCCAGCCATTTGGGGCGATTTTGCTTGATGAATGGCTTTCACCACTTCTAAATATTCCGACATGGTGGTGGGTACTTTTAACCCCAACTCCTGCAACACATCCCGGCGATACATCATGATAAAGATGGGAACATCAATGGGAATCCCGCCCAATTGCCCTTTGTAGGAAGCAACGTTATCTAACAGGGGTTTGAGGATGTCGTCAAAATTGTAGCCGGGATAGGCAAAATCTTTTTTATCTAACAGGCTTTTGGGGTTAACACTGTCATTAATAAACCGTCCAATCCAGGCTTGATCAACGTAGAAAATATCATGCACCCCGGCTTGTCGGGCTGTATCTTGGGTGATGCGGGCGAGGACGCGATCGAGTGGTAGCAAACTCCATTCCACTTCGATTCCCGTCAACGGAGTAAACTGTTGTTTGGTAATCCTTGAGATTGCCTGACAGGATGCCATATCTTCTGTGACAATCCGCAGGGTTTTACCCTTGAGAGATTTGCCAATTTCTTTGAGAAACTGTTTTTGCTCCAAGGTGAGCAGATCGGCTAGTTGCAATGCAGTGGTTTGAGGCGATCGCTTGTTTACAGTCTGACTGCAACCACTCAAAAACCGGGTGCTACTAAAACCAAAGCCAGCCAATCCTAAAAATTTCAGGAACTCACGACGGTTAAGTCTGCCCTGATGAAATTGTTTAACTGCTTTGGCTACAGCTAAACGCTGTTGATAATCTGCGTCATTCATGAAAATACATCTGAGCGAAATTTTTAAAAGTATTATTTAAATCAAGTAATACCAATTTAAGAAAAGAATGCGACAGAGAGAAATCAGGAAAGTCTTACTGGAGCTAGATTTCTTAATTGCGAATTGCGAATTGGTATGAGGTAAAACTATTGTCAAAACCCCAGTATTGAGTATTCCCAGATACGCTCAGAAATTTCAAAATACTGGAATTTCCACCACAAACTCAGTACCTTTACCCACAACAGAATGACAAGTTAACTTACCACCGTGAGTATCTTCAACGATTTGTTTAGCTATAGCCAAGCCTAAACCTGTACCTTTACCCACTGCTTTAGTAGTAAATAAATGGTCAAATATCTTTTGTTGTATCTCTGCACTCATCCCTTTACCGTTATCAGTAATGGAGATTTTTGCATATTTATCAGCCATTGATGTGGTAATCGTAATGGAGTTAGGATGAGCTTGAATTTCTGCAAAACTCCGGGCGTGACTTGATTCATCTAAAGCATCAATGGCATTAGCTAAAATATTCATAAATACCTGATTCAATTGCCCAGGAAAACATTCTACTTGGGGTAAATCACCGTAGTTAGTGATTACCTCAATTGCGGGACGTTGTTCGTTGGTTTTGAGACGATGTTTGAGGATTAAGATTGTGCTATCAATACCTTCGTGAAGATTAAATGGTACTTTGTAATCTCTATCAGCACGAGAAAAAGTGCGGAGGGAAGTGCTGATATTTTTTAATCTATCGCACGCCATTGCCATAGAATCCAGCATTTTAGGCAAGTCTTCTATGGTATATTCCAAATCAATTTCTGACTCATGGTCAAGGATTTCTTCAGTTTTATTGGGGAAACTATCTTGATAGAGTTTTAAGTGTGCAAAAATATCAGCAAAAGTGGGTTTAGCTTGTTTGAGACTAGCAGCAATAAAGCCCAAAGGATTATTCATTTCGTGGGCGACACCAGCCACTAAATTACCTAAAGCAGACATTTTTTCACTTTGGACGATTTGTAATTGTGCCTGTTGCAAAGCTAGTTCCGCTTGTTTGCGTTCACTAATATCCAGTAACAAGCCATCCCAAACTAACGTGCCATCCACCAGTCTTTCGATGCGTGCTTCACCGTGAATCCACTTAATAATTCCAGAAGGTGTAATAATTCGCCCCTCCCACAGCCAAGGAGTTAAGGTTTGAGCTGAATTTGCAACCGACTGATGATAAGATTCAACATCTTCTGGATGTCCCATATCCAGAATGATCTGTACATTGGCGATCGCTTGTTCGGCAGTGATTTCATAGAGATCATAACAGTCGCTACTCATATACGGCATTGACACTGAACCATCAGAGGCCATGATGAATTGATACACTACACCAGGAACGTTATCCACAAGATTATGGAAGCGGGATTGAGCAATGCTTAACTCATGGAGCGATCGCTCTAGCTGTTGGCTGTATTCCTGAGAACGTTCATAAAGTCGGGCATTTTCTAGAGAAATTGCTGCTTGAGCGCAAAGTAAATTCAACAGTTCGACGCGATCGCTGGTAAACGCTCCCTTGGCTAAGTTATTTTCTAGATATAAAATTCCCAGCAACTTACCTTGATGCAAAATCGGGCTACACAAAATACTCTGAGGTTGCTGACGGATAATATAGGGGTCATTGGCTAAGGTGGTATCTGCGGTTGCATCCAATAAGACTACGGTGTACTGACTATGCTTGACTTTGTAAATGAGTTTGTGGGGAATGTCTTGACTGTCTACAATGGGAAGATTTTGTAAAACAATCGGTTGCGTTCCTTGGGTAATTGCACCTTGAATGAATAGATGATTGTCTTGCAGCAGCATTAATACGCACTTATCAGCCCCAGCACTTTCAATCACGATGGAAAGTAACGATGACAGTAGTTTGTCTAGTTCGATTTTCCCAGAGATAGTTTGAGATGCTTTGAGAATTGCTTTTAAATCTAACGTATCTAAGACATTGCTGCTAGAACTTGAAGAACTGGTAGATGTCACATTCCCCAAGCTGATGATAGTTTCGTTAGTAGAAACCACACAACGACTTTGCTTTAATATCGGGGCGAGTAATTGGGGATAGCGTTTTTCTAGGTCTATGACTTTGGCTTTTGCTCCCCAACGAGCATAACAATAGTAAGCTTCAATCATGTATTCTTGTGCTAAACGCTGTTTGCCCCAATTTAGGTATAATTTAGCGGACAGTTCATTAGCTAGTGCTTCTTCTTGGATATATTCATTGGCTTTCGCTAAAGATATTGCCCGATCGTACAGTTCGCTGGCTGCGGCTTTATGTCCGAAAATGCGACATTTTTCCGCCTCTACTAAATCAAACTTATGCTGATGATTCATGGGTGCATGGTGCGCCCATAGTTGTAATTGAGCTTGGTTTTTTTCTACCCTTTCTAAGAGGCTTGATTTTTCACCGGAGGCTTGACTTAATTGTGCTAAGGCAATTAACGAATCATAAAAATAAACAGTAGGTTCACCAATTGTCCCCACGCCTCCCATGAAATAGTTTTTACACTCAAAGGCATAATTGTTAGCTTGCTCAATATCCTCAAATAAAAAGCAAAGGGTCAATTTATAAGAGTAGAAAAGAAATAATCCATAGAAATCATTTGCAGACATTAGCAAGGGAAGAAATTCTGTTTCTTTGAGAGCGGAGCCAGATAAAATAGTAGAATGCTCTGCAAAACCTAGTAAATTTAAAATTACTTGCCAATAAATTACACAATAATTAGCTGTTCCCAACTGCTTCAATTGCACTAAAGCATTGTAGTAGGTGTGGATTTCTCGTTCTAAGGTAGCAAGGGATTGACCGCACCAAAAAGAATATCCGCAGAAAGTATGACCACTATATGCAGTGTATTCCAGGTTGCCAACTTCTAGCCCCGTGGTGTAACTTTCACTCAAGAGGGGTAGTGTTTCTTTGAGGTGAGATTTGCGGTGAAAAATATAACTGCTCAACAGAAATAATACTTCAGGTTTGGTGGTTTTATCATCAAAATTTGATGCTACATCCAATGATAATTGTCCAAATTGTACCGCCAAATCTATATTTTGCTGCATATTACAAAGAACTAAACTATAGCAAGCATAGTTAGTTGCAGAAATAGATGTATTGCCATACTCAATGAATAATTTGACTAATAAGGTAGCTAGTAATGGATACAAAGGAGATCCACAGGTGTAAGCTGCTGACATGATGCTGCTAGTAATCTGGGCAATGGCAATTTTGTTTGCATCTGTCATCACCGGGAGATTGACAAAATCTGTAACTGGGCGATCGCCAATCAGGTTACTAATTTCTTGCATTGACTGTTGAATATCTTCTGGTGTGGGCGATTCATTGATTGTTACGCCCAACTTTTGCAGAAGTTCTATCCCAATTTTCAACACTTCAATTAGTTGACGCTGGGAGGTTTTTGATTGAATTATCAAACGATAAACATTGACCTGTTCCAGTAAAGAATGTGCCTGTTTAATGACAGTCTCAATTAAATCTTCCATCTCCTCAAACTCACCACTCAGCATGGCAACTTCTGCCGCTAGTTCATGGAAGGCAAGACTCATTTCATACTGCTGTTGCCAAGCATTTTCTCCTAACAAATATAATCCCACAGTGGCATATTCACGGGCTGCTTTATAGGCGGTAGAATTTTTGGCTTTGCGACAGGCGGTGAGGTTAAGTCGGGCTAGTTCTGTGCGTTGTGTTTGTTCACTAATTAAAGAAGTTCCATAATTTAATTGATTGACTATTTCAAAAATGCGTTCAACTCTTGCATCAGGAGAAATTTGTTTTAGAAGTAGTTGACCAATTTGATAGTGAGTTGCTTGTTTTTGGACATGAGGAATCAAAGAATAGGCCGCTTGCTGGACGCGATCGTGTATAAATCTATAGGCAATAGTTTGTTGATTTGTCGATATGTCTATAATCTTTTCTTGACCGACATAAAACTTATAAACATCACCAATTGGTACAATTAAACTTTCTTGTAGTGCTTTCCATAAGCAAGCTGCTGCTTCAGTTTGAGATTGTTCCGCCACAATTGCTAAAGTTGCTAAATCAAAAGAATTACCAATACAAGCTGCCAGTTGGATGATTTCTTGTGTTGATGGTGGGAGTTTATGCAATTGCAAAGTCATAAAACTCACAACATCATCTGTAATTGCTTGTGCTTTTAATTGGGAAATATCACATTGCCAACATCCTAAATCAAAATCAAATTGAATCAGTGCCTCTTGATGTAATGCTTTGAGAAAACGTGTAGCAAAAAATGGGTTGCCTTGAGTTTTCTGATAGATTAATACAGAAAGATTCCATCCTAAATCTTCTGGACATTTAAGTGTATCAGCCACTAATTTATTTACTTGTACTTGACTCAGTGGTGCTAAAGTAATCGTGTTAATTGTGGCTTGTGTTTTGTGGATTTCACTCAAGGTCATTAATAATGGATGTCCGAGACCGACTTCGTTATCACGGTAGGCACCAATAATGAAAAGATACCTGGTATTAGTCATTAATAGCTGCATTAACTTAAGTGATGCGGAATCAGCCCATTGTAAATCGTCTAAAAACATCACTAAGGGATGTTCTTGAGCTGTAAAGACTTGGGTGAATTTTTGAAATAATAAGTTAAAGCGATTTTGGGCGGCTGTTCCTGATAATTCTGATGTTGCTGGTTGTTGCCCAATAATGTTTCCTAATTCGGGAATGACTTCAATTATTACTTGTCCATTTTCGCCTACAGCCTCTAATATTTTATTTCTCCACTGCTGAATTTGGACATCGCTTTCGGTCAATAATTGCCCCATTAAATCACGGAAGGCTTGCACAAATGCCGAAAAGGGAATATTCCGTTGAAATTGGTCATATTTACCTTTAACAAAATAGCCCCGTTGTCTGACAATGGGTTTATGCACTTCGTTGACAACCGCAGTCTTCCCAATTCCAGAGAACCCAGCTACCAGCATCATTTCTGTTGCACCAAGGCTAACTCTATCGAAGGCTTCTAGTAGGGTATTGACTTCAGCTTCTCGTCCATAAAGTTTATCAGGGATGATAAAGCGATCGCACAAATCCTGACTCGCAATTTCAAAGTCTTCTATCCCTCCACTTTCTCTTAGCTGAATCAGACATTTTTTTAAATCAAATTTTAACCCTAATGCACTCTGATATCTATCTTCAGCATTCTTCGCCATCAATTTATTGACGATTTCCGAGATGACTGAGGGAATATCTGAATTAATTTTATGTATGAGTGGCGGAATTTTCGCAATATGAGAATGCACCAATTCCATTGGATCATTTGTTGTAAATGGTAATTTGCCAGTGAGTAATTCATAAAAAGTTACACCCAGAGAATAAAAATCTGTGCGATAGTCAATTCCTCGATTCATCCTCCCTGTCTGTTCGGGAGAGATATAAGCCAGTGTTCCTTCTAAAACATTGGGGTTAACAAGGGTTTGAGTTTCTCTAGGTAATAATGATGCAATACTAAAGTCGATTAACTTAACTTGTTTAGTGTCGGGATTAATTAAGATATTGCTGGGTTTAATATCTTTATGAATAATTCGCTCATGATAGAGTAAGTCTAGGATGTCGCACAGGGCGATCGCGATCGCTAAAAATTCCTCTAAAGAGTCAACGTGCCGATGTTTGCTGAAATAATCCTTGAGAGAAATTCCGCCAAAGTCTTCCATAACTAACATATAGCCATTACGTAAGGGTTCAAGGCTATAGGTGTGAATAATCACAGGTGAGTTGAGATTTTTGCCGATGGTGTATTGATTGCGAAATAACAACAGTTCGCTAAAACTGGGATAAGGATTTTTCAGGAGTTTGATCACTACTGGTAGTGAGTCGCTGTCTCTGACTGCACGATAAACCAGTGTTCTCGAACCGTTGTAGAGTTCTTCACTAATGCGATATCCGGGAATTTCCAAAATAGTGTCAATCATCATACCTAAATCTAGAAAATGTCTTGATTTAGTATTCCCAAACGCTCAACACTACTATGTAATGACGTAAAAATTTACACTGGTAGTTGGATGATAAATTCTGTCCCTTCACCTAGAACAGAATTGACTGTGATTTTACCGCCGTGTTTTTCTGCGACAATTTGTTTAGCTATAGCCAAGCCTAAGCCTGTACCTTTACCGACAGATTTAGTAGTAAATAAATGGTCAAATATTTTGTGTTTTACTTCTTCGCTGATGCCTTTACCATTATCCAAAATGGAAATTTTGACAAATTTATCGACTATTGATGTGGTAATTGTAATGGTGTTAGGATGAGCTTGAATTGCTTCAAAACTCCTACCGTGATTTAATTCATCTAAGGCATCAATGGCATTGGCTAAAATGTTCATAAATACCTGATTTAATTGCCCAGGAAAACATTCTATTTGGGGTAAATCGCCGTAGTTAGTGATTACCTCAATTGCAGGACGTTGTTCGTTGGCTTTGAGACGGTGTTTGAGAATTAAGATGGTACTATCAATACCTTCATGAAGATTAAATGGCACTTTGTAATCTCTATCAGCACGGGAGAAAGTGCGGAGGGAAGTGCTGATATTTTTTAATCTATCACACGCTATTGTCATAGAATCGAGCATTTTGGGAAAGTCTTCTATGGTATATTCCAAGTCGATTTCTGACTCATGATCGAGGATTTCTTCAGTCTTGTCGCTGAAGGTTTCTTGATAGATTTTCAAATGTTCAAGAATATCGGCAAAGGTGGGTTTAGCTTGTTTGAGACTAGCAGCAATAAAGCCCAAAGGATTATTCATTTCGTGGGCGACACCAGCCACTAAATTACCCAAAGCAGACATTTTTTCACTTTGAATGATTTGTAATTGTGCCTGTTGTAAAGCCAGTTCCGCTTGTTTGCGTTCACTGATATCTAACATGATGCAATCCCACACATGACTACCATCCACAAGTTTGCGGATGTAGCCTTCCGCATGAACCCACTTAACAATTCCAGAAGGTGTTAAAATTCTACCTGACCATTGCCCAGAAGTCAGAGTCGTAATTGCGCTTCCTAGTGCCTGTTGGAAATTTGTAATATCTTCTGGGTGAACTATATCCATGAGAGCCTGAACATTAGCATTCATTTGCTGGGCTGGGATTTCCCATAATTGATAACAGCCTGCACTGATATAAGGTAAAGATTGTTCCCCATTAGTAGACAAATGAACTTGATAAACAACCCCAGGAAGATTATCTACCAAGTTATGAAAGCGAGAATTGCTTGCGCTCAATTCATCAAGCGATCGCTGTAATTGTTGGGCGGATTCCTGAGCAAGTTGATAAAGTCGGGCATTTTCTAGGGAGATTGCAGCTTGCGCGCAGATGAGGTTGAGTAGTTCGATGCGATCGCTCTTAAACGCTCCCTTTACTAAATTATTTTCTAGATATAAAATCCCCAGTAATTTGCCTTGATTCAAAATCGGGCTGCACAAAATACTCTGAGGCTGCTGACGGATAATATAGGGATCATTGCTTAAGGTAATATCTGCGTTTGCATCTAGTATCACTACAGTTTGTTGGTTGTTTTTAACTTTGTAAATCAGCTTCTGGGGAATATCTTGACTGTCAGCAATGGCAAGACTTTGCAACACAATGGGTTGTGTTCCTTGAGTAATTGCGCCTTGAATTAATAGATGATCGTCTTGCAGCAGTATTAATACACATTTGTCAGCCCCAGCATTTTCAATCACAATAGAAAGTAAGGATGAAAGCAGTTTTTCTAGTTCGATTTCCCCGGAGATAGTCTGAGATGCTTTGAAAATTGCTGTTAAATCGAGGGTATGTGAGACACTGCTGCTAGAAGCCGAAGAACTACTTTTTGTGACAGTCCCCACGGTGAAGATAGTTTCATTAGTGGAAACAACAGCACGGCTTTGCTGTAAGATGGAAGCGAGTAATTGGGGATAGCGTTTTTCTAAGTCGGCAATTTTGGCTTTTGCTCCCCATCGGGCATAACAATAATATGCTTCCTGCATATAACCTACGGCGACTTTCTCCTTCCCCGAAGCAAGATAAAATTTTGCAGCTAATTCGTTAGCTAAAGCTTCTTCTTGGATATAGCCATTGGCTTTAGCACCTGCGATCGCGCGATCGTAGTAATCCATTGCTGCATATATCTTCCCTAATACCCGATATTGCTCGGCTTCCACCAAGTAAAACTTGTGTAAATAGTTGACGGGTGCATGGTGTGACCATTTTTTCAGCTTATTCTGGTTGTCAATGACTTGCTGTAGGTTTGAGTCTTGATTGTTGGGTAATGTAGCCAGATGAGTCAAGGAATCGTAGAAGTGAAATACAGGTACCGTAAAACAACCAGATACTCCACGTAAATATTTTTTAGCCTGAGTGGCAAATTCAATAGCTGATTCCCACTCATGAAACAAGTAACAAAGGATTAATTTATTAACATAGAGTGTTCCCATTGCGTAAAGATCGTTCGCTTTCTCATGCAAGGGCAACATAATTTTTTCGTCATAAATTGCGCCTTGAATTTCCCAAGGATGTTGATTAGGAGCGAGTAAATTGGTAACGCATTGGTAAAGAATTCTCAGATAGTTATAAGCAACTTCCTGTTTAAGTTGCTCCAGTGCTTGGTGATAAAGTTGT
>NZ_PJIZ01000001.1 GCF_021596505.1 Nostoc sp. CMAA1605 | reverse complement strand
TGATAGCTATCTTCAATAAATTGATTAGCTTCAAAATAATCTGTACCACAAACAAAAGGAACTTTTAGCCTCAGTTTTCTCACATTTTTCGCCTGTGCCTCACCAGATACAGCACAAGCTGTAATAAACTCTTTATTCTCAAATCCTAATACTGTATTGAGAGCGAGTTTATCAAAATCAAAAATCAACTGGAGATTACGTTCATGGAGATAAGCCGATGCTGCAACAGCACCTAAATGGTGTCCGCTATCCAACAGACAATATCTTATGCTCCTGTTTTTATATTTCCAGCTAGACCTATAATAAACAGAACTAATTAAAAAAATGAATCCGCTTATACTTTTGCCCGGTATAATATAGCTCTCTAACCCATCATCAATTAATTCATAGATGAGTGTTAGACAATTATTCTCAACTTCTAAATGATAAATTCCATCCACTATTTCTGGCATTCCGCGAATTTGTACATATACCTCAGTAGGGTACAACGCGCCTGCTGATGGATTTACCCGTAGTTTATAGGCAGTATTTTTATACAATTTTTCCAAAGTAACAGCACTAGTTAACCAAATGAAAGAGTGAATTTTATTGTTGAGATTTAATTTCACTCTTCTATAGAACTTGGGATAAACTTTAAATGCAATTGGTTGAGTTGCAGCATCAACATAATTTGGATCAAGCTGCACCGATAAGTATGAATGCTTGGTATTTTCATGATAGCTGCGACTCGAAAAATTATTTTGCAGCATTTTTCAAAATCCTCAAAACTTCTATTGTGCTAGCAAAATCTATGGCTTTATAGTCATCCAAATTTTTTAAATTTAAGTTAGGATGGTATTGTAAAAGCAATTTCAACACTTCCGCTTTGCCTGATGATGCAGCATACATTGCCACAGTTGCACCATTATCATTTTGATTATCAATATTAATTTTATGAGCCAGTAAAAAATCAATTAAATCGTAGTGATTACCAAAACAAGCAAACCACAAAGCATTATTTCCATCATGATTTCTAGCATGAATGTTAGCCCCAGCCTTGATTAACTCTTCGACAATTGTAAATATCCCCTCACGTGTCGCTCTAATCAAAGCCGTATCACCATTTTCGCCAGCTTGATTTAAATGTGCTATGTCGTAACCTTTTGCAGTTAACCATTGCTGAATTTCTGCACTCAAATTAGGGTTACTTTTTTTATTCATCATATTTTTGTATCAACAAACAATTTACGCAATAATAGGTAATGGTGGGCATTGCCCACCATCTCTAAACACAATGCTATAGAATTCTGTCGCTAAGAGTTGTAAACTCAGGCTCTAAAGTGTGAAAAGTCAGTAAATAAGTAACTCTATCTTTTACTTATTGCCTTTACTCTTACCTTTAGACAGTAGCAAACAGTGGTTTTTCTGCAAATATTTCTCTAGTAGATTTCTCTGGTTTAGGTAAGCCATAATAACAAGCTTCAGTTTCGAGTTCGTCTACAAAATCCCACGCTTCTATCGCCCGTTTAGAATCTGGGCCATAGTTAGCAGAAATTGCACGCGCATCAGAAACAGCTCTGTGTAGTTCTTTCCGCAAGAATACCAGTTTTGGTTTAGCAATAAAGTCATCCTTGCTGACAATATCAGTTACAGAAATTACACCCAATAATTCGCCACGAATTACAGGCGCGCACCACACATTAGTATTGGTTAATAATCGTGCTACATATTCCACATCGAGATCAGGATCAATCACGATGCAGGGTTTACTCATAACTTCGTAAACATGAACTTTTTCAGGATCTTTACCATAAGCAACAACCTTACCTGCAATATCAGCCACAGTCACGATACCGTAAGCATCAGCACTATGACGAGGTTCTACGATTAACGCACGCAGTCCTTTGAGCCTTAAGAGTCTGACTGCTTCTGCTACAGTTGCGGAACTGCTAATTGTAGCTACATCTTGAGTCATAATTTGTTTGGCTCTCATAATTACTGCTCCTTATGTTTGCAAGGAAGGAAATTATTGCTAAACTGCTACAATTTTGCCAAAACTATTTTTGCGTAGGCGGCAAAATTAACCGATTACCTGTAAATTGGTAGTTAATTTATTTGCTACCTTGAGAAAAACGTTTTAGGTAATATAGACATACCTGTGATGCAGTTATCTAACTATTTCACACCTTAATTATTCTGGTGTTTTTCAGCAAAGATTTACGCAGTTTCTACCTAATTGCAGCTCTCTGGCTTGCTATGAAATTGATGTGATTGACCAGTATTAAGGTAGGAATGTCTGAAATCACCCTGTTGTGGCTTTTTGCTGAAGTTTCAGTTCACTAGCAACAATTTAGCTTACTTATATATTATCACTCTGATAAGTTCGGATCATGAACCTTTATAAATATTCCCGTGTATATTGATTAAAACCGCTTAAAAATTACGAAAAAAACCACCATTTTTGTTTTTGTATTGTATTATGCCATTTCTTGGTTTTTGTAGATACAAAATAGCCTATTTTAGCTATATTTAATCTCACCATGTGTCAATAAAAATATGATTAATACTGTGAGAATACAAATATTTTGTAAGTAATGCAGCTATCTAATTAGGTAAATATTATGCTGCACTATTGTTAAATTTATCTCTAGTAGGATTCTTAAGAGAATCTAAAATTGATTATCTGTTACCTAAAAAGTTGGTATTCTGTCAGATGTAAACGCTCAAAACTCAATAATATATGGAAGTTAGTGCGCGTAATTTTCTCAAAACGACGGTTAAAAAAGTTGTTCCAGGTGCGATAAATACAGAGATAACTTTAGAACTTGCACCTGGTGTAGAGATAGTTTCTATTATCACCAAATCATCCGCCGACAAGTTACAACTAACTGAAGGTAAGCAAGCTTATGCTCTGATCAAATCTTCGGATGTGATAGTGGCTATTGATTAAACCCATTCTGAAAATCCAAATTTTGCCCAGCGACACTGTACTTGAGCAACAGCACAGTGTCGTAGGACTTTAGTCTTGACTACCAAATAATTAAATTATCCGCACATAAATAGTGCGCGCCAATTCTTTATCGATTTCTAGTAAAATGCTACCGACTTTGATTAATATTACGGGAAACTTTTGTACAACAGTAATAGATGTACCTGTTGTTAAACCTAGTAATTTCAGTTTCTTCAGAAGCGTCTGATCCGGAACTTGGCAAAAAGTAACTATACCTTTTTCTCCTAGTTGAAGCAATTCTAAAGAGCTACCAGCCACACTAAATGGAGTAAACATTGGTATCCCCTGCAAAAATTCAAGCTGTAATATTTCTTCTAGATAAAGAATCAGGATGAAATTAACACTTCATCCTGATAGATATATGTTTTCAACAGATGTAAATAGTAGCGACTACAGCCATTGATTAAGCAAGATAAGGTTCTTGGTGGGTTTTAATTGTGCAGTTAGAACGAGGATAGGTAACGCACAATAAAGCGAATCCTTTGCCTACTTGTTCGTCATCTAAGAAGATTTGATCATCTTGGTTGATTTCACCTTCTACGACTTTACCCACACAGCTAGAGCAAGAACCTGAATGGCAAGAGAAAGGTAATTCAATACCGTTTTCTTCTGCACCATCCAAAATTGTGGTATCTTCGTCAATTTCAATTGTGGTGTCGATGTTTTCTTTTTTGCTGATCAATCTAACTTGATATGTTGCCATTTTCCGGTTCTCCTCAAGATTTATCGGATGGGACTAGTTTCTCGAAGTAAATAAATCTCCCTTAATGCTTCGAGAATGGGGGCGGAGAAAGACACCGCTTTTGTTGCGAGATAAATACAAGCAAGTGTCTATTTTGTTTAAGGGAAACTTTTTAGCTGCAAGGTACGCCTTCAGGGGAGCAATCACCAGCTTTGAAGGATTTACCACAACCACAGGTACTAGTTGCATTGGGATTAGTGAACTTAAAGCCGCTTTCCACCACACCCTCAACAAAATCAATCACTAGTCCTTCTAATAAAGGTGCGCTTTTTGCATCTATATAAACTGGTACTTTACCTTGTTGGATGACAATATCATCTGGCTGGGGTTGGCTGGTGATTTCCATTCCATATTCATAGCCACTGCAACCACCGTCTTTGATAGAGACGCGGACACCTTTAGTAGTTGTCTCATCAGTGTCAGCAGCTGAACCGCGCAAGAATGCCCGCAGACGAAATTCTGCTTTTTCTGTTAAAGTAACGGTCATCGAAACTCCTGATTTGTAGCGATTGATTTTTAGTGCTGAGTAATGGGTGATGGGTGATGGGTAGTTAAGTATGTGTGCAATTGCTACTTGTTTCCATTGAATTGGATTGAGCATATCGCCAAGGTGCGTTATTGCCGCATACTGGACAAGAGCGATCGCGTTGAGAACGCCTCTTAGCAAACTCCATGCGGTTAAAATCAATGGTGAGTAATTGCGACAACAGAGGCTGACTAAACCCAGTAATCAACTTGACGGCTTCTAGTGCTGTTAAACAAGCCAGTGTTCCAGACACCGCACCCAGCACAGAAAAACCACGCCGATCCCACTCAGGCTTTTCTGGGAAGAAACAGGACAGACAAGGAGTCACACCAGGAATAATGGTAGTTAAATAAGCCTCCATCCCGTTCATCGCTGCTTCCACCATTGGCTTTCGCCAGCGTACACAGGCTGCATTCAATAAATCACGCTCTGTAAAATTGTGAGCGCAATCCAGAGCCATATCCGCAGACTGCACTAACTCATCTACATTTTCCGGTGTTATGTAGTCGTGAACTGCTTCGATTTGGATATCAGGATTGATCGCCTGTAGGGTTTCTTTGGCTTTGAAAACCCTCGGTTTACCTACCCAATCATCCGTCATCAAAATCTGACGATTCATATCGTCCATCCGCAGATCACCGCCTCGGACTAGGATTAACCGCCCAACGCCTGCTACTGCTAGGTAAAGCGCAGCCGTACCGCCTAATCCTCCCACACCAGTCACTAAAACCGTCGCCGACTTCAGACGCTTCTGAGCTACTTCGCCAAAATTGGGGAGCATCATTTGGCGACTATAACGTTCTAACTCGGTAGGCGTTAGGTTGATCACTTTATACCTCCTAATCAGACGTTAGTTCTGTCAGCGTGATTACATTTTTTGGCTTGTCTTTGAATACCTTGAACAGTTTTTGTTCTTGGGGTGAAGATTCCAAAAAAGTCTGATAAGCCTGTTGCAGTGCTAGTGAGTATTGGTTTAATTTTTCTTCGTTACTTAGTTCGGAATTGCTATCAATTTCACTGATGAATTGTGAGAATTTTTTTAGAATATGTAAACGATTTACATTAACAAGTTTGGGGTCATATTCTAGTTCAAAGAATTTAAAATATTCTTCTGCGTCGGTAAGTTTTTTGAATTCTTCAATAGTTTTAGTCATTTGCCTTGCTCCAATTGCTTGAGATATTTTTTGAGTTCATCAAGCTGATGATAAATTTCATAAGTTGCGGCTGCAACTTCCATTAATTGTGTGTAATTTGTGGGTAAGCCTTCTGCTAAGTCGTGCAAATCCATTTTCATTTGTCCGGCTTTGCTGTTGAGGCGTTTGATTTTATTTCTGAGTTCTTCAATGCTGGTGTTTTCTACTTGCATTGGGGGGTAATTGCATCAATATTTGGGCGGGGATGAATGGGTTTTTAAGGTTCGCGCATTCGCCGTAAGGCGTTCCCGTAGGGTAGGCGCAAAGACGCAAAGAAGTGCGCGAAGGTGACTTAGTCTTTATGCAAGAGTTATGAGAGAAAGGCTATGTAACTCAGCACTCAGCACTCATAACTCAGCACTTCTATAGTTTGCTAACTTCGCGGAAGCGGGTGGCTAAGTCTAGTCCTTTGGTGACGAATTTTTCGCCTTCTTCTGCTAGTTGTTCTAGGGATTCAAAACCAAAGCGGTGAGCGTCGCGGAGGGTTTTGACGGTAAGTAATAAGCGACCGGAAAAGACTAAAGCCCAGCCAAAGCCTTCGTGACTTAGGTCAACTACTACTTGGGAAATTAAGCCGGTTTCTTGCTCGATTCTGGCAGCTATAGCGCGGAAAAATGACATAATTCGCGCTTGGGTGACGGCATCAACCTCACCTTCTACAGAAATTTCCCGTTTCTTTTTCTTGGGAACAATGAAGGGTTTTAGTAGTAGTTCGTCTGACCAACTACGGTAAACGCCGTAAGCATCTTGTCCGCGAATTTGTAATACTAATGTTTTGAGAAAGGGTGAGGTGGCAACTACATTTGTAGCGGGATCGTTGACACTATTTTCTGCGCTCATACTGTTGCTTCGTCTTCTAGTTCATCTGCAAAGTTTGTGGTTTTGGGTTGCAATGCTTTCCGCAACCAAGGGGGAGGATTACCTTTTAAGGTTTGGACTAATTTTGTCAGGAGTTCTTTGATTTCTTCTTGTTCAGAACGTGCCTTGACTGGGGTGACACCTTTTTTAATTAATTTAGCGGCAGCAGTACCACCAATTGCTGTGACATATACAATGGCACAATCAACTAATGCGTCTAGTTTTGGTGTGATTTTATCATCATTACCATCTTGTTGTAAGTCGCCCTCAAAGTTCAATGTTTCTAAAAATTGATATCCTTCAGCATCGATTTCATAGACATCAATTTCTCTCGCCCAACCAAAGTGAGCGTTAATATGTACGTGGTCGGTAGTTGTAAAGGCAATTTTCACTTTCATTCTCCTGCTATTGGGGATTGGGTATTGGGTACTGGGGATCGGGTACTGGGGATTGGGCATTGGGGATTGGGTATTGGGTATTGGGTATTGGGTATTAGGTATTGGGCATTAGGAAATACTGTTGAGAAAATTTTCCTAGTCCCCAGTCCCCAGTCCCCAGTCCCTAGTCCCTAGTCCCCAGTCCCTAGTCCCCAGTCCCTAGTCCCCACAAATGTTTCACTCGTTGTTCTTCTGCTTCTAAAAATAGATTGCCGATGCCAAATAAGACTTCCATTGAGCCGCGATAGCCTACTTTTGTGAATAGACCATTGCCTAAACGGTCATAAATAGGTATACCAAGGCGATAAAGAGGGATGGAAAGACGTTTAGCGATCGCAGCTACGTTAGAATTACCAATCAGCAGGTCAGATCCAACTGCCAATTCTTCTAAGTCTTCTAAATCTCCAATAGTCACGCTCTTGATGGGGAGTTTTTCTAATAGGGGTGAGCGTGTTGTGGTCACGGCTGCATGAATTTGCGTCCCCATCGATTGCAGAAAGCGCACTGTTGACCACAGTAAGTCCGGTTCTAATGCTAAGGATACTCGCTTCGCACCAAAGTAAAAGTGCGTGTCTAACATTGCATCTTGCAATTGGCGACGTTGACGGCGATATTTTTCAGGTACGGGGTTACTGCTGAGAATGGCTAATGCTTGCAAAAACTCGTCTACTGGTTCTAGTCCAGTCAGTTCGCTAAACACTTCGTAAGGAATGCCAAACCGTTGTTCCAGAATTTTGGCTGCACCCCGCATACTTTCACCCAAGGCAATAGTAAAGGCGGAACAACCGACGGCTTTGAGTTGCGCCACACTCGTACCACTGGCGGTGATAGCAGTGTAACCGTCTTCTAAATGTCCATCTAATGATGCGCCAATGTCAGGTACAAAGATGGGGATTAATCCGAAAGAGGTGACAATTTCTTTAATTTCTTGCAAATCCCCTGGGGTGAAGGCAGAACCAGCTAAAATTGTCACTTGTTCGCTTCTAATTGCCCCAGCTTGGGGAATTTGTTTCACTATGCTTTCCACAGCTGCCGCAAAACCATCTTGCAACGCGCCTTTAAAATCGGGTGTCGGTGCAAAGACTACGGGAATGTGAGCGAGTTCTGGATGGCGATCACGGATATCCTTAAGGAATCTCTCAATATCATCGCCTCTGGTTTCTGTGAGTCCAGTGCTACACAAACCAATGATTTCAGGATTGGATTTCTCAACTAAGGTCAAAATCGCCTGTTCTACGTTCTCTTCCCCACCAAGAATAGTCGTTACTTCTGTCATCGCTGTTGTAGCGAGGGGAATCGCTTCCCGAAAGTGACGAACTAACACCACCTTGGCGAAGGCTGTACAACCTTGCGAACCGTGGAACAGAGGAATCATCCCCCTCAATCCCAAAAAAGCCAACGACGCACCCAAAGCTTGACTTTGCTTGAGAGGATTAACTGCAACTGATTTTTCGGGAACGGTAACGACTGCCATTTAGATTAACTCCTGGGTAGATAGGGAAGCAGGGGGGCAGGGGGAGCAGGGGAGGCAGGGGGAGCAGGGGAGGCAGGGGGAGAAAAATTCCATGCCCTATGCCCTATGCCCCATGCCCTATGCCCATTCCCTAATCCCCAATCCCCAATCCCTCAAAAACGCGATTTTGATTTCTGGTATATTCGTTTGCCCATGTCCCCATATCTTCATCCCAAGGTGCGGGCTTACGGATTTGTTCCCAAATTGGGCTGTAGAGGGCTTCGTAGAGTTCCCGCGCCATCTCTAACATACCTACATAGCCAGCGTAGGGATGATGACGTTCTTGGTTGATATCGAGGAAGGGAATCCGGGCTTTGAGGGCGGTGTATTGGTTACGACCACCGGCAATTAACATATCTGCTTGTGTATCTTTTACTAGTTGTAGGAGTTCTTTGGCGTTGCCTTTCTCTAGCATGATGCCATCAGTACCTATCAACTTCTTGATTTTTGCCTTATCTTCTTCCGTACTCTTTCTTGTACTGGTAGCAACTACTTCTATGCCTAAGTCCTTCGCTGCCGAGATAATCGACCAACTCTTAACACCACCTGTATATAATACAACTCGCTTACCTCTGAGGCGATCGCGGTAAGGAGCAAGTGCCAAATCTAGAGTCGCCATCTCTGACGCAATCAACTGTTCAGTACGTGCTTGTAAATCAGGGTCGCCCAATTTGGCGGCAATATTACGCAGACATCGATTCATATCATCGATGCCATAAAAAGACTCTTCAATGTAGGGGATGCCGTATTGTTCCTCCATCTTTTTCGCCATATTGAGCAACGCCCGCGAACAAATCATCACGTTCAGCTTGGCGCGGTGGGCATAGCGGATTTCTTCAAATCGAGCATCGCCTGTAATTTTTGACAGGACGCGAATACCCAATTTTTCAAGTAACGGCAGGACTCCCCACATTTCCCCAGCGATGTTATACTCGCCGATTAAGTTTATATCATAGGGGGTGGTAAACTCCGGTTCTGCTGTCCCGACAACATAATCTAATAAAGCTTCCCCGCCAAAACGGTTTCCGAGGTTCTTACTACCAATAAACCCAGGAGCAAATACAGGGATAACAGGAGTACCAATTTTTTCCGCCGCAGTTTTGCAAACAGCATTGATATCATCACCAATCAAAGCTGTCACACAAGTAGCGTAGACAAATACCGCAGTGGGTTGGTAGCGTTTATGAATTTCTAGAATTGCCTTATATAGCTTCTTCTCACCACCGAAGATCACATCATTTTCTGACATATCGGTAGTGAAGCCCATTTTATATAATTGTGGGCCAGAAGAGAGACTACCACGACTACCCCAAGAATTACCAGCGCAGGCGATCGGCCCGTGAACCAAATGAGCCGCATCGACAATAGGCACAAGCGCAATCATCGCCCCATCAAAAGCACAACCCCCTTGAGCCGCCCCTGGTTGCGCTTGTTGACTACAAGACTTATTCTTCTTTGCACCGTGTTTCTCCTGATTATGCTCACATCCAGGTTGGTTGAGCAACTCATTAATTTTTCTTTGGGTGTTCATGCTCTCTTCTCGCACGCGATCGACATTTTAATTTTGAGTTATCAGTCATCAGTAATTCAGTTCTCAACTACCAACCTCATCACTGATGACCGTTCATAATAAACTTCCTGCAAAAATCCTCTCCAACCCCGCGAAATCCTCCGCGTACCCACCGAAGTTATGATCGGCGGAAGCCGCCGCTCATACTTCTCTCCGCGCTAACCTCCGCGACCCTCTGCGTTTAAAAACTTATTTGTAGTCGCATTTTCATAAACTAGACCTTTGCAAGAAATACGGCTATTAGCCTCTAGCAAATATACTTAGTAACATCCTCTCCACATTCATCAGCCAGATAAGACAAAGCCCGAAAACGCAATCCTACAAACTCGTCATACAGAGGATTAAGCTTACACAGAGCTGGAATATGAATAGTCCGCCCCAATAAATTAATATTTCGCTCAAAGGGACAACAGCAAGGAATTACCTGACATATGACATGAGCGAAACGAGAATTTTTAACCGGAAAATTATCAACCAAACGACGCAAAGGACGAAGAACATCAAACGCGCCAGGTTTTTTATAGTTAGGTGGATGAAAATTAGGGTGATGATGGTGAGTGTGAGTTGTGGACATAGTAGATACTTCAGAATAGAGTGACGAACAATTGAAACTTAGCTATTGGTTACTGGGGAGGGGGTTTCGGGTTTTAATCCCTATTCCCCAGTCCCCAGTTTTTAATCAATCACCTGATTTACTTCTCTTGGAACGCCAAAACCAAGTTCTAGCGAATCAAGTCGAAGGAGATGTCGGTCTTACCAGTGATGTTGCTGCTACGATCCATTTCATCCAGAATGGTGTTAACAACCCAATTAAGAATGTTTAGACCACCTTGGTAGCCAAGGGTAGAATAGCGGTGTAAGTGGTGACGGTCAAAGATAGGATAACCAATACGAACCATTGGGATCTTAGTATCGCGCCACAGGTACTTACCGTAGGAGTTACCGACGAAGAAGTCTACAGGCTCGGTGAACAACAAGGAACGGAAGTGCCACAAGTCTTTTTGAATCCAAACTTTAGCTTCTTTACCGAAGGGGCTAGCAGCGAGGATTGCTTCCATTTCTTTCTTGAAGGTCTCATCGCCATTGTTGCAGAGGATGTGTACTGGTTCAGCACCCATCTCTAACAAGAAGCTGGTGATAGAGATAATCAAGTCGGGATCGCCGTAGATAGCGAACTTCTTACCATGAATCCAAGCGTAGGAGTCGGTGATAGCATCAACCAAACGACCGCGTTCGATTTCCAATTCTTCAGGAATAGCTTTACCGGTCAATTCAGAGATAGCAGTCAAGAACTCGTCAGTACCTTTAACACCGAAGGGACGCAGAACTTTGGTTTCTTGCTTCCATTGGGTTTTAATGTATTCGCGGGTCTTAGGTGTGGTGTAAGCTTGGAGAGCAACAGTAGCTTTAGCGTTGATAGAATCAGCCGCATCTTCCAGCTTTGTACCACCTGGGTACATTTCGTACTCACCGTTGTTTGGTGAATCAAAGTAGTCGCTGCTATCAGACAGAATGGTGTAGTCAACACCCATTACACCTAGCATCCGCTTCAATTCGCGGTTGTTACCAACATAGGTATCAAAACCAGGAATGAAGTTGATTTTGCCATTGCTGGTAGCTTTCTTCTTACCTTCTGTCAGGTTAGACAGAATACCCTTCATCATGTTGTCGTAGCCAGTGGTGTGAGAACCAACGAAGCTAGGTGTGTGAGCAAAGGGAACGGGGAAGTCTTGAGGAATAGAACCAGCGTTCTTAGAGTTGGTGATGAATGCACCTAAGTCATCACCGATAACTTCAGCCATACAGGTGGTGCAAACAGCAATCATCTTGGGCTTGTACAATTGGTATGCAACTTGCATACCTTCAATCATGTTGTTCAAACCACCGAATACTGCTGCGTCTTCTGTCATAGAAGAAGAAACTGCGGAGCAAGGCTCTTTGTAGTGACGGCTGAGGTGTGTACGGAAGTAAGCAACGCAACCTTGAGAACCTTGAACGAAAGGTAAAGTACCTTCAAAACCCAAAGCAGCGAACATTGCGCCTACGGGTTGACAACCTTTAGCGGGGTTAACGGTTAAAGCTTCACGAGCAAAGTTCTTTTCCCGGTAGTCCCAAGATTTTGTCCATTCAGAAACTCTTTCAACTTCTTCAGGAGGATGTGCGCCT
The DNA here is from genome assembly GCF_021596505.1 of Nostoc sp. CMAA1605. Classification (GTDB taxonomy): domain Bacteria; phylum Cyanobacteriota; class Cyanobacteriia; order Cyanobacteriales; family Nostocaceae; genus Trichormus. The sequence goes on along the minus strand of NZ_PJIZ01000001.1, from coordinate 173,835 downwards.
TCAAAGTTCTTTCTCTTGTTTTCAAACAGTTCTGTGTATTCTGGCTGTTTGAATAGATCAACGTGGTCTACAATTCTGTCTGGATTCTGTGGCATTTGTCTGTCTCTCTACGCTTGCTGGTTGGTTTAGTAAGTGATGTTTCGCAATAGCCTGGGTGGCTTACTCCCCTGAAGGGAGTTACGAGTGATGAATCATGAATAATGAATGACACTTCATCCAGCATTCAGCATTCACCATTCCTCCCTCGTTTCCTGGGGCGCAGACACCCCAGGCTATCCGTCTATTTCTTGGAACTAGGCAGCAGCCTTAGCTTTTGTAGCGGTTTTCTTCCAAGGTGCGCCAATCAAGTCCCAAGTTGGGCTATTGAGGGCAAGATCCATATCACGAGCGAAGATAGCAAATCCGTCATAACCGTGATAAGGGCCGGAGTAATCCTTTTTGTGGTTTAATTGCTTTTAACGGCTTATTGTTTGCGGTAAACAGTGTTATTCATGAACATTGTTCATCCAAAACAAATTAATTTTTAGGCTAAATATAGGCTAATACCACAGCAATGCAAAATCAGGGTCAAGACAAATATCAACAAGCATTTGCAGACTTAGAGCCACTTTCATCTACCGACGGCAGCTTTCTCGGCTCAAGTCTGCAAGCACAGCAGCAAAGAGAGCATATGAGAGCAAAAGTGTTACAGGAACTAGAAAAGGTAAATCTGCGTTTGAAGTCTGCAAAGACCAAAGTCTCAATTCGGGAATCAAATGGAAGTCTGCAATTAAGGGCGACGTTACCAATTAAACCTGGAGATCAGGACACAAAAGGAACTGGGAGAAAGCAATACAATCTCAGTTTAAATATTCCTGCCAATTTAGACGGACTCAAAACGTCCGAGGAAGAAGCCTATGAATTAGGTAAGTTAATTGCTCGTAAAACCTTTGAATGGAATGATAAATATTTAGGTAAAGAAGCCACTAAAAAAGATGTAAAAACCATAGGTGATTTATTAGAAAAATTTGCAGAAGAGTATTTTAAAACCCATAAACGCACCACAAAAAGCGAACATACCTTTTTCTATTATTTTTCCCGCACCCAGAGATACACTAATCCTCAAGATTTAGCCACTGCGGAAAATTTGATTAATTCAATAGAAAAAATCGATAAAGAATGGGCTAAATATAATGCTGCTAGAGCCATATCAGCATTTTGTCAAACATTCAACATTGAGATTGATTTATCTCAATATTCCAAAATGCCCGATTGCAATTCTCGTAACCTCCCCACAGATGCAGAAATCATCACAGGAATTAGCAAATTTGAAGAGTATTTAAACACCAGAGGTAATCAAGTTAATCAAGATGTCAAAGATAGCTGGCAACTCTGGCGTTGGACGTATGGAATGTTAGCTGTATTTGGTTTACGTCCCAGAGAAATTTTTATTAACCCTAATATTGATTGGTGGTTAAGTTCAGAAAATGTAGACTTGACTTGGAAGGTAGATAAAGAGTGTAAAACAGGTGAAAGGCAAGCATTACCTTTACATAAAGAATGGATTGAGGAATTTGATTTAAGAAATCCAAAATATTTAGAGATGTTGGCAACAGCAATTAGTAAAAAAGATAATAGTAATCATGCAGAAATAACAGCATTAACACAGCGAATTAGTTGGTGGTTTCGCAAAATAGGGTTAGATTTCAAGCCTTATGATTTACGTCACGCCTGGGCAATTCGAGCGCACATTTTAGGTATACCAATCAAAGCTGCGGCTGATAATTTAGGGCATAGTGTGCAAGTTCACACGCAAACCTATCAGCGTTGGTTCTCGCTAGATATGCGTAAGTTGGCGATTAATCAGGCTTTGACTAAGAGGAATGAAATTGAGGTGATTAGAGAAGAGAATGCTAAGTTAAGGATGGAGAATGAGAGATTGAAACTGGAAATTGAGAAGTTAAAAATGGAGTTAGTTTATAAGCATAGTTAAATTTGCGAGGTAATTGATGTGCTGTGTTGCACTCTATTAGTAAGCAATCTAGTAGGTAATTATTTCAGAAATTTAGTAGAAAAACGCTGATTATCAGTATCAAATGTTTGAAGTCTAAATATTGTTCCATCAGAAAAAATACTAATTTCTTCTTCATCCTCTCTAACTCTTATATTTTGAATCTCCTGGATGTTGGTATCGAGTCGAATAATCTGCTCTATAGTCTCTATATGAACACCCATGAATAGGCGAGTTCTGCGCTCAGGAATATCTAAATATCTGCCAAGATAAGTTCTATTTCTCCATGTAAAGGATTCTTTTGTTAGTCTTTCTTGTTCAAAAGTTTGTATGACTGGATCTAAAAAACGTTGAAGACCCAGATTTCTTGGAAATCTATCCAAAACTCTTTCTCGCTCATCTTGTATATCCAATCTAAATTTTTCTCTGAGCAAAGTTTCATAGACTTGTAAAGTAATGTCTAAGCCAACAAAGCGGAGAACATACGTGTAATGTAATAGTATTGAGTTACTTCTTTCGGGTAGAAAAATATTAGAAATTGGAGGATCTGCAATAAATGTAAATGGCGGTATAATTTTATCTCCTGTTGGAAAGTAAGAAACTATGGCAAATTTTCCTATAGCGGTTTCTGGATAGTTTTTAGATTGCTCTAGTGCCTTAGTCATGGCACTTTCAACATTTTGCGGCAGGGTTGTTCCTTTTGATTCATAAATATATCTTTCGTCATTTATATTGAACCCCAAAAAATCAGGAGTTTTTTTTGATAATTTTCTATTTTGAGGTATTTGAGTAATAGTTTCCCATCTAATATCAAAAGATTGATTCATAAGTAAAGATGATATTGCAACTCCTAAATCTTCAGACAAACGTTTTTTAAATTCTGTAGAGCCTTGACCAATAACTATGAATCCATTAGCAGATATAGTAGAACCATTAAATAAGGGAACTACTGTATTAATGTACAAAAAAAGATTAAAACCAAATCTATCTGGATTTTGTCCTAATAACATTAAGACATGAGTAAACGTTATTGAATCAAACTCAAAAACACAGATATTTTGCTCCACTTCTCGGAGTTGATTGTTTGTAGAATATATTTTTTGTAGTACATCAAAATCAATTGTTGATGGATCAAAAGAGACAAAAGTTCTGAGCATTACTTTATGCTTCCATATAAGTTTGATATGATGAGTGAAGTTAATCCTATCTTTTAATTTTGAACAACTAAATCACCAAAGGCATTGGTATTTCGTTTGATACAAATCTAGTGTCGCGGAAAAACTTACTCTTCATAAGATCATAACTCTATTGCTTATTACTGAGTATTCGTAATTACTCTAGAGTTCTGATGGAAGGCTTGGGTAATCGCTCGACATCTAAGCAAGTAGGGTGCGTCATCAAGCAATCAATATGTTCTGCTAGAAGAGCGATCGCATCAAGAGAGAAAGAATAAAGTTGCTGAACTCGCCTAATAGCATTTCTCAAATTTTCTCTTCCTATATCGCTACACAACCAAGGGATTCTTTGGTAAGTTACCTGTGTAAAAAAGAAAGTACCCCCAGAGGTTATGACTCTGCGGTAATTAGACATAGTTCAGTATATTATCTCAGTATTATTTCATTTTAAGCGCAAAAATTTTAACTACCACTAATCTGAGGTGCGTCAGCCTGGGTATACTATTTCATCATACTTAGTTAAAGTAAAGTCACTATAAACCATTGGAATCACTTCATAGTTTAGGATAGCAATTTTGATTTAGATATTGGCAAATATTAACCATGTTTAACTATCTAAACTAAAATTCCGAGAACTGCTTTTACAACCGGGAGAGGATAATCAAGTTTATAAATATGCAACCCAGGCTTTAGTCGAGATGTGAGATTTCAGATTGGATTTACGTATAGAGCGAGATTTTGTATAATTTTTAACATAAAAACCAGCAATTTCCCAAAGCTTTGTGATAAGAATTTGCTACAGTTAGTATTTTGGGTTGCAGGAACATAAAAGTGAAGATTTAATAGATTTATCTTTTTGCATCCCTAAGCAACCAATATCACCTGACTATCATTAATTTTAGTGAGAACTACATGGCCATTTTACTAACTACACTCTACACGCAATGTAAGCCTGAGCGCGCTCAAGAATTTTTAACTTGTCTGGAGAAAAACCTTGCACATCCTTACATTGAGGCGGTGAAGGTTTTTTTAGAACTAAAAGAAGATTCAGATTATGGTTACTTGGATGGATTTTACCACGACAAACTAGAAATCATTCCTGTGCATCATCGTTCTACTTATGCTGAGTTGATCGAAGTGGCAAATAATTGGGGAAACGATAAAGTAGGCATTATTGTTAATGGTGATATTTATTTTGATGAGAACAGTGCTTTAGAACGTGCTGAAGATATTACTAAAGAAGAATTTTGGACTCTATCTCGATATGAACCAACCAAAGATGGTGGTTGGAAACTTTTCCATATTGCTGCGGCTGGCGCGCATGACTGTTGGATTTTTAGAACTCCACTAGCTCCCTTTAAAAATAATTATCAACTCGGTATTCAAGGCTGCGATTTATTCATAGCTCAACGAGCAATTGAGGCAGGCTTTAAAGTCTTAAATCCATGTCTTAGCATCTTTCCTCGACATTTGCATCAAGTAGCGGGAGTACGCAATCATAAACTTGATCCGATTCGCAAAACTAATTATTGGCATGATCCAGAATATGCTCCATTGGGTACGCAAACTTATAGCTCAAAACCTTGTTCACTCGAACGCCGAGCTTATCTCTCAACTCGTTCACCAATGTATTTGGGTATGAGTTTAGTTGGACGTTGGTTATTGCCTATATACAGATTTGAGCCTATCAAAAATAAACTCGATGCTTTAAGAGGACACGGACGCACACATAATGCTAAAGCAAAAGTAAAATAGGTAATTATTTCATCAAAAAGATTCAGGAGGAAAAAACACTTTGTCTATGTTTCCTCCTTTACAGATAAAAATATCAGCAAAGTCAGCTCAGTCTTACCGGTGCAAACCTCATCAATGGGTAAATTGCGATCGCCTACATTGTGTATTCTATGTGTTAGCATATCTTACCGTAGCGATCGCCGATTGTGTGTCTTTTGTGCTATCAATCTTTGGATAACCAAGAAAAATAGACAACAAAAGACATTTCAGAGATATTACATAATCCCCAATAGTTCAATCACTTCAGATAAATGATTCCTAACTTTGTACAAGTTTAGTAATTTCTCTTGGTCATATCTTTTCGGGTATTCCATACGTCTACCCTCAAAAGTCACCCTCAACAATGCTGACTGTTCCGGTGTGAGTGTTCCCATTTGATCTAGAATCTCAGTCATGATCTGTAATTGGTCAAAGGTAGGACGGATTAACCCTCTTCTTTCCTCTAACTGTTGCAGGGCTAAAGCTGGAAACGCCATCAGGGTAGTGAGGTAACTTGTCTTTTGTCCACCTGTTCCCGTAGGTCGTAATCCGTACCGTTTAACCAATAGGCTTAATTCTGGAATCGTTAACAATTCCAACTCTTGACGTGAAAACACCATAAAATAGTATTGCCCTTTTTAAAAGTGGTATCGGTGGTTTACAGTTTTCCAGACACATAGACCACCGATTAAAAAGTCTAATCGATTGCATACAATCAATTCAACCGATATTTATATTTATATATAAATGCCTAACCCCAAAGGAACACCTGAAAATTTAGAACCAGGAATACGGAAAGGTGAAGAACCGATGACAGCTAATCTCAGTTTTCGCGTCACCGAATCAATGAAACAAGCGGTACAAGCACAAGATGACCCCGCACAGTTTTGCAGAGATGCAATACGGAAAGCTTTAGACGAAACTAGCAACCAATAGCAAGTAGGGTGCGTCAGCATTAACTAATTTTAATGATGAAATAGTTTACCCAATCTGACGCACCCTACAGAACTGCATGAGGGTTTAATTAATCAGGCGATCGCCTACACAGTATCTTTTATGTTTTAGTGTAGCTTACTGTAGCGATCGCCTATTGAATCAAGGTAATTGCATGATGTTTATTGGGTGCGTTAGCGTAGCTTACCGTAGGTATCGCTAGCTTTAGCCATGAACGCGTTAGCGCAGCTTACCATAGGTATCGCCAGCCCATCAAGCTAATTCAATCATATTTGTGAAGTGCGATCGCTTACAGTGGGTGCTTCGTGCGCTCTCATTGCTCATAAAAGCAATTAAATCATCTTTGTTACTATCGTTTTAGGATGTTATATTAACTACGGAATATATTTTATTTACATAGATGAGTAATGAAAACTTTACGCACAGATTTATCAAATAAATTAATCCATTTTGTTCGTGAAATAGATTTACATAAAGATAGTATGGGTGAGATGTTTCCCCATGAGTTTAACTTAAATGAAGGAGTGGAAGATACAGTTATTTCACCATTCTTTCTTTTACGACGAATTTTGCGTCAAAGGCAACTACTGTCAACTTGGTCTTATCGTAATGGCGAAAGAACAATTTATGGCTCTTATCCTGCGGTATGTTTTACGGAAATGCCTTTAAAGGAATTTGTCATTAGTAGTATTGAGAGATGTCAAAGAAATGAAAAAATAAGCTCTTATGCTATCATTTTTGATAAAAAGCAGATGTTTAAAATTGGAGCTAGACCTGTCATATATGGTACTTCATGCACAAGTTCCACATATTGGGATGAAGAACTTAAAGGAAGGTTTTTAACCAATAAGCCATTTTCTAATGATGAAATGTATCGCTATGTCAGCTTTAATTTAAGTCGTGAACCTCGGCCAATTGATTGGACTCATGAACGTGAATGGCGATGGCCAAACTACCAATATCGATATGTAGATATAGATTCCTTAAATCCAGATGAAGCAAATGACCTTTATGAGCAAGGAGAAACAGGTAGAATTGATTTTCATGGATTAAATATAGATAATAGTATGTTATCTGATATTGGTTTTATTGTTAAAAATACATATCAATCAACAAAATTATTGAGAGATATTCTGTGGCAGATTGATAGTGGACAGATTCGGAAAAACCTATTTACTTATATACTTCATCTAAACAATATTCAAGAGTCAATCGACGAAATTAAAACTCTGCATGATGTAGAAACTTATATTACAAAAAATACGATTAATATTAATGATTATTACTCCATTCCTGAAACAGAACTAAGAGAAATTGAGGCTAGAATCAATTATCTCTCAGAAAAAGTAGAGAAAATTAATTTTGGTAATATCGATGATGGAATTTTAGAAAGCCCAGGAATTTCTTTCCCTTGCCTTAGAGAAAATTTTTCTAAAATAGCAAGAGCTTTAGTTTTACTTGGAAAAGTTAAAATTACTCGATGGGGTAGATATTTAATAGATATACCATGCTTGAATAAATATACGTCTATGACATTGAATGAAAAAATAGCAAAGGAATTTTCTAAACGTTTTCAAACTGAGATAGGTACAGAATGTACATATTATTCGATATTATGTACAAATCAAACGATATCAGAATTATCAATTGATGATGTTCCATTTTACACAGAATCCGACGATATCGAAATAAATTATGCACATAGTGAAGATGACTTCTGATTGTTTTTGAACTTAAAAGGAGCTTGCTCCAAATTAATCTAAAAAGTCTCAGTTAATATAGTCTTTCACTTTACAGTTTTAATATCATCAAAACCTAACGAAACCCACAAACCAGACCCTACAAGAGTTATATTGTCTTAAGTCGGAAAAATATATTGTTCTCAGATAACCCTACAACCTGCATTTAGGCTAAAAATAGACTCTTTTTTCTCCCGCCAACAAAAAACATTACCCCACCTGACATTTGCACCCCATCGCTAGGTTCGGAGTAATCCCAAGAGTGCATTTGACGGAAGGGAAGACCCATCTTTTGGAAGACGTACTTCTCTTTAATACCAGAAGCGATTAAATCAGGCTTCTTAGCTTTAACGAACTCTTCAAATTCGTATGCGGTAACGTCATCGTAAATGATGGTGGCGTTATCGATGTAGTGGGTGGTACGTTTGTAGTCGTCGTTGTGAGCGAACTCGTAACCTGTACCAACAACTTTGATACCCAAGTCTTCAAAGGCGGGAACAACGTGACGAGGACGTAGACCACCTACGTACAACATTACAGTGTTACCTTCGAGGCGAGGACGGTACTTCTCAAGTACAGCATTCATTACTGGTGTGTACTTAGCAATTACCTTCTCAGCGTTTTCTTGAATCTTGGAATCAAATTTAGCTGCGATTTCACGTAAAGAAGCAGCAATCTTGGTGGGGCCGAAGAAGTTGAACTCCATCCAAGGCATACCGTAAGCTTCTTCCAAGCTACGGCAGATGTAGTTCATAGAACGGTAGCAGTGGATCAGAACTAACTTAGCAGCAGGCCCTTGGATTAACTCGTTGAGTGTACCATCACCAGACCACTGAGCTACTACACGTAAGCCCATTTCTTCCAACAGCATCCGGCTTGCCCAAGCGTCACCACCGATGTTGTAGTCACCGATTAATGCTACGTCATAGGGGCTTGGCTCGAAGTCAATTTTGTTTTCTTTCTTAGCCTTGTCAAATTGTGGGAAGATCCAGTCACGGATAGCGTCGTTAGCGATGTGGTGTCCTAAAGACTGAGATACACCACGGAAACCTTCGCAACGTAAGGGGATAACTGGCTTACCAATTTGCTTAGAAGTTTTCTTAGCAACAGCTTCGATGTCATCCCCAATTAGACCGATGGGACATTCAGATTGAATGGAAACACCACGGTTGAGAGGGAACAAAACGTCGAGTTCTTCAATGAGTTTAACGAGTTTTTTGTCACCACCGAATACGATGTCGCGTTCTTGGAAGTCGGAGGTAAAGTGCATAGTACCAAAGGAGTTGATACCGGTTACACCTACGTAGTAGTTACGACGACCAGACCAAGACCAGTAACCGCAACCTACAGGCCCGTGGCTGATGTGAATCATGTCCTTAATAGGACCCCAAACCACACCTTTAGAACCTGCATAAGCACAACCACGAGCGGTCATTACACCAGGAACGGATTTGATGTTAGACTTAACGCCGCAGTCAGATTTGCCTTCTTCGTGAACGTTGAGGTGTTTTTCGCGTTTTTTGCGAGATTTTTCGGGATAAGCTTGGAGAACTTCTTTAATAAGTTCTTTATTTTCATCTAAAAGATTCTGGTTTTCTGGAGGTGTCATAGTCTGCCTCAATGACTCTTACGAATGGAGAAATAGAACGGATATAGGGAGAAGGGAGAGGGAGAAGTGGGGAAGGGAGAGTGGGAAGGGGAATTACTTCCGCATCTTCCTTTCTCCGTGTCTCCTAATTACGGCATAACCTATTTAGCTGTAGCAGGCTTACCGATGATTTCAGCGTGCTTGGTGTCGTCGTCTAATAGACCGTATTCGATCAACAGAGCTTCTAATTCATCCATTTCCATTGGGGTAGGAATGGTGAGTTTGTCGTTGTTGATGATCTTCTTAGCTAATGCGCGGTACTCTTGACCTTGGTTGCTGTCTGGTGCGTATTCGTTAACGGTCATCCGACGCAATTCAGCGTGTTGAACGATGTTGTCGCGAGGTACGAAGTGAATCATTTGGGTGTTCAAACGTTCAGCCAAGTTCATGATTAATTCGTCTTCGCGGTCAACTTTACGGCTGTTACAGATCAAACCACCTAAGCGTACACCGCCGGAGTGAGCATATTTCAAAATACCGCGAGCGATGTTGTTTGCAGCGTACATCGCCATCATTTCACCAGAGGTAACGATGTAGATTTCTTGTGCTTTACCTTCACGGATAGGCATAGCGAAACCACCGCACACAACGTCACCTAATACGTCGTAAGATACGAAGTCTAGGTCTTGGTAAGCACCGTTTTCTTCCAAGAAGTTAATAGCGGTGATGATACCACGACCGGCGCAACCTACACCGGGTTCTGGACCACCAGATTCTACGCACTTAACGCCACGGAAACCGGTCAGCATTACTTCGTGGAGTTCTAAATCTTCTACTGCACCGCGTTCAGCAGCCAAGTGTAATACGGTGGTTTGAGCTTTGGAGTGGAGCATCAAACGGGTAGAGTCAGCTTTAGGGTCGCATCCTACGATCATAATGCGTTGACCCATTTCTGCCATAGCTGCGAGGGTGTTTTGGGAGGTGGTAGATTTACCGATACCGCCTTTACCGTAGAAAGCTATCTGTCTAATGTTTTCGTCAGTCATTGTTCTCTTTTCCTGCTAGTGTTGGTTAGTTGGTCGGTCTTTGTGTTTGGATCTCACGCCTGTTGAGCTATGGCTGTGAGGTTTGGTAGAACGTCGCCGAAGGGGGGCGATCGCTCTACGGAAAACAAGCTAGAATTTGTACTCATGATCGTTCGTTATGTAGTTGTAATAGAGTTCTGAGTAATGAGTGCTGGGTGCTGAGTCAATAGTCCAGAGTTATTGATTTTTCACTAATGACTTTTGACTAGACTGCTTCTACTACTAGAGTGGGGCTGACGCGATCGCGTAATCTTGATTCAACTGCTATCTTTAATGTGGCTGTAGAGCTGGCACAAGAACCACACGCGCCTTGCAGCACTACTTTGACAATATCACCGTCTAAATCGTAGAGTTCTACGTCTCCACCATCGGCTATCAAGACGGGTCTAACTTCTTCATCTAATACTTTTTGGATGAGGGCAATCTTTTGGACGTTGGTTAAGGGTCGTTTTTGCCCAGAAATAGGTATTTCTTTCGCTGGAGTTACGCTATTTGTGTTGAGATTCGTTACGGCGTTCTTTTCCTTTACATCTTTAATGATATCATCAATCTTAGCGAGACAGGAACCGCATCCGCCACCAGCTTTGATGTAATTTGTTACTTGTTCCGCACTGGTAAGGTTATTTTCGATAACGACGCGACGAACTTTGTTTTCACTAACACCAAAGCAAGTGCAAACTAACGCCCCTTCATCATCGTCATCGTGGGCAGCTAGAGGAATGCCACGATAGTTATAGATAGCAGCTTCTAGAGCTTCTTGCCCCATCACAGAGCAGTGCATTTTGGCTTCTGGCAAGCCACCGAGGTAATTAGCAATGTCTTTATTTGTTACTTTCAGAGCTTCATCTAAAGTCAGACCCTTAATCATTTCGGTTAAGGCACTTGAAGAAGCGATCGCACTGGTGCAGCCAAAAGTTTGGAAGCGAGAGTCCAGAATTTTATCAGTTGCGACTTCAACTTTGATGTGCAATCTCAGCGCATCACCACAAGCAATACTCCCTACTTCACCGGTGGCAACCTTCACGCCAGGTTCGCCGTTTTCTTCGATGACTCCCTGATTCTTGGGATCATAAAACAGTTCTAATACTTTATCTGTGTAGTCCCACATGGCCTATTTTGGATTTTAGATTTTGGATTTTGGATTACTGTAATGGGCATTGGGCATTGGGCATCGGGCATCGGGCATCGGGCATCGGGCATTGGGCATCGGGCATCGGGCATCGGTAATTATTTCTATTCCCTATTCCCCATTCCCCATTCCCTATTCCCTATTCCCTATTCCCCATTCCCTATTCCCCATTCCCCATTCCCCATTCCCTAATTAACGATGAGCCAATGTTTGTTCTTGTGCTTGTAGCCAACCCGCTTCGTCATTTTTGAAGGGCGAGAGAGCGCGGAGGCGTTCGACAATTTCGGGCATGACTTCGATGACGCGATCGATTTGTGCTTCCGTAGTGTAGCGGCAAAGACTGAAGCGAATCGAACCGTGGAGGGTGGTGTATGGTAAACCCATTGCCCGGAGGACGTGGGACGGTTCGAGTGACCCAGAGGTACAAGCCGAACCAGAGGAGGCACAGATGCCATATTTATTTAATAAGAGCAGGATTGCTTCACCTTCAATGTATTTAAATCCGATGTTAGTGGTGTTAGGCAATCTCTGCGTAATGTCACCATTAACTTCACACTCAGGAATCTTAGCGAGTAAGGTTTGTTCTAGGCGATCGCGCAGCCTTGTTTCTTTCTTAATCGCTGTTTCTATGTGTAGTAATTCCAATTCTGCGGCTTTCCCTAAGCCCACAATTCCTGGTACATTCTCTGTACCTGCGCGTCGGCCTCTTTCTTGGTGTCCACCAAGCAGCAAGGGACGGAATCTCACGCCACGGCGCACATATAATGCACCAATGCCTTTGGGAGCGTGAATTTTGTGACCAGACATAGTTAACATATCTATGGTGCTGGTCTTCATGTTCAGAGGTATCTTACCTACTGCTTGCACTGCGTCTACATGGAAAATCGCGCCCTTGTCCTTTACCCGCATCCCAATCTGCTCAATGGGGAATACAGTTCCCGTCTCGTTGTTGGCATACATAATCGTTACCAGGGCAGTGTTACCTGTTAATGAGGCTTCTAGTTCATCTAGATCCAATTGCCCCTGACGATTTACAGACAGATATGTAACACTATAGCCTTGGGTTTCTAATTGTTTGCAGACATTGAGGACTGCGGGGTGTTCAACTTGGGTGGTGATGATGTGGCGTTTTTCGGGTTGGGCTAACAAGGCGGCGCGAATAGCAGCATTATCACCTTCAGTTCCACAACTTGTAAAGACAATTTCCGATTCATCAGCACCCACTAGGGCTGCAACTTGTTCTCTCGCTGTTCTCACTGCCTTCCCAAGTTGCCCGCCAAAGGTGTGCATACTAGAAGGATTACCGTAATATTCAGTCAGGTAGGGCATGATAGCCTCTACAACTGCTGGGTCTACCTTAGTGGTAGCATTATTATCCAGATAAATAACACTCATGTTTATACCCCTAAGATTTCACCCTGATGCTTTTGTAATTGTTCGGAATATTTCTGAGAATAGAAGTTATAGCTATCAAATATAATAAAGGTTGTGTCTATGGGTTGTTATGGAAAGTTGGGGTTATGCCAGAGTTAGTTCTGAGGAGCAGCAAGCAGATAAAGGTGCGTTGCGTAAACAAATCGAACGCTTGCAGAATGCTGGCTGTGCAAAGGTATACTGGGATATTCAATCACGGACTACCGAAGTCAGGGAAGGACTACAACAATTAATTAATGATTTGCAGACATCTCCAACAGGTAAGGTAAAGTCATTGCAATTCACTCGGATTGACCGGATTGGTTCATCATCGCGGTTGTTTTATTCATTGTTGGAGGTATTACGATCTAGAGGGATTAAATTAATCGCACTAGATCAAGGAGTTGACCCTGATAGTCTCGGCGGGGAATTAACAATTGATATGTTACTTGCTGCTGCCAAATTTGAAGTCAGAATGGTAACAGAAAGATTGAAAAGTGAACGTCGTCATCGGGTAACTCAAGGAAAAAGCCACCGAGTTGCGCCCTTGGGATACCGTATCAATAAAGATAAATATGTCCGCGATGAATCACCATGTGTTTGTTTACTAGAAGGACGCAAGGAATTAACTGTATCTGATGTAGCTCGGTATATTTTTAAAACTTTTTTTGAGTGTGGTTCAGTTGCGGCGACGGTGCGTAAACTACACTCAGATTTTGGTATAGAAACAAAAGCTTTAAATTGGCATAAGTTAGAAAAATCTACACAAATTGTCAGCGATGATGATTTAGATAAAATTGTATTTACTCCCAAAAAAACTAATCATCCCCTGCGTTATCCGTGGTCTGGTTTAAGATGGTCAATCCCAGGTTTAAAAGCATTATTAGTCAACCCTGTTTACGCTGGGGGACTGCCGTTTGATACTTACGTTAAATCCAAGGGAAAACGCAAAAATTTTGATGAATGGAAAGTGAAATGGGGAACTCACGATGATGAGGCGATTATCACCTATGACGAACACGAGCGTATAAAACAGATTATTCGAGGTAATCGTAATAACCGATGGAATGCTAGAGAAGATAGTGAAGTCAACCCCTTTTCTAATTTACTGAAATGCACTCATTGTGGTGGCTCAATGACTCGCCACGCTAAACGAGTAGATAAGAACGGACAAGCTATCTACTATTATCAGTGTCGGTTGTATAAAGCTGGCACTTGTCATCATAAAAATATGATTTCATCAAAAATATTAGATATCCAAGTAATGGATTTATTAGCACAAGAAGCCGAACGATTAGCCAACTTAGTGGAAACAGATGAGGAACCCATTATAGAAGAATCCCCAGAAGTAAAAACTCTCCGCGCATCGCTGAATACTTTGGAAACATTACCACCAAGTTCAGCGATTGAACAAATCAAAAATGACCTCAAAGAACAAATTGCGATCGCACTGGGTGCAACCAATAATATCGCTAAACAATCTCTGATTGCTAAGGAAAGAATTATCCAGGCTTTTGCTCATAAAAGCTACTGGCAAGGACTAAATGCCCAAGATAAACGAGTAATTCTCAATGGTTGCGTGAAAAAAATCTCCGTAGATGGAAATTTTGTTACAGCCATTGAGTATCGTTACTAGCCAATGTTGCGATCGCACTGTTACATTACAACCAGAAAATCATCCTACCCTATTCGCTAGAATCAAAACAAACTGGAAACATCGTGCTATGGTAGCCATCTCCCAACAACCGCCAAAAATGACCATCGAGGAATATCTCGAATGGGAACCTCAGCAAGAAATCCGCTACGAATACGTTAACGGCGAAGTTTTTGCAATGACGGGTGGTACAATCCCCCACAATGACATTGCACTTAATTTATACACAGCTTTACGCCCACATTTACGTGCTAGAGGTTGTCGAGTGAATGTGTCAGACGTGAAAGTGCAAGTTAAGCCTCAAAGTCCCTACTATTATCCTGATGTGATTGTCAGCTGTGACCCTCAAGACCTTAATGCTCGTAAATTTATCCAAAACCCAAAAATTATTGTCGAAGTTCTCTCCCCTGGGACAAGCGGTAAAGATAGGGGCGAAAAATTCACCAATTACCTGAAAATCCCTTCTTTGCAAGAATATTTACTAATAGATTCAGAAACCATCTCCGTAGAACGCTACTGTCGAGGAGAGGGCAGAATGTGGCTTTACTACCCCTACACTGAGGGAGATGTGATTACTCTATCTAGCATTGAATTTGAATTTGCGATCGCTCTACTATATGAAGGGGTTGTCTTAGGAGCAGAAGCAGAATAGCGGTTGAAAACGCTGGATTAAAAAATGACCAAGATATATATGTGAATACTCAATAGCTGCATTGAAAAATATGTGTAGATGGCAACCTTGTAACAGCTATTGAGTATCATTTATTATTAGGCGGTCTTATTTTTGGACTTTGTTTTTTGTTCTGGAATAGCAGGTGTAGATTTTATCTCGGCTTTACGTTTTTCCCATTCAATAACTGTGCGAATTACAACTTGTGACCAAGATTCGTAAATCATAAGTATCATTATTAGCTAATTTTAGAATAGCGAAACTTAAAATATTTTTTGTTCATTGCAAGCCATTCGTGTGGAATAAAAATTGTTCGATATCTAATTTGAGAAAACTGGCGTTGCTGATACCAATTTTCTATGAAGTCCAATAAATCATGTAGAGACGTTGTATGAAACGTCTCTACAGTACAAAATAAAGTGTATCTTTATCAAGAAACAGTATGATTAAGAAGATGATTTACTTTTCTTGATACCCCTAATGCAGAAATTGCAGAGTAGGTGCAAAGAGTCAGTATTTTACTTTGTTAAAAAATCTTAATTCATCCCGCATTTATGCAACGCCAATTTAACAAATAGCTTTGGAGTTTGGCTAGCTTTACCCCTAGCGAGTCTAGGTATGGTCAAATACTCGTAAACGAAATGTCTGAATCAATTAGTCAATCAATTTTAGATTTGAGATGGACTTCACCCGTAAAGGGATGTAGCTTGTTAGCATCAGCACAGCATTTGGTTTTCCGGCTGTAAAAATAAACGCTAAATATTGCACCGGATGTCATTATGTTTTTCCCTGTGCCTCAATCCTTACAATTAATTTAATCGAACAGTAAGATTGTAGGTAACAATTGTGGATAACTTAGTCTCAATAATTCATAGCCAATTCCAGCCATACCATTGAAAAAGCCAGGATTATACATATCTTGGTGATGTGGAGAAAATAAATGGAAATGACCATTTTCTTTGGCTTTATGGACAATAGATACAGCTAATTTTTGTGCATCTGCTAATAAATGCGGCTCTGAAAACCTAGTTGCAGCTTCGATGAGAACATCAATAAGCCCAAAATTGCCACAAGAGAGTCTATCAACTATATTGAAATTACTATTTTGGATGGTATTTAAACCACTAATGATTTCTTGACGAATTTCTTTATCATCGAATATCGTCAAACTACCCAAACGGGCTAAAACAATACCCGCAGTACCATGACTCCAGCCCAGGGGAAAGGAATGATTGTCATTATTGGTTTCGGCAAGAAGAAGACTACGTTCATAGGCGATCGCCTCTTTTGCACCTAACAAAAAATTACCATCCAGTGTAATATCATATAATCTGAGCAAGGCATAGGCAATACCAGCCGCACCATCAACAAAGCCGACTAACAGTTTCTTCTCTGTAGTATTCCAAGCTGTAATTCCTGCATCACTGCTAATTCCCTGCTTTAATAGATGATTTCCGCAGCTAATAGCCTGTTCTAAATATATTTGTTCCCCTGTAGCCTTGTGCAAGGCGAGGAGTGCTAACAACGCACCCGCCGAACCAGAACTTATATTTAAATCTTGGTCTTTACTAATGACTTCTGGTGTGATTAAACTAGCAAATTTTTGAGCGTCATTGAACAAATTTGGTTCATTTAGCAAATTACTAATCTGCACTAATCCATAGATAAGTGAACCTAATCCTGTGCAGATACCAACATCTATATCTTCGGTTAATTCTGTAGAATTATCTGCACTAGACTTAATTAAATATTGCCGCAATGGTTGCAAGCCCTTAAGCGCAAACTGACGATACTGTTCATCCTTGGTAACTGCCCATAATGCGGCTAAGAATAAGGCAATTCCACAACTACCATCATATAAATGATAGCCAAGTGCTTTTAACTGAAAGCGTTGAAATTTTGGAATGTATTCCAAGCCAATCCAAGCAGCGTCATTCTCTGTATAAAAGGCCTGTGATTGAATTTTATTAGCAATGGCGATCGCTTGCTTTAAAGCTTCTTCTTGACTCAAATTGATCAGGTTTCCGCCAATTAGTTGCGTATTTTCTGCATTTGTAGTCAAATTATCTGTAAATGGTTTAATAATACTACTATTAAAAGCCCCGCGAATTACTTCTATTTGTCTGCTCAAATCAGTTTCATCAAGGGCTTTAATTTGAGCGATCGCCCGTGGTAAAGTAGGCATTAGGCAATCTGTAATCGGCACAGAGGATAATCCCGAAAGTACACACTCACTATCAGTAAATGCACTAAAGTAGGGAATATCCATCTGGAGCATTGATTGCAATTCTTGTGTTAATAATGGCCAAAATGAAGGTTTATTTTTTTCATTTACATAAGCTCGACTTAGAATTTCCAACTTGATATTGCGGTCAACTCCATCTTTCAAATATTCGGCTCTTTGAGCATTATTTAATATAGAAGCATAAGCTTGAGTTCCCCGAAATAGCAGCCTAATTCGTTGATGAGCAAAGTTTAATAAAGGACTCTTATTACTTAATAAGAGTTCTCTGTGCTTAATTAAGAAAATATATATTTTGCGGAAACCAATGATTAAATCTTCTACATAATTATCTGGAGAAACCTTTGTTTCCCCCAATGCAGGAAGATGATTTTCACTCAAATCTATAGAAACTGCCTCATACTTAAGGCGCATTTGATCAGTGTTAATATCCAGAAAAATAGGGGTATCGTATTGGCTATTTTCTTGATCATTGACTACTAATGGACTAAAGTCATAAACTAATTTTCCACCCAGAGCTACGTGCCATTGTGGTAGTAAATGAGTCTGCAATACAGAATTTTGTAGAATGAATCGGAGAGCTAGTTCAAGTGCATTAGGAGATTGATGAAAATCTTTTTCTTCTTTTACCGTGGGGTGCATTACTGTTTCTAAATCAATGATGACTGGATGTTCCCCACAAGCAATCAGATTTTCTAAATGGCAATCATTACCTTGCAAAATATATAATAAACCTAATAAGACTCCAGTCCTTTGATAAAAACGTCTGATTGCTGCTTCATCTTCACAAGGTGAATATTCGACAAATTCAACCCAACCATGATGGGGGCGATTTAAGATTTTTAAACACTTAAATGCTAAATCGGCTTCTTGTTGGTTAAACCAAGATAGGAAATTGAAGTAGGCTTCATCTATATGTAAACCCTTGGGTTTATATACTAATTTTGAGCCACAAGCAAAGGTCAGAATTATAACAGTATGATGATTGTTATGAGGATCGGAAAGATTAGAGTTAACTTCTACAACCTTTCCTAAATCAACATCAGGCTGGAAGAATTGCTGAATTTCTATATAGTCTGCGGCTAAATGTGATAAAAATTTACTAATAGCATCAACCCAAAAATCGATGGTGATGGCTAATAGCCTAGCTATCACAGGGTATTCTAATAAAAAAGCAATGAGTCCATCCTGATTAAACATTTGTTGGATGAATTCTGTATAGCGATCGCGCTTTACATGATTATCAGACTGTCTTAGTATATAAGAAAGAGCAGATTGTCTAGTTGCACGAAAACTAGAAAATTTTAACTCCACAGCGTGAGCAGCTATTTCAGACAAAGCAATCAGTAATCTTCGTTCTAATAAGCCATGAGCATTGTCTGAAAGCTGGTGATAATTTTGTCCGGTGCTTGTAGTTAATTTTTGTCTAGCTATATAAACAAATGGCAAGAATAGTTCTTCAAAGGGAATTGGTTCTTCAGCATCAATGCAGAGATACTCTACACCTTCTGAAAAAGCAACTTTAGCAGTTTTCACAGCTTCATTTAATGTTTTAGTCCAAGCTGGTAAATTAACTCTATCAACTAAATATACAGGCGCAACAGCACGACGCGCATCTTCTAAAGTTAAACCATCCCAAGCTAGACGATTTTCAAATTTCTGATTGTCTCCATTAGCAACAGCTTCGCACCACTTTTGAAGTTTATCACTCACTAAATCATCTAAGTTTTTTAACTCACTAACTACAAACTTAGAACTAAGACGTTCAGATAATGTACTAGATTTTTCTAAAATACTAATTAATTGTTCGTGAGTAAATTCCATAAAATATTTTTTTAAAAAAAATGAATAATAAATGTTACCAAAACTTTCAATTTAAATGGGTTCTAATTCACTAAATACTATAAGCAAAATTAGCTTTTTATATTAAGTTTACTGATATTTTGATAAAACTGTCTGAACTGTTGTGCATTGTATGTACAACAGCCAGACAAAATTTCAGGTGTGATTTGAGATTATACTTAGCTGGGACAATTTTGAAACAGGTTTATGTTTGAAAAAATGCTTGGAAAACTTTAAGTGCTAATCATCTAAATGCTTGGGAAACCTTAAGTGCTATTTTTCCAAGTGCTTTACTATAACCACCACCAGCAACAGCCTCTAATTCTTCATCGCTAATAGTTTCATCAATTTCTGGTGGTAATAACAGATAAAGTTGCTTCGGAGTTTGTTGTACAGCTTGAATACTCAAATCTGAAGGTAAACTTGTACCTAGTTCTTCTTCGACGACTGCTTTGGCGTTAGTTAACAAGCGTTGTTTATACTCGGAGTCTTCCATTGCCTTAGTAATTAGTTTATTTTTAAATTCTTCAATGTCAAATTCTTGATGATTTGTATTCATGATTTACTCTCCAGTAATTATCAAAGTTTTCAACTGATTAAATTGCTAGAAATCTACTAATGTGTGAATTATTTCTCAACGTAAAGGAGGAGATAGAGCAGAAATTACAAACGATTGTCTATCAGATTTACAATCTCCCCTCACTCGATGACTTTTTCACATTCCCCTAAATATTTATCAAAATAGTTTAGGGGAATTATCGTGAATGATTACTTAAACAAACCCTTAATTGCTTTTGAAATTTTGGGAGATTGTTTAACCGCATAGGGAGTAGCAATTGTAATGATGAATCCTCCAGCTACAGCCTCTAGTTCAGACTCAGAAAGCATTCCATCGCGAACTAGTTCATCGATATCAATTGGCAACAACAAATAGAGATTTTTGGGACTTTGTTGTAAAACTTGAATTGTTAAATCTGCTGGCAGTTTTTCACCTAGTTCTTCTTCCAAAACTGCTTTAGGGTCATTCAATAAGCGTTGCTTATATATAGAGTCCTCCATTGCTTTAGCAATGACGCGCTCTTGAATCTGTTGGGGATTTAATGCTTCAGAATTTGTAGACATGATTGATTCTCCATTGGTAAATGAACTTGAATTTTGATAGCTATTCTTTCTTTGCTAGTTAGTATTCATAACGTGCAGATTCAGAAAGATATAACAATCATCAAAAGGTTGTGGTAGACAAAATCACTGATTGGACTTTTTGCACGAATGATTAAATTCTCTAAGTCCAAGGATCAACAGCTTTTTTTATAGTCTTTTTCACAAATTTTATGTATCCACCACCAGCTACAGCTTCTAATTCCTGTTCGCTCAGTTCTTCATCTTCTTCTGGTGGTAACAACAGATAAAGTTGCTTTGGACTTTGTTGTACGACCTGAATATTCAAGTCAGATGGTAAACTTGTACCTAGTTCTTCTTCAACGACTGCTTTGGCATTGGTTAACAACCGTTGTTTGTACACAGAGTCTTCCATTGCCTTAGCAATTAGTTTATTTTTAAATTCTTCAATGTCAAATTCTTGATGGTTTGTGTTCATGATTTAGTCTCCAGTAATTATCAAAAGTTTGAGTTGAGGGAGTTACTACAAACGTTTTGAGAGATACAAGATTTATTGATATCTCCTAAGACTGTAGCAATCCGATTTGATTTCTGAAAAAATCTAAGTATATGTAGTAAGCCGTGACGCACCGAAAGATTCATGGCTTGATTTGGAGATATTGCGGGAAAAAAACCACATTGCAATTTTCCTCCCATACGAATCTGTTCAGAAATCAAATAGGATTGCTATGGTTTTATAAAAAATAGGAGAATCTCAAAATTTTTGCTAGGAAAAATTATCAATGAACCTTTCAAAAACTCTCAGGGATAATTGCAACTTTTTTACTTTTTCCGATTTTGTTTAATGGAATACTCAAAAGATGCAAAAACAGATACTTGAGCGGCTGTCTTGACAATTAACTTTGAGACTGCGAATATCGATGCCCCTGCAACAGCCTCTAGTTCTGACTGAGAAATTATACCATCATGAACTAGTTCATCAATATCAACTGGTAATACTAAATAGAGTTGTTTTGAACTCTGTTGTAGAACCTCAATTGATAAATCTTCTGGTAACTCAGTACCTAATTCTTCTGCCAAAACCGCTTTAGCATCGCTTAATAAGCGTTGTTTGTAAGCAGGGTCTTCTATTGCCTTAGCAATGATATGATCTTGCCAACTTTCAGGAGTTGATGGTTTGGAGTTTGTAGCCATAATAAATGATGAAATTGGAGAATATAACCTTTGCCGAATTAAATTTAAACTTCATCTCTGACTAAAATATAAAGAAAGGCAAAGGTCTAAACATTTCTGACAGGATGGCGAAAATCTTACCTCTTACTCTTAGCTTTTTTAAGAGAATACTCAATGGATGCAAAGATAGCCGCACTAGCAGCTCCATCACGAATTAACCTTGATACTGCTGATATTAAAGATGCTCCTGCAACAGACCCTAGTTCTGATTGAGAAATAATCCCATCACGAACTAGTTCATCAATATCAACTGGTAATACTAAATAGAGTTGTTTTGAACTCTGCTGTAAAACCTCAACTGATAAATCTTCTGGTAACTCAGCACCTAACTCTTCTGCTAAAACCGCTTTAGTATCACTTAATAAGCGTTGTTTGTAAGCGGGATCTTCTATCGCTTTAGCAATAATGTGATCCTGCAAACTTTCAGGGTTTAATGCTTGAGGATTTGTAGTCATGATTCATTCTCCATTAGATACTTTTTGTGCTGCAATTCCTATCTTCTACCCTTGCCAACAAGCAAAATCAGGTTAATAATTAAAACCTGGTTTTCGACACAAGTGCAAGATGTCTGATAAGCTGTAGAGAAGTTAATTCGCAAACTCTTTTATTTTAGATATTGACTACTGTCAACAAATCTCACTAACAATTGTGCTATTTAAAAGCGAGGCTATTTTTTACTTTTCCATTTATCCCATGCTTTTCTAGAAACGTAGTCTATGCTCGCAAAAACACTGACATTAGCAGTTAACTTTGATATAGCTGATATACTTCCTCCGGCAATAGTTTCCAGTTCTTCATGAGAGAGCATACCATCCCGAATAATTTCATCAATATCAATTGGCAGCACTAAATAGATTTGTTGTGGACTTTGCTGCAAAACCTCAAATGATACATCTTGTGGTAACTCAGAACCTAATTCTTCTTCTAAAACTGCTTTAGGATTGCTCAATAAACGTTGTCTATAAGCAGAATTTTCTACCGCCTTAGCAACCATGCGCTCTTCTAAGCTTTCTGTATTGGAGCTTTCAGAGTTTATAGTCATGATTGATTCTCCTATTTCATGGCAATATTCATCTGTCATTAATTTCAGATTAAAGTTATTATTCAATGTTGTAAATGTTCAATCTTTATTTATGAATGCTAGTAATTACATATTGACAACTAATATAAAACTGTTTAACATATGATACTTTTTGGCATATAGTTAATTCTACAAGCAGTTGAAATTACAAATAAAAAATTGAGAGTCACTACTATAAAATCTGCATAGCTATCTAAATTCCTGTTTCATATCATCTGAATATTGAACTACATTAACTAGTTTATGTGAAGTAGGGTTCAATACAGCACTTTCTCGCTTGATTCATATGCAAATATGTCTGCATTAGTCAAAAATACATGAGTTAAAAGTGTAACTGCTCACAGTTGACTAAAATTAATCCAAAAAGGCAGAACAATGAGCGAACAAGAACAAATACTAGAAACTAGCCAAGAAAATCTAGAAGCAAAAATCATTGCTAGAGCTTGGAAGAATGATGCTTATAGGCAAGAGTTACTCGAAAATCCTAAAGCGGTAATCGCACGGGAATTTAATGTGGAATTACCCACAGAAGTGAGTGTACAAGTTCTGGAAGAAACCCCAACAAACTTGTATTTTGTACTACCTATGCGTCCGCAGTTTGAAGCAGGAGAGTTAGCCGATATTTCTGAGGAAGAACTGGCGCAGGTAGCTGGAGGTCTCAATGGCAAAATAGAATTGTCCAAAGGTGTATTTTCAGCCCTCTTTTCAGTTTCTGTTGACCAGTTAAGACGATATAGCCAGAGACGGCAAGCGAAATAGCTAGAGATGTCAGAAGAAGGTAATTTATCCAGCATTATCTGCTTCTTTTGTACTTCATAGAAAAGTATGTAACTGCTTTTCAGACTTATCACCATAAGACCCACAAAATTTCACTAATCCATCCATTATTGAACTAAGGAGAAAAAAAATGAGCGAACAAGAACAAATCCTAGAAAATAGCCAAGAAAATCTAGAAGCAAAAATCATTGCTAGAGCTTGGAAGAATGACGCTTATAAGCAAGAGTTACTCGAAAATCCTAAAGCAGTGATCGCACGGGAATTTAATGTGGAATTACCCGCAGAAGTGAGTGTACAAGTTCTGGAAGAAACTCCAACAAACTTGTATTTTGTACTACCTATGCGTCCGCAGTTTGAAGCAGGAGAGTTAGCTGATGTTTCTGAGGAAGAACTAGAAATGCTCGCTGGTGCTAGTGCTGCTGCTATTAGTAGAGCTGTTTCTATCTCTGTTGCTATTACCAAGAACTGGTCAAAACAAGCATCAAATGCTGTATCAAACGCTACAAGAGCCGTGTCAAACAACAAATCCGTTCAATACACGGGAGCATCAGTGGTTTCCGCAGGTGTTTCCGCAGGTGTTGGTGGCGGTGGAAAAAGATAAAAAATGCAATTGTTCAGATAGTTCTTGATATAACTTCACTACAAAAATTATCAAAAGCTATCGCCCATATTCTGCAAAGCTAATTACTCAATCCATCATCGAACTAAGGAAAATAAAATGAACGAACAAGAACAAATTCTAGAAAATAACCAAGAAAATCTAGAAGCAAAAATCATTGCTAGAGCTTGGAAGAGTGACGCTTACAAGCAAGAGTTACTCGAAAATCCTAAAGCGGTAATCGCACGGGAATTTGATGTAGAAATACCCGCAGAAGTGAGTGTACAAGTTCTGGAAGAAACTCCAACAAACTTGTATTTTGTTCTGCCTATGCGTCCGCAGTTTGAAGCAGAAGAGTTAGCTGATATTTCTGCGGAAGAACTAGAATTGCTTGCTGGTGCTAGTGTTTCTGCTATTAGCAGAGCTGTTTCTAGGGTATTGAATCCATCAAAAGATACTAAAAAGCTTTCCCATAAAGTCTATTCTTCAGGACTGGGTGCATCCGCAGTAAGTGCAAGCTACGTTTCAGCTCTGTATACCAAAGGCTAATAAACTTGCTAATTCATGATTTCTAGGATAATTTTTGTTAGGTTAGTGACAAAGGTTAATCTGTTATTAATTTTATCATATATTAGGCATAAAATAATCAGATTTAACATTTGTAAATAGCCTTAAATTATCCTACTTTAAGTCCATGTTCAATCCTTGACCATGAATGCAAGAAGCACAACTTCTATAACATCGTAAATGTCTATATATTGGGGGAATTGTCAATCAACTCCCCCCTCTTTTTAACTAAAAAGTGATGGCAGTGAATCAAGTTTATGCAACAACTAATTTCTGTAGTTAAATCTGATAATTATTTATCCGCTAACAGTCATCCTAGTTTGCCTTTTTATCGCCAGCTAGGGCGTACTGATTTAACAGTCAGTTGTTTGGGTATAGGTGGTGGAGGTGGTATTTCTAGTGAAGATACAATTTATGCGTTTGAGCAAGGAATTAACTACTTTTTCTATTCAAGTGATTTGCATCATTATACTTATATAAATATGGCAGATGCTCTACGTCAACTGTGTGGGCGTGGTTCTTCTGTGCGGGAAAAAGTAGTTTTAGCGACGGTGACTTATATTAAGAGTCCAGAATCTTTATTTGGTATTTTGATTGACCAATTTGAAGAATTGGGAATTGATTATATCGATGTATTATTTTGGGGCTGGGTTGGCGATCGCGATGCTGTAGTGATCCAAGATTGCTTAGAGCATTCTCCGCACTTAAGAGGGCCAAACACAGTATACCAAAGATTTGTAGAAGAGACTTACGGGGTATCTGAACGGCTGAAAAAAATGGGTGCTGTTCGTTATATAGGTGCATCATTTCACAATCTCAATCATGCTCAAGCATGGCTGAACCACCCTTATTTAGATGTGATGATGGTGAGAAATAATCCAGCGCACAGAACAGCACAGAAAAAAATCTTTGCAAACTTAGATCCAGAAGATCCACAACGTTCAGGAATCGTGACTTTTAAATCTATAGGGGAACATATAATCCCACATCCAACATTGCCTGAGTGGTGTTGGCGGCCTGATATACCTGATTTTTATCGTTATTCCTTATCACAAAACTGTGTAGATGTTGTTTTGATGGGGGTGACAAACAGAGAGGAAATTGATCAGGCGATCGCAGCAGTGCAGCAAGGCAAACTTTCTCCTAAAGAGATTGATTACCTCAATTTATATTCTGATATGGTTCGGTATAATATTGATATTAAGAATTTACCTGCTAGAGAATTATTCCGGCTAGTTCGTCAAGGAAAAAATTAGTAATCGAGTTGTTGATCAAACTCGAACCCATACAAAAAGCAAGTTACCTGTTACGTAACTTGCTTTTTTTTACTGCTGTAATATTATTGCCATAATAGTACAGATGGTAATCTTTGAGGATATAGAAATCTTAGCAAAGCATAGCCAATACCAGCCTTTCCTTGAGCAAAGCCTGGATGATAAACATCTGGAGATAATTTAGGAAGCAGTTGAAAAGACCTATTTTGCTGTTTTCTGTGCAAGGCTAAAACTATCTTTTGACGTGCAGTTTCTAAAAGTTCTGGACGCTCTAATTGCTCAGATGCTAATAACAATACTTCTAGATATCCAAAACTACCACAGCAGAGGCTATCTAATGGCTCTAAGTTGCCTTTGAGAACTTTTGACAAATTATTATCTATCTCTTGGGAAATTTCATTTGTATTCAGAATTCTGAAAGTTCCTAGACGAGCAAGAGTAATTCCAGCTAAACCATGACACCAACTATTAATAGACGACAATGATAAGCTACTAATATCTAGTAAATCACCTTTTTCAGTGAGATAATTCTGCTCGTAGCTAATAGCTGCTTGTGCTGCTGATAAAAACACTACATTTTGAGTAGCTGCATACAAGCGCAATAATGTATAAGCAATACCCGCTATACCTTGAGAAAATCCTATCAATACCTCTGCTTCTTCGTTAGAGTTTAGCCATACTTGATCAACGCTATTTGCATTTTGCCGTAAATCTAACAAATGCTGACCCCAGTTAGTGGCTTGTACTAGAGTTTCTGGTTCTTTAGTAACTTCATATAAAGCTAATAGACTCAGAATAATACTAGCAGTACCATCTAATATGCCTGGCATTTGGTTGTCAGCAGTTGTATCTAGTGTGAGCCAAGAGGCTATTTTTTTAGCATCATCAATTAACTTTGTTTCACCTAAAAATTCTGAAATTTGTACCAGAGTATAAACTATAGAGGCTACACCTCTAGCACCGCCAAGACCCATATTTTTAATCATAATTTCCTGAAAAGATGGGTCTTTTTCTATTAAAGCTTGGCGTAATAAATATATAGATCCTAATGCTAGTTCCTTAAACTCTGACTGATTGGTGACATTTGCTAATGCTGCCAAAAATAGAGCTATACCACAATTGCCATCATATAAACTAAAATCGAGGGGCAACAGTTGAAACTTTTGAATATTACTCTGGTATTTCATTCCTGCCCAAGCCGCATCTTGAGCATCACTAAAAATCGCTTGTTGCTGGATTTCTTTACCGATGGCGATCGCCTGCTCTAAAATAGTATCGTTTGTTAAAGAAATAACAGTGTTTTCCCTAACACTCAGATTTGGTGTCTCCAACACGGAACTACACAAATCCTCTACACTCAGATTAGAGTAGAGTGCAGCGTTAATAATCTTAATTTGGTGGACTAAATCTTCGTCACTCAGTTGCTGTAAACGCTGAATAACGGCATCATAACCACAAACCTCGAAAAAATTATCAATAGTTGTTTCTGAATTAATGGTGATAGCTTTGCTGTTGGCATTTCCAGTAACATAGGGAATATCTAGTTGTTCTAAAGCCTGTTTTTCCGGTGCGATGATTCTCCATAAAGGATGTTGCTCATCTGATAGAGAAATAAATCCTTTGCTGATAACATCTAGCTGAATACTACGTTCTACACCATCTCGAAGATACTGACAACGCAAGGAGTTAGACAATATATTGAAGTAAAGTTGCGTATTCCGCAAGACAATACGTAATTTATGATTTTTAAATAGCTTGATCGGACTATCTTCTGCTAATAAATCCTCTTGATATTTTCGGAAAAATCCATACATTTGCTGAAAACCATCTATTAATTCTTGACTATGGTTTTTCAAAGAGGTATCAATAGCATTGCCAAAAGGTTGGTTTTTTGGCTTTTTCAAGTCATGATTGGTATCTTCTTGTACCTCCATTACCATCCCATCGGTATTAATGTAATTCCAGACAAATTTTAATAAAGGAAGACTATCTTCACTTGCGTCTTTTAGTCCACCTATGTCTATTGCGAGATTACTAGTTTGCCCAACAGGAATACACGCTCCTGGTAATAAAGCTGTAGCAGATACGGAATTGCCTAGTTTATATCTTAATTTGGATACCGCATCATCAATATCCTGATTCGTGATTTCGGGATTAAGGAGAGTTTCTAAATCTATGAGAACTGGTTGTTCTCCAGATGCAATGATGTTCTCATAATGAAAATCTGTTCCCCTTAAAACGTAGGCAATACACAATACCATCCCTGCACGCTGATAATAGCGATTCACAGCTTGTTGATTTTCACAAGGTAACGCCTCAACAAATTCCATCCAACCGTGAGTAGAACAGTTGAGAATTTTCAGTAACTTTAAAGGGAAAGTGATTCCCTGTTGATTTATCCAATTCAGAAATTCAAAATAAGCCTGTTCTAAACCTAAGTCTTTTGGTTTGTAGACTAATTTTAGTCCAGAAGCAAACTGCACTATCATTACTGAACGCCCACGATTATGAGGATCGGAAAGTCCACCTTCAATATTGATTACTTGTTCAAGTTCTTGATCTGGTGAGAAATTTTGTGTAATTTCATCCCAGTCTGAAGCCAATCTTAGGAGAAATTCTTCTACAGTTTCTACCCATAAATCCGTAACTGTCGCTGCCAATCTAGCTGCAACACTATATTCCTTAAAAAAGGATAATAGTTGATTATCTAGTATTTTTTTGACAAAGTTCTGATACTTGTAATTAGCAAAATTTCCTTGCAATTTCTGGATCAGGTGATTTAGTCCAGAACTACGATAAGAACGAAATAATGTAAATTCAACATTTAAGCATTCAGCTAAAAGATCACTCAATTTATTGATAAGATTACGCTCTATTTGAGCTTGAGCATCATGAGATAATAATGGCTTGCGACAACCTAAACGAGCAATTAATTTTTGTTTGGCTACTTCAATAAATGGTATAAGTATTTCTTGAAATGGCAGGGGATTTTGGATATCTATATAAGAATATTTTGCTGAATTCGTCTCATCAAAAATTTCCCCAGCAATAGAGCCAGCAACTATCATTGCTTGCTTTAATGTGTCAGTCCACTTGGGTAATTCAGTATGGTCTATGAGACTAACCTTATCTAAAGCAGGTCGAACAATATTAATATCTAGTTTATCAACAGCTAGACGTTGGCTAAATTTTTGCTCATCTCCTTTAGCTATAAATTGACACCATTTATCTAAACGAGTTTGAATTAACTCTTGATCTGTTTCAGCATCTTCAGTGATAAAACGTCCATCCAGCCTTTCCCAAATGCTGCTAGATTTTTCGACAATTTCTAGTAGGTCTTGTGTGGTTATTGAGATATTAGTCTCATTCTGATTGTTAGATGTTAAATTGATTAAAGTAGAGTAGTTCTGCATATAGATTTTATTTTTGAATGATCGAAAACTTTAATAAAACAATGTAATTTATGGTTTATTAATAATGGTAGTTGTTGCCTGTGGTGATAAACCGACACTCGCAGCTAATTGTTCTAAAGCTATTCGTTCCCGTGTATTTGTATTGAGTCTTTCTGTGACAGCAGCAACATAATCTGCATTGCCAATATGATTAATCTGCTGTTGAGGCTGCATATTAACACTGGCAATACTTGAATTATCAGAAAACTTTTGCATTTGGTAAGCTGCAATTTTTGCAGCTTGACGTGCTTGTAGATATTCAATGTAATGCTGGACTATAGCAACTCTTTTTTGACGTTTTGCTTCTAGCCAACGAGCTTTGAGAACAGATGATTGTTGAGTAGCAGTTAAGAGCCTAATAGGGTTAACTGTAATCCCAATGTAAAACTCTTGATAATTGTCAAATGATCCGTATGTCGTTCCAGAGAAACTAATACTCATCACATCATTAAAAGGACTTAAACCTCTGGCTGCTTGTGCGTCTAGTATGTCGGCAGAATTACGTTCAGCGATACTAACTAACTCCTCAATGTTTTTGAGATCCTGTTGTGTAATCTCAGTTTGTAAGAGTTCAAATTGTTGATTATGATTAAAGTTCTGCTCGGATGCTCCTACTGTAGTAGGAATACTGATAATTGTAAATGCGGAAAATAACGCTACACCCTGAAAAAATCGTGGTTTAATTAATTCTGATAGTGTCATTGTGTAACCTAATAATTTAAATGGCTGTAGCACATCATCAATCCCTTTAGCTTTATTAAAGTTATATTCGTGGAGGAAATTGACTTATGATTATTTAATTCAAAGGTCTTAAAATTTGAGCAATCATCAAAATTGCTGTCTTTAAATTATCAATTAATTAAGAAAAATCCTGTCAATGATTTTGAATTTTGACAGAACTTGATTTAGAGAGGAGGAATAAAATCAGATGGTGATTAATTTAAGAAATTGTTGGTAATGGATTATAATTGATTTTCCATTACCAAAATAGGGTTATCGATTCCTGGGTTTTACCTACTACTGCATAATACTCTTTAATAAAAAACAACTAAATGCACTATTTTGAGGATTCACTACAGCATTTTTAGCCAGAAATGACTTATTTTATTACTCAATTTTGCTGATTTTGTCCAAGATTAATTGATAAAATTTCTAAAAATCAGGAATTACGCAAGTATCGTAATTAATGCTTGGTGCGTGACGCTATAAGTTTCATGACTACGTTTAAATACTTTCGCAGCGTCACACACCCTACAGAAAAAATATGCTAGTGCTTTGTTCTGGACTGTAGAGACGTTGGGTGCAACGTCTCTACATCATTTATAAAAGTGAGTCAGCCTTAGTTAACTGCGCGAGATGGAATACCTTGCCAATGGCTCTGAAATGGTAGCATTTCACCCTTCATCACTAGAGATAAAGCATCTAATTTTGCTCCAGCTTCCATTTCCGAGTCATACAGAACTATAGCGCGAGGCCCAATACTGCAACCGCGACCAATTCTTAATTTGGACATTTTCATCACGCGGTCTTCAAACAAGTGAGTTTGCAGAGATACTAAATTAGCGATCGCCGCATCATCAGCAACCCGCACTAAATCAAACTCGGTTAAATACGTAGTCTCCATGTAAACTCTGCGACCTATTTTTGCCCCAAATAAACCTAAAATCGGTGCTATTAATGGTGTACCAGTCAACCATCTGAGTAAAAATGGTACAGCGACAGTTTCGTATAAGCCAGTGATAAACTCTGTACGTCGTACAAAAATAGACCACAAAGGCTCTACACGCGGTCGATAGCGTCCAACTACCACCCATTTCAACATCGCTACAAATAGAGTTACTAAAAACGCAGACCCCATAAATAATGCTGGTGACAAAACTATCAGCATTGGTGTTGAGACTGCTGATGTTAGCCAAAATAACCCCATAGAATTCTCGATGAACAGCACATATATGAGGGTTAGGGGTAGAACAATTCGCACAAACTCAATAGCAAGGCGACCCATAACCAGTTTTAGCGGTGGACGGAAAGTTACTCTTTCATCAAAACACTCATCTTGCTGACGACGTGGGAGGAAAATTGCTGGTGAACCCAGCCATGATGAACCAGAAGACACTGGTTTTTTCGGTGGCACAGACAACACCCCAATTAAGCTATGATCACCCAGATATGTGCTGCTAGGGACTAAAGCCGCGTTACCCACAAAGGAACGACTACCAATTTCAGTAGCTCCCAAGGCGAAAAAGCCATTGTAATATTTAGCTGCCCCAATCGTTGCAAAGTCAGCGACAAAACTTTCACTACCCAATCTCAGCAAGTTAGGATCAATCTGCGATACAGTGGAAACTTCTGATCTCGGCCCTACTTTCGCCCCCAACAGACGCAGCCAAGGCATAGTATAAAGGGTGGCGTAGAGGGTGTTAGTTAGTGACAAACTCGTAAACATAAACTTGTCAGCCAGCCACTTACGCAGACCAAAACCAGAATTTTCGGGAAAAATGCCAGGACGAGTATTGGGCATTACCAACCATTTACCCAAGGCGACTACAGCACAGGTTGTCAGTCCATACAATAAACCGGCAATGGGTGTATATAAAAGACCGTTGAGTAGTTTTCCTTGGGATACAGCATATTCCAAGATTAAACCTGGAATGAATATGATGAACGGTAAAGCATTAAACAAGATAAATCCAGCGACAAAACCCATCCAAAGTCTTGGCGACAATTGCACCGAGGGAGTTTTGCGATGGTTCATTTCCTGCAAAATCGGATCAGCATCGGTAGTTGGTTGGGAGGGTGAGCCAGCCCAGACCTGATAATCTGGAATTACTTGGTTTTGTGCTACCAAAGACTGTTCATCTAACTGCACTCCCCGACCTACATGACTACCAAGCATGACTACTGAATTAGTCCCAATAAAGCTATTAGCTCCAATCTTTATAGATGCTTGGTATAACCATCCATCTTCCACTATAAAAGGCTGTACCTGGACACCATAGCCGATGCTCACTCCGTCTTCAATTGTGATTAAATCAGGTAGATGTAAATCTTTCGTGCCGATGTGACAGCCTTCACCAATCTTTCCACCCAATAACCGCATATATAAAGGCATGAGAGGTGAACCCGCTAGATAGTCAAGTGGGGCAACATCTATAATCTTTCTCACTAGCCACCAACGGCAATAATACCAGCCCCACAACGGGTAACGACCAGGGCGAAACTTACCAATGAGCAACCATTTAGCAATGATGGGGAGTGTGAGACTAATTACAAACCACATCAAAGCAAATTCGCTGATTTCAATCAAGACTTGTAGTGGTGATGACCATTCATTGAAATTCCCTAATAGTAAGATGAATGGCATTCCGAAAACAATAAAGACGAGATAGAGCATAACTATTTGTATGCTGCCACTCAACCAAACTCGCAAGTTGCTATGATGTCTAACTGTACGTGGACTTAACTGAGCAGATGCAGTGTGTTGTTTTTGGATGCTCTCAATGTGATTGGCAAGGGATCTAATAGTTGTGTGGGAATATAAATCAGCAATGGAAAGATGCTGTAATGCTGGTTGCTGTCTTAAGTTAGAGATGATCCGCGCCGCAAACAGAGAATGACCACCTAAATCCGCAAAGAAGTCTTCTTCAACAGAAATATTGTCATTTGCAAAAATCTGACCCCAAGCATTAGCTAGTTCTTGTTCAAGCTCTGTAGCTGGTGGCACATATAAACAAGAGTTTTTACTGACTCTCTTGGTAGTGGGAATTGGTAGCTGAGAACGGTCGGCTTTACCATTGGGTAATGTGGGAATAGCATCCAAGATTTCTATGAATGCTGGCACCATGTAGTTAGGCAGACGGTTACTCAGGGAGTTATACAGGCGATATTTTAGAGTTTCCGCATCAGCTACAGGAATATGTAGCGTGATATAAGCAACTAATTCTTTATCTGCATCATTAATAGATACCAGAGAGACAATAGCATTCTCTACTTCTTGATCCTCTAGTAAAACTGCTTCAATTTCTGTCAGTTCAATACGATAACCCCGAATCTTGACTTGATGGTCAATGCGCCCTAAATATTCTATTTCACCATCTGGTGTAAATCGACCTAAATCACCACTACGATATAGTTTTTCTTCTTGCTCACCTAACGCAAAGGGGTTGGGGATAAACTTAGCAGCAGTTTTTTCGGGAAGATTTACATAACCCTGGGTGACACCAATTCCCCCAATGCAGATTTCTCCAATCTCACCTGGTGGAACTTCTTGTAAAGACTCATCGAGAATATAAACGCTGTAGTATGGTAGGGGTTTACCGATAGTTACTGGTTTGTCTGGAACTAATTCCGTCCACAGGGCTGTAACTGTTGTTTCAGTAGGCCCGTAAGTATTTAGCATCCGCCGTCCGCCAATACTCCAACGCTTCACTAAG
This sequence comes from Nostoc sp. CMAA1605, assembly GCF_021596505.1. GTDB lineage: Bacteria > Cyanobacteriota > Cyanobacteriia > Cyanobacteriales > Nostocaceae > Trichormus. The sequence continues at coordinate 140,047 of NZ_PJIZ01000001.1, read as the reverse complement.
TCCTGGGGACAGGCTTCACCACCAACTATTAAAGTATGGATGGAGGGGACATCTTTATCTACTGTTGCTAGGAGGGTAGGAACACAGTAGAGCATTGTTACCTGCTGTTCAATCAAGAAATCAGCCAAGTCTGAGCCGATTTTGCGATGATCGTTAGGGGCGACAATTAAAGTAGCTCCCACAGCGAAGGTAGGCCAAATTTCCTCAATGGAGAAATCAAAGGCGATGATGATTCCTTGATAAATGCGATCGCAACTTTTTACGCCATAGATTGGTGTACAAATAGAGATAAAGCTGCATATATTAGAGTGATTGACAGCCACACCTTTAGGTCTGCCAGTCGAGCCGGAAGTATAGATAATGTAACAGAGTTCGTCTTGTGCATCTGACAACAAAATCCGCGTTTTCGGCTGTTTGGCAATATCTTCGGTTACAGCATCCAACATCAATACTTGACAGCCAACTCCAGCAGTTAGTTCACTGAATTTTCTGGTGCTAATCAGTAAATTCAGGGATGCGTTTTCTGCAATAAAGGTGATTCTATCTTGGGGAAAAGACCCATCTAGAGGGATGAAAGCTGCGCCACTCTTAAGTATAGCCAGCAACGTCACATAGGTATTAATTGAGCGTTCCAGCAGAATGCCAATTCTGTCCCTTGATTGATACCTTGACTGACTAAGTAATGGGCTAACTGATTGGCTCGTACATCAAGTTCTTCATAGGTGAGCAACTCAGTATCGCATATCAAAGCCACCGCATCAGGACTAACATCACATCGGTTTTCAAAAAAGTAATGCAGACGTTGTGGTGTTTCTGTGTGACTAAAATTGTCAAACTGAGTATTTAGAGAGTTGACAATTTTGTAGTTATTTGGTTTATTTGACTGATGATATCTAGTTTCCATGCCAAATCTTTCCGATGATCATCATAGCTAGTGAGTAGTTTGAGAAAGTGGGCGATCGCTACCCAATCAATTGCGATTTACCCACTAAAATTGCAGGAGAAATCCCCTGCAAAATCGAGTCTAGAAACTTGTATTAGCGTGAAAATATGTATTCCCGGCCTTACCCCTCTTGCGGTTGAGGCTCAGAATCTAACACTCCGCGCTCAAACAAAACATTCAGATAACAAGATATTCTTGCGGGTGTCACTCCTTTAAGAGCTAACAACTCTGTAATCTCTGCGGTGGTATACTGACCGTGGTGAATTAAAGCACCTAACTCCTGCCACAACACATCATGGTGGAATTTAAAAGTTTTAATGCGAGTTGAAAGTTGAAAACCATCCACCAGAGTTTGATAATTCAAATCACGCCGGAACCGAATCAAATCGCTAGGTCTTAAGATTCGTGGCATATTATCCTGAATCATCCTTTCAATCAAAATCTTCAGGTCATCAGCATCAACAAAAGTGCCTTGATCATAAACCATATAACCCAATGGCCAGCGTTCATCAGCATTACAAGGGCTAATCAGCTTAACACTGCGCTCCACCATATTAAATAAAAATCCTGACACACAAGCAATTGTTCCTTGTCTGTGAGCCTCTTCATCCCCTTCACCTTTTTGCAGATTTGCTTGTCGTTGTCTCCCTGCATGAGCTTTAACAGCGTTTTCTGCCTCTTCATTGAGAAAATTCATCTGCACATTCAACAATTCTTCATCGCTAAACGCTTGATAAACTTTATCCAACATCTTCAAAGACAGAATTGAAAAGCGATTGCAGATACCCTTTTTCTCTCTTGATTGTTTTAAAATTGCCCGTGTTTGCTCAACATTTTTTAGAGGTTGAGCAGTCGTCATCTGCGGGAGAGAACCAGTAATGGCGTGAAAATCATAGCAAAACTTTTCATAATCTGGGTTATCTAGAGGATCAGTAGCCCAATAGCAAAAACCTTTCCCAGCCGCAGAACCTAAAAAGCCTGTCATCACTTCTAGCACGCCGCGCCATAATTGAGCATTTTCTGGAGTGTATAAGAAAATATCACTAAATTTCAGTGCAGACACAGCACAGAATCGACATCCCACAGAACAACCCTTGCTCAATTCAAAACAGACGGGAATGTGTTGAATTACTTTGTGAAAAGCTAAGTTAAATTGGCTGGCTGTACGTGCAATTTGTCTTTCCCGCCATGCACGAATATTTAAGTGACTAACCTCAGAATCGATATCTGTTACTTTATCTAAGCGGTCAAAAAATGCCTGACTTAGTTTTAGGAGTGGAAAATCTGATATATTTTTACAGTTTTTATCCCATTTTGGTCTGACATCTTCAGGATTTAGTTTCAACCCATAGCGCAAAAATGCACTGTAAGGATCTTCAACGACTTGTTCCCGAAATTTACTATCTGCTTCCCAACGTTCCTGAAACCGCTTAACTTGACTAAATTTACTTAGGAGTTGCGGATCAACCTGATCAATAGTTTGAAAGCTATCGTGGTAATCTGTGCAGTATTGCTCAATATCAAAAGCGGGAGGAAGTAAGTCTGTTGATAGCTGTTGAGTTAGGGTTTGAGTTTGCATAAAGGCTGATAATTATATAAACAATTTCAGAATTTTTAGTTTAATTATTGATATTTTTATAAGTAAAAAAGAAGTTTAAAAAATAGCGATCGCATAATTATCACCAAATTAAATCAAGCTAGAAAAAGATGATTAAAGTATTTAGAGAAAAGAGATATATAGAAGAATATGAAAGCCACCGCTAACCAATTTATGGTAAAATTTTTAGCAAATAGATATTCTTTCAATATATCTCTTGAGTTTCCTAGATACTAGAAGAGAGGTGAAATGTACAAAATTTATTCACTACTCTTATAAGCTATGATTAGGCAATCAAAAAGAATTTGTTTTTCTTTTTGGAAGCGATATAACCGCCAGCGACTTGTTCTAGAGCTTCTTCGCTCAATTCTTCATCTACACTTGGTACTGGGGGAATTACCAAGTAGATATTGTTGTTATCTTCTTCAAATACATGAATTTGCAAATTGCTAGGCAATGTGGTTCCTAATTCTCTGGCGATAACTGCTTTAGGATTAGACAATAACTCTTTTCTAAATGCAGCATCTTGCCATGCTTTAGCAGCAATATTTGAGTTAAACTCTTCACGAGAAAATTGTTGTTCTGACATAAAATTGCTCCTGATTCAAGGTAAATTAGTAGAAGAGATCAGCCATTGTTGTAAGCTATGATTAGGCAATCAAAAAGAATTTGTTTTTCTTTTTGGAAGCGATATAACCACCAGCAACTTGTTCTAGAGCTTCTTCGCTCAATTCTTCATCTACACTTGGTACTGGGGGAATTACCAAGTAGATATTGTTGTTATCTTCTTCAAATACATGAATTTGCAAATTGCTAGGTAGAGTTGTTCCTAATTCTCTGGCAATAACTGCTTTAGGATTAGATAATAACTCTTTTCTAAATGCAGCATCTTGCCATGCTTTAGCAGCAATATTTGAGTTGAACTCTTCACGGGAAAATTGTTGTTCTGACATAAAATTGCTCCTGAGTAAAAGAAAGTATTAGCCACCCTCATAAATTCTGCTTTGCTTGATTAATCTTCAGCTTCATCAGAAATATGGAGTCAAAATTGACCTAAACTGAGAATTAATCAACTATTAAAAATGCTGGGTTGTTGATTTTTGCTTAAGTTTATGCCTGCAATATTTATGAAATCATGCCGTTAATTGATCATTCCTTAGCAATAACCGATTTCACAGCTTCTTGTAGTTGAATTCTTGCTGGTGGTCTAAGTCGATGATTAAATAATATCGTGTTCATAAAATGAGAATAATGCACAATCATTTGACGTAAATGCACATTTTATAGATAGATTATTGATAACAATTAAATAAAATATACCTAAATTCTATAAGAATTTAGGTATAGAAGCTTGAGTTAATTATCAGTTAACTATATGTTAATAAAATTTGATAAATCTGTCATTTGCAAACAAAAGTGTGACCAAACGCTAAATATCCTTTAGCCTCTAAATCTCCATCTGGATGATAATTTATTTTTATATGGTTTAAATTTCTAAAACAAATGCTATGCCACTTGTCTCCAAGTAATCGAGATACATTACTAAAAGTATCTGACCATAAATTTGGATAATCCTTTTCATGAGAATACCCAGACCAATTGAGAACAGCATCATATTTTTCTGGTGTACATAATTTATGTTCTACTAAACAATCTAACAGTAATTGCCATTTCGGTTCACACCTGGTACTTTTATTGTTTAATAGGCACTCTAACCCTATCTTCGGAAAAATACTAGTTCCTATGTCGATATTGAGAATTACCGCATCTGCAATTTTAGCCAGTGACCGAATTATCTGCTGAATAGGTTTAATTGAATATCTCCAACCAATTTGACTGAGGTAATCTTCAAAAGATTCAGCAGGAATCCCACTAATATTAACTCTAACAGCCTCTAACTGACGAGAAAACATGGCTCCTACATAAAGTATCTGAGAGTCTTGTGGTAAATAATTTACACAAATACCTAAATTATTTTCAATTACAGGTAAAACATCATCATTGAATAATATATACAGAGCGGTTTTTACTGTTTGTAACTGTTCAGTGCTAATACTAGAGATTTGATTGCTACATTGTTCTGAGTCTAGTTCCTTTAAACCTAAGAACAAGCTAGGAGTTGGTAAAAGTTGCGGATGTTCTTCAATATCAAATTCTAGCCAAATATTGTCTATATTTCTAGATAAGATGGAATTTGGCTGATCGCAAGCATAACAGAAATTTTGAATGCGTTTCCATATAGGATTTGCAGAAAATTTATCTGGTAAATTCACCAACAAATTGACTTTTTCCAAGCCATGATGATTTCTCTCTGAATTTGTAGCCAGCACTGAAAAGTCTACATTGGATTTATTCGCACCTAGACGACACTCAAATAAACCCTCGGATGAGGACGGAAAAATCTTTGCTATTGGGTGAATGTAAGCTAAAGCTGTGGGAGAAACCAATTCAGGAGAAAGATGAGGGTAAACAACTTGCAGGTAATTTTCTAGTGTACAACTACTCATATTTTAAATTCTAGAAACATTCTAGATACGTGATACCAATTCACAAAAATTTTATACAGATGCAAACGCTAAAAGCTATGCGGAATTTCACGTTATTAATTTTGAATTTTGAATTGTGACGAGTTGGGTTTTCTTACATCATTTTTGAACATATACGTAGATGCGTAGGGTGTGTAACAGCGAGGTTACAGCAATTACCACAAAGGCTTTTGGTGCGTTACGGCTTACACCTCACACACCCTACTGGACTACAGAAACAACTTGAATCAAACCCACTTACACTTACTATGTTTTATACTGGAGCTTCTACCAATTGCTGTTCATTATTACTTTGCTCAAACATGAGAATGAAAGCATTGCCTAACTTCATGATTTTTGATTCTTTTTTACTACTTAATTGATTGTTGCCATACTCTTTTAACCATTTATCTACTTGTTTATTTAAAGCCTTGGTAAAAACTTCCTCGTGGGGAAACTTCATGGTTAAAGGAGAGATATTGAGTGATTTAATATCGGGTCGCATAGCACCATGAGTGCTGACCATATATAATTTTTCAAATGCTCGTAAGTATCCACCAGTACCGGGATAATCCCAGGTTTTATCAGATTTCAACACTGCATAGAAGCTGGAAGCGGTGATGAGATTAAACAGGTTAGCTAAGGGAGTAGAACCTGTTCGGCATTGGATAGTATCTTCAGTAAAATCAAAATACCATGTTTGAGAACTATCGGGAAATACTATCTCTAGTTGATATTTAACTTCCCAATGGAAATATTCAGCGAATAAATCTTGTTTATGTTCCATAAAGAACTTAGGTAAGTTAACACAAACCTCTTCTTCAATGGTTTGTTTCATTTCATCGATAGCATAGTTATTGGGATTACTGTCAATCATTTCGCCGTTTACTGTCACAGGTGCAAAAGATAAGACTTCTCTATCATCTTTAACTGTTTTGACAAATTGTGACTGAGCGGTTAGATAAGTAGATTTACCATTTTCAATTGCACAAATATCTCCTGGCTGAAGAGCAAAGATATTTTCTGTGGCTGGACAAACTCTTTTGATATCGTGACAAAATTGCTCTTGGGTGACTGGAAAGACAACTTTATTTAACCAAGCTGAACCATCTATAAATTTAAAGCCATTAGCACCAGGAGCAATAGCTTTTGGTTGAATCAAGCCAATTAATTGCAGAATATGGCTATAACCAGAAAATGGGAATGAAAAGCTTTGATTATGTTGATACTCAGTTTCTAACATTGGTTGCCAGCTTGCCAACAAAAAGTCTATTGTTGGGTATTGAGATTTGACAAAACTAATAGTTTTGGCATTTACTAATGAGTCTACTTGATTCCAGAAAACTCCTGATGGGTCAGCAAGTACCATGCCATATTCAGGCACGCGATTTTCTGAACGTGTAGCTAGGAGGGTAGTAGAACCAATCTTGACTTCACTAAAGTCGCTTAAAGTATAGATGTGAGAATATCCTAATTGACGCAGACAATTTTCGATTAACTTATCTTTGGGAATAAAAACATCAACATTTTTAGGAAGATAAGCAAGAGAACGAATATCGAAATGATCTAAATGTCGGTGGGAAATTACTAATACATCAAAATCAGGAATTTGCTCATAAATCATTTCCCTTTGAGGACAGATACTATTTGTTGATTCACAAAATCTATCCCAAAGTACGGGGTCTATCATGATTCTACAATCTTGTGTTTCTACAAATAAGGAAGCATGACCAATCATCTGAATTTTCATTTTATACCTCTATGGTTATGATTTGTTTTGAGTAAAGAACTAAGCCATTTGCCGAGCCATTAATTGAGCAAATAGTCCGTCAACAGAAGCTAGTTCCTGAAAACTTCCCTGCTGTACAATTCGTCCTGCTTGGAGTACATAGATGCGATGAGCATTGCGAATTGTGCTGAGTCGGTGAGCAATAACTATTCTCGTTACCTGCATTTTGTCTAAACTTTCACTGACAATTGCTTGGGTTTTGTTATCGAGTGCGCTGGTAGCTTCATCAAATAGCAGAATGCGAGGTTTTAATACTAAAGCGCGCGCTATGAGTAAGCGTTGGCGTTGTCCTCCAGAAAGATTACCACCTCCTTCACTCACTACGGTGTGCATTTCCATTGGCATAGCGGCTACATCATCAGCGAAGCCGGACATTTTCGCGGCTTCCCAAGCTTCATCAAAGGTAATATTTGCGCCACCGGCGATATTTTCAAAAATAGAGCCTGCATTTAGACGACCGTTTTGTAAAACCACACCCAACTGTCGCCGGACTGCTTCGACATCCAAGCCAGATAAGTCTTGTCCATCGTAGTAAATACCGCCACTTTCTGGAGTTTCAAACCCAAGTAATAATCGAAATATGGTTGATTTACCGCTTCCAGAACCTCCAACGAGGGCAATAAATTCTCCTGGTTGTGCAGAGATACTTACATCATCTAAGATTAATGGCCCATCTGGACGATAGCGAAACATTACATGATCTACAACTATTTTGCCGACTAATTTTCCTGGGTCAGCCTTGGTTAAATCTACTTCGGGGACAGCTTGCAAAATGGGTTGTGTACGTTGCCAGTGGGGAGTAATTTGGACAATTTCAGTGACGACATTACTGAGATTTGTAGTACCGCTCACAAATTGTTCAAAAGCTGTGTTGAATGCCAAAAATGTACCGATGGTAATAGCTATGGTGCCTGAAGTCTGAGCCGCTTTCAATTGGTTGATGGTTAACCAAAAAAGGACTCCAGAGGTAAATATAGGCATGACTGTATTAAAAAGAACTACAGCATCTTCTACTTGTTGTGTACTGAGAGTTAGTTTGAGTTGACGGGTGTAGTTTTTACTCCAAGAAGCAAAGGCGCGTTCTTCTGCTCCTGCAATATGTAGTTTAGAAATACCATTGATGATTTGTACTGTTTGTCCGAAAATATTGCCCTGTAGTTCGAGTAAAGGATGTACTTTACCAACAAGGAGGATACCGGAAAGGATGGTGACTGCACTGGTAATTACAGCTACAGCAACCGCAAGTAAGGCTAACTGAAAGTTGTAGTTAAATAATTGCCCTAAATAGAATAAAGCAAAGAAACTGGTAATTAGTTTGATAATTGTATTCGCGCTGAGTTGACGACTGATTTCACCGACGGATGATGCTCTTGAATGTAGATCCCCTGTTGTATATTTGCGGAAAAAAGATACTGGTAGGTTCATCAGTCGATCCCACACAGCCACCTCTGTAGCTGTGGCGGCGGTGGTTTCAATGCGTAAAAGTGCAAAATTCTGAGTTATTTGAAATAATACTGTGCCTAATGCTGCGACTAATAGCCCCATTCCGATTTGGAGTAACAAACCGCGATCGCTATCGGGGATGGCATTATCCATAATAATAGCAGTGGCTTGGGGTGTGAGCATCCCTAACAGTGTCACAGCTACCCCTGTTAGTACAGTCAGGAAAACATCAAGTTTCCGTCCTTTCAGGGCAAATAAAATCACATTGTAGGTGTTAAGTACCTGATCGGGGAAAGAACGATAAAACATATAGGAGACAGGCGCAAGTGTCATCGCTATACTTTCATCTACTTTAGTGCGGCTATGGTCAACTGGATCAAATAATTCATAGCTAGTGGTAGAAACTGGTAAGAGGGCTACTGGTCGATTATCTGCCTCTGTATAGGCGACTAATGCCCCACAGTCCTTTTCCCACCAGTTGTCTCTTAATAAAACTCGGCGCATCCGAATCCGAGAGGCGCGGACAATAGCTTCTAAAGGCTCTTTGACTCGTTTGAGGTTCTCCGAACGGGCGGGAGGCGAAATTTTTACACCCATTGCTTTACCAACAGCACCAGCCGCCACTAACAAGGGTGTACCTTCTAAGAAAAAATTGCCATCTTGAGGATTGACAGTTGATGCTAACTCTCCTAACGCTTGGGAAGTTACTTGACTATTGAGACGCTGGCGATCGCGCAATCGCATCATTTCTGCTTCTGCTTCTTGTCGGTCGAAAAACTCCACACATTGCAGTAATTGAATGTGCATTACAGACAAAGCAGTCAAGAGTTGGTCTGCACTCACAAATTCACGGATTTTCAGGGTGGTGAGTTGAACCTCTCTCGCAGCTTCTAGCCACATTTTGTCAGTCAGGGGAAAATAACCCATTGCAGGTGTCAGCGTTAATTCCGGCAAACCTAATAAACGAACAGTCCCTTGCTGAATCTTCACCCAACAGATCGTCTCGGCTTCCCCTTGGAAAGTTTGACCATCCAACAAAGAAAACCGCATTTCTCCCTGGGATACCACCTCAATGGCTGGGATAGTTACCCCAGATAACACATTACTAAGTTCCCAAAGCCAACTTTCTACCCAGTCCACGGCTCTAATATCACCATGAGCAACTAATTCGGGAAAACATTCTGGATGTAGTTGTAGTAATTCCGCTTCTCCCATCGGTACAGCTAAAATTTGCTGTTGACCGTTCATGGCCTTAGTGCCGAATAAGGCTTGTCCTTGAGAGAGACTGAATAAATAACGCCGATTTCCTGTGATTACCCCATTTTTAAAGGCGATCGCAAATAAGGCCATAGAGCCAGATTGAATTACCCAAACTCTAGCAGGATCATCTAATAGTATCGGCTCATTACCTTGCAGGATATAAGTTTGACCATGTATGGCAAATTTATCAACTCTTTTTTGCTGCATCTTTATTGGAAAAAGTTAGGTTTAAAAGCGAGTGGAATGGCGGGCGCGTCCCACAAGGAACGTAAAGAAATTAGGTAAAAACAGCTTTAATTTTGAATTTTGAATTTTGAATTTTGAATTGACTCATTCCTCCTCCAAGGCTTCCCCTTCTGTGCGGATTAACCGCGAGTACACACCTTCCTTCTGCCACAATTGCTGATGAGTACCTCTTTGCACTACCTTGCCTCGTTCTAGGACAATAATTTCATCACAGTCTCGAATCGTACTTAATCGGTGTGCCACGATAATACAGGTGCATCCCCGTCGCCGCAGATTTTCGTCAATAATCCGTTCTGTCTCCGCATCTAAGGCACTGGTGGCTTCATCCATAATCAGGATTGAGGGATTATTCACCAAAGCACGGGCAATTTCTAGGCGTTGTCGTTGACCACCGCTTAAATTCGCCGCACCTTCCATCAGTTCTGCGTCATATCCACCATTGAGAGCTAAAATCACATCATCAATGGCGGCATCTTGACAAGCTCGTTTTAAGTTTTTGTCGGATATAGTACGATCCCAAAGCGTTAAATTATCCCTAACTGTTCCACCAAATAACAAAATATCCTGTTCTACCATTGCCACAGAATTAGTTAATAATTGGTGGGGAATTTGTTCTTTTAGTTGTTCGTCAAACAAAATTTCTCCCGCCCAAGGTTGGTAAAGTCCACTGACGAGTTTGGCAATGGTAGACTTACCAGAACCACTCCCACCGACTAAAGCCACTCTTTGTCCTGGTTTGAGAGAAAGATTAAAATTTTCGATTAAAGGCGGTTCTAGGCGACTATAGCCAAAGGTAAGGTTACGTAATTCTACATATCCCTGTAATCTGGGCAAGGCTGAAAAATAAGATAATGGCTCGATAACTTGAGAAGAGGCAGGGGGCTGGGGGCTGGGGGCTGGGGGAAATAAAGGTGAGAACCGAAGTAAGTTCAACTTCGCCAATATCCCCTGTGGGTGAAAGCTCCCTTGCTCCCTTGCTCCCTGCTCCCCTGCTTTTTCATGAACTAAGTTTCTTTGGGCGATCGCTGTATCAGTCGGGTTATCTAAAACATCATCTAAACGAACTAAATTACCTTCTAATTCTTGTAAGGTGCTACCAAAATTCAATAGGCTGGCGACTGGTGCTTGAAAACTGCCTACTAAGCCTTGAAAAGCTACCAGCATCCCAATGCTGAGATGTCCATCCATGACTCGCAAACCACCAATTACTAACAATAACAAACTAGAAATAGCTTCTAAGAGTGTAGGTAGAATAGAAAATAATTGGTTGGTGACATCCATTTGTTGTTGGCTATTGATGGCCTTGGTGTAATAGCCCGACCAGCGAGAAAAGAAATCAGATTCTAAGCCTGATGCTTTCAGGGTTTCGATACCTTGGAGAGCCGCAATCGAAACACCTTCCGCCTTGCCAAAATCTAGCATTAATTTTTGATTCAGGTCTACCCGTTGACGAGAGACTAAACGCAAGGTGAAAATGTTAGCGATCGCTAAACTGATGACAATCAAAGTTAATAGCCAATCATATTGCAGCATAATCAGGGCATAGAAAACCACCATCACAGCATCAATAATTGTGGTCGTCAACTGTCCTGAAATCACATTAGCCACTTGGTCATTGAGACTGATGCGACTGGTGATTTCTCCGGCAAAGCGTTGGGCATAAAACCCTACTGGTAGGCGCAACAAATGCCAGAGAAAGCGGCTGGACATCCCCACCGACAATTTAATTTTTAAACGACGTAGATATTGTAGACGCAGCAATGTCAGTAAGCCTTGCAGAACAGCAGCCACAGACATTCCCAAAAGCAAGGGATTCAGCCAATCTAATCTTTGTTCTACAAGAATTTCATCAACAAATATTTGGCTAAATACTGGTACAGCCATCCCCACCAAAGTTAAAGAAAATCCTGCCACAATGCAGTAAACTAAAGCACTGGTTGACCCCCGTAGTCTCTCCCACAAAGACCCAATCATACTGGGTTTACGTCCGCCTTTTTGGAACTCTGCGCCTGGTTCCATCACCAACACTACACCCGTATAACCTTCGTCAAATTCTTGCCAAGATACACTACGGGGGCCTGTAGCGGGGTCATTCAGATACACTCTCTGGTTGCTCCATCCTTCTACTACCAAAAAGTGGTTAAAGTCCCAAAAGATAATATAAGGGGGATTGAGGTCTGGGAGTTTATCTAGTTCCTTTCTTAAACCCTTAGCCTCTAAACCATAATTTCTAGCAGCTTTCAACACATTCGATGCTTTACTACCATCACGGGAAACACCACACTCCCGCCGCAATTCCGGCAATGGCACAATCCGACCAAAGTAACCTAAGATAATTCCTAAAGCCGCAGCACCACATTCAACTGCTTCCATTTGCAAAAGGGTTGGTGTTTTCACCCGCTTGCTTCTTTGAGGCAGTAGTTTCTGTAGATACTGCCAAAAATTCGTAGGTAGACCTATAGTTGGGTTAGTAGATGCCACTGAACGACCTCAAAATAGGTAATACAAACGTAATGGGAGCGCGTTCTTCGACCTGAACACGCACAATGGTAGTAGTTCCAGAAGAAATCTTCATCTGTGGCCCTTTAGATGAAGACCATTTGTAGCCACTGAAGGTTTGAGCATCATTTTGTATCTCAGAAAATACTTGGATAAATCCTTCGTTTTTTTGTGATACTAAACCCTCAACTACTTCGGAATTACCTACTTCATTAATTGCCGCTTCTTTGGTAGTGGGGAAATTGGAAATATTAATCACCTTCCCGACAATGCCGCCAAATCTTTCTCGTTTCACCGTTTCAGGAGTGATTTGAATTGGCATTCCTGATTGAATTTTTTTACCTTCTGCCACTGAAAAATAAGCTAAACTTACTAACTTACTATCAGGGTTTTCCACTTCTATATTCGCTAAACGAGTACCAGCATTAATTACTTGACCTTGTGCCACTGTGGTTTCTAAAACTCGCCCATTATATTGGCTAATAATTTTGCTATTATCACCTACTTGTAGTTGCAGTTTAGCTATCTCTCGTTTAACTTCTTGAATTTCTTTTTTGCGATTATTAGTATTTTCTAGGTCTTGTTGTGCTTGAGAAGCTTGCTCACTATCTAGTTTTTTTAATTGGGATTGTAAATCAGAAATAGTTGATATATTTTCACCATATTCTTTTTGTTTTTGAGTCTCTGTGACATCGAGTGCTTTTAATTGGGTTTCGATGTCAGAAATCCTTTGCAAATTCTCTAGATATTCCTGTTCTGCTTGCAAAGCTTCATCGGCTGAAAATACCCCTTCTTGTTTAAATAAATTTTGGCGTATTTCCATTCTGCGCCGAAAAACTGGACTCAAAGCTTGGTAGCGTTGGAGGTTTTGTTTTAAACTTTTGCGCTGTTGTTCAAGAGAGGTATTATCTCTAGTTTTGAGAACAGGTGTAAGGGTTTGAAGTTCCCGAATGCGTTGTTGGAGATATTGACGTTGTTGTTGAATTGACTGTGCATCCTGTGCTAAACGTTGTTTAAATATAGAGTTAGCTGCTTGGTCTTGTGATTCTAGTTGTGCTAGTTTAGCTTTTTGTTGTTCGAGTTGCTGACGTAGATCAGATTGGTCAATAATTGCTAATACCTGTCCTTTTTTAATCGAGTCACCAACTTTAAAATTGACATTTGTTAATTGTCCTGAATTTTTTGATTGTAGAGGTACTACTTTACGCGGATAAATTAATACTCCTCGCCCTTCAATTGTGATGGGAATACGTCCATAAATACTCCAAACAATAGCTACTCCCACCAAAGAGCTTAAAGCTATCAGAGGTAGCCAACTTTTGGGGCTGACTACCTGCATAAGTTGGTCTAATCTTTCAGGAGAAGATAGACGCTCTACAGATTCTTGGCGAAATATGCGACGCTTCTGCTCTAACATTGGTATTTGTGTTAATCGAGAGATTTTGAACTAAAAATTATGATGTATTTTTTTAATGAAAAGACAGAATTTAGTTGCTATAGACCCAAGAATATAAAAAAGTATTGCCTGAGCAAATGCACAATATTTAGATAGAACTCGCTCTTTTTGTGAAGTATTCACCAAATAAATGGGTGGCAGCAAAAATATAGAAATAGGCTATGCTAGGATTTATAACTGTTTAAACCCTAGCAAAATTATTATATGTTGATTAAATTTACCTGGGGTTAAATGAATACTGATGACTCACTACAAAGACTCAAAAGCCCAAGAGCAGCAGATACTTAAGCAATGCTCATTCGTGAAATCATCCAATCAAATCTTTTACTAGCTAGAGACATTTTATCTAAAACACTAATATTGATTTCATCCTCATATTCAAAATTATTACTTAATGGTAAACCTGCACTATAAACTCTCCTACCATAGCCAATTCTACTCATGATTTCCTGCAATCTGTTGGCTGATAAAATAGAAATGACGCGGTAAAAACGAGATGAAAATCCTATATCTTGTTGTAATTTTACTGCTAATTGCTGTTTGGGTATTGCCAAAATTAGAGAATCTTCAATTACTTTCACTGTCGCCCAAGGGAGGCGACTATCAATAAACGGTGTTTCTCCTAATATTTCCCCTTTGGATAATTTGGCTATCTCTCTGCCAATGATTTCTTTACCCTCAATCGCAGAAAAAGCACGCAATAAAGGATTGCGATCATCTTCCGAGACAGACATAGACATTTTTCCCCTCAAAATAATATATAGCGCATCGACGGGACTATTTTCATAAATGAGTGTTTGACCTGCTGCAACTTTTTGGGTAATACCACAAGCCATTAACCAATCAATGTCACTATCGTGTAATTCAGCTAAAACAAATAGTACGTCTTTTAAAGACTTGGCTTGTGTTAATTTGCGTCTACCGAGTTGAGTGATTAGTTTTTGCAGTCTGTCTGCATACATAATAGCGATCGCTCGGTAAAAGCGAGCCGCAAAACTAGCATCTTGCTGCAATTTTACAGCTAACTTTTCTTGAGGAATTGACATCACTAATGATTTTTCTAGAGCCTTAATTGTAGTGATGTTAGAACTCTGGCTTACAAAAGGAACTTCCCCGACTACTTCACCCCTAGATACTCTTGAAATTTCCCAATCTGAGTTGATATCACTATCAATAGCTGTAAAAGCTCGATGCAAAGGATTATTCTCAGATTGAGTAATATTAACTGTTAATGTACCATCTAGTAAAATATACAAACAATCGCTAGATTTTCCCTCTGGCATGAGTAAACTACCAGATGGCAACTCCTGATGATAGCTATTAGCAACTATCCAATTAATATCGCTATTACTTAACTCTTTGAGTAAAACTTCTGTCATGGTTAGACTATCCTTGTATACAAGTGCGGTAAAAAACAACCAGAGAACACATTGAATTGGCAATTCAGAAAAATTATGCTTTGTCTAGCAATCGTTGAATTAGTGAATTAAAGCCAGGATCGGCTAACTCTTCTAAAGTCAAATAAGATAATGCAACTAATAATTGCATTTGGCGATATGGAGTTGCTAAATCATTAATATATTCTGCATCAAAACGCTGTAAATTAAATGCTGCTGCTTGCAACAATGATTGGAGAATTTTGAAAGCACCATCAGAAAGAGGCGGTTGTCCTCGATAGTTTTGCAGCCTACCTCCTTCTCGATATTCAGGAAATGATTCTAAGCCCATAAAATGTAAAAACCAGTCGGCTCGATAATATCCTATGGCAGCTACAATGCCTCTATAATCAGCAATTAGCTCATCAAAGGCATTGTTTCGCATTGATTTAAATAAACGATTTGTTAAATAATGAGTACATTCGTGTTCCAAGCGAATTTTTAGAGATATACTTTGCCAAGTAGTTTCTTCTACACCAATTTCTTGGGCTGGAATATTGCTGTAAGGACTGTTACTCAAAATAATGAATCTATCTTGATAAAGTTCTTTTTGGGGAATCAGGCGTTGAAATTCTAATGTCCAATCATTTTTTGAGCATTGATGAGGATTTTGTTGTTCCCATTGTTGGCGATAGCGATGAATTCTATCCCAATTGTTAAACCCACTGACAATACAAGCTCCCATTGATGCTGGAATTTCTTTGGGTTCATTACGCTGTGTTAAAGCTTGGACTAAAGTCACAAAATCCTCCCGGTTTCCAGGTAGTAAAACAGGAATTTTCCCCGCCAAACTAGGATATATTTCTAAGTGCAGTTTGTCTGGTTGAGTCAACACTAAACCAGTCGCCTCTGGACAATTATCAACAAATGTACCTTTACGGGTGACATTTCTATATGCTGGCGTTGTGCTGATACCTTCAAGAATGGGGAATTGTAACTGTACTAATCGTTGCTGGAGAACGGCGAATGCGCCGAGAGTATTGGCTGCTGTTGCGTATTCTTCCCAAGTAGTAATATGCGCCTCAGATGGTAAGGGAAATGTAAAAGGATGCTTTAATTTGTCTTGATAAAATACATTATGGTTGTATGCTAGTAACTCATCTATTTCTGAGCTACTAGCACCATAGGCAGCGAGTACATCCGCACGAAATTGCGTTTGATTATTCATATTAAATTAAGCAGCAACATCAGCAATTTGGGCAGCAATTTTCTGCACAGTTTGACTAATAGGATGCTCAGGATACTGCACAGCAAAAATATCTTTGCTCCCTAATTCTGCCATATCTTCAGAAAGAGGTAAAATCCCAGATACGGAAACATTATAGATGCTCTCTACTTGTTGCTGTAAGTCGGGGAAATTCAAACTTGATAATGCTTTATTAATCACAAGTAACATTTTGGGGACGCGCAACTTACGAGCTACATCTACTGTGACAGCAGTACCTTGAAAATCTTGTTGATCTGGACGGAGGACAATGATCAGTACATGAGAAATGCCGATAGAAATTAAGGTTTCTTCGTTTAATCCAGGATGGGTATCAATAAAAAGATAGTCTAAATTGAGACTGACGATAAGTTCTTGAAAGCCATCATTGAGTCTGACTACATCATATCCCTCACGGATAATTCGGGAAATTTCACCAGCTTTAATACTAGAAGGAACTAAGTATAAATTACCCTTGATTTGAGTGGAAGATTGTTGTCTATTGATGAGAGTATGAGTTACATCATAGGCAGCATCTTTCATCTCACAGCGTCCCCATAAATAGTCATTGAGAGAATATTCAATTTTGTGTTCGTTGAGTCCGAAAATGATGTGAACTCCAGGAGATTGGATATCTGTATCGATGATTGCTACCCGTTTTCCCTGGATGGCCATAGTGGCGGCGATATTAGCAATAGTATTTGATTTGCCTGTGCCGCCACGGAAGGAGTGAATAGATATGATTTTGGACATAATTGACCTTTTTGTTGTTTATTGGGGACTGGGGACTGGGGAAGAAGAAAGAAAGACTTACCTAAATCACAATATGGGTTGTATCGTTTGTTAAGATGGCGATCGCTCTGGGAATGTAAATTTCAACCAGCATTGATTGCTAATTAGTGGTAGCAGGACTTTGCCATTAGATAATTTCCAGTCAAACTGCATTTTTTGATTACCACTCTCGACTTCTACAAATGTTGGTAAGTGCTGAGATTTATGTTCATCGTTATTCTTATCTGTCCAGACTTTCATTTCTTTTTCTCCCTTAGTTGGAAAGCAAAAAATGGCATAGCGTAAAGATGAGAGTGAGGGAATATCAATTTTGTTGGCTTTTTGGTGTACCTCACCCTCTGCATATCCTAAAAGTATGTCTGCTATTTTTGGTTTACCACCAGCCGTAATTGTAAAGACTGAATTTCCTTGTGGTTGCTGTTCTTGTCGCAGTTCTACAACTACGCGGGAAGCAAAAGCACCATACAATTGCATAACCACAGTTGCACCCAGTGATAATAAGGCAATGCTGAATGCGCTGATTCGCGCCAGAGGATGTTGCCAGATGAATAAGCCGTGAATCAACAAAATACCCAGAAAAATGCTATATATGCCCACACTAAACAGGGGATGATTGAGAATCTTAAAGACTACAGCAGGTATTAGTTCTCCTTTTTTCCTACTAGAAATCAACAACAAAATTGGGAAAATTCCACCTACAAGGGAGTTACCTAGTACGCCAGCAAAAGCGAGTATATTTGTGAAAGATTGCGTACCGGCGAGGAATAGCCACTCAGTCAGGACAAAAACTAAAATTAATGGACTGATGGATAATAACAAACGACGCTGCTTGAAGAGGTGTAACCAAAAGTGAGTTTCTGTTTTTTTGGTTTGATCTGTCGTGAGACTGTGTTTCACTTCCAAACTAGCTTCGTAGTTAAGGCTCATTGGCGAAGTAATTTGCAGATATACACGATCATGGTTAGCTGATTGGATATCAAACATCAGGCGAATATTTGAATGGTTGATGTCTGGGTATTGAGTAAATAACTCTTTGATGTCCCAATGTTCGTTGACTGCAATTTCTACATGGTAGATGTGGCCTTGTAACTGGATATCTATTTGGAACTTGGGTTGATTGTCTATAATTCCCAAATAGGTGATACCGATACAAGCAATATCCGTAGAATTACAAGAAGGCTGGAATCTTAACATTCCTCCTTGACGGGGTAACATCAAGACGGGAAGAGATGGGGTAGGTATCCATTCTTTGGCTAGGTTGACTAAAAGGCTGGAACTACGTAGCCAAGCCATTCCCAACAACAAGGTAACTAAAATTGCTCCCAAGATAGGAACGATGGAGCCGACTTGAATAGCTAGGGCTTCTAGAGCCGTTCCTGATTGTTGGGCTAATAATTCTGGTGCGATCGCACCATTGACAACCAGCACCCAAAGGCAAAAAATTACAGTTAAGAATGCTGTTCCCCATACACTACCCCAAATTAACGATGAGGCACTAGGATCACGCGGTAGGACAACTTTGGCACATTCTCCTACATAGACATGACCAAAATACAACATCAAACCCACACCAAAAATTCTTTGTAATATCCAGGGTTGGAAAGGTTGATTATTTAAAAAAGGCAAGTTGACATATAGCAAGTTTTCTAAATTGATGTGACGCAATGTCAATAGTGACAGTATCAAAAGTAACCCAATATTAATCGCGGCGAGAAATACCAACAGGGAGACTGTGAAATTTAAAGATTGGCGAGTTAGCAAATATGAACCCGCCACAAATAGTAATACAGCCCAAATTTCTGGAGGGATTTGAGTCAGATTGGCCATAGTTGTTGACAAACCAATGTAACAAGCCAAGGCGATGAAAAATACTCGAATCCCAACTGCTACAGAAAGTATGAATGAACCTGCGCCGCCTAAATAATTGGCGACTAATTGTTTGATGAAGGGATGACCATAACGAAAATCACTGCTACGACCGAAGGCTTCAGCCATACAAGCCATTGTAACAACGTTAATTGCACCGATAATTAACAAAAAGGCCACTGTCGGTAATGGCCCAATATCAACTACAGCGATGGGTAAGGCTAAAAAGGCTTGGGGTAAACCCAAGGCGATGGTGAGTAAAAAGGCCAGCCAGAAAGGTGGTACAGATTCAATTTTTTGTGATACATCTTTCAACATCCAGCGCAATTCTTCGATCAATGTAGTGTGGGATGCAAAGATGTTGAATAGTGATGTTCTATACAGCCGAGAATAGGCTGTTTGTACGGCTTTTTCATCAAGACCTAAGATGGTGCGAATCTGCGGTATGGCTTGATAGGTAAAATTATACTTCTGTCCCAAGGCTTGGGCGATCGCGGCTTTGAGTCGGGGATTTGCTGGAACTAAAGAAGCCCACTCACTAGCGTAACGTTCTAGTTGCTGAATAGTCGGGCGGATTGGTGGTGCATTACCTAAAGCAAATGCTTCTAGAAAGGCTAAATCGCGTTCATGAGCAGATTGGGGTGCTAAGGAAAATTCTACACGCGATCGCGCTGCTAGTTGGGCTGTTCGGCTCTCAATTAAAAATAAAATTGTATTGGCTCGTCTAGCCGGTAAACCTGCTAATACCTCTTCACGAGATATCAATTCATCATCAAATGTCATAGGTATCACCCCCTGGTAAATATGCAAAATTTTTAATGCAGAAACATAGAAGTTTCTATGTTAATTAGGCAATTTTTGCGTGATGTTTACAGATGTTCGCTGCTTGAGAGATTGCACCTGATTGTGCAGGCGGTTATAGTAACCAATCTCAGTTTCACTAGCCACTATTGTGCCTTGTTTAATCTTGGCAATTTTTTTCTGGATACTTTCAAAATGTTCATTACCAGTAATTTCCTCCACATATCTATTTCTTTTAGTTTCGTCGATTTCTATTCTTAGTTCTTTGACTTGCATTTTCAAATTCTGATTGCGTGTCCTAACCGTTTCAGACATATTGATATAGACACGTACTAATTGACCGATGTCATCTTGGCTATGAGCAGTTTGCACTAAAATATGATGTGCTTCCTGATTAAACGTTTCTTTTTCTAGTGCTTGTGCTGCTGCTGTCAGGGCGCGAATCGGCCGAGCAATTCGAGAACTTAACCACAGAGCAACAATTGTGGTGATTCCTCCCACAATGATCACGCTACTGATATTAAATAGTATGAGATGATATAAAGGAGCTTCAAACTGTTCTCTAGATTGACTTATACCTAATACCCACGGTTCTACTTTCATGGGGGCAAAGCCTACAATCATGTGTTGCTTTTCAATTGGGGAATAATAACTAGTATGACCAGTATCTTTAGCCCTAACTATAGCTTTTAATTCTGGAATATTCAGACTATTTATAGATGGTAAAATATTTCCCCAATTGGATAATAGTTGTTGAGCTTTATCTGATGAAACAGGAAAAATACTTTTATATAAAGTAGATTGGTCTGGATGGGAAATAATTAAACCATCTTGATCAATGAGAAAAGAATAACTCTGATTGGCCGGCTTTAATGAATTAACAATTGTCCAAATACCTTCTCCCTTAATTTTGAGTACCACAACTCCTAAAATTTTGCCCGTTTCTGATTTGACAGGAGCGGAAAAGTATAACCCTGGTCTTTTGGTTGTTTTTCCTATCAGGATACTAGATATATAAGATTTTCCCTGGATAGCAGACTTATAGTATTGCCGAAAGGCATAGTTTTGATTGATAAATATGGGGTCAGTCGCCGCAACACATTTACCGTTGTCATCTAAAATATATGCAGCATCAAAATCTGGATTGGCATCATGAATATTGTTGAGAGTTTTTTGTAGTTTAAGACTCAATGTTTTTTGCCTTTCTACTGTATTAGCAGATAGAAACTCCACGACATTGAGATCGCCACTGACTTGAATTACCAGACGTTGAATATCAATGAGCATTTGATCGAGGCGACTAGCAGTATTAGTGGCTAGTAGCTCTAGCTTACGATATTCAGCAGCCTCTATACGCTCCAAGCTTTCTCGTAGATTGTAATATGCTGTGAAGCTCATGGGGATGAAAACTGCCGATATTAACGCCACAGAAATTTTAGTGGCTATTGTCCAGCTAGGTATGTAAAATAAGCGAGAAATTACTTTCATTAGAGAGATATAGTAAACTTTTTCAAACAATCATTTACTAAGAAAGATTCAAGGTTCGTAGTAAAAACTTCAGTTTTCAACTCAGGACTAAAGTCCTAACTACAAACCAAATCCTATTAATAAGTAATTTCCGATGAAAATCATAGGTATTTCATCTTTAACTAAAAAATATTTAGTCTAGGTGATTTTTATTGATGTTTTTAAATATAAAATGCGCTGATATTTATCTCAATATCAGATTTTTTTCTAAGACTCACATTTTTGTTGTTTTTCACGGTACTTATACCGATTTTACATTGAGAGCATAGATTAATAGACTATTCCAGTAGTTCAAAATAATACTACTTATCTTAATTTGGTATTATTTTGGGCAATTAGGAATCAAACTATACATAGCAAAAAAAGTACCTAAAAGATAAGAGTAATCTCTATTGACTTTTATGCTCTTAATACTGTTTCTTAATATAGCTCGCCTGGCGTAGCCATAGATGTGCTTTATTTGGGACTGTAGAGACATTGTATGCAACGTCTCTACATCATTTTTAAGTGCAAATTTATGGATTTTAGGTATAGTATTTTACTTTTTTGATTCCGTTGTTAAGACGGGTTCTTGAGCAATATCTGACAAATCTATTGATTTTAAAATTTCTGCCCAATCGGTTTTGAGAGTATTATTTTGGGAATTAGTCTGAAGTAGTTGTCCTAATTCTGTAATGGCATCGTACCAAATTTTCTGATGGAAATAGGCTAGATATTTATGAGATTTAATAGATTTTATTTCGCGGTCAATGTTTTTTGTAAGTGCAATTCTTTCTATCCAAGCATCAACATAGAAATACTTACTTTCTGAATTTTCTAGCCCACAATAAATTTTAAAATACCAATGATACTTCTGTCCTAATTTTAGGGAATATCGGGGTTCAGATGGCAGATTAATATTGATAACTCCTGATATTGAAGGCAGTTTTAAGGATGTTCGATAAATATCTTCTCCAATTTCATTCTGTAAGATGAATTCTCCATGGCGAATATTACTAGGTAAGTCAGGAATATATACCCAAAAGGTAGGATATTCAGAAATAGTTGCAGCTAAAAAAGATGTAGAGCCTTGAAAATTATCTAGTTTTTCTTGGCCAGGAACAAGAGCTGTCAGGGGAATATTGAGTGCTGGACAGTCGTTGCGGCTAGTTCCACCCCTACGACGACCAACAGGCGCACCATTATCTGGGAACTGTGGCGGTGTAAACAAATTTTGCTGATTATTGGCATATAGTGTGTGTAATTTTGTTGGTGAGGCTTGTAGAGGTAAGGGGGAACTTACGAGACAAAGCATTCCGAAAACAACGAAATATCTCAACCTGAGCAATGGTAGAAGCAGTTTTGTTAAAGCCATAATCTCAACCCAAAATTTTTATTAAATAAGTATTAGCGATGTGTGGAATTCCACCAAACAACTATGGCTGGGACAGTAATCATTAAAAGTGCGGGTGGAATGATTGGTATCCATCCAGCATTGATAAATGTGAGATAGCAAATACCAAAAAGTAACAAAAGTGCGATCGCTATCGCTACTCCTAAATATAAAGGGCGACGAATACACAAAGCTAGTATCCCAGCTAACAATGACCAGCCGATCATCCATATTGTTTCTAGCCAACTAGGCCACCACCAGATTAAGGGTCTATTGTCTAAAACTGCACTGAAAATCTGGGCGATCGCTTGAGCTTGAATGAATATTCCTGGTATATTTTTCTGAGAACGAATGGCTGTAGCGGTGTAGGGAGTTTTCCACTGATCAACGGTACTAGGAGCAGTCACACCTATAAGCACTACACGATTTTTGAGCTTGTCAATCAATTCTGGAGTCACGCGATTTTCCAGAATCTCTCTCAGAGATAATTGCTGGGCAATATCTTTGGGAGAAACCAGAGAACGATAATTCAGTAGTATCTGATAACCAGAAGCATCAATATTTTGATAACCACTGCTGTGGGTTTTTAATTGTGGGAAGATTACTTTGCCTATCTGTAATTGTCCATCACTATTTACATGGGCATTAATTCCTTGATTAGCTAGATAGTGTAGTGCTGTTTGCAAACTAAAGGCGTATTGTGCGGTGCAAGCAGAATTAGCTGGAGGAGTTAAATGTAAGAGATGGCGGCGGGCTACTTCCCCATCATCGGCGACAAAATCACTAAAACCTAAACGGGATTCTGGAACTTCTGGTGGTGGTGGAACAGAATGTGGCTCATCATCTTTGGGTGCTGCTACTTTGCAAGGAGCAAAAAAGCGTGTGTCTGTGCGGAGATAATTTGCTAATTGGGGATAGTCAGAACTCACGGGGAAATCACGATAAATATCTAAGCCGATGGTTCTGGGTTGATATGGCTCTAATTTTTCGATCAGTTGCAGCAGTGCTTGATCAGATAAAGACCATCGAATCTGCATTCCTAAACTGTTTTGATATTGAATATCCGCTTCATCAATAGTCACAAGTAGCAGACGCGAATCTGGTTTTTCAATGGGGCGTAGTGCCATCAGGCGATCGAAACTGTGCAATTCCCAGGGCTGGAGGATACCAAAATATCTTACTCCGATAATGCAACAGGCGATCGCCACACTGACAGCGATCGCTTTACACAGATTGCGCCAAATATTAGTTAAATTATTAACTGCTAAAGTTTTACCACCGCACAAGGAGAGATTTTTTTTACCTGCACTTAATTCACTAATTTGCAGTTCTTGGCTTTGGTTACTCTGAATTTGTTCTAAGATCGACTGGGGGTTGAGAAGACGTTCATGGGGTGCGGGAATCATCAGGTTATCAATGAAATTGGCTAAACCTGACGAAATCTGGGGTGCTTGCTCTCGCCAAATTATTTGGTTTGTGTGTGGTTCCTTCGGCAAATCGTTGGGGTGTATGCCAGTTAATAAATTAACAAAAGTCCGTCCAAGCGCAAAATAATCTGATTGATAACTAGCTTGACCTTGTAATTGCTCTGGTGCTGTGTATCCCAAGGAATAAACTCTAGTAATATCACCGCCATCCAGCTTTTCTGCATAAGTTACAGTCACTTGTCTGGCTGCACCAAAGTCAATAAACACTAGTTGACCATCAGGACGAATCATTATATTTGATGGCTTAATATCTCGGTGTAAAACTTTTTCTTGATGGAGTTCCACTAGTAACTTAGTTAACTGCATCAACCAATCAATGGCTAATTCTTCAGATAATTTACCATGTTTCTCTAACCAATGAGCTAGATTCTCTCCTGGGATTTTCTCCATGACTAAGCAATACAATTGTTCATGCCTATCTTTAGGAGAAAACTGAAAACAGGTATCAATTTGAGGTACACTTAAATATTTCAAATGTCGGAGAACTCTAGCCTCCTGTTCAAACATTTCAATCAAACGTCGCCGATTGCTAGTTAAAACTTTGAGAACTTTAGTTGTACCCAAATTATCTATTTCAAATATTTCTGTATGGTGATTTTGATGCAATTCTCTTAATGGCTTAATCACCCGATAACGCTCATTAATAATTAAGCTAGATCCACAACTCTGGCAAAATTCTTGACCGTCAGGATTTTCCCGATTAAGACACCAGGGGTTGATACAGTAGCTCATATTTCAACGTTTTATATTTAGTGGGAGTATTAACGGGGAACATTATTATCGATAACTGACGTTACTCAAATCAGATTTAAGTTCTAGCAGCAGATTATTAACATTACTTTTGGCATAGCCCACAAACAAGGGAGTTTTTCCTTGCAAAAGGGAGAGGATTTTGGTAAGGTATGATTCAATTAAGCTTTCATCTTTGAATATTTTATATAGTTGGTTTTTAATGGGTTTCAGAACTAAGCGGACTTGCATTTCTTGAATAACTGCATCTTTCTGTTTTTGCTGCACTAAAGATAGAATTCGCAAAACCTCTATTGTTTCAATTTTTTGGTGTCTACCAAATTCCCGAATCTCTTGACAAACGCGCTCACAAATCTGATTAATTACATATTGCGACACCACAGGCTGCTGGAGCGAAAACAGGACATCTTCTTCCACTACGGTTCTTTCAATCAGCGATCGCCGCAAAAGTGATTCTATCGCTTCCATTAATTCTGCTTGGGTGACGGGGGCTACAATATCTCCACGTAATTGCGATAGAGAAATTGGTTGACACTCAATTGCTAACCAGTAGAGAATTTCCTGCTCTAAATCTGATAGATACTCAAACTGTTCGTCTAAAATATCGTTCAGTTCACCAAAAACTATCGTCTCTTGTTTCAAGAAGGCAGAAACCTTACCCCCAAATAATTCTTGAATAGTATTAGCAACAATTTTCAAAGCTAAAGGATTACCTCTATAAAGCTGAATCAAGTCATCCCAAGTATCTGGATCTAATAACTTTTTCTCTTGAAATATTTCCTTGCCTGATGAGTCTAAACCTTGTAGAGATAAGGAGCGCACCGGACAATTTTCTCCTGCCATCAAGGCAATTTCCTTGGGTTTCTCCCGTCCTATCCACATCACAGAACTACGATGATATTCTTGCCCTAATCTTTTTAAGAATTTACCGTAAATTTCAAAACCTTCTCGATAATGTCCAACCGTATTGCTACTTTGCTGAATATTAGTAGTTGCATCTAAAATAACAAGACAACGATATTGGCGGAGAAAATTAATAAATTCGGTAATTTGAGCATCAATGTCTTGTGCAATTAGATAATTCTGCTGTGATTCTATAAGTGGGCTGATTTCCGTCAGCAATTGGCTAAGTAATGGATCTTGGCGTAAATCTCGCCAAATAATCAAATCAAATTCTGTTTGTATTTGTTGAACACATTTTGCGGCTAATGTTGTCTTGCCAACTCCCCCCATACCCACAACTGCTACTAGCCGACACTGTTGATTGACTAACCACTCTTTTAAGGTGGTAAGCTCTGGAGTGCGTCCATAGAAAACGCCGATTTCTGGTATTTCACCCCGATTTCGTGAGGTTTTTAGGGTTGGTTCACTCACAGATTCTCTAAATGCTGTCTGGTTGAGATTAACTGTGGATAGCTCTTGCCACAACCTTTCTAGGATGAATCGGAAATTAGTTTTACTGATGTCTTCCCCTAAAACATCTGATAATAATTTCCACAGCTTAGGAGCTGCCACTTGTTTGATGTAACCCAAACTGTAATCACAGGTATCTGCAATCTGTTCATAGGTTTTGGCTTGCCATGCTCCTCTGAGGATGATGGATTCCACATCTTTTAAGTGTTGACCGGTATTAGTCAAAAAGATGTGATCTATGGTTTGGATGACTTCTTCCACATTCATTGAGATTTAAGAATATACGCAAATGCAAAATTTACAGATGTCGTTGATATTAACTTTGTTAGATAAATTTAGAGATTTTACCTCTATTACAATCCTAACATCTCAGATCAGTACACACAATCAGGCTGAAATTGATTGTCATCAACTTAGATCAAGTGATGCAATCTCTAGATGACTATCATCTTGCAACAGGACTAATTTACGTAATTGACTGATCTCAGTCAGAATGTGAAACACCGATGATATCGGCAAAAACCTGCGTCGAGAAGTGTATTTGTCGCCTATATTTCTACTTTTTATCGGGTTATTACCTGTAAATACAAGACACAATTATGTAAAGTTTTGTAAAGCTTTGTAAAGGGATAAACTGAACTTAATCTTGGTTTACTAGTATTTACATTAACTAAGTTAATAAAAAGTTCATGACTGAAATTACCACTACTGACGTATGATTTTAATCATAGTGCTGATAGTAAAGCTGAATTTTAGTTCAGATGTTTGCACTGTACGCGCTTAAACACAATCAATGAACTTGAATAGACTACCTGATACCAATTCACGCAAAAGTTGATGCAGATGCAACTGCTAAAAGTTATGCTGAGTCTCACTTTCTGAATTCTGAATTCTGAATTGGTGTGACAAGCTGACATTACAGGTCTAAATTTTTACCATCAATGCCCAACATCTGTTGTTAGTGAGTGTTTCTCTATATTCTCGCGCAGTCTATATAGTTTCAATGAGGTTGAAATATGGTGGCTACCATTTGTATGGCTGAGTCCAGTAATCCTCCATTAACACTAAAATTACAACCAGAAGAACTACGCTTTACTCAGTTTTTGATGGAGCGTGTACCAGAACCAATTTTCTGGATAGAGCCAATTGCAAAACCCAATGCCAAAGTTTTATACGTTAATCAAGCTGTTTGTCAGTTAGTGGGGAATTCCCGTGAACAGTTGGTATCTATGGGTATACAAGACCTCAACCTAGATTTTTTACTCAATGTTTGGGCAAATTTTTGGCATACTGACAAACAGCAACATCAGACATCCTTTAATACTCAATACCAAAGACAAGACGGTTGTAACCTGTCATTGGAAATCACTGTTACTTCCATAGAATCTGAGGGCAAAAAATATAGTTATCTATTGATTTGCCACATTAAGTCACAAACAGTTGTTTCAGAAACTTCCCCAACGCCAATATTCCCAAGCATCTCCAGTCAGGAGGAAAAACCAAAATATCCCTTGTTAGCATTTCCTGGAAACGCGCTATTAAATCAGGTGTTTAACTTTATTGAGGAGAATTATCATCAACCGATTAGCTTGTGTGATGTAGCCACAGCAGTCGGTTACTGTCCGGCTTACTTAACTAATTTGGTGCGTCGTCATACCGGAAAAACAGTCAATCACTGGATTGTTGAACGTAGGATGTTAGCAGCACGTAATCTGCTCAAGGAAAGTGATTTGTCGGTAAGTCAGATTGCTGAAGCCGTCGGCTATCAACATGAAGGACATTTCTTCCGACAGTTTCGCCAGAATCATCAGACTACACCCCAAGCTTGGAGGAAATCTCAGTTTATTTACAATGAAGCATCTGCGGTGTTGCTGAATTGAGAAGATGATGGTAATTCAAAAGTATCATCTTGTTTAGACCGGCATTCAGTAATCCCTAATTTTTCACTATTTTAGGGCTTTTTTAACTAAATTTAACCTAAATGGTTCTCTTGCTATCATACAATCACAACGAAACTCAGTTTTTAACTCACCTTGCATTAAGTTTTGGCTTCTACGATGACTGATAGTGGTTGGCATTGTCAAACAAAATTACCGTTAACGATCTGTTTGGCTTTTTTAAAAACGATTATCATTTTCTTGTCAGAACACACTCTAGCCCAAAGTCAGATAGTACCAGATGATAGCTTGGGAACAGAAAAATCCCAAATCATCAACAACTTCAATGGGGTTGCACAAGAAGGAATCACGGGTGGAAGTGTGCGCGGGATGAACCTGTTTCATAGTTTCCGTGAATTTCATGTCAGCGAGGGAAAAACTGTGTATTTCGCCAATCCCACGGGGATTGAAAATATTTTAGCGAGAGTGACAGGAAGTAATCGTTCGGAAATCTTGGGCAAGTTAGGGGTATTAGGCAATGCCAACCTATTTTTGCTCAATCCCAATGGGATTATATTTGGCTCAGGTGCAAGTTTAGATATTCGTGGTTCATTTGTTGCCACATCAGCTAATAGTATTAAATTTGGCGAACAAGGATTGTTTAGTGCTTCATCACCACAACCAGTTCCACTTTTGACAATCCAACCATCAGCTTTATTGTTTAACCAAATTGGTGCAGGGGCAATTGAAAATAGTTCCATCGCAGCAGCAGGAGTGAATCAAACAAATAATCGTGTATTGGGTTTGAGGGTAGCTGATGGCAATAGCTTGCTGTTAGTGGGGGGAAAGGTGCTGAATGCTGGGCGGTTAAATGCTTTGGGTGGACGGGTGGAGTTAGGCAGTGTAGCCAGTGTGGGGGAAGTCGGGTTAAGTATTGATGGTAACAAGCTATCCTTGACATTTCCCCAAGGACTGGTACGGGGTGATATTTCACTGAGGAATGGGGCGATTGTGAATGTAGCATCTGGTGGTGGAGGTGCGATCGCTCTCACTGGTAACAATATTGAGTTAAAAGAAGATAGCTTGCTCAATGCAGGTATTGGCGCAAGTTTAGGAACACCAGCCACACAAGCTGGGGATATTAATTTAAAGGCTACACAAGCTATATCGTTGAGTCAATCTAGTCGCATCATCAACCAAGTCGGAGTGAATGCTACAGGTAATGGCGGTAATATCAATATCCAAGCAGGCTCGCTCAATTTAATTGATGGTTCACTTAATGGTAACCGCATCAATACCCCTAACTTTGGCACAGGCAATAGCGGTAATATCAATATCCAAGTAGACTCTCTCAATTTAAGTGATAACAGCCGGATCAATAGCTCTAACTGGGCAATAGGTAATAGCGGTAATATTAATATCCAAGCAGACTCTCTCAATTTAATTGATAACAGTCAGATCAGTAGCTTTAACCTGGGAACAGGCAATAGTGGCAATATCTTCGTTGATGTTAAAGGTGCTATAACTCTGAAGAAGAGTGATAATAGTACAATTGATCGCGTACTTGCTAGTGTCATCACAACTCAGGTAGCACCAGGAGCCGAGGGAAATAGTGGAGATATTCATCTCAAAGCAGAATCTCTCACACTCTTACAGGGCAGTTCCATTATTAACAGCACCTTTGGACGAGGAAATAGTGGCAATATCTTCGTTGATATTCAAGGTGCGGCGATCTTCGATGGTGAAAGTCTAGAATTTCCCAGTGGTATTGTTAGTCAAGTAGCACCACCAGCCGTGGGAAATAGTGGTGATATTCATCTCAAAGCGGAGTCCCTAACTTTAACTCAAGGGGCTGGTCTTAGTAGCAGCACTTTTGGCAGAGGTAATGGCGGCAATATTTTTGTTGATGTCAAGGATTCTGTGAAAATAAGTGGTGAGGATAGCACTGGCTTTTCTAGTGGAATTAGAACTCAAGTAATAGCACCATCAGCAGTTGGAAGTGGAGGAGAGATTCATCTAAAGGCAAACTCCTTGAATCTTGCACAAGGAGGTAGTTTGAGTACAAGCACTTTTGCACAAGGAAATGCAGGAAATATCTATGTAGATGTGGGCGGTGTGATTAACATCGATGGTGAGACTCAGAGTAACTCACCTAGTGGGATCACGACAAAATCTGAAGAGAGGGCAGTTGGTAATAGTGGCAATATTGATCTCAAAGCAGAGTCTCTCAATTTAACCCGGCGAGCTAACCTAAGTGCCAGTACAGCAGGGCAAGGGAAAGGGGGAAATATTCAGATAGAGACATCTAAGTTTGTCAATTTGAGTAATGATGCCGAAATTTCTGTGAATAGCCAAAGCCAAGGTAATGCAGGTGATGTGGGAATAAAAACTAACTCTCTAACTCTGGGGGGGCGATCGCAGTTATTAGCAGATACATTCAGCAGCGAAGGTGGTAATATTCAATTGCAGATAAGAGATTTACTACTGCTTAGAGATAATAGCAGCATTTCCACCACCGCCGGGCTTCAAGAAGCTGGCGGCAATGGCGGCAATATTGACATTAACACCAAATTTTTAGTCACTCTTCCCAATGAAAATAGTGATATCATCGCCAATGCCTTTGCAGGTAAAGGTGGTTTAATCAGAATTAACACACAGGGAATTTTCGGTATTGAAAGAAGTGAAACATTAACTAAC
Source organism: Nostoc sp. CMAA1605 (assembly GCF_021596505.1). Classification (GTDB taxonomy): domain Bacteria; phylum Cyanobacteriota; class Cyanobacteriia; order Cyanobacteriales; family Nostocaceae; genus Trichormus. Next base: position 109,067 of record NZ_PJIZ01000001.1, on the reverse strand, counting down.
CTCAGTGATATCACTGCCTTTTCCCAACAAAACCCCCAACTCAACGGTGAAATTATTATCAATACGCCGAATGCAGATATCAACAATGAGTTAGTAGCTTTACCTACAAATGTAGTTGATGCTAGCAGGCTGATTACTCAAGGATGTGCAGTTTCAACTGTGGCTAACAGGCAATCTCAAAGCCAATTTACCATTACAGGGCGAGGAGGTATACCACCACAGCCTAATCATGCTTTACGTGTGCCGGCGATCGCTATTTCTGCAAATCCTCTAACCACAATTCAATTAAATCAACCCCTCCCTTTTACTCCCCCATTAGAGGCTAATACTTTAAGTCTAAATGACCAAGGACAAATCATTTTGAGCGTCAGTCCTACTGCTTACGCTTCTACTTTTGGCACAAATTATGGTGGCTGTCATGGTGCTTAGAAAAACTTGGCGAAGAGATCAGCTAACTTTATTCCAGGAGATTCATAGTAGCTGGGATGACCTAAGAAAATTAAAATTAGGGATCTGCCTAGCTTTGTTAGAAATGATCATCATTTCAATGGCAGAACACACTCTAGCCCAAAGTCAGATAGTACCGGATGATAGCTTGGGAACAGAAAAATCCCAAATCATCAACAACTTCAATGGGGTTGCACAAGAAGGAATCACGGGTGGAAGTGTGCGCGGGATGAACCTGTTTCATAGTTTCCGTGAATTTCATGTCAGCGAGGGAAAAACTGTGTATTTTGCCAATCCCACAGGGATTGAAAATATTTTAGCGAGAGTGACAGGAAGTAATCGTTCGGAAATCTTGGGCAAGTTGGGGGTATTAGGCAATGCCAACCTATTTTTGCTCAATCCCAATGGGATTATATTTGGTGCAGATGCAAGTTTAGATATTCGTGGTTCATTTGTCGCCACATCAGCTAATAGTATTAAATTTGGCGAACAAGGATTTTTCAGTGCTTCATCTCCCCAAGCAGTTCCACTTTTAACTGTTAAACCATCAGCCTTATTTTTTAACCAAATTGGTGCAGGGGCAATTGAAAATAGGTCGATAGTTGCAGTCGGAGAGGATAAATCGCAAAATCCCCTGTTTGGATTAAGCGTAGGTGATGGAAAAAGCCTGTTATTAGTGGGGGGAAATATATTGAATACAGGCGAAATAAATGCTTTGGGTGGACGGGTGGAGTTAGCTAGTGTAGCTAGTGTAGGGGAAATTGGCTTAGAAGTGGATGGTAATCATATTTCCTTGACATTTCCCCAGGAAATCGCACGGGGTGATATTTCTCTGAGGAATGGAGCGATTGTGAATGTAGCAGCTGATGGTGGTGGTGCGATCGCTCTCACTGGTCACAATATTGATATAAGTGAAGAAAGTCTGGTTTTAGCCGGGATTACAACAGGATTGGGTACAGCAGAGGCAAAGGCAGGAGATATTAGTTTAAATGCTACACAGGCTATATCTTTAAGTCAAAAGAGTGCTGTCGTTAACCAAATCGAAGTGAATGCTACAGGAATTAGTGGCAATATCAATCTTCAAGCAGGCTCACTTGATGTGACTGGTGCAAGTTTTTTCAGTACACGTAGTCTTGGCATCGCCAATAGTGGTAGTATCTACGCAAATGTTAGTGGGCCTGTATTATTATCATCTGACAACATTGAGTCGTATTCTTACTTTGGTGTTGGAATAGCACGCACAGCAATTGGCAATGGTGGAGAAATTCACCTCAAAGCAGATTCTCTTACAATGGACAAAGGAGGCTTTTTAGGCAGCCGTAGTTTGGGGCAGGGAAATGCTGGCAATATTTTTATAGATGTTAATGGTGCAATCAACCTCTATGGTGGCGAAGAAAACGGATATAACTTTTCCAGCACTATTAGGTCTTTAGTAACAGAAACAGGAACTGGCAATGGTGGAGAGATTCACATCAAAGCCGAGTCTCTCACCATGACGCAGGGTGCTAATATCAGTAGCTCTACATGGAGCAAAGGAAATTCTGGCAGTATTTTTATAGATGTTAAAGGTGCTATTCTCTTAGATGGTGAACCCAGATTAAATATTCCTAATACTTATGCTTACATTACCTCTCAAGTAGTACCACAAGCCGTGGGAAATGGGGGCGACATTCATATGAGCGCAGACTCCCTGACAATAACAGGAAATAGTTTTATTAATACTACTACCTTTGGGCAAGGAAAATCGGGCAATATTTTTATAAATGTTCAAGATGCTGTCAAGCTTGATATGGGCATAATTGGTTCTGACGTAGGAAAACAAGCAATTGGAGATGGTGGGGATATAAAAATCACAGCAGACTCCCTGAGCATAACAAGGGGGAGTTTTTTGGGTAGTTCTACCTTTGGCAAAGGCAATGCAGGTAGTATTTTTATAGATGTGAAAGGTGCTGTTAATTTAGATGGTAAAGACACAAATGGCTTTACTAGTGAAATTACCTCTAAAGTAGGAAATATAGCTATTGGAAATGGTGGCAATATTCATCTCAAAGCAGAGTCACTAAATTTAAACCAGGGAGCTAACCTGAGTGCCAGTACATTAGGGCAAGGAAAGGGGGGAAATATTCAAATAGAAACATCTAAGTTTGTTAATTTGAGTAATGATGCCGAAATTTCTGTGAATAGTCAAAGCCAAGGTAATGCCGGAGACTTGAGTATAAAAACTAATTCTCTGACTCTGCGGGGGCGATCGCAGTTATTAGCCGATACATTCAGCAGTGAAGGTGGTAATATTCAATTGCAGGTACGAGACTTACTACTACTCAGGAATAATAGTAGCATTTCCACCACCGCCGGACTTCAAGAAACAGGTGGAAATGGCGGCAATATTGACATCAACAGTAAGTTTTTAGTCGCTGTTGCCGATGAAAATAGCGACATTACCGCCAATGCCTTTGCGGGTAAAGGTGGTTTAATCAGAATTAACACACAGGGAATTTTCGGTATCGAAGAGCGCGAAATATTAACTAAACTCAGTGATATCACTGCATTTTCTCAACAAAACCCCCAACTCAACGGTGAAATTATTATCAATACGCCGAATGCAGATATCAACAATGAGTTAGTAGCTTTACCTACAAATGTAGTTGATGCTAGCAGGCTGATTACTCAAGGGTGTGCAGCTTCAACCGTGGCTAACAGGCAATCTCAAAGCCAATTTACCATTACAGGGCGAGGAGGTATACCACCACAGCCTAATCATGCTTTACGTGTGCCGGCGATCGCAATTTCTACAAATTCTCTCACCACAACTCAATCACATCAACCTCTTCCTGTGAATCCCACATTAGAGGCTAATACTTGGAGTTTAAATGACCAAGGGCAGATAATTTTGAGTGTTAGTCCCACTGCTTACGCTTCCACTTGGAGAAAAAATGACAATAAATGTCAAAATAGTTCTTAGAAGACCAGCTAGCTTTATTTCTAATTTTATTAAGTATCCCTATTAAATAACATGGCGATTGAGTGATGAAATCAAGCTTGATTTTGTTAGGTTCAGTACATGGACTGCTGCTGATTTTAGGAACAATGCTTTTCTGGTCTAGCTGCGCTAAAGCACAGGTAGTTTCTGATGGAACACTCAACACAACTATCAATTCTACCAATGCTCAAGATTTCATCATTGAAAATGGCACTGTAGTCAATAACAATTTATTCCACAGTTTTAGTCAGTTTTCTATTCCCACAAGTGGATCTGCTACCTTTGATTTAGGACATACACCCAATGTCTCAACAATTTTCAGTCGGGTGACTGGGGGTAGTATTTCCCATCTAGACGGCTTGATTCAGACGATGAATCACAACAATTCAGTCAATTTTTTCTTCATCAATCCTAGTGGGATTATTTTCGGAAGTAATGCCCAGATTAATATTAATGGTTCTTTTATTGCTTCGACAGCATCTAGTGTAAAATTTGCCGACGGTTCGCAATTTAGTACAGAAAAATCTACTGCATCCCTTCTCAATATTAGCACACCAATTGGATTACAACTGGGAGCTAATTCAGGAGAAATTCATGTGCAAGGTTCGGGACACAATATCACCAGAGTAGGTTTATCTTTACTCAATAGACAAGCAGCAAAACATACAGGTTTACAAGTCCCTACAGGACGTACCTTAGCTTTAGTAGCAAGAAACATCAGCCTTGATGGTGGTTTACTCATTGCTGATTCTGGCCAAGTTGATTTAATAGCTTTGAGTAATGGTGAATTGATTCTGGGACAAGGAAATGAATTCTCAACTATTAATAGAACACCTAAAACCGAATTGGGAGATATTCAACTGCAATCTGCGGCTTTAGTAGATGTTAGTGGGATTAAGTCAGGTGTAGTCCAGTTAAGGGGTAGAAATATCACTTTACAAGACGGCTCAATGATTGTGGGACAATCCCTGGGTGAAGAACCCAGTGCTGATATACAAGTCATTGGCACTCAATCATTAGTGATCAGTGGTACAAATCCAGCAGTTTCTAGCCGCATTGCTACTCAATCATTAGGTAATGGCAGAGGAGGAAATATTAACATTTCCGTACCTCGTTTGTTACTGAATGATGGCGGTACTATTGTTGCCCAAACCTTTAGTACAGCAGATAGTGGGGATATTAATATTCAAGCTAATGATTTTATCGGTATGAGGGGTAATTCTGCTGTTGATGCTACTGATTTGAGTGCAATTACAACGGCAACCTTTAACAATGGTTTATCGGGCAAGTTGACAGTATCAACTAATATTTTAGAAATTCGAGATGGCGCACAGATTACAAATTCCACATTGGGTAAAGGAAATGCTAGTCATCTGATTATCAATGCCACAAAGCTAATTAATATCGAGGGTAATTCTAATGCGGTGATTTCCAATAGTGCAATTGTTTCCAACTCTTTTGGAGAGGGTAACGGAGGACAAATTCTTGTTAATACCCCCATCCTTCAACTCAAAAACGGCGGTGCAATTCTCTCTAGTGGATATTCTAGTGGTAATGCAGGTGACATCACAATTAATGCCAAAGAATCTGTTGAAATTGTTAATTCCGGTACTTTCGATTTTAGTCCTGTCAGTACAACATTTCTCAATAGTCGAATTAGCTCTGATATTGTGACTCCGCCTGATTTTCTGCAAGCTATTTTAGGACTGCCACCAATTGCCACAGGTAATTCTGGCTCAATTGTAATTAATACTAATCAGATAACATTAACTAATGGTGCTAGTGTGTCTGTTGCTAATACTGCTCCCAGAAAAAATGAACAGGCGAATGTAGGGGATTTAAAAATTACAACTAATTATCTAACTCTACAAGGGCGATCGCGGTTATTGGCAGATACATTCAGCAGCGAAGGTGGGAATATTCAATTGCAGGTACGAGACTTACTGCTACTCAGAGATCATAGCAGCATTTCCACCACCGCCGGACAACAAACCACAGGCGGAAATGGCGGCAATATTGACATTAACACCAAATTTTTAGTCGCTGTTCCCAATGAAAATAGCGATATTACCGCCAATGCCTTTGTAGGTAAAGGTGGCTTGATTCGGATTAATGCACAGGGGATTTTTGGCATCGAAACAAGTGAAAACCTAACTAAGCGCAGCGATATCACTGCCTTTTCCCAACAAAACCCCCAACTCAACGGTGAAATTATTATTAATACTCCAAATGCAGATATCAGTAATGAGTTAGTGGCTTTACCTACAAATGTAGTTGATGCTAGCAGGCTGATTACTCAAGGGTGTGCAGCTTCAACCGTGGCAAGTAGGCAATCTCAAAACCAATTTATCATTACAGGACGAGGAGGTATACCACCACAGCCTACTAATGCTTTACGTGTGCCGGCGATCGCAATTTCTACAAATCCTCTCACTACAACTCAATCAAATCAACCTCTCCCGCTTACTCCGACATTAGAGGCTAATACTTGGAGTTTAAATGACCAAGGGCAGATAATTTTGAGTGTTAGTCCTACTATTCACACTTCTACACTTAAAACTAACTATAGTAAATGTCATGCTTCCTAGAAAAACTAATTGGCAATACAGATTATCTCAGCGACTAAAAGCAATTATATTTGTCTGTTTAGGTATTATTTTATCTGTAATTTTTTCTGGTTTATTACCTAATTCAACAATTGCCAAAACACCTCTAATAGATGCCCAAAGACTGGAAGTGGAAGGAAAAACTCTTTACGAATCTGGTCAATTTGATGCAGCCGCCAATATTTGGCAACAGGCTGCTCATGCTTATAAAAAAATAGGTAATCAGGAAGGTGAATTCCAAAATTTAATTAATGTCGCTGAAGCCCTACAAGCTAATGGAATGGATCTCAAAGCTTGCAATCAAATATTACAGGCTTTTGACATCAACCAGCCAGATTGCCGAAAATTAGTCCAAGAGCGTAACGTTTCACAAAATAATTCATGGTTACAAAATTTGGCAAACCAAAAAAAATCCCTCATTATGGCTAATGGTTTGCAGAGTTTGGGAGATGTATTGCAAAAACTGAACCGTCCAGATTTGTCTATAAAAGTTTTAAACATCAGTTTACAAGTTGCTCAAGAGCTATCATCACCCACAATGGAAAGTTTGGCCTGGTTGAGTCTGGGTAATGCTCAAAGAATATTAGGGGAAAGAATACAGATTCAAACAGGCAGAATCAATAAACAAAACTCTAGTCCCTTAAGTTGTGGAGAACAAGCTACAAATAGTGAGGAAATTACATTTTATCAGCAAGCTAATTTGCTGTATCAGCAAGCAGCAGATAAAACCATATCTAGTCAAATTTCGGTGCAAGCGAAATTAAATCATTTGAGTTTATTAATTAGAATTAATCAGCTAACAACAGCACAAAATTTAATTCCTCAAATTGAGTCACAGCTAAAAGAATTACCTGTTGAGCAAAACACAGTTTTTAACCACATTAATTTTGCTCAAAGTCTCATTTGTGTTAACCAATATTCCCCTAGCAAGACTGTTGATGTGAAAGATATTGCCCAACAGTTGACAATAGCTTGGCAACAAGCAAAAATCCTGGGTAATCAACGTGCTGAATCCTATGCTGTTGGATATCTGGCTTGGCTTTATGCACAGAACCAGCAATACTCAGAAGCTTTAGTTTTGACACAAAAAGCACTTTTACAGGCGCAAGCCATCTCGGCTAATGATATGGCCTACCAGTGGCAATGGCAACTAGGATATATTCTCAAAGCCCAGGGGAATATTAAAGAGGCGATCGCCGCTTATCATGCAGCTATTGATACTTTGCAATCTCTGCGTCTGGATCTGGCTGCGATGAACTCCCAGCTACAGTTTTCTTTTCGGGAAAAGGTTGAACCAGTTTATCGTCAACTAGTTTATCTACTCTTATTAAATCAAGAGACTGCTGAGTTAAATGTAAATAACAATCTGAAGCAAGCCCGAAATACAATAGAGTCTTTGCAGTTAGCCGAAATAGAAAACTTTTTACAAGAGCCTTGTTTAAAACCTCGAATTGAAATTGATCAAATTATCGAAAAAAGCGATGTAAAAGCAGCTATTATTTATCCTATTATTCTAGAAAATAAATTAGCAACTATTCTAAAATTACCCCAACAAAAAGAACTGCGTTATTATGAAACTTCCATATCACAAGAAAATGTAGAAACAACGATAATTAACTTACAACAATATTTGTCTAATGTAACTAGAACATTCCAAGTTAAAATTTTATCCCAACAAGTCTATGATTGGTTAATTCGTCCTATAGAAACAGATTTAAAGTCTCACAACATAGAAACTTTAGTCTTTGTCTTAGATGGCAATCTGCGTAGTATTCCTATGTCAGTATTATATGATAGAGAACAACAAAAATACCTCATCGAAAAGTATGCGATCGCCATAGCACCGACTTTACAACTTTTTGAGGCTCAACCTCTACGCAATTCCCCCATAAAAGTGTTAGCAGCAGGAGTCAGTGAAAAACGCTCTATTGCTGGGCAAGAATTTTCTCCTCTGATTAATGTTAAAAAAGAGTTAGATAATATTCAGACAGAAATACCCCGAAGTGAAAAGCTGCTCAATAATAACTTTACGATAATTAACATCGAAAACAAACTGCGATCATCCGATTTTTCTGTAGTTCATCTAGCAACCCACAGCCAATTTAGTTCTAACCCTGATCAAACCTTTATTCTCACTTGGGATAAACTACTCAAGATAGAAGATTTAGTTGACCTACTGCAACCAACTAGTTTCAATGGCTCTAATCCTATTGAGTTACTAGTTCTAAGTTCGTGCGAAACTGCTACAGGCGATAGACAAGCCACTTTAGGATTAGCCGGAATCACCGTCAGAACAGGAGCCGAAAGCACATTAGCAAGTTTATGGTCAATAGATGATTTTTCCACTAGTGAAATCATGAATTATTTTTATCAGGAATTAAAAAAGGGAAGAAGCAGAGCTAAAGCACTTCAGCAGGCTCAATTAGCTTTATTAAAAAAAGATAATCGGCCTTATTTTTGGTCAGGTTTTGTCTTAGTAGGAAATTGGCTTTAATTGGTAGTTTCTACAGTGAAGATTAATTTTTACCACTACCAGCAAATATATAGTAGTCCATCACTTTTGGATGGACAATTGGAGAAGTTTGCTATTGATGCACTATTCAGGGAAACCACCTCTAAATATAGTACATAAATACTATAAAATAATAAAGTTAGCGATCGCTACACAATGTCTATAGTTTTTGGCTGCGTGAAAGGGTGATCATACCAATTTGCAATGGACTTCTCTTCTCTACGAGAGGCTGCGCTAACGCAATTGAGGAATCCTGACCAGATAGCCTTGCAGCAGGGGAGGTTTGGCGAGGAATTTTTTAAATTCGGCGAACTCACTTTGATTAAACCTGGCGTAATCAGCCTTTTTTATTGTTTGATAGTGAATATTTCTAAGAATAACAATTAAACCAACGTTCCCAATAGTCTTGTTTTTTTGTCAATTTCGCTATAACTCGGTTATATTTAGCAAACCAACTTTCCCAATAATCGCTAGGCACTTTAACGCAACCATCACAGGTGGGACAACCAGCTTTACATTGTGGGACAGTGTGAATGCTGCCAACACAATTTGTGCATAATTCGGGGTCAATCCACCGCTTACCGTCTTCACCAACTTTGATTGCATCAGTGGGACATACAGACAGACAAAGCTTGCAGGAAATACATTGGCCAGTGATTGTGTAAGCCATGACTATTCTCCTTGATGGGGATTGGGGATTGGGGATTGGGTACTGGGGACTTGTACTGAGCTTGTCGAAGTATTGGGTACTGGGTACTGGGAAAACATCTTACCCAGTCCCTAGTCCCTAGTTCCTAGTCCTTATTTCCTTCCTTGACGTATTGTTCGTGAAACTCTAGAGCAACTTTCTCAATCACGTCGTAAGCTTCTACAGTCTGTATGCCAGCTTGGAGCAGTTTTTCTTTGGGGGATTCGCCAATTTTGGCAACTAAAACTGCTTTGCAATCTGCGATTGTTTTCACAATATTGTCAAATGTGGCAGCTTCGCCGTATCCACCTTGACAATAATGGTCTACCTTACGGTGACTGATGAACCGAACTTCAGTCCCATCCACTTCGTAGACTTGGAATTCTTTAGCGTGACCGAAGTGTTGGTTAACTAAGCCGCCGCCTTTGGTGGCGACTGCAACTAGAATTTTGGGACTATTGGCAGCTTGCTGTTTGTTAGCTAATACTTTTTCTTTGGCGGTTTTGAGTTCTTCTCTAAATTTCTCAATACCTGCGTGGACTTCTTGGCGTTTGTCGAAGTGGTATTCTGCGGGCATTTCCAGGAATTTATCTTTGGTAAATTCTTGGCTACGGTCTTCTCCTAATAAGCCTACAGCATCGGCACGGCACTGGCGGCAATGGCGCATCATTTTCATGTTGCCGGCACATTGGTCTTGAACTGACTTAAGTTCTTTTTGTGTGGGGCCGCGTTGACCGGTTAAGCCGAAGTATGTACCGTGTTCTGGTGCAGAAATTAGGGGCATGATGTTGTGCAGAAATGCACCGTTTTCCCGAATGACTTGGTTGACTTCCACTAGGTGTTGGTCGTTAATGCCGGGAATCATCACGGAGTTAACTTTGCACAAGATATCAGCTTCTTTGAGGGCTTGTAAGCCTTCGAGTTGCTTTTCTAGAAGAAGTTTCGCGCCTTCTATGCCTCTGTAACGTTTGCGTTTGTAATGAACCCAGGAATAAATCTGCGCGCCGATTTCAGGGTCAATAGTGTTGAAAGTAATTGTAACGTGATCTATATTCAGTTGTTTAATACGATCAATATGTTCGGAAAGCATCAAACCATTGGTTGAGAGACACAGCTTAATGTCTGGGGCTTTGTCTGCAATCAACTCAAAGGTGCGAAAAGTCTTTTCTGGATTCGCTAAAGGATCGCCAGGGCCAGCAATTCCTAAAACGGTCATTTGAGGAATTTTACCGGCGATAACTAGAACTTTGTGGGCGGCTTCTTCGGGTGTGAGTAGTTCGCTGACTACTCCAGGACGACTTTCGTTAGCGCAGTCATATTTACGATTACAGTAGTTGCACTGAATGTTACAGGCGGGAGCTACTGCAACGTGCATCCTGGCGTAATGATGATGAGCTTCTTCGCTATAGCAAGGATGTTTAGCAATACGTTCTTTGAGCTTTTCATCCATTTCCACGGTGGCGCTGCTGTTGCTGTTGCATCCGCAACCACCTGATTTTGCTTGGGTAGGTGTCGATTCAGTAACGGAAGAGCCTGTAACTGGTGGTGTCATTGAATTTCGCAAAGGTCGGTGGACTAGCTGCCACTGTGGGAGATGAAGAATGAAGTCGAGGCTGTCACACTGCCCGCAACAGTTTTAGCTGTAGCGATCGCTATTACACTTATTTAAGGTGTTTCGCTCAGTATGGCAGGTTATGAAGTCCTGGGGTTTCGGCTGGTGTGTGTCAACTTTGATTTGTTGGTAGAATGTGTGTCCAGCCGCGACTTCTATTCGTGAAGGCATAGTGCTATCTCATCCCTCCACTCACTTTTCGCTTTTGTTTTGTGTAGAAGCGTTAAGTGATTGGCGATATAAGATTTATAGCAGTCGTCTTTGACAGTCACAACGCAACACTCTGGAATAGAATTTATTGGATTTATTAGGGGAATACTCAAAATCTACAAGCACGATTTTGACAGGTTTACAAGAATTAAAAAAAATATTTTTGGGTAGAGGTTCTAGTATTTTCTAATTGGGGTACGAGTATTTATGGAAAGGGGTTCAGGATTTAGTTGTACTCATATGTAACCCAATCGCAGCAAAGGTTTGAGGGCTGTTTGGGCTGATTTGTGACTATACAATTTTGTACTCAAACCCTCCTGAATTCCTGCTGAAAGTCTTGATTTACAAGGGATTTAGGAGGGAAAAACTGGAGTAGATTACGTTGTACTACTCCAGATACGTGCGAAATTCAATTCTGTATCCAACATATCATTTTTTTTAGATAAAAATGCAATTTATATTTTTTTAATTATTAATTAAAAATCATGGTCAATAATGTTTGTAACTCTTATATATCAAGCTTTATCAAATCTCTAAAGCAAGATTATTAATGCAGATTTTTTGCATTAATTTCAACTTTTTTTCTGTTTTTATTCTAGGTTTAAATACCTGATGATATGAGAAATTGAGTATTTATTTGGTGAGGATGTGAGAAAGACAAGAAAAATAAAAATCCTTTGTAATTGACTGTATTCATGAACAAAAATAAACCCGACCTTTGTGAATAGTCGGGTTTTTGAGATTTAATATAATTATTTATTTGGAATTGCTTGCTGGACTTGTATGACATCTAAGTCTAAAGCTTGTGCTATCTGTTCTACAGTTAAACTCAGTGCTAACAGTTTAGGTATAGCTTCTAATTTGGCTTCCTGTTTACCTTCTAATTTGGCTTCTAATTTGCCTTCCAGTTTGCCTTCTTCTAAAGCTTCTTGATAAACCCGTGTTTGTTTTAAATCACTTAAACCAAACATTGCTTCTATCTCCTGGCGACTCATTTGCGGAAATTTATAAACCTGCTACTTGCTGGACTTGTGTAACATCTAAGTCTAACGCCTGTGCTATTTGTTCCACGGTTAAACCGAGTGCTAACAGTTTAGGTATAGCTTCTAATTTGGCTTCCTGTTTGCCTTCTAGTTTGCCTTCTAGTTTACCTTCTAGTTTGCCTTTTTGTTCACCTTCTTCTAAAGCTTCTTGATAAACCCGTGTTTGTTTCAACTCACTTAAACCAAACATTGCTTCTATCTCCTGGCGACTCATTTGCGGAAATTTATAAACTAAGATTGTCTCTATTAATTCTAGTAACTGTTTTTGTGGCAGTTGTAAATTTTGTGATTGTTGGGTGCGGTTGATTAATTCCTTAGCTGTGTTAATGGCTGTATCTTCCGCCTCAATTACTAATTTTATCGTAGCAATGCCTATGGGTAGTGATGTCGTTTCACCTAGTTCCTCTAGGTAAATTACCCTGATGCGTTGACTCGCAAATAATTCGAGGAAATCTGCTTTTGGTGCTGTGTCTATCTGTCTGTAAGGATAAATTACTACTCCCCGCCAAGGATTTTGGCGTTTGTTTTGGCGTAAGTATAGGGTAATTTCGGAAATCAGGCGCAGGTAAATATCTGCATCTGCTTGAAATTGGACTTCTACAAAATAAATCGGCTTGGTGTCATCTTGGATGGGGAGAAATACACCGTCAATTCTAAAGGCTGTTTGTTTGATTTCTACGGCAGCAAATTGATAGATGTTGGCAGTTTCGGGAGGGTTGTCAATGAGTTCAAAGAAGATACTGGGGAATTGTTGGAATAGGCGATAAAAGATGCTGTCTGTTTTCACGCAAAGGTTTTAGCTGATTTTTGGCTAGGGCGATTTTATCATGATTGATATTACCCATGTTTGCTTGGTGCGTGACGGCAATTTGAATATATGGGTGATGTTTTAAATGTTATCGTTGCCGTCACATACCCTACGTTACTCTAGCCGCCAAATTTTGATGGTGTTGTCCTCACTACCACTGACAAGGGTTTTGCTATCTGGGCTGATGGCGACGGAATAAACCGAGTAAGAATGCCCTTTGAGGGTGCGGATTTCTTCTCCTGTTGCCAGATTCCACAGTTTGATGGTACTGTCAGCACTACCACTGGCAAGAGTTTTGCCATCTGGGCTGATGGCGACGGAATAAACCGAGGAAGAATGCCCTCTGAGGGTGCGGATTAATTCTCCGGTTGATAAATTCCATAGTTTGATGGTGTTGTCCGAACTACCACTGGCGAGGATTTTGCCATCTGGGCTGATGGCGACGGAACGAACAAAGCCAAAAAGCTCTCTCAGAGTGAGGATTAGCTCTCCGGTTGCCAAATTCCACAGTTTGATGGTGTTGTCATCACTACCACTGGCAAGGGTTTTACCATCTGGGCTGATGGCGACGGAATTAAACGATGCGATGGAAAGAAGATTTTCAGGATGCCCTTTGAGGGTGCGGATTTGCTTTCCGGTTGCCAGATTCCACAGTTCGATGGTGTCGCCATCATTAGCACTGGCAAGGGTTTTGCCATCTGGGCTGATAGCGATGGAATTAACCGAGTTAAAGTACCCTCCTGTGAGGGGGCGGTTTTCCTCTCCGGTTGCCATATTCCACAGTTTGATGGCATTGCCTTCACCACCACCACTGGCAAGGGTGTTGCCATCTGGGCTGATGGCGACGGAATTAACCGATTTAGAATGCCCTGTGAGAGTGCGGATTTCTTCTCCTGTTGCCAGATTCCACAGTTTGATAGTTTTGTCATAACTACCACTGACAAGGGTTTTACCATCTTGGCTAATGCCAACGGAACTAACCTTCCCAGAATGCCCTCTAAGAGTTCTTGTTAAGAAAACATCACTATCTTCGCTAGCGGTTAAAGATATGGGATTACTTGGAAATAAGGTATGGCGAACATAACCAATGAACTGGGTTAATACTAATCCCCCCAGAGTAATAGCCACACCTGCGAGTAATCTTTTTTTGAGTTTGGTATTTGAAGCGAAAGGCTTTTGTGGCGGTGCTTTCGGTTTTACTGGTGGGGTTAAGATTGGCGGTTGAGAAGGTACTGTAACAGGAAATGGTGATGCTGAGGTTGTAATTACAGGTTGGGTTGGTAGTGCTGGAGGTGATGCTAATGGTGGAGTTGTAATTAACGTTTGAATTGGGGTTACTGGTGGTGGCGGTGGTGGATTTAAAGCTTCTAAAACTTCTTGAGCCGACTGATAACGCTGCTGGTGTTCTTCTTGGAGTAACTTATCTAGTATTTGCCCAAATTCTTCACTGATTGTTTGCGGTAAATGCTGTCTCCAACTGCCAACCCAACCATAACCTTGACGCTTCCACAATTCCCAAGGATGAATCCCACTCAACAGGTGAAAACAAGTTGCACCGACGCTATATAAATCACTGGCTGGGTACGCTTCACCTCCCTGCATTTGTTCTAGTGGTGCATAACCAAAAGAACCAATGGTTGTTCCTTGTGAAGTCATTACCGTTGCTGTCAGTTGTTTGGATGCACCAAAATCAATCAGTACCAACTTCCCATTGCTGTCACGAATGATATTCTCTGGTTTGATATCGCGGTGAATGACTTTTTGTTGATGAACTGTTTTGAGAATATCCAATAAATCCTGCAATAACTCTCTAACTTGCTTCTCTGCGAAATTTCCCTGATTTCGTAATTCTTTTAATAAATTCTGCCCGTCGATGAACTCCTGCACTAAATAAAGGCGATTATCTTCATTGAAATAAGCTAACAGTGTGGGAATTTGCGGATGTTTGCCTAACTGTTGCAGTCGTTTGGCTTCTTGCTCAAATAATTCTGTGGCTTTGTTGAGTGCGCCTGTTCCCTGTACTTGCGGTGCAAATTGCTTGATGACGCAATGTTCGTTTAATTTGTCTACATCTTCTGCTAAATAAGTTTTCCCAAATCCTCCACCACCTAATGTTTTGATTGGGCGATAGCGGTTTCTCAACACGATTAAGGGAACACCGCAGTTAGAACAGAAATTTACACCGTCGGGATGGGGTGGGTTGTGGCAAGCTGGATTTAGGCAGCAGGTCATAACTGTGCTTTTATAGGCAAGTGTATGTATTATCGCTTAAATACAAATTACTCTGAGTAGATACCGCAAAATTTCTGAAGCTTTCTTGGGTTGGGCTATTGCTGGTAGAACTGATGATTATTTGTGCCACAATTGAGAAACAGACAATTAATCACACAAAGGAATAAGCACAAGCCTGTGTGCCTGTCAAATGTTATCAAACACCTATGGCAATGTAAGCTGAGTTTATGCCCAAGAAAATTAGAGAACTCAAAAGCTTATTGCTGGAAGCAGGGTTTACTTATAAACCTGCAAAGGGAAGTCATAGTAAATGGATACATCCCCTATTATCTCAAGCTATTATCATCGCTGGCAAAGATGGAAGTGATGCTAAACCTTATTTAGAGAAACAAGTTAATCAAGCACTTGCAGAATTACAGAAAATGGCAGCAGGGGAGGAGACAGAAGAATGAAATATACAGTTATTATTCAATGGTCTGAAGAAGATCAATGTTATGTGGTTTTGTTACCTGAATTTACTAATCTGATGCAGCCTTGTACTCATGGAGATACCTATGAGGAAGCGTTGAAAAATGCTCAGGAAGTTTTAGAAATGTTGATTGAGTCAGCTTTAGAAAATGGTGAATCTTTGCCAGAACCGAGAACATTAGGAAATTCATTTCAAGTAGCATGAATATATGGTTACTTACCGCCAAACTAGAGTGATTTGACGGTTGTAATACCCAATTGGGATAGGTAGGTAGTATTATTTCGAGATTCTGGAACAGTCTAAGAATCTAGGTTTTTAATCCAAAATCTCAAATCCAAAATCCAAAATTAGTATAAGGGCGGGTTTGACTAAAATATCTGTTTGAGAGTGTTAATCTCTCACAAAACCCGCCCCTATTGACTATTTACTAATAACTCACAACTTGAGTTAATTCATCACTAGTAACTTGTGTGTTGTTTTCCAGCACAATTTTGCGGAATAATTCGCCATCAATGGTTTCTTGATCTGCCAACAAATCTGAGAGATATTCTAATAGTGTCCGGTTTTCTTGCAAGATTTCTTTGGCTTTTTGATAACATTCATTGACAATTTCGCGGACTTGTGAATCAATTCTGGCGGCAATTTCCTCGGAGTATTCTGATTTATTCATCCAGTCGCGACCTAAAAATACTTCATTGTTCTGATTTTCTAGGGATAATAAACCTAATTCAGACATCCCAAAGCGCGTCACCATTTGCCGTGCCATTGCTGTTACGTGTTGCAAATCGCTGCTTGCGCCGTTTGTGACTTCTGGTTTGCCAAATACAATTTCTTCGGCGGCGCGACCTCCTAAAGTGGAGGTAATTTCGGCTTTGATTTGGGAACGAGACTTTAACCCTTGTTCTTCATTGGGAGTAAACCAGGTTAATCCTAACGCTTGTCCCCGTGGCATGATGGTAACTTTTTGTACGGGGTCATGGTCTTTTAATAAAGTCCCAACTAAGGCGTGTCCGACTTCGTGGTAAGCAACTAAACGTTTGTTTTTACTGTCCACCAAGGGTGTCCTTTCCATCCCGGCCACAACTCTGTCTATGGCATCATCGATTTCTAGCATGGTGATGGCTTCTTTGCGTCTTCTGGCGGTGAGGATGGCGGCTTCATTGAGGAGGTTGGCTAAGTCTGCACCGGTAAATCCTGGGGTACGGCGAGCAATCACATCTAGTGATACGCTGGGGTCAAGTTTTTTATTGCGTGCGTGGACTTGCAAAATTTCTAAGCGGCCTTTGATATCAGGTGGGTAAACTAATACCTGTCTATCAAAACGTCCTGGACGTAACAAGGCTGCATCTAAGACATCGGGACGGTTGGTAGCAGCAATAATAATGATGCCTGTGTTACCTTCAAAACCATCCATTTCGGTGAGTAACTGGTTGAGGGTTTGTTCTCTTTCATCGTTACCGCCACCGATACCTGTACCCCGTTGTCTACCTACTGCGTCAATTTCATCAATGAATATTAGACAAGGGGCATTTTCTTTGGCTTTCTTGAATAAGTCGCGGACACGGGAAGCACCCACACCCACAAACATTTCTACGAATTCTGAACCGGAGATACTAAAGAATGGTACACCAGCTTCCCCTGCGATCGCCTTCGCCAGTAAAGTTTTACCTGTTCCTGGAGAACCTATCAACAATACACCTTTGGGAATACGTGCGCCGACAGCCGTAAATCTTTCTGGCTGCTTTAAGAAAGTCACCACTTCTTGCAGTTCTTCTTTGGCTTCTTCTATACCCGCTACATCGTCAAATTTCACTCCGGTTTTCGCTTCCATTTGGAAACGCGCCCTAGATTTCCCAAAGTTTAAGGCTTGGCTAGAAGCATTGGTAGAACGACGCAAAAACAGCAGCATTAAAGCCACTAAGGGTAAAATCCACAGCAGATTGAGGAATAATCCCCCCACTGCTCTACTATTGGCAGAGAAGACTTTTTCCCCAAACTCAACATTATTTTCCCTGAGTTGATTAATTAACTCTTTATTGTCCTGTAGAAGCGTCACCTTGATGGGTGGGGAATTTGGCTTTTGATCTTTTAAATAAACGTGTGCTAATTGTTCAGTTTCATCCAATTCTACTTCTTTAACTTGATTTTGCTTGATTTTTTGGAGCAACTGTCCATAAGTTAAGGGTTCGCGTTCTGCCTTCTGTGCCAAAACCGGACTACCGCCAAACATACTCGGCAACATGATCAGACTAGCTGCTAGCGCACTAGCCCACACAGCGCGCTTTGGTGATTGCTGTTTCATCAATGTTTTCTTACCAAAATTTTTCATAAAAATTACCCTTTGTCTGATGCCATAAGCCGAGCATATTTTCCTGACTTCTCTTTTAGCAAAAATCCTAATAACTGGAAATTACTACTTATTTAATCTAGTCTAACTCTCAAAGGAGGGTGTGGGGGTTTAAGGGTGTGGGGGTGTAGGGGAAATACTTTCAAAGGCGTAATGAACTAAGCCAACTGCTAACGGGGATGGGTTTTGGTAGATATTCACCTTTGAACACAGATATTTTGGTTAAACTTGCCCGGACAACAATAAACAATACCTCAGTAATTTGACGGTGGTACGATAAATCGTTAAGATTGTTAACATAGTCGTAATGACTTCGGTTTTTTAGAATTACTTAATAATGGGTGAATTATGGTGAAAATTGTTGGCATAGGCGGTAGTTTAAGACCCAACTCCTACACCCAGTTGGCTTTACAAGTAGCAGCACAAAGGCTTGAGGCTATAGGTGCAGATGTAGAAATTCTCGATTTACGACAGTTGCAATTACCGTTTTGTACTGGAGCTAAAGAATATTTAGAATATCCAGATGTGCAGAAATTACGTGATACTGTTCGCAATAGCGATGGCTTAGTTTTAGCTACACCTGAATATCATGGTGGTGTCAGTGGTGTAATTAAAAATGCCTTGGATTTAATGAGTTTTGAGGAACTTTCTGGAAAAGTAACAGGATTACTCAGTGTATTGGGTGGACAATCGAACAGTAACGCTTTAAATGATCTGCGGTTGATTATGCGTTGGGTACACGGTTGGGTAATTCCAGAACAAATTGCGATCGGCCAAGCTTATGCTGCGTTTAGTCCCGACGGTAAAATCTTGGATGAAAAATTGTCTCAAAGATTTGACCAGTTCGCTCAAAGTTTAGTTGATACTACCCGTAAGCTGAAGGGAATTAGTTAAGGGAAGTATTCTGTTGGGCATGGGGCATTGGGCATTGGGCATTGGGCATGGGGCATTGGGGGGTGAGCGAAAAAAGGTGTGGGGAGTGTGGAGGGTAATTTTTTTGGATACGTAGCTAGAAATCCCACACAAAATTTCGTTCACCCGGCATTGGGCATTGGGCATTGGGTGGGTGTTTCCCTATTCCCTATTCCCTATTCCCTATTCCCCAGTCCCCAGTCCCCAGTCCCCAGTCCCCATTAGGTGAACTATCATCTTTAAAACTGCTAACATCGATAATCTGACAGATTTTTCCGAAACGGGGAAATCTCTAGTGAAGAGGTGATTACACTTATGGCAAGTAATGCTAGAGTTGCAGGAAATTTATCGGCACCTTTCAGCGAGTATCCATGCTGAAGAAACTACAACAAAAACATATTACCTTGATTGCTGGCGCAGCACTATTTGCCTTTTCTGCTGGGGCAATGGTATCAGCACCGGAGATTGGCAAATCTTTGGGACAATGGCTGAATCTTTCACAGGCTCAGTCAGATCAGCTATCTGCGTCTAGCCAAGTCAAGTCTGCTGTGTTCCCACTAATATCACAATCTCCAGCAGAAAGAGCCACTAAATTAGCCCAGATTGCCCAAAATGGCCGTTCGCCAGATAGAGAACGGGCGCGTTATCTGCTGGCGAGTGATTACATAGAAACTAAACAAGGACAAAAAGCTGTGGAACTGTTGACAGGGTTAGAAAAAGATTACCCTGTTCTAGCTCCCTATATTTTACTCAGACAAGCCCAAGCGCAGGATCTTCTCGGTGCAGATGGTAAAGCTTCTGATTTAAGACAACAGGTACTTAAAAAATATCCCCAGGAAGCGGCGGCGGTAAAAGCCAAGTATTTGATTGCTCAACCCAAACTCCATGATATGGCGATCGCGCAATTTCCTTCCCATCCCCTCACCTGGGAAATCATCAGAAAGCGTCTGCAAGAAAATCCCAATCAGCCCCAATTACAGTTAATTTTGGCTAAATATGCCTACAATCAGCCAGGAACCGTAGGAGTATTAGATCAACTCGTCAAAGAGTCGGGTTTAAAACCAGCAGACTGGGAAACTATTGGTACAGCCTATTGGGAAAATAATCAATTTACCAAAGCGGCGGCGGCTTATGCTAACGCCCCCAAAACTGCCCGTAACCTCTACCGCCAAGCACGGGGATTACAAGTAGGCGGGAAAGACAAAGCAAAAGCGATCGCAATTTATAATCAACTAGTCAAGCAGTTCCCAGAAGCCAAGGAAACTGGTTTTGGTTGGTTGCGGTTAGCAGAGATGGCAACCAACAACAAAGACGCTTTACCCTATCTTAACCGTGTCATCGCTCAATTTCCCGAACAAGCTAGTCAAGCTTTAGTCAAAAAGGCGCAAATTTTCCAAGCCCTCAAAGATGAGAAATCAGCCCAACAAGCTTGGCAACAACTGATTACTCAGTATGGCAAGTCCGACGAAGCCGCAGAATATCGTTGGAAGATTGCCCAAGAAAAAGCCAAAGCCAGAGATTACGTCACCGCCTGGAAGTGGGCAAGACCAATTGTCACCGAAAACCCAGATAGTATCTTAGCTCCCAGAGCCGGATTTTGGGTGGGTAAATGGGCGACTAAGTTGGGCAAAGACGAAGAAGCAAAAACCGCCTATGAGTATGTAGTTAGCCAGTTTCCCCAATCTTATTATGCTTGGCGATCTGCGAATATGCTGGGTTTGAACGTCGGCGACTTTAATAACGTCCGTCAACTCCAACCAGAAGTAGTTCCCCATCAACGTCCTGTCCCCACCGCAGGTTCTGATACCTTTAAGGAATTGTATCTTTTGGGACAAGACAGGGATGCTTGGCTGCAATGGGAAACAGAATATGTCAACAAACAACAACCGACAGTCGCCGAACAATTTACAGAAGGATTGATGCGGCTAGCACGGGGTGAAAATCTTTCTGGGATTAATTTAATCTCTAAATTAGAAGACCGAGAAACCCCAGAAGAACAAGCCGAGTATCAGCAATTGAGCCAACAGATCACCTATTGGCAAGCCCGTTATCCTTTCCCCTACTTGCAAACAATTGAGAAATGGTCAGCCCAACGGCAACTCAACCCATTACTAGTGACAGCATTGATGCGTCAAGAATCACGGTTTGAGCCGAAAATTAAATCTGTGGTGGGCGCGACTGGGTTAATGCAGGTGATGCCAGATACAGGTAAATGGATAGCTTCAAAAATTCAGGTAGATAGCAAAACCATCGATTTAGAAAACCCCAACGACAATATTATGTTGGGGACGTGGTATTTGAATTATACCCATGAGCAATATAACAATAATTCCATGTTAGCGATCGCCAGTTACAATGCTGGCCCCGGCAACGTTTCCCGATGGTTGCAAACTCTCCCCAACCAAGACCAAGATGAGTTTGTCGAAACCATTCCTTTTGATGAAACCAGAAACTACGTCCGACAAGTATTTGGTAACTATTGGAATTATCTGCGACTGTATAACCCAGAGATTTCTAACTTGGTAGCTAAATATTCCACCCAGCATCCCAAATTACCGGGCGTTGGGGAGTAAGGAAGCAGGGGGGCAGGGGGCAGGGGGCAAGGGAGAGGGTTTACAGCTTTTGCCAGTATGAAAATGATGCCATTTAAATGACGATTAGCTTAGACAAACATAAGCTATACCCAATCCCCAATTTTGAATTTGGAATTAATATCAGTCTTCATACCAATTCACTAAAGTTGCTGATACAAATCCAAATCCAAAAACCCTTGTCAAGTCACAATTCCTCAATTGCGTTAGCGTAGCAGGGAGGGAGCATCGTTGCGAATTGCGTTATCGTAGCGGGACGTTAGTTCATTGCGAATTGCGAATTGCGAATTGCGAACTGCGAACTGCGAATTGTTATAAGCTCCTAAGTCCTGCGTTCTATGATGGCTTTGATGTTGGGTATGGCAGCTAATACAGCACCCATGCTGGGAGTAGTTTTTTGCCAGCTATCCCGTGCTTCCAGTCTTTGAAGCCATGCTGATAGACGGGGATAGGTATCAAAATTAACACCAAACATCTCTAAAGATGGAATGAGCGTGCCTGCCACTACTTCTGCTAGTGTAAAATCTTCGCCAGCAAAGTAAGTCTTATCACCTAATAAATTTTCGTAAAACTGTAAGACGGTGGCGACTTGTTTTTGGGAAGACTCTAGTTTTTGGGGGTTAGTGTCTAAATCTACTAATTGCCTTGTTAATAGCATGGTAGCAGGCTGTAGCTCATTGAGTGTAACCATTTCTACCATCCGTACTGTAGCGATCGCTTGGGCTTGACTCGGCATTAAGGATGGGTGGGGATATTTCGCCTCTAAATAATCTAAAATCGCCAGAGATTCCACTACCCGAAATCCCTCATCCACAATTACGGGTACACGCTGCAAGGGATTAATTGTAGTGAAACTAGCTTGAAATTGATCCCCATCCAGATTTACCAAACAGGGTTCAAAGGGAATTTGTTTTTCTAATAATGCCACCCAAACGCGACGAGCATTCACAGAAATGGGATTGTAGTAAAACTTCAGCATTGCCACCCTAAGTTTACGAATACGCCCTTTACTATACGCGATCAAGACTTACGCAACGAAACTCTTCATGATGAGATGTGTGAAGAGGTCAGGTTTATCAACTTTTGAGTTCTACAACTTTTATGGTTTCGATGTGGAGGCTGGAAGATGTGGAAGCAGAGAAAGTCAGGAAACCAATATACATTTTGGTTAAGAGAAGATTATTAAAAGTATTATGTTTAATTAAAATAAAATGAGAAAGTACACCTAGTATCCTCAGCATCCAAATTTATAGGAGAACTTTTGCAAATTCCCAAAAGTATTCAAATCGGAGACAAAGTTTTGATTCTACGTCCAGCATACGTAGCTGGGAAGTTTGGCGTGATTTGCGGACGAGAGTCACTTGCAGATGGTCAATCAAACAACCGTTGGCTCATCCAAGTAGAGATTGATAACATTGTTGTGTCGCTCACTCCTCAAGATTTTCAAGTCCTGGGTCATTAGTCGAGATTCATTTCTGGCGAATTTGAAGGTTATTTGGCAATGGAGAGTTATACCAATTTTGGATTTTGGATTCAAAACCTAGATTCTTAGCCTGTTCCCAAATCTCGAAACAATACTACCTATCCCAACTCATTATTATTTCTTAGTTCGCTGTAATTTTTTCCAAGTGCTTTTATTTGGCCATCAGCCTTCAGAAGTTCGAGACAATAGTCATCATCACAGTTTAGTAAGTAGAACAGTGTAGATAATTCAAGGCTTGTAGTGAGGACTTTAGTCCTCTCATAAGGACTGAAGTCCTTACTACGAACTAGATGCCAATTTTTTTACATTACTTCACATAGTTTGATTTTTTCAAGTCTTTCTACTTATCGGTTTCAAAAATGGTGAGAACACCTAAAGAATTGAGCATTAATCGTCATCATCATTGATTATGAAATCTCTGGTATTAGTGCTTTTAACCTGATTCTCTAATGTTGCGAAAGAACGATTTAGGCGTTTGACACCACTTAGGGTAATCAACGTGAGTAATCCTCCGATTAATCCCATTTGCCACAAACCACAGCCTATGGCCGCACCTAAACCAGCCGCAGTCCATACACGGGCGGCTGTTGTCAACCCACGGACTTTCGGCTTGTCGGACTTTCTAGGAGATTCTTGTAAAATCAATCCTGCTCCGAGAAATCCTACTCCAGTAGCTACACCCTGAATGGTTCGGCTTAAAGCGTTAGTGGCTGCATAGGGACTATCACCTTCAGCCTGTAAAGGAATCATCACAAATAAGGCTGCACCCATACTGACTAACATAAAGGTTCTCATGCCGGCTGGTCTACCGCCTTGTTGACGATTGAATCCAATCATGCACCCAACTACCAAAGCTAGAGCTAGTCTAAATGCTATGTGTGGCCAATCGTTAGGGGTAATGATCATTTCTCCCATTGCCAAATTCCTGTTTATAAATAAAGCTTAATTACGGTAAGTCTCTAGATTTAGTCAAGTTTATTAAAAATTTAACACAAGGTTAAAAATAAGTAAAATTTTATATTTGATGTACAGAAAGCAGGGAATAGTGCAAGTGTTGAACGATGACTGTTAGGGACTTCCAGATAAAAAATAGTTTTAACACCCGAATAAACTGTGTAAATGCGGTGTTTTGTCAAATTTTTTGGAGACAAAAGAAAAAGCGATCGCTTCATGGCGAGGCGATCGCTTAATATTATCCAGAGGATGACTCTTACTTCACAATCCCGGAAACAGCCATAATTTCAGGTTCGCTGATTTGAGGAGATAAGAAATCTTGGGCATATATCCGAGGATTGGTTTGGGCAATTTGAGTATAAGATTGCCGTACCTGAGTGTTCACAGCTACTGTTTTCACATCATAGATATTAGTAGCTAACTTAGGATAAACACCAATCCCAATAATCAACACCAAGAAGGAAGCAGCAATAAACACTTCTCTAGTAGTAGCGTCTCTATACACTGCTTGGCTTGGTAACAAACAATCTGTACCAAAGCAGACTGTCCCTTCATCTTCCTGGTTTTCGTAAGCTGAGTTGTTAATGTTGCAGGATAATTCTGCACCAGTTCCGTAAAATACCTCTCTCAACATTGATAACAGATAAATCGGAGTCAAAATCACACCTACAGCAGCTAGGAAAACCATCACAGTGCAGAAAGTTGAACTGTAAATGTCACTGGTAGTAATCCCGACAAATACCTGAAGTTCACTGACAAATCCACTCATTCCAGGGAGTGCTAAGGAAGCCATCGCACCGGCGGTGAATAAAGCAAACACTTTCGGCATTAATTGACCAATACCACCTAAACTGTCCATCGCCATTGTGTGGGTACGGTCATAAGTAACCCCAGCTAGGAAGAATAACACCGCCGCAATTAAACCGTGAGACAGCATTTGCAGCATTGCACCACTTACACCCACATCGGTGAAAGAAGCGATACCCAACAGCACGAAACCCATGTGAGATACAGAGGAATAGGCGAGGCGGCGTTTCATGTGGGTTTGAGCAAAGGAATTTAACGCCCCGTAGATAATATTGATGACACCAAGAGTAGCTAAAACAGGAGCAAAGTAGATATGGGCATCAGAAAATATTTCTAAATTAAAGCGAATTAATCCATATCCACCCATTTTTAAAAGTACACCCGCCAAAATCATGGATACAGGTGCAGAAGCTTCACCGTGGGCATCAGGTAGCCAAGTGTGCAAGGGGAAAATCGCCAGTTTGACACCGAAAGCAATTAATAATCCAGCGTAAAGTAGTAATTCTAAAGCTAAGGGGTAATTCTTCGCACCCAGTTCCACAATATCAAAGGTGGTGTTGTCACCGTAGAGAGCCATTGCTAGCCCAGCTACCAGAATAAAAATCGAAGCGGCTGCGGTGTAGAGTAAGAACTTTGTAGCAGCGTAGCGACGTTTTTGACCACCCCAAATTGATACTAAAAGATACACAGGAACTAGTTCTAATTCCCACATGATGAAGAATAGCAGCGCGTCTTGAGCCACAAATACACCAATTTGTGCTGCATACAACACCAGCATTAAGAAATAGAACAGGCGTGGTTTCAGGTTCACCTGCCAAGCCGCCAGCATGGAAAGTGTGGTGACAAATCCTGCCAACAGTACAAGCGGCATGGAGATACCATCAACAGAAACAGCCCAGCTAAAGCCCAACTGAGGTACCCAGGCATATTTTTCCGCAAGCTGAAAAGTTGCACTGTTGGTATCGTAATTTGCCCAAAAGGCGTAGCACATCAAAACAAAGTCCGCGATACCAACACCCAGGGCATACCATCGCACCAGTTTGCCGTCTTTGTCAGGCAACACGGGAATGGCTAGGGAAGCAACGAGTGGCAGCAGAATAATCGCGGTTAGCCAAGGAAATCCATCAGCTATCATGGCAATGAGCAAAAATACTTATGTGTGAATAAAACCATTCTATTAAACTTTGTTAACTTCTCCAAATAAATCTTTACCGCACCTGAGCATCAGCAAAAATCTATTCAATAGTCAAAAATCAATGAATATTAGAGGAAATCATAGATAAAGGCAGGGGATTGGGGATTGCGGATTGGAGTTACAAAACTTTAACTAAACCGCAAAGATCCTCGACTGTAGGCAACAGTCGGGGATCTTTGCATGAGGATTTGTAAATTTATTGGCGAAAATTAACTATAAAATCTATTTTTTGTAAAACTGAATACAGAAGTAATTTGATTTATACCCTGTATGTACTTGGTGGAGTCAATAGCTTGATAAATGACTTTTGTGAGAGGGCTAGAAACGATGCTAGTTACGGAAACTTATCCTGTATTTCCATTCAGACCCTTATCTGGCATAAATTGTGATGATCACATCACTCCTATCAATGAGACTTGGGTAAAGTTGCTTCATCTCCCTAGTGAATATAGTGGTGATGAAGCTAAGTTACTCTGTCAGGAGTCTCCAAACACCTGGGTAGCGTGGATACCGGACTATGGTGAAATGACTCTGCACGAAAGTTGTTTTATTCCCTTGTGGTGAGATAGCTTTCTAGGAGTGAAGCGATCGCTTGCGGACAGTTCTTCTTGTATTTCTTTTTACCCAGCATTAAAATACAGTTGGGCGCACTGCTACAGCGTTTCTGACAACTGGTGTGTTCGATAGTCACTTTGTCAAGTAAACCGCGATCGCACAAAGTTTGTTCTAGCTCAGATAATAACCCTTGACCACCTCTTTTTATGCAACCCGCTTTTTGACACACCATAATTTTCGCTGATGGTTGCGTTGGTAAGTCTGCGTGGGAATGGGGAACTGACTCATCACTAATCTTAGTGACTTCATAAGCTTTGAGTTTAATTGTCCCTTTGTATCGGTGTAATTTACCGACCCCATAAATATTAATGCGCTCACCTATGTTGAGAGATGAGCTTAAACAAGAGCGTAATTTTTTCGGTAGTTTAATTAACACATCTCCAGAGGGAATAGCCAAACTCAAGTATTTAATTTTCTTGGGTTTATTGCCCATAAAACCCAAGAAATTACCCTCAAGATTAAACTCTGATAACTGCAAAAATTTGTCACCCATGTTCAGTATGAGAAAGGGAGTAGGGGATAGGGGTGTAGGGGTGTAGGGGTGTAGGGGTGATACCAATTCACTAAAATTCTGATACAGATCCAAACCCAGAAAACCTTGTCAAGTCAGGATTTATCAATTGCGAATTGCGTTAGCGTAGCGGGACGCTAGTCCATTGCGAATTGCGAATTGCGAATTGTGAATTGGTATGAGAGGTTGTACTCCCATGCCCTATGCCCCATGACCATTTACGCCAGTCTTTTAGCTTCTAAGGTTTTAGGTAAATTACTCGCATCTGGTATTTCTGGAAATTCTAATTCCCAACCATTTGCTAAAGTCAGAATCTTGCCTTCAGCACCATCTGTTTGTTTAACAACTATTTCCTCTAAATCTTTTTTGGGAACGTAGACTGTTAAGTTGCCCACATTATCCATCCGTAACATCACTTTCATGGTTTTCCTCAGCAGATTCTAGTTCTTTTTCCCGACAGCCAATAATGATTCCTTTCTCTAAAAAATGCACGGCATAAATATAAGAACGTTGTAAAAAAGTTCCTATACTTGCTACGTAGCCAATTTCTCCTTTTTTTGCTAAAATCTCCCCAAGATCCCGACCTGGAAATGTGCCATCATTCTTAATTTGTTTGCGAAGTCTGACTTTTTCTCCTAAGTCAAACGCCGGTTCTGAGTCCAATTCGTATTCATCGCGCTGCATGAGAATACCTCTGTTCTTTTACCAAGTTCAGCAGTTCTTCTGTAGTTAAACTGCGTTTTTTCTGGACTGACTGTTGGCGAACTGCTTCTAAAACAGCTTGGGTTTCTTCAGCGTTGAGAGTAATCCCATGCTGTTTGAGTAAGCTAGATACCAAATGTCGTCCAGAATGTTTACCTACGACTAAGCGGCGTTCCCAACCGACTTCTTCCGGTGCAAAGGGTTCGTAGGTGTCAGGGTTTTGCATAACACCATGAGCATGAATTCCTGACTCGTGAGCAAAGGTATTTTCACCAACGATCGCTTTCCAAGGTGGTACGCTAGCACCAGAAGCAGCCGCTACCAGTTGGGACAATTCCAACAACCTGGGGGTGTCAATTCCCATATCTACGCCATAGATGCGTTTAATGGCCATGACTACTTCTTCTAAAGCTGCGTTACCAGCTCGCTCACCCATACCGATAACTGTAGTATTTACAGATGCGGCTCCAGCTTTAATTCCTGCTAAAGCGTTGGCTGTAGCCATACCGAAATCATTGTGGGTATGAATTTCTACGGGAATTGATAAAGCCGAAACTAACTGCTTTACTTCCCCATAGGTGCTGAAAGGATCAAGAACTCCCACGGTATCGCAGAAACGAAAACGTGACGCACCCCATTCTTCGGCTGACAATGCAACATCCAAGAGGAAGTTTTCATCAGCTCTGGAGGAATCTTCCCCGCCGACTGCAACCCAAAGACCTTGATCAACTGCAAAGCTAATACAGTCTTTGAGTCTTTGCAGACTTACCCGCCATTGTCCGTGGAATTTCGCGGCGATTTGAATACCGGAAACGGGAATGGCGATATGTACGCGCTTCATTCCACAGGCAATAGAAGCTTTAATATCTGACATGACGGCGCGATTCCACGCCAACAGTTCAGCTCGTAAACCTAAATTAGAAATGGCGGAAATTGCACGCATCTCCTCCTCACCCATTGCAGGTATCCCCACTTCTAATTCGGGTACACCAATACTATCGAGAAATTTAGCGATCGCCACTTTTTCTTCTAGGGTAAATGCTACACCTGCGGCTTGTTCACCGTCTCGTAATGTCGTGTCGTTAATGATAATTTTAGTCATCTCAAACATCCCTCTTAGCAATTTCTCTTAATATACTTTCAAGAATTAAAGGCACAATTTTATACAATTTGTGGTATTGGTAAATGCTAGAAATATCTGGCGAAGATTGAACAGTAAATGCAGTTAACTTTTACCTTTAATAATTCATCTTCATCATTTCTAAATATTACCTAAACAATAACAACATATCTGTATGACAGTAGACAAAAACCATGTATCATTTAATAAAAAATTTGCAAAAAATACATATTCTTTAACTAATTTTTTGCCATATATAAATATTAGCAATTATCCGCTAATGCTTGACATTCTGGGACAATTGCTCAATATTTTTCTCAATTTATTTGCGGTGCTGAAAGTGATTTAAATATTACATTTCAATATGGTTCAGTTGAGCAAGTTTTCCTGTGGAGAAAGGGAAACAGGGAAAAGAGAACAGTAAAATTTCAAAATGCTTATCTGAACTGTATTGACATATAACTATATATGATGCGGATTTTATTTTTGCGTAAAAATATTAATTTTTTTAAGTTAGTATTTTCAGTTATTAAATTAAAAACCAATATAACTTAATGACGAAATTATAAATATATTATTTTTACAATCATCTCTAAGAAAAATTATGATTTTATGACTATTTAATCCAAGTTATTCAAATGTTATTATGTAACCAATCTAGAATTTTCTCCAATTCTTCTAAATTTACTAAACCATATTGCCAAAGTAACATCGGTAAAGGTGCAGGATCAAGTTCACGGTGTTTGAGAGCTATAGCAATATCTTTATGGGAAAGTGCAAGTTCATTATGTAAAAAATCTAGCAGTTCTACATCTTTGTTGTGAGTAGTCACGTTGTTTCACTCCTAATGCAAAATCCAAAATTAAAAATCCCTAATAAAAATGCTTATTTTGTAAGTTTTTTGTCAGACCTTCTTAGCACCCAGCACTCTTAACTCAGCACCCAGCACTTAAAACGATTCATAGTTGCAATCCCAACAACGCTCTAGCCAGTCCAGTAACTCTGGGCGAGAAGCTAGAAATTGCATAACTGTACTGCGAACTAGAACTGCTGTCAAGCAGCTATTAACTTGCACCCGCAATGAGCCATCGGGATGACAGGAACACGGGATCATCAACTCCTGTAACCGATAATAAATCTGCCAGCGATCGCCAAATGGTATCTGCAATATATAATCACCTCGCAACATGATTATTTATCCTTAGTCATAGAAGAGGACAAGGGGAGGAGTGCAGGGTGCAGGGAGAGAATACTATACATAAATCTAGGGGTTAGTATCTTCACTAGCCAAGGAACTGAGAATCTTTCGCCCTGGCTCCCTGCTCCCTGCCCCCTGCCTATATTCTGATTGGCTAGAGAGAGTTTGCAGTTTTTGTTCTAGTTGCTCAATTCGCGTTAATAGCGAACGAATTACATTTGCTTCTACGTCAGGTAACTTGGCGTGATCCAGAGGACATAAATTATTCTTTTCCTTACGAGAAATAATCCGTCCTGGAATCCCTACTACTGTAGAGTCTGGGGGAACATCGCGTAATACAACTGAACCTGCACCAATTCTGACGCGATCGCCAATTTGAATATTACCTAAAACCTTGGCACCAGTCCCCACAACAACATGACTGCCGACAGTCGGATGGCGTTTACCGCTTTCCTTGCCAGTACCGCCTAGAGTCACACCTTGATAAATTAGGGTGTAGTCCCCCACAATCGCCGTTTCACCAATCACAACCCCCATCCCGTGGTCGATGAACACACCTTTACCAATCCTTGCACCTGGGTGAATTTCGATGCCGGTGAGAAACCGCGCCAGATGAGAAATGAAGCGAGGGAAGAACACCACATTCCGCAGGTGTAACCAGTGAGCGAGACGATGTAAACAGATAGCGTGCAAACCAGGATAACAGAACACCACTTCCAGCCAATTACGTGCGGCGGGATCTCGTTCAAAAATTATCCGAAAATCACTCAACAATGGCTCAAACAAATTGCCAGAGAAGAGATCCTGCAACCAGGAAGTTTTGGTTTTATCAGGTGGATTGTCGATACCATCTAAGGACTGTTGCATTGGTACTGCGTGGGTAAAAGAGCCTTGTGCTATTTTTATGCTTATATCAGGCGACCCCCAACAGGACAGTACACCCCATCTTGATTGGATTTATTGGATTAATTACGTTTATACTCAACCCCTCCAACCCGCCACAGACAACAACCAAAAATTTATTTTGGGGTATGGGTACAAGTATTTTAGATATGGGGGACTAGTATTTATCACCCCAGGGTTCAGAATTTTTGTACTCGCTACAAAAAACTTAATATGTAAGACTTTGATACGATTTGAGTGAGATATTTTGAGATATATTAAGCTGTACTCAAATCCCCCGGAATATCAAGTAGACAGGACTACAACTCAAATTTCTGTATACCCAGTTACTATATTCATTTTAGCGATTCGCCATATTTAAAACAGTGCTGAGTGATGAGTGCTGAGTAATGAGTAATGAGTAATGAGTAATGAGTAATGAGTAATGAGTAATGAGTAATAAGTAATGAGTAATAAGTAATAAGTAATGAGTATTTTTTATTACTCAATTACTTCAAAAATAAGGGCAACCTGATTTGAAATTTTCTTTATCTCCCCTGCCCCCTGCCCCCTGCCCCCTGCACCCCTGCACCCCTGCCCCCTTGCCTATTTAGTTGGAAGCGTCCTTACCTCTGGCGATTTGCTGTTGGACGAACATTTCCCTTAACACCATTGCCGGATCAACATAGTTATTGGCGTACTTCATTACCCAGTGGAGATGCGGCCCGGTGGTGCGTCCGGTCATCCCGATTCTACCAATTCTCACCCCTGTGGGGATTGTTTGACCTTCCCAGATTTGGATGCCGCCGGCTCTATCAATCATGTACTGCCGACCGTTAGAGGTTTCTACAGAACCTTCCATATGACAATAGGTGTGTTCCCATTGTCCAGATTTAATCACGATGTGAGTACCACAAGCACCGCGATCGCTCACTTTAATCACTGTGCCACCCCACCAGTTACGAATATAACTACCTTGTGGTGCAGCTATATCTAAACCATTGTGAAATTCCCAATTATTCCCGCCTGTTGCTGAACGACGGTAGCCAAATGCAGAGGTATAGGCTTGAAAGTTTTCTACAGGAAAAGATGCTGCTGACCAACCATTACCTGTGGCTATAGTGTTGGATTTTACCTCTCTTGCTCTGGCAATTTCTTCTTGAGGTAATAGAGTCATGCAGCTAAAAATACTGATACTTAAAATTGACAGTGTTGCTGTTCCCAATATTACTTTTGCCTGCTGCTTACTCATTATTATGTTCCTTCAGCCATTCCTATATTATTGAGATTTATTTTTCGTAAATACTCGGATAAATCTAAATTAAAAATTGCTTTTTTCCTGAAAAACTCATTTTTATTTGAATTATCAGATTTACACTGTGAGTATATACTTACGTAAATTAACTTATTCAGTCAAATAGATTAATATATATGGGTTTGGAGTGTCAAACTTTTGCTGTTGATTTGTTTAATAACTGCTTAATTGCCATCAAAAAACTGTTAATAACCAAAAATTATAGATTTTTTAATCAGAATTTTACGTGTATACGTATAAAAATCAAATTTAATTCCTGAATTATTTGTGTCGGCAGGGAATAGAGAATGGGGAATTGAGATGCTTAGGGAATTTTTGTAGTCAAATCATTTGGACAAGAAAAGTCGTTGTTTTTACGTTTAATTGCTGCTGAAGATTAAAATTAATAAAATATTATACTGAAACATCACGTATATTCACGAATAAATTTAGGTAATCATAGATGATTTTGCAGCAGTCAAGGGAAAGATTACCTATGGGATAGTTGCCAAGTTGCCAAAATCTTGTTAACTTTTATGCTTAAAATTGCTGAATAAGTCGATTGATCATGATATCTAGCATCAATCGAACCATTTGCAGGAAGCACCAAAGCCATGCTGACCGAGATACTACCTTTTAGTTTTGAGATAGATACAGTTGCGATCGCTGGAGCAAGTTTGTGGTCTTTGGCGTTATATTTAGGATTTTCCCCCGTGAGTGAGTGGGTAATAGAACAACTAGGCCGCTGGTTCAATTTTGCCGAGCGATCGCTTTACACTAGTGAAAAAGAATTTGAAAAAACCCGCAAAGCCAGAGAATCACAAAACGCCTTCTACGCCTCACTGTTTAGCATTGTGCCGTTTTTGGTCATTGGGGCTTTATGTAACTGGGGTGTAGAAATTAGTTTAGGACGCAGTTGGGCAATTAGTATGGGCATCCTCGCCTGCATGGGTTCTGGAATTTACGAACTAGGGCGCAGAGATGGACAATCTGATTAGTCAATAGTCATTAGTCATTAGTCATTAGTCATTAGTATGTTACTTCCATACCCAATGCCCAATGCCCAATGCCCTATTCCCAATGCCCAATTTCCTCACTAACAATATGGGCTATTTTTTGGGCTGCACCGCTTTCACCTCTGGCTTGGCGTAGCTTGATTCTCATTGCTTCTAATTTTTCTGGATGATCTATCAAGTTTAGAACCATTTCCCCGATATCATTGGCTTGGAGTTTTCCAACGATTTCGGGTACTATTTCGGCTTTTGCCCAGATGTTTGGCCATGCCAATAAACCTTTGCGTCTGAGAAATAGCCAGTTGATGATTTTGGCAAAAGTAGAACCGAAACCTGGTAAATTTGCCAGCAACCCTGGTAAACCATCCCAAGAACGCATAGCATCAAGTTGTTGTGTGGGTAATAACACTAGCATGGGTACACCCAAAGCCCCTAATTCGGCGGTGTTTGCTCCGACTGTGGTTAAACAAATACAACAACGGGATAGTAAATCATAGGCAGGATTTTCTTGGTGTAACTCTACATTGACTCCTTGACTGGTTTGCAACACAGGGTAGTTACCACTTGGTTCTGAGACAACTAAGGAAGCACCAGAAAATCGAAAAGTTTCGGCAAAAGGGTTTTTTTGGGGATCTGCAAAGCTGGCTAGAGTTTGTAAATCTAAGGTTGGCGCAACGGGAATGACAAATTTCATCTCAGGTCTTTTGCTGTGGATATATTCAGCAATTTTGAGCATTAGGGGTACGCCTTGGGTTAATTTTGCGGCTTTTGACCCAGGTAACAGACCTATGATTGGGTAATGGGGAATGGGTAATGGGGAATGGGTAGTATTGAGTTGTTTTTGGGCTTCTAGCATTATGTCGCCGACGACTGTAAATTTATCGGCGTATTTGGGGGAGGCTTTGGCGGAAACTTGTGGGTTCATGACTGCAAAACGGTCAATGAAGTTATGCCATCTGGCTTCCCATTCGGCGTAAACTACTGTACGATATCCCAGTTTTTTACCGATGATGACAGGGAAAATTTGATCGCCACCTAAAAATATAATGATACCGCGATCGCTCCAATCCCAATTTTCTACAGTTTTACCCCAGAGTAAAAATTGCCAAAAATGCTCTGCTGATTGTACTCGGTCTACTTCAGGATAAGAAAGGGCGATCGCTGCTTCTTTACCGCTAGCATTGGGACAAGGTGATAAAACTACAGAAATCCTCACCTCATCACGGTTATTTCCTAACTTGTCTCGCAAAGCTTTCACTACTGGACGTACCCAAGTCGTTACTTCCCCTGGGCCATTGGAGAGAATAAGAATATCTAGTAAATTCATAAGTTAACAGTAAACATTTATATAAAAAATTACGGACGTAAGAGCGTACTGATAAAATTACAACCTATGTATGATAACGTTTGTAAGTTCCTTGCTGAATCATTTTCTAGTGACTTTGCAACTTGGCTACTGAATGAGCCAATTGCACTAACTCAACTAAGCCCATCGGAATTATCCCTCGAACCCATACGGGCAGACGCACTAATTTTGTTACAGTCCGATGAAATCGTTCTCCATCTTGAATTTCAAACCAGACCAAAAGTCGATATTCCCTTTCGTATGAGTGATTATCGCTTACGCGGGTATCGCAAATTTCCCCAGAAAAAAATGCGTCAGGTGGTAATTTATTTACAACCAAGCGATTCTGAGCTAGTTTATCAAACAGAATTTATTTTAGAAAATAGCTGGCACAGATTTGACGTAATTCGACTGTGGGAACAGCCAACAGAAATATTTTTCAATTACCCAGGTTTGCTACCGTTTGCAACTTTAAGCCAAACCGATAATCAAACGCGAACCTTAGAAGAAGTGGCTCAAGTTATTGAAGCAATTGAGGATACCCTCATCCGCAGTAATCTTGCTGCATCAACAGCCGTGTTATCTGGGCTAGTATTAAATAAGGACGTGATTAAAAGAATTTTGCGGAGTGATATTATGCGCGAATCTGTAATTTATCAAGATATTTTACAAGAAGGTATTAAAGAGGGCTTTGAAAAAGGGGTTGAACAAGGTATTGAACAAGGTATTGAACAGGGGATTGAACAAGGTATTGAACAAAAAGCTCAAGATGTTGCCATCAAACTGATTAATCAAGGTATTAGTCTGGAAATAATTGTCGATGCCACAGGTTTAACTATTGAACAGTTGCAAAAATTACAGGCTCAAACAGAAGGCAATCAACCCCAGTAACTTTATGCTTGAATCGGTTATTGTTCAAGATATTTGGCAAGAATGGTTTCAAGAAGGTTTTAAACAAGGTTTAGAACAAAAAGCCCAGGAAATTGCCAGAAATATGTTAATGAAAGGTTTTGCGATCGCATTAATTGTTGAAGTTACTGATTTAACTATCGAACAAGTTCAAAAACTTCAAGTTCAAATAGGAAATACTGAAATTCAGTCATATTAAATATTTAATTGATCATGTTTTATATTGACTTCTATCTGCCAATCGAAATGCTATTAGGAATGTTGGTTTGGATGGTGCAAGAGGTTTAGTCAAAATCTAAATACTAATTACCTTGATAATGGTGTACCTCGCTTACTGCAAAATTGCTGTAAATATACCAATTTTATCTAACCTAACGTGAACTTCCTAACAAACGGCATTCACTATGTCGACAGACATAATAAACAGGCAGGTTCACGTTATCTTTAGCTTTACTGTCACTGCTTCATCTAAAATTTTTCGTGTTTTTACGACTGACGTGATGCTTCAAACTCAAATATTCTGAGTACAAAGTAATACATTCTTTGTAGCTGAATATAGTGGGGTCACTTATGGCAAAGGGAGATCACATCTACTGCAAGATGATGATGACTGGAGGTATGACGTATCATCATGGAATAGATTATGGGGACGGTGCAGTTATTCATTATGACGGTAAAATTATCTGCCGTGTCAGTAAAAAGAAGTTTGCTAAAGGCGAAAAAATTCAGGTTTTTCAGTACGAAAAATGTGATATAGGACTCATATTTGATTTCTGAAAAAAACTCCGTACACTTTTGTTCCTTCTTACCTGTTCCCTGTTCCCTGTTCCCTGTTCCCTCCCTACGCAAATAATTTCAGGAATCAAAGCGGATTCCTATACTTCGGAAGTTGTAGTGCAAAGAGCAATCAGTAAGTTAGGTGAACATAAATACGATGTTGTTTGGAATAACTGCGAACATTTTGCTTACTACTGTAAGACAGGTAATTATAGAAGTGAACAAGTAAATCAAGCTGTCGCACGTACAGAAGGACTTTTTGGGGTAGTTGCTATTAGTGCCGGAACTAAATTAGTAACTAAAGCCGCGACTGAAGTTGCTAAACAATCATTAAATCCGATATCGAAAGCTTTGGTAAATATAGGAATAAAGCAAGCACCAAGTGTAGCAGGTCGTGTTGCAGGTAGTATTTCTGGTGCTGGTGGTTTAGTGAGTGGAATTGCAACCGATATAGTTGTTAACAAAATGATGGAAGATGACGAACACTTACCACATAAAGAGCGTGAAGCTAGAAAAAACGCTAGACAAGCTGGAAAAGTTGCATCAACTATCGGCGGAATTGCTGGAACGTTTGCTGCTGTTGCAATAGGTGGAACTGCTGCTGTTGGTGCGGCGGTTGCTGCACCTGCTGTTTTAGGTTTAGCAGCTGCAATAACAGTATATCAATTTTCTAAAGGTGATGATTAACAATAACTTTGTAGTCTTAGCTATGGAAGGAAAGTCTAATACATTCAGAATTTTACCTTATCTAAGTTAAACTTCCCCGCTAACTTTTGTTGATAGCTGGCTTTTACAATTCCTTTGAATAAGCCAGTTATCCTACCAAATCCTTTGGATTGGGTATAAATCAAATACTGTATCTACACTTAACAAAGGTATTTTCTCAAATATTGACTGAGCTATCAAAATTCTGTCGAAAGGGTCACGATGATGATTTGGTAGCCCATCAAGAGCATAGATTATGTTCCAACTCTATTGGTAATATGTTGAGATTGTTTACTTGCTTTTGAGTTTCAATTAAATTAGGTAAGGATAATTGTAAATTGAGTTTGCCAAGCTGATATTTAATTTGTAATTCCCAAATACTAGCTATACTAACTAACCAAGAGTTGTTAGTATCCATTAATAGGTTTCTAACATTGTCAGATAGTTTTTTTGGCTCTCCTACTGACCAAATAAGTACGTGAGTGTCTAACAATAATTTCATACTGCACCTTCACCCATCCAAAATTCATCAGGTAAAGGATCATTAAAATCATCACTCATCCAAATTTGACCTTCATGCAATCCCAGTACCCTTTGCTGAGGAGTTTCTTGGGTTTTTTCAGGTTGAGTATATTTTTGCATTAAAAATTCCACAAAATCTAAGACCTGCTGTTGCTGTTCTGGTGCTAGAGTTTGCACCTTGGCAATTAATGCTGAGGTGGTATCTACAACTTGAGCAGTCATCTCACCTTCTCCCTTGGGTACATCTGATTTTATGTTACTGGTTTAGTCAGGCGATCGCTCTTGATTTCGCACTACTATAAAAATATGGGGAAACACTACGCGAATCCTGACCTCTTCATTCTCATTGCCTGAATTTCCCAGATAATACTTGACAAAAATCACTATTTATATATTTGGATATATCACGCCTCAAAAGTACAAATTTGCCAGAATATATCGAAAATTATTAAGTTTTTGTTACATTAAGTGAGCAATTGCTTTTATTATCTATTAATGTTTGTTAACAAAGTTTGCGATTTTTATATCGATTTATGTCAGTTAAGCGACAAAATCCGCATTTGGTAAGGTTTTTCTGATAAAAAACTCTTATTGCCGAACAAAATCGTTAAACTTTGTAGGCAACTTAGCCGCAAAGAAATTCCTGTAGAGAACACGCATCAAAGGAGCCGAGGAAGCATGTTCACCCACGTCAAGTCCACCATTAGACACATTGCGCCTGATAACCTGGGCGGACGTAACTTCATTAAGGTGGTCTATGTCGTGCTTGAGTCCCAGTACCAGAGCGCACTGTCGCAAGCGGTTCGCACGATTAACTCAAACAATCCCAACCTGGCGATTGAAATCAGTGGTTATTTGATTGAGGAACTCAGAGATCCTGAGAACTACGAAGAGTTCAAGCGGGATATTGAGAGTGCCAATATTTTTATTGCCTCATTGATTTTCATCGAAGACTTAGCACAGAAAGTTGTTACAGCAGTAGAACCACACCGCGATCGCTTGGATGTAGCTGTTGTGTTTCCCTCTATGCCAGAGGTCATGCGCCTGAATAAAATGGGCAGTTTCTCCTTGGCACAGTTGGGTCAATCGAAGAGTGCGATCGCACAATTCATGAAGAAACGCAAGGAAAAATCCGGTGCTGGATTCCAAGATGGGATGCTAAAGCTATTGCGAACCCTGCCGCAAGTGCTGAAGTATTTACCAATGGACAAAGCCCAAGATGCTCGCAATTTTATGTTGAGCTTTCAGTATTGGCTGGGAGGTTCACCAGACAACCTGGAAAACTTCTTGCTGATGCTAGCCGATAAATATGTATTTAAATCTGTAGATAAACAAAATTCGGCATCTCTGGCATATCAACCACCAGTAGTTTACCCAGACATGGGTATTTGGCATCCCTTAGCACCCACAATGTTTGAGGATGTCAGAGAGTACCTCAACTGGTACACAGTCCGTAAGGACATATCCAGTGATTTAAAAGATCCTTTAGCTCCCTGTGTTGGGTTAGTATTACAACGCACACACCTAGTTACTGGGGATGATGCTCACTATGTAGCAATGGTGCAGGAATTAGAATCACTGGGTGCAAAAGTATTACCAGTATTTGCTGGTGGTTTGGATTTCTCCAAGCCTGTAGATGCTTACTTCTACGAACCCACAACCAAAACCCCGTTAGTAGATGCGGTAATATCTTTAACAGGTTTTGCGTTGGTAGGTGGGCCAGCTAGACAAGACCATCCCAAGGCAATTGAATCACTTAAACGCCTGAATCGTCCCTACATGGTGGCATTGCCTTTAGTATTCCAAACTACTGAAGAGTGGCTAGATAGCGATTTAGGCTTACATCCGATTCAGGTAGCATTGCAAATTGCGATTCCTGAACTGGATGGGGCAATTGAACCGATTATATTATCGGGTAGAGATGGGGCAACCGGGAAGGCGATCGCACTCCAAGACCGCATCGAAGCCGTAGCCCAACGCGCTTTAAAATGGGCTAACCTCCGCCGCAAGCCCAAACTCAACAAAAAAGTCGCCATCACCGTTTTCAGCTTCCCCCCCGATAAAGGTAACGTCGGTACAGCCGCCTACCTCGATGTATTCGGTTCTATCTACGAAGTCATGCAGGCGTTGAGAAACAACGGCTACGACGTACAGGACTTACCAGAAAACGCGAAAGAGTTGATGGAACAAGTCATCCACGACGCACAAGCACAGTACGCCAGCCCCGAACTCAACATTGCTTACAAAATGTCAGTCCCCGAATACGAAGAACTGACACCATATTCCCAACGCTTAGAAGAAAACTGGGGGCCACCACCAGGACACCTCAACAGCGACGGACAAAACTTATTAATTTACGGTAAGCAATTCGGTAACGTCTTCATTGGTGTACAGCCAACATTCGGTTATGAAGGCGACCCCATGCGGTTGTTGTTCTCCCGTTCCGCCAGCCCTCACCACGGTTTTGCAGCTTACTACACTTACCTAGAAAGAATTTGGGGTGCTGATGCTGTACTGCACTTTGGTACTCACGGTTCATTGGAATTCATGCCCGGTAAGCAAATGGGTATGTCTGGCGAATGCTACCCTGATAACTTAATCGGCACAATTCCCAACCTGTACTACTACGCAGCTAACAACCCCAGCGAAGCGACAATTGCTAAACGCCGCAGTTACGCCGAGACAATTTCTTACCTCACACCACCGGCAGAAAATGCAGGTTTGTATAAAGGTTTGAAAGAACTCAGCGAATTAATTGGTTCTTACCAAACCTTAAAGGATAGCGGTCGCGGTATCCCCATCGTTAACACCATCATGGATAAATGCCGGATGGTGAACCTAGATAAAGACATCGACTTGCCCGAAATTGATGCCAAAGACATGACCCCAGAAGAAAGGGATAATATTGTCGGCAGCGTCTACCGCAAGTTAATGGAAATTGAATCGCGGTTATTACCTTGTGGTTTGCACGTCATTGGTAAACCGCCAAGTGCAGAGGAAGCAATTGCCACTCTAGTTAATATCGCCAGCTTAGACCGTCAAGAAGAAGAAATTCAAAGCTTACCCCGCATCATCGCCAACAGCGTGGGACGCAACATTGACGAGATTTACCAAAACAGCGACAAAGGCGTATTAGAAGATGTCCAACTGTTGCAAGACATCATCCTAGCAACTCGCGCCGCCGTTCGCGCCTTGGTACAAGAACAAACCGACGCAGAAGGACGGGTTTCTTTAGTTTCCAAGTTGAATTTCTTCAACATGGGTAAAAAAGAACCTTGGGTAGAAGCACTGCACAAAGCAGGTTATCCCAAAGTTGATGCTTCCGCATTGAAACCCCTGTTCGAGTATTTAGAGTTCTGCTTGCAACAAGTTTGTGCAGACAACGAACTCGGCGCATTACTCAAAGGCTTAGAAGGCGAATACATTCTTCCCGGCCCCGGTGGCGACCCCATCCGCAACCCCGATGTATTACCCACAGGTAAGAATATCCACGCCCTCGATCCCCAATCTATCCCCACGGCTGCGGCTGTCCAATCAGCTAAGATTGTCGTAGATAGACTTTTGGCAAGAAATAAAGCCGAAAACAACGGTAATTGGCCAGAAACCATCGCCTGTGTTCTCTGGGGAACAGATAACATCAAAACCTACGGCGAATCTTTAGCCCAAATCATGTGGATGGTTGGTGTACGTCCGGTTCCCGATGCTTTGGGACGGGTGAACAAGTTGGAATTAATTCCCTTAGAAGAATTGGGAAGACCCAGAATTGACGTTGTAATTAACTGTTCTGGTGTATTCCGCGACTTGTTCATCAACCAGATGAACCTACTAGACCAAGCCGTGAAAATGGCGGCGGAAGCGGATGAACCTACAGAAATGAACTTTGTCCGCAAACACGCCCTACAACAAGCTGAAGATTTAGGAATTAACCTCAGACAAGCAGCCACCCGCGTATTCTCTAACGCGTCCGGTTCTTACTCGTCAAATATCAACTTAGCAGTAGAAAACAGCACTTGGGAAAGCGAAGCCGAGTTACAAGAAATGTACCTCACCCGTAAATCCTTCGCCTTCAGTGCAGACAACCCTGGGATGATGGAACAATCTCGCCAGATTTTTGAAAGCACCTTAAAAACTGCTGAGGTGACATTCCAAAACCTGGATTCTTCCGAGATTAGTTTAACGGACGTTTCCCACTACTTCGACTCAGACCCCACCAAGGTTGTGTCAAGTCTGCGTGGTGATGGCAAAACACCAGCATCTTACATTGCAGACACCACCACAGCCAACGCCCAAGTCCGCACATTATCCGAAACCGTGCGCTTAGATGCCCGTACCAAACTATTAAATCCCAAGTGGTATGAAGGTATGCTGTCTCACGGTTACGAAGGCGTACGCGAACTCTCCAAGCGGTTGGTAAACACAATGGGTTGGAGTGCAACAGCTGGCGCAGTTGACAACTGGATTTATGAGGATGCGAACGAAACCTTCATCAAAGATGAAGAAATGCAAAAACGTTTGATGAACCTCAACCCCCATTCTTTCCGCAAGATGGTATCCACATTGTTGGAAGTGAATGGTCGCGGTTATTGGGAAACTAGCGAGGAGAATTTAGACCGCCTCCGCGAGTTGTACCAAGAAGTTGAAGACCGCATTGAGGGTATAGAATAGCATTCAATGGCAGGCGTATTGCCTGCCATTATTTTTAAATCTAAGACATCGCTATGAATGATTTAAATTGCTAAGATAAAATCAGCAAATCGATGATTCAAACGTTTAAAAGTAAAGCTTTAGAAAATCTATTCAGAGAAAATTCTAATAAAGGAGTTCCAGCGAACTTAGAAAAGAAAATTAGAATTAGACTGGAAGTTATAGATGCAGCCTTAATCGTGGAAGATATTAGATTACCAGGTTATGACTTGCACGAATTAAAAGGAGATAGGAAAGGCACTTGGGCAGTTAAGGTATCGGGAAACTGGCGTATAACTTTTAGCTTTGAAGATGGTGATGCTTATGATGTAAATCTTGAAGATTATCACTAATCTAGAATGTTAGTAAGATATTAAATAGTCGGACATTGATTATGAATAACTGGCAAGATATTACTCAAGATAGATTAGTAAGACCAATACATCCTGGTGAAGTAATTGCAGATATTTTAGATGATTTAGATATTAATACTACAAAATTTGCAGAAATTTTAGGAGTATCTAATCAAATAGTTAATGAAATTATTAAT
Source organism: Nostoc sp. CMAA1605 (assembly GCF_021596505.1). Taxonomy (GTDB): domain Bacteria; phylum Cyanobacteriota; class Cyanobacteriia; order Cyanobacteriales; family Nostocaceae; genus Trichormus. Next base: position 66,345 of record NZ_PJIZ01000001.1, on the reverse strand, counting down.
GGTCAAAGAGCAATTACGGTAGATATAGCAATCCGTCTTGGTAAAGCTTTAGGAAACGGGCCAAGACTTTGGCTCAATCTTCAGCAAAAGGTTGATATTTGGGATGCTTTGCAAAGCCATAAAGAAGAATATGAGCAAGTTATAGCTCTGGTTTAGAAGAAAATGCAGAAATACAGAAATGCTTGATGAACATTAACCCCCATTCTTTCCGCAAGATAGTTTCCACATTGTTGGAAGTGAATGGTCAGGGTTATTGGGAAACTAGCGAGGAGAATTTAGACCGCCTCCACGAGTTGTACCAAGAAGTTGAAGACTGGATTGAGGGTATAAGCTGTTCAGCATTTAAATTGGGCAAACCTAACGTCTGCCCAATTTTCGATCAGCAAGATACCTCCTCTTGCCTGTCTGCACTAATACAGGTTTATAGGCTGATGATATATTAAAAAATTTCAAAAAGTCGTCTTCTGACTGCTAAGATTTTATCGCCATAATTTTTGTCTACTGCCCAAAGTCCGCTTAAATCAGTAACTAAAACAGCAATACCCCTTTTAACCAGATTGAAACGAGGATCAACAATAGGTGATAAAACAGGATCTTCACTAGCGTATGCTTTGAGGTGTTGAATGTGAGCTTTGACTCCTGTTCTTGCGTCAGGGAAAGAAGCTCCTTTGACTCCACCCCCAGTTGTACCAAGACCACAGAAGTTGTTTTGGCTAGCTTCTATAGGAATCATATTTGATTTCTGAAAAAAACTGCGAGATAATACGGTCAGAGAGACCTGTCTAATAAAGAACAATGATAAACCAGCATCTAGAAATGGCGATACCTGCGGCGGACGTAGTGATCGCAGAACTACAAGAATTTATAGATAGTCATCCAGATGCTCGTGAAGTAAGAAAAGCTTTGGCAGTAAAACTAGTTTATCAAGGTTACAAGTATGAAGAAATTCAAACAATTTTAGATGTGTCAGTTGGTTCAATAACAAGCTGGAAGCAAGCTTACCAGGAAAATGGAATTTTGGGTTTGCGCTTAAACTATAAAGGCAGAAAAAGTTATTTGAGTGATGAACAGTTCCTCCAAGTATTAAGTTGGTTGCAAACTAAAGAAATTTGGGAGCTGGGTGAACTGGAATATAAATTAGCATTTGAATATGATGTCATCTACGAATCGAAACGAAGTTACTATGATTTATTTGAAGCAGCAGGAATTAGTTGGAAAAAGACTACAGGCTTGAATCCAAAGGCTGATCAAGAGGTGGTGGCGGCAAAAAAAAACAAATTGAAACATTGCTGGCAAGCAACAGAGAGGAGATAGAAGCACGAAAGCTGAGAGTATTACTAATAGATGAGTGTCATTTATTATGGGGAGACGTAACTGGTTATGTTTGGGGAAGAACTGACCAAGAGATAGCAATTGAAGTCGTTAATGAACGAGATAAGCAGACATATTATGGTGCAGTTGATTATCTCGACGGAAAGCTACTCTTGAAAGCATATAATGCTGGTAATTCAAAGAATACGATTGATTATTTACGTTATTTATTAGACCAGTCTCCCGACCAAAGATTGCTTCTTATTTGGGATGGTGCTTCTTATCATCGTTCACATTTAGTTCAAGACTTTTTAGGCGAGATAAATCAAGGTTTACCGCCAGAAAAATGGAAAATTCATTGCATTCGTTTTGCTCCTAATTGTCCATCGCAAAATCCTATAGAGGATATTTGGTTACAAGCGAAAACCTGGATTCGACGCTTTTGTGCTTTAATTCCAACATTTCGCCATTTAAAGTGGATGTTTGAGTGGTTTCTCCGAAATACTATGTTTGATTTTATGTCCCTTCAGATGTACGGAGTTTTTTCAGAAATCAAATCCTAGTCCTATAAATCATGTTCATATTTTTCTACAGGCGATCGCTCTAGAAATTTTTACGTTACAATCGCTCATCTAGAAAACCAGGCGATCGCTAACCGTGTCATCATAGAATCAGCGATCGCCTTTGGGAATGTGGAGTGCGATCGCCTGTACAATTGTATCCCTCTACCCCCTGCCCCTTGTCCTCTTGATTGACTACCACTCTTCTGACCAATAAATAATTTCTGAAGATGTGTTGTCAATAGCTACACCGTAACTATTACCGTGATTCCACTTAAATCCCGGTGTACCTTTATCTTGGGCATTTAAGACTAGTATTTCATAGGTGGAGGGAAATGAATCACCGCCAGAGTCACTGGTGTAGAAAAAAGTTGTGGGTACACCATTGGGAAAGATTGTATGGTCGTTACTGTTACCACCGCGATATTGATGTTTAGCTAGTTTTCTGTAATGTTGCTGTAATTTTTGAATTTCTGCTGGTGATTGTTTGAGTCTAGCTTGAAAGAAGATACTAGCTTGAGACACACCAGGAGAATAGGCAATACGTAAATTCTTGGTGTCTTTCGGTATTTCTGCGGGGAAATGCTTAATTGCGTCTTGATTTTGCCAAAGTTGCTGGCGAATTTCTTGATAACGCGATACGTCAGTGATGACTTGACTTTGGCTACTGCTACTAAACGCCCTTCTGAGAAAGAAACTACCACCGACAACACCGACACTGCCGAGAGAAAAGAAAACTATCATCGTCAATTTAACAAGATGCGATCGCTTCATGGCGTTGGGTAGCTTCTAAGGTCTATAGCTATATACCCAACTAATAAAGTGAATTCGTAATTTTTCGGAGATGGAGCTCCAAATTTTGATGAAATCTTTGCGTAAACAGGGAAATTACGAAGTTAGTATAAAAATTTCATAAAGTAATTTTTTCCGTCTAGTTGAAAACCGCAAACCCTAGCAATTCACAACGCGCTAATGTCCCTAACACGATGAAAAAATTAACAGCATAGCGTTGATTTGGCCTTCCCCAGTCCCCGTTAATATTGCGACATTAACTTGTAAACTGTTATCCTGAATAACCAGCAAGACCAATTGGTGGTATTGCGAAGCTAATGTGCGAAAAACCACATCTAATTCCTAAATTTAGAGTAATTTGTTATGGCGAATATCCTCCACATTGATACTAGTCCCCGTGGCGAACGTTCTATTTCACGCACACTATCCCATGAATTTGTTGCCGCTTGGAAAAATGCTCATCCTGGTGATACCATCACCTACCGAGATTTAGGGCGTAATCCTGTCCCCCATGTTGATGAATCTTGGATTGCGGCTGCTTTTACACCCCAAGATGCACGTACTCCAGAGTTAAATCAAGCTATCCAGCTATCTGATAGCCTCATTGATGAAATTCTCACGGCCGATCGCTGTGTTTTTGGCGTACCGATGTATAACTTAAATATTCCCTCTACTCTCAAAGCCTACATTGATCAAATCGTCCGCGTTGGTCGTACTTTTGCCGTAGACGAAAATGGTTATCAAGGTTTAATTCCTAGTAGCAAAAAGGTCTTAGTTATTACCTCTCGTGGTGGTGCATTTTCCCCAGGAACACCCTTTGCACCCTATGATTATCAAGAACCCTATCTCCGCGCCATTTTAGGTTTCATCGGTTTAACAGATGTGACTTTTATCCACGCTGAGAATTTGAGCATGGGGGATGATGCACGTCAACAATCCTTGATAGCAGCTAAAGATGCGATCGCGCAAGCTGTCGTTAACTGGTAGTCTTTATAGTTGACTTACGCTTATGGATGTTCAAAACCCTTATAACCCTACAAAATTACACCCATTCTCAATAAATCATCTTTTTGCGTAAGTCCTAACTTTATCTAGTTCCCTTTGTAAACATCCGGTAATCTCCACCAAGGAACATTCGGATGTTCATGATGTTCTTTGTGATAGCCAAAATGGTAACAAGCTATAAATGACCAAAAAGTAGGTAATGGGATACTTCTTGTCTGATGTACACTGGTATATCCTTCCTCAAGCCTTCTGTGGGGTAGAAATGTGCCGAAATAAAATAATTGTATTGAACTAAAAATAGATGGTATTACCCAAAATACAATTAAATTAGCATCAGATATATGAAAAACATATCTAGGAACAATATATGCACATATCAATCCCAGATGTTGTTGCCAACTCCAGTAAGATTTTACAAAGTTAAAATACCAAGCAAAAAAGTTTTGATATTGATTTTCATAAAAATCAGGATCATCTTCGGTGCTAGAATAGCGGTGATGTAAGCCATGTTTTCTTAATAGCTCTTGATAAGAAAATAGAGCGTAAAATAGCACGCATATTCTACCTATCCAATTGTTGACTTTGGGATTTTGAGGAAAAACTACACCGTGCATGGCATCATGGGCAGTAATAAATAATCCTGTATATAAAAATGTCTGCCAAACTACGGCTAAAGCGATGAATATAATTTGAGTTTTAGCAATATCTAAAGACAATAATATAATTAGGCTTGTTGACCACAATCCTAAAATAAGGCAAGCAATAAAAATTCCGTTACTAGTATTTGTTATTCTGCTATTTATATCAAAGTTTGTCATTCTTGTTAGTGGAGATATTCTATTAAACTTAATGTCAAGATTCAGGTCTAATACTGAGTACAGAAAACAATGGGAGACTCATAGCAATTTAGTAAATAAAATCTGTTTATCGAATTCACCTGCTTTCTCCCTCTTTTACAGGTGTAGAAAGCAGGTGATGAGATGGAACATCCTCTAAGTTACATCAAATTTTCTGACTTGCCATTTGTTCCTCAGAAACCCAGCCACAGTGGAAACCATAGGGTACACGCTGAGGGAGCATAACCCGTGCTACAGGCTCGGAGGTGATATTTTGTGCATTGAGAATTAGCAATTCTGACTTGTTGGTAATCGTATCGTGAATATAGGTAATCACCCAACCATCATCTTCAACAGTCGCTCCAGGACGAGGCGCAAATACACACTCACCGCCAAAACGCCCTCTGCCAAAGAAATAGCTTTCAGCTGTCTCTTTTTCTAAATCATATTTTCTCACACAATCAAACAGGGGTCTACCAGCATAAATTGCAGCTTGTCCGGCATAAATATAACGCATTTTGCGCCCTATGAAATTATCATTGATGCGGGGAAATTCCGTAATTTGATCATCAAGTAATTTTTCGGTGACAGCTCCTGTTGTGAGGTTAATCCGCCAACGACACATTTTTGCTATCTCACAATCAGAACTCTGTCCCATTTCTGTAGAATCACTAGGGATTAACAGATTAGTGGAAGGCATCCGCAGACCTAACAGAACTATATCGTCCCCTTCTTCGTAAGCATTTGCGGTATGATAAACCATACAAGTTGGGATCTCAAACCAGCGTATAGATTTGTTGTTACCATGACGTGGAATAATACCGATACGACTTTTTTTGTTCCTATCAAAATGTAGAGGAATTTCGCCTTTCATCACTTTTCCGATTTGGAAGAGGAAGGGTAAATCTAGGAATACTGAGTAATTTTCAGTGATGGCAAAGTCGTGCATCATGATGGGATTTGGTAAATCTATCGCCTCAATGCGATTAATTTCACCTTCTGCTGTGACTACACCGTAGTAGAGGTAAGGCGGAGTTATGTAAGAACAGCCGAAAAATATCATTTCTCCCGTGACGGGATCTACTTTAGGATGCGCTGTAAAAGAACAGGTGAGTTTATCTTTGAAAGTGTAAGTACCAACGGTTTCTAAATCTGGAACTCGAATCTGATGGGGTAATCCTGCTTCAAACAAGGTTAATAGTTTCCCAGCGTGCCAAATTACAGATGTATTGGCAGAATTTTTCATCATAATTCCATAGGGAGAGTCAAACCTGGGGATATTCAGTAAACCTGGCCAGATTGCTTTCCCTTCTTTTTTTTCAATTTTCAGCGTCTCAGTCTGAACATAGCGATTACGATAACTAGCTTGACCATTTTTGATATTTACCCCATGTAACATCCCATCGCCATCAAACCAGTGATACAGCCCCACGGGGAAAAATTGAGGATTAGGCGAAATACGTAAAAATAGACCTGATAATTCTTGGGGAATTTGACCAATTACTGGTAAATTATCGGCGGTAATTTCCTCGTGGACTGGAGCAAAGTTATCTTGTAAAAATGACCTAGATAAAGTAGTTTGTAATCCTCTCATTTCTGGAGGTTCAATTGTGTCAACTAACTTATTGATGACGTTGAAAGGTATTTCTGCTAAAAAGCCTTTTTTCTGTATTGATTGGCTAGTTTTAAGTTGTGGTTTAGCCACCTTCGCCATAAATTGAGAGTCGAGAAAAGCACCTGCTAGGCGTTGCTTGAGAGCGACTTGACGAGCTGCTTTTTTGGGTATGCTTGCTAAAAATTCTGTTTCAATACCTTCGACTATAGAATCAAGAGCGACTAGTGTTTCTAGTGATTGACAGAGTTCATCATAATCTTCATCACTAGGATTAGTCCCTAAATATGCTTGTAAATAGGTGTAAGCTTCTTGAGGCTCGACTGGTTTTCCAGCTAATAAAGTTTGGATTTCTGGATCATCTGCCAGTCTTTTTTGATGTGCTACTTGCTGTAGATATAGTTTTTCTCCTGGTTCGAGAACTCCATCTAACCAAGCAACACCAAAAAGAACTTTTAACAGTTGTTGATCATCTTTGCTTTGGTTAACCAAAGCTGATTTAGGAATCCCTACTTCAAAGTATTCATGTCGCTTGGCTCCATGACGAATATTCTTTTCTCCGTTATATAAAGTATTGATGCGATCGCCTGTCTTGATCACAAGATATACATCTGGTTCACCTTCAAATAATTCTTTGAAGTCTTTTTCGGTATAATTGATTTCAAATTTGCCTTGGCTATCTGTTATTGTTTCCCCTAAACTATCATTCTTCAGTAAGTCCTTATCGAAAGCTTGAATAATTAGATGAGGTATTCCTAAACCAGTTTCCGCCTCATAAACTTTGCCTGTAACTTTATATGACATTGATTATTTCCTTGCTAAATTTATGAAATACTACTTTACAAAACGCTAGAAAAATATTAGCTAATAAAATTTAGGCTAATATTTTTACAAAAACGATTTTGAGAAAACTTTCAGTGATTTAGTGTATATCAATAATTTAATATGGGTGCAAGAACAGTTAAGGCAGTTAAGACAGTTAAGACAGTTAATTATTTTTTTATTAAATATTTAAATAAAATTGAAGTGACTGATAATGGATTGATATATAAATTTATTCCATGTTACTGCTTCACGGTGAAATCGAAAAAGCAAAGCTACTACGATATATCGATTTAAACACAGTGCGATCGCATTCCTAAACCATGAATAAGTAGAACAGGGTAAATGATTAAAGGTTTGTAGTGAGAACTTTAGTTCTCTCTCCGTTCGCGTAGCGTGTCGTAGACAGATGCTCCACGAACAAAAAAGGACTAAAGTCCTTACTACGAACTAAATACTAGTATTTTTACATTATTTATATAGTTTAGTTTTTTCAAGTCGTTATACTTAAAGTCGATGTTTAGTTTCTCAAACTAAACATCGACTGATAAATGAATCAACATCCCCAAGCAACCAGTATTCAAGCCAGTATTCGTTATGGTGATATTTATAAACCCTGAAAATATTTTTTGCGAAATTTATTTTTAATTCTCTGGATAGATAGATTCAATAAACGCCCTCTAGTTAAACTGGTAATATTACCAGGATAATTTTTTTTGTGGTTGAAAAATGCGTTTAATTCCTCAATAATTACTTGCCAACGCTTAATAATATTTTCTGGTCGGTACTCGGCGAAAAATTCTTCAGATAAATTAGGTGATATAGCCGCATTTATCACCTTGAAAATTCTATCTACATCATATTCTTGAGAATATCCAGCTATTTTATAGCAATTAAATCCAGGGTCTAAATAATCTGAAAGTCCACCATTGATACTAGAAAAAACCTGACAACCACAAGCCATTGCTTCCATTGGTTGCAACCCAAAACCTTCACTAACATTCTGTTGCGCCCAATATTCCGCCGAGTCGTAAAGATAAACTTTGGCTCGATTAAATAGTCCTGGTAAATCTTCTACATAGGAATCAACTACCTGGACTTGACATTTTTGTTGTAAAGCCGGAATCAGTTGTTTGAGTAAATATTCTGAAGATTTTCTAGCTTGTACTAAAACATCAATATCTCGTTCTAAGTGCAAGTTTTTAAATTCATAACTAATTTCATTCGGCAAGTAATAAATTAGAGAATTAGGTGCTTTTTGTCCCCAATATCCCAGGGTATTCCGGCTGACAGTAATAATCGGGATGCTAGCAGGTAAACTAAATTTATAACCTGCACTATGGGCATGATAAACAACATTGTGTTGCTGGAGTTTTTTTGCTAATTGAGCGATATCAAATCCCCAGCTAATCACAAAAATGGCGTTATCTAAATTTGGCTCTTGCAGCAAGTCATCTAAAAAGGGTTTATCTGGTTCTCGTTGGCGATAAGTCACCACTTCAGCAATACAGACTTGTTGAGCCAGTTTAAACGCTTTCAACTCTGCCCACAACCCACCACAAGCAAATTTGCCCCCAGTTCCAGGAACTAAAAAGTAAAGTTTTCGCATTACACTAATTCAATCTTCTGTTACCTTTTCTCTTTTACCTTTTACCTTCTTCTTACTCTCGCCAGTTTACTTTGACAAAATGACCTTGACGACCCCACACATCACGGGAGATTGTAATATTTTCTACAGCTAAGTTAAAGGGAATCGCAGTGGTAAGATATTTTTGAGCGATCGCACCCAAATCAGGAGCCAGCTCTGAGGCTGTAGTTGCTGCCAAGCCTAACCCAATCAATTGCTCTATCGGTCGGAATGGTAACATCAAATTCACACCCACCGCCAGGCTAGCAGTTAATAACATCGCTACCGACAAATTTGTCCCACAACGGGGATGTACAGCCAAATCCCATTCGCCGTGAGTCAGGCGGTGAAGAGCCAGAGTTACTGCGCGACGCAAATCACTGATATTCACCTCGCCATAGAGATAAAACCCTTGGTCTGTAGATAGCCCACCCAATAACTCATCATCAATTTGAATTTTGCTTGGTCTTCCAGTCGGAGAATGAGTATTTTTGACTTCGCTTAACACCCAAACAGTAGCGTGTTCTAAAGCATGGACTTGACGCAGCATTAGAATCTCTTTCAACCCAGGGACAAAAGATAGCTGCTGAAGTAAATCAGCATCTTGTCTGGGTTGAGGGGTTGTAAAATCAAAACTCAAAAAATCAAAGGGAGACGAACTACCAACAGAAGAAGCAGAAGTATTCATAAAAACACCGCCCCTCAAGATGATGGAGCAATATAGATTTCTTACCAATGTAGCGTCTGAGGCAAAGGATTGTTGCTAAATTTTGTTGATGATTGTCTCAATATTTTTTGACAATTCCAAGCCTTCCACTCGCGCAACTACCACAAGCGAAATATGAAGAAACTCTTTTTCTTCCCCTAAACCCCCACACCCCTAAACCCTTACACCCCTTATAAATTCTGATATGCCAAAATTACCCGTTAGTACAGTTAGTTACAAAACTGTACCAACGGGGAAAAACAGCCACCCACAATAACTAAACAGCCAAGTTTTACCTTCTGCTAGATTTTGACTTGTGTGAGACTTGCGCTAGAGATTCACAAAATATTGCGTGAGGAGAAAACAATAAGCAGTCAAAATCAGCCTTGCTGTAGCCAGACGAAATTAATTGCCATGCTAGATGCACTTGAGAGTGTCTGCAATCGGTTTATTCGTCTGGGGTTGGTAGAGGACAACAATTGACATCATTCAAGCAGACCTTACCCCACTGTAAGGCCCAGCGAACTAGAGCCACTCGGTTTTCAGTTCGGGTTTTGTCGAGAATGTTGCTGATATGGTTATCAACTGTGCGCTTGCTAATTTCCAGTTTCGCTGCAATTTCTTGGTTAGTTAAGCCAGCGGCCACTAAGTCGATAATTTGCAGTTCTCTGTCTGACAGACTAACAGGGGTCTGAGACTCGCCACCAGCCATGAGTTTTCTATCCTCCCTTGGTATATGTACTTAATCACTCTTCTTAATTCTAGAAGATTCTTTTGGCTGTAGGCATTTCAAGTGTTAGCTGCAATACGATTGACAATATTTTTTTCCTTTTTGAGTTTGACGATAATTTCGCCAATTCTACAGCACTTATATTAAATAGCACTACTTTTTTAATTAAAAATACTGCATTATTCTTATCTGTAAACACGTAGCCAAAACAGAACTATGTTATTGATTATACTGGTTATTTATTGATAGGGAACAGGAAATAGAGCTTGGAATTTGATGTTACTAGTTAAGATTTCCCCAGTCCCCAGTCCCCAGTCCCCAATACCCAATCCCTTTTAGCAAGAACACTGCGAAAATCTAGAATGAGATTGCAGTCCTTTTGTAAGGCTAAGATTGAGATGAGTAGTCCCCGTGTTTTGTGCCTTGGTGAAATTTTATTTGATTGTTTAGCTGATCAGTTAGGGCTAAAGCTGGAAGAAGTGCAATCATGGACTCCTTACCCTGGTGGCGCGCCAGCGAATGTGGCCTGTGCTTTGGTGAAGTTGGGAACTCCTACTGGATTTGTGGGTTGTGTTGGAGAAGATGAACCAGGGAATGCACTAGTGCAGCTACTACAAGAAGTAGGTGTAGAGACAACGGGTATACAACGTCATGCTAGTGCGCCCACACGCCAAGTTTATGTGGTAAGAAGTTTAACTGGCGATCGCACTTTTGCTGGCTTTGGTAAATATGACACTTCAGAATTTGCTGATACACGCTTACAAGCCAAGCAATTACCAGAGTCACTGTTTCGAGATGCAGAGTTTCTGGTTTTAGGTACTTTGGAATTAGCCTATCCTGAAAGTGAAAAAGCCATCAATCGCGCTTTAGCATTGGCTGAACAGTATGATTTAAAGATTGTGCTAGATGTCAATTGGCGGCCGGTATTTTGGCAAGATGAAAATATCGCCCGCCAAAAAATCAACGATACATTTAAACGCGTCGATTTCTTGAAACTCTCCAAGGAAGAGGCAGAATGGCTATTTGATACTGCTGACCCTGGTGCAATCACTTACCGTCTAGGCTCGATTGAAGGGGTATTAGTGACAGACGGTGAGCATGGTTGCGCCTATTGCTTAGGTGAAAATGAAGGTAAATTACCTGCTTTTGACGTTCCTGTGGCTGATACTACTGGCGCAGGTGATAGCTTTTTAGCCGGATTTATCCATCAACTCAGTCAAAAAGGTATCCATAGCCTTGGTGATGCTGATACCGTCAAAAGTATTATTACTTACGCTAGTGCAGTGGGTGCATTAACTACTACCAAACCAGGTGCGATCGCTTCTCAACCTACTCCGGCTGAAGTCGCATCTTTTCTTAAGGATAGGAAATAGTTAACCCGCCGAATTTTAGATTTTGGATTTTGGATTTTGGATTTTGAATTTTTTGGGTACAAGCCCCAGGAAAAATCTAAAATCCAAAATTAGTTGATTGTTCACTCATGATCTGCAAATACTGTAAGTGTATGGACTTACAGTATTTTTTTGTTTAAGGTATTGATTTACTTACTTACATATGCAATACTTTGAGAGTAGCATTAATCTACGGTAATCCAATCAAGTTACTGTAATTTAAGTTCCTTTGTATTTGACATTGAAGTATTCCTGTGCGGTTGTCTCCTAACTATTACTAGTAGTAGATGGGTATATTATCCATCTACTAATTTATTTCCAACTTCACTCGTTCATCATAGGGAGAGTGCATATTTATGGAACAAAAATCTTCGGACAACGAACTAAATGAATTTTTATATAATCGTAGTCCTTATTATGGGCAGATTAGCCCCGAATACATAAGTTTTAACCATCAATTGCAAGATTTTTCTCAAAGAGTTAACTATATATGTAGTTTACAAACTGGAGGAAAAATATCTTTGGATGATGCTTATCAACAAATCAAATCGCTTTGGAAAAAACTCAAAGTTGCTCGACAAGTTTTAAACATTAAATAACACTAAAAACATATATTTATATTGAATATTTCTATGTTCAGTCATAAATCATCCCCAACCACCCCTGTAGATAGCCGTATTCGGATACCCCAACATTATCGACAACAACCGATAATTTCGCGGTTAATATCACGCTATGGTGTGACTGTGAATATTAAAGCAGCAATGTTGGCAGCAGATGAAAATTACGGTTGGTTTGACTTAGAACTGCAAGGAAATTCCGAAAATATTTGTAATAGCCTGCTGTATTTACAAAATTTGGGAGTCGATTTAATCGAACTGGGTATTGCTGGTAATGTACAACATAAGTTGAGTTATCAAGAGTTTCCTGACTCTCCATCCCAGATTAATCAACAACAGTCTTCGCCATTTACCCTGACTACAGGTACTCCTGTTTACCAAAGTTATGGAGATTATATTGGACAATCTCACCGTCTGCGGTTACAACTTTGTATTTTGAAGGATTATTATCAGACACCAGTGATTTTTGAATTAGTTTCTCGCTTCAGCATCACTGTCAATATTATTGCTGCATCACTATCAGCTAATCAGCAAAATGATGGTTGGTTTGATTTAGACTTGTGGGGTAAACCTCAGCAACTTTTTGCTTGCTTTAATTATTTGAGAGAACTGAATTTACCCCTGTGGTTAGACGCGTCTTCTCTACATGGAGATATTATTTGGATTTAGATATGATTAATAGTTTCGTCTAAACTTGGGACATTTACCCAAGTGGAATTTTGATGAGATTGATGGGATAAATCCATTAATAATTGTGAGTATACCCCTTCTTTTAATGATGGGATAGTTTGCTGTTGAGTATCAATTCCTTGTACCCATTGATTAACTACTCGCAAAAATGCACAAATGCGTCCATCAGCATAGTGTTGGGGAAATAAAAATCTTGGGGGAATTTCGATTTCTTCCAGGGGTTTACCTGGCTGAGAACCCCAAACTTTAAACCCATGTATGTAATCTTTTTGGTTGTCACTGCCTATAACTAGAGTACCGCGATCGCCATATACTTCTACCCAATGGGTACGGGGAGCATGAACCACTGCGCTAATCGCAACTTGACAGGGTGTTCCATTAGCTAATTCTAAGGAGATGAGACAGGTATCATCAGTTTCTACAGGTTTTAATTCCCCAGTCGCAGGTTCAACCCGTGTGGGAATAGCTGTAGTTAAATGGGCGTTTAATCTTTTGACTGCACCAAATAGCCAGTAGATATAATCAAACGCATGAGAACCCAAAGAACCTAATGCACCGCCACCTTTTTCTTGAGATGAATACCAATTCCAAGGGCGGGAAGTGTCAGCACGAGATGAACCCAACCAATCAATTTTAATTAAGCGTGGGTTGCCAACGTAACCTGATGTTAATAATTCTGCAAAAAATTGCCATGCGGGAACAAAACGAAATTCAAAATCTACTGTGGCGATGAGATTTTTTTGTTGGGCTAATTGATACAGTTCTTTAGCTTCGGTGACGTTTAAAGTTACTGGTTTTTCTAGTAGTAAATGTTTACCTGCTTGTAATACTTGTTTTGCCATTTCGTAGTGCAGAAATGGTGGTGTGGAAATGCTGACTGCTTGGACTTTTGGTAAAGCGAGAATATCTGTAAGTGTGTCGCAGGCTTGGGGGATGTTATTCGCTGTGGCGATGGTTTGGGCTTTATTAATATCGCGGTGATAAATCGCAGTTATTTCTGTGCGATGATGGGCTTGCAATGCGGGGATGTGGACTTTTTGACCAAATCCTGTACCAACAATTGCTACACCTATTTTATCTTTTAGTTCCATGAATTTTTTTAGTTAGAAATTTATGCTGAGTATCATAGGAGTATGATTATCTCACGCAAAGGCGCAAAGACGCAAAGGGACAAAGGAGGAGGAAAAGGAATTTACCTTAAGATTCTCATGGTGCAGGGATAGCGGTAATGTTCGCCGTTGTATGCTTTGGTGGCGGCAAATGTAACTAGGAATAATTGGATTAAAAATAGGGCGATAATAAAGGTCATCCAAATAAATAATAAGCTGTCTAAAACTGTGTCTACTTGATTAATTTCGCCGTTAGTAGTTACTGCAATACCACAACTGGCTAGCACTAGCAACAGAGAAATCATGATGACAACGACGATATAAAACGTTAAGGTAATTTGAAAATTTAATGATTCTCTACCTTGAAAGTCTACCCAAGGATATTTAATTTTTCTCAGTCGCCAAATCATGAGAGGGGCGGCGATGTTCAATGGTAAAAATAAAGGAATACCGATTAAAATTAAACCAAATAATAGTATCCAAGCTAACAATGCTGAGAGATGACACAACATAGCCCAGACTCGCATTTGTTGGTTGTGTTTTTCTCCCATAGCTCGTAATCTCATGTGGATAGAGAAATGATGTTTATCCACATTATCAATAAAAAAAGCCCCCAACAGCTTAGAATTTTAAAATTTCTCGGTCATAATTTTCTGGAAGTGGTTCGACTTCCCACACTATGCCTTCGCCAGCTTCGAGGGCGACTTCTACGAAAAGTTGCTCGACGGCGGTTGTGGCTATATCTTCATTGTTGGGGAATGGTTGTAAGTCTTCGGTGAGGAGTCGGAGTTTAAAGCCGCCGGGGATGACTGCGCCGACTGTGGCGTTGCGTAACTCGAACCGCCAAGATGGTGCTTCGGGTTCGCCTTGGGGGGAAATTGAGAGTTCGTAGGTTTGTCCTGCGATCGCTAATCTGCGAGATAGTGTGATTCCAGGTTGTACTCCTTCGACACTCCGCGCCCCAGCCGCACTTAATTGTAAGTTCAATCTCCCCCAACCCATCGCCTCGGCTGTCTGGGAAACGCCTGCTTGCAACCATTGCAGCACTGAACGCTGTTCTGGTAAGCCGATGCGGCGTTCATAGAGGTTGGTTCGCCATCCGCTATGTTCTATTAGTCCTCCCCACAATTCAAAAGGGACGGCTAACCGAGGGGTGATGACTTCGGGATTTCCTAAGCGGGTAATTAAGTTTTGGGCTTGGGTAACGGGAATACTGGGTAAGGTTGCTAGTTGAGTGCGTGTAGCTGTCTGGGAACAAAATTGTAATTCCACAGATAACACACTCATGTCAGTTGTTAAGTTACTCGCATCTAAAGTATAAGTGCGATCGCTGGGATCATATTTGCCCTGAGTTTTCAATTGTGCATGGGTACAGTAACCCCACACCCGCACATAACCTGCATCCGTATCTACTTGCACTGCTAAATAATAATCCCCTACCCAACTTGGTAAATCTACCCACTCTTGAGGTACACGTAATTCACTTAAGTCAATAGTCTCACTGGGAACTAAGATAAATCTAGATACGTCTATATTTACGGCAGTTCCATTTACCAGTTCCCAAATGCTGGCTAGAGAATTGGTAGAAGGCCATACCTTTGCTTGGCGTGTAAAATCTTCCTGCAACCACGGCAAGACTGCACTCAAGCAATTTTCATTTAAATAGGCTTGATACCAAGCAATAGGATGTGAAAAAGACTGACTAGCTAGATTTTGGCGATGATTAGGGATTTCTAAAATCAAGCCCGTTGAGTCAGCAAAGGTAAAGATGGTGGGGTTAGCAGTCATGGTACATACTCCGGGGGATCAATTCAAAATTGAAAATTCAAAATTTACTCATTAAGAAGATTTTGAATGATTCACCCCTTGGCAAACCGAGGTAAAAATCTATAAATCTTAATAATGAGTTTGCGACAGTTTTAGCATGGTTTAGGGTGGCGAGACATTGTAGTAATTCTGTAACCAGTCTTCTATTAATGTACTCATACCTTTGAGTATGTCCGGTGTGAGAGAAATATGCAGTGTGTCCTGACTCCAGCTAGCCAGCGATCGCAATAAATTCTCCTTGGCTTTACTCAGTCGTCGTGAAACAGTGTACTGTTTGATGTCTAATTGTTGCGCGATCGCATCCTGATTGGCTTTTTGTCCGTAGTATAAAAGTAAAATTTCTTGCAATTGCGAATCTAATTGAGATACTGCTTTAATTAATACTTGATTAACTTCTGTTTTCTGCGAATTCCTTGCCTGTTCTTCTTCTTGGGCAATGATTTCTTGCATTAAAGATGGTTGTTCTGTACCAGGAAGATTATCTAAAATCTCCGAGGAATCATCACCGCCCTTAGTAGCATTTAATGAATCAGGAGTGGGATAAAGATACTTGCGTATCGCTTTAGCCGCATACAATAACCACTCTTCTAGGGTTTTGGGGCTGACTGATGGTGTATTTTGGGCATTGTAGGCTTGAGCGATCGCTTCCCAGGTGGCATCATCTGGGCGGGATAATTGGCGAGAATTAGCGGCTTTTGTCGGGACATACAGAGTTTTGAAGCAATTCCAAGCCTGGATGTAACTGTGAATTTTGCTTGGGGATAAACCAGCATTTTGCAAAGATTCCTCTAATCGCTTTTGGCTGATTTTGCGTAATAAACCCCAATCAGTGCAGATATCAACTTCCTGACGTTGGCGGAGTGTTTCCCGAATTGCACTCCCGAAAATAATACTGGCGTAGTTTTTCAGAGTGCTAGATTGACTGGGATTAAAGCCTTTGAGGACTCGATCAACTTGGGCGATCGCCACTTGAAAACAGTCAGAAAGTTTGTACTGTGTACTGGTAAAACTGGCGGCGGTTTTTTGGGAAGTCCAATAACAAGGTTCTTGCAAATAAGCCGTCAGATGTTGCTTGGCTAAAGGTTGAGTTTCCGGCACTTGCCAAAACTTATACCAGTACAATGCCCAAAAATATTCCGAAGTTTCCTTGGGAGTTTGCTGGAGACAACTTTGGATACTGCGACGCAAACGTGATTCCGTCGCCCACCGACTGAAGCGATCGGCATCAAACTGCACAAAAGTTGAAAAAATTTCAATAATGCTTTGCCGAGGTTGCATAAAAAACTAGAGGCCGACCTAATAGGACAACAGAAGGTGTTCAACAACACCTCAACAAACTTTACTACATGGAACAAGAATCATGTTTCGCTTAGGACTTAAATCTTTAACACTAGGTAGTATGGTGGCCTTAACTACGGCAACTACTGCGCTAGCCCAAGTACCAACATTACAAAACTTTAAACTAGTTCAAACTGCAAATTTTAATTGCGGGTCGCATCTGCGTACTTATATTGTGCGATCTCTGAATGGAAATCAAGGTGTTGGTATTCGTTGTGTCAAATTGAGCGCAGGTAAACCAGGGACAAGAATTCCTAGATTAGCTTGGTACGGCGAAGGAAATTGGGGAGGGACAACTTACCGCCACGTCGGACAAGCCATCTACAGAGGTAGTAATCTTGTCGGTTTTGCGTCAGATATTCATGGTAATGGAGAAGGTTTTAACGGTAACTTCCCTGGGAATTTAAATGTGCAGGTTTTAAGTGGTGGTGCAAGAATTCGTGTCACTGGTGCGTGGAATGAAGAATGGCGATTAGTTAACACCACTAATTACAACCCCTTACCCAGAGCAAGAACCTGTGGTGGATATTTTGATCAATATCAAGTTTCTGACCTTTCAGACAGCCGCAATGGTGATGGTTTGCGTTGTGTGTTGCGTGTCGGAATCAAAAACACCACCTGGTTTGGTAATGGTAATTGGGAAGGTGCTACCTATTCCCATTTAGGAACACGTTCTTCTGCTGGTTATGGTGCTGGTGATCTTTGCGGTACTAACTTCGGCACAATTTGTAATAACTTTGATTGGGGTTCATTAAAATTAACACCTGTTCCTGGTGGTATTGATGTGACAGGTGATTGGAATGAGAAGTGGCGTTAATCAAGTGATTTTCCCCTATACCCCTATACCCCTACACCCTTACCCCCTTACACCCCTATGGTTCACGGTGTTGAGATATATTCAAAAATTGTTGTATGGTAGTTTGCAATTGTTTGAGTTTCACTGGTTTAGCAAGATATTCGTCTGCTCCAGCCTCAAGACAACGTTCGCGATCGCTGGGCATGGCTAAAGCCGTCAAGGCAATAATGGGGATATGGGCTAGTTGACTATCTGCACGGATGCGTTTAATCGCCTCTATACCATCTAATCCTGGCATTTGAATGTCCATGAGAATGATATCAGGGTGTCGGCTTTGGGCAATGGCGATCGCATCTTTGCCATCTTGCGCCACAATCAGCCGGAAGCCCTTAGCTGTCAGGTAGTAAGAAATCGCTAGGACATTAGCTTCGTTATCTTCAGCTAACAACACCAAAGGATCATCGGTTTCTGCTTCTGGTATATCTGTTGCCATTTCGGCTAGCGGTTCTGATGTAATATCCTGATTTGACATCGACTGGTCTAGCACCAAACAAGTACGGGGTAAATAGACACTAAAACAACTACCCTTTCCCAACTCACTCTGTACAATCGCTGAACCACCATGCAATTCGGCAATTTGTTTCACTAAGGTTAGTCCTAAGCCAGTACCTTCATAGTGGCGGTTAAGTTTGCTGTCAACTTGAACGAAGGGCTGAAACAGTTTATCTTGAAAAGATTTCGGAATCCCAATACCAGTATCGCTCACGGAAAAATACAGAAATTCCTCATCAGGTGATGGTTGATTACCTGCAAAGACAACATCCACCTCTAAGTTCGGTAGTGCAATAGTCCCAAAACGAACCTCCAAAGCCACCTCTCCACCCGTAGGGGTGAACTTGACGGCGTTAGTGAGGAGATTCATCAGTAACTGACGCATCCTCTGTTCGTCCACAGCAATATGCTCGTAGTTGCTTGATTGAATAGTTGATAGTTGAATTTCTTTTTTGATGGCTTGTTGTCTGACTAATGCCACACTAGACTCACAAAGATGTGTAATCGAGACAGTGGAAATTTCCAATTCTAGACAACCAGCTTCGATTTTAGAAACATCCAAAATATCGTTAATAATTGCTAACAAGTGTCGTCCACTGTTTTCGATCAACAATAAAGAATTTTCTTGACCTTCGTTGATTCTCCCAAAAACTTCTTCTAGCAACACTTCGCAAGTACCAAGAATCACATTCAAGGGAGTCCGCAATTCATGACTCATATTCGCTAGAAACTCACTTTTAGCTTGGTTAGCCGACTCCGCTTGACTTTTGGCAACCGCTAATTCAAATGTACGTTCTGCCACCCGTAGTTCTAAATTTTCCCGATCTAATTTGATTTGCTCGGCCATAGTGTTAAAAGTCTGGGCGAGAATCCCGACTTCATTTTGAGTAATCACCGGGACATATTGATTTAAATCTCCCTGGGTTAAACGTTTAGCCGCCTGACTAATGTTTTGAATCGGTTCAGTAATTTGTCGAGACAGAAAGTAAATAGCCAACATTAAGAGAAAAGAAGTAATACAACCGAACAAAGCAAAGCTTAATCCCAAGCGATTAGCAGGTTTAAATGCTTCCTCATGACTGATTTCGGCCACGAAGCCCACACTATACTTAGGCAACCAACGATATACGCCGATGACAGACACACCATATTGATTGTAGTAATCAGCCACGCCATTTTTTTGAGCGATCGCCCGATCAATCGCTGTGCTTTTGAGTGTTAAATCTGAAGGTAAATTTTGCCCCTTGCGAAACTTATCACTTGCCGTGTTGAGAAAAACAACGGCATTTAAGTTAGATTCTCCTACTAAATAAATAGCTTGAGTCTCAGTTTTAATAGTGCTTTCTAACAACATATTTTGCAGTTCTGTGAGACTCAGATTAATTACCAAAGCCCCCATCTGAATTCCTGAACTATCTTTTAAAGGAGTGGCGATCGTGATAGCTGGTTGTCGCTCTTGATTTAAATAAAAATTCGGTGTAACGGAAGTTAAATTTTTTTGTGTCAGATAAGTAATAGGATAGCCTAAAGGTAAATATTGCTCATCTTGAGTTGAAGAACCTGAGCAGAAAACTATATAGCCACTATTTTCGGTAATGCAAATATTGCGGAGATTCGGCTTAACGAACGCTGTTTGATCAAGGTACTTTTGTAAGCGATCATAAGCTATTTTTCGAGCCTGGGAATTCTGCCGTTCGATTAATTTTGGTACAGCCTCGCGAATTTCAGTTTGTTGTGCTAAGTGAAGTACATCCCGCAATTGATTGTTAACCCAATAGTCCAACTCCTTAGACTTAAAATCCAAGGAATCATTCAGGCGACTGACCACTTCTCCCCGTAAATTTTGGCGAGAATACCAAGAAGCACCAACAGCAACTAATCCGGTCGTAACCCAAGAAATCACGGAAAATCTATAGACTAATTGATACAGTAAACTTTTACGATTCCAAATGCTCATAGTCGGTTCTCGAAGCGTTCCCAAATTTTGCGGATCTGCATAATGCCCCAATCAGCAGCTTGGGTGGGTGAAGCCTGATTTTTCAGCGTTTTCTGAATGATTTGCGCCCAAAGTTGTTGCATATAAATTTGACTGAAGACAGGGTGCAATTTGTCATCCTCTGGTAGTCGAGGGCGATTGTAGATAGCGAGGGCTGCTGCGGAATGAGGATCAGAAGCGTCTTGCCATAGAGGATTGTTTAACAGTTGTGGCATAGTTGGTAAAATTCGGCCATTAAATCCGTGAACTAATCGCTGGAGATTATCTGGTTTGAGTAAATATTGCAGAAACTCCCAGGTTTGTTGAGATGGTCGTTGGTGTTTGAGAGCAATAATCTGATTGAGGACTCTCGGAGCTTGCAAAGTTGTACCGTCTAGTTTTTGGGGATAACCTGCTAATGTGCCAATATTTCGGTATCGCTGTGCAGCATTGCGATTATATTGACTGTTTTCTAATTTTTGTGATTTGGGAATAGATAAAGTCATGTTAAGAGTCATCAAAATTTTACGGTTGAGAAAAGCAATATTATTACCTGAACCTGACCATTCAATGGTATCTGGAGGCACATATCCTTGTCGGTAAAATTCGACGAATTCAGTAATAACATGGATTAACTTCTGCCTGTTGTCAGTATTTCCAATCATCAGACCTTGTTCATGGGTGCCGATCGCCACGTTATTAGCATCCAAGAACAGCTGAAAGGCGGCAATAGTATCGAAACCGTTTGCAGACATACACAAACCCAAACCGTATAATTCTTGATATTGGCGCGATCGCAACTGTTTGTGAGCCGTTTGCCAAAACTCCCAAAATCTATCCCATGTTTGGGGAATATCGGCTTCCGTATATCCTATCTCAGCCAGTAAGTCTTTCCAGTAATGGATATAAGCATCTGATTGCCCAATCGGTAAGGCATAGTAACCGCGATCGCCCCGCACTTGGTTGCGATAAAGAACCTGGGGTAAGACATGAGGTTGAAAATTAGAGGCGATGGGATGAATCAAGTCAGACAGATCAAGCAGTTTATCTTCCCATGCCAGTATAGGTGCAATAATTTGATTAAAAGTAATTGAAAATACAATATCAGGCGCATTGAGATTGTAGGGATTCTTCCAAGCCTCTAATAATGATTGTTCAATAAAATCATCGGAAACTAACTTTAAATTTACCCTTTTACCAGTATTTTGCTGCCATTCTGCGACTAGTTCCAAAATACCCTGGTTCTCTTCAGCTAGATATCCCCTTTCCCAGAGAATAAATAGTTCAGGATTGGTAGCCACGGAATTGACTTTGATATCTGTTCTGTCTACATTGCCACAACCTTTGAGGGTAGATAAGAACAGGCTCAAAAAAGATAATTTTTGAAAACGTCTTCTAGTAAGCATCACTACTTCCAATCATAGCGTTGAATGATGAGGAAATAGCACTCTAACCTAGAGTAGCTCCGCACTCAAGCGTCTCAGCACAAAGCTTAATGGGATTGGGAATTGGGGATTGGGAATTGGGGATTGGGAATTGGGGATTGGGATTTTTACTCATTACTCATTACTCATCACTCACCACTAAACACAAACCCCCCAGATTAAATCTGTGGGGTTGGCAGGTGTGAATTGAATGCTACTAATGATTAAGTAGAACGGTGTAAATAATTCAAGGTTTGTAGTGTACTCCTGCGGGGAAGCAAGCTACGCGCAAGCGTCTCGAAGAGAGGACTTTAGTCCTCTGATAAGGACTGAAGTCCTTACTACGAACTAGATTCCAATCTTTTTACATTACTTCACATAGTTTGGTTTTTTCAAGTCGTTCTACTTACAGTCTGATTTAGATGAAACCTGTTCCTTTCCCTCTAACATCATCTTTTTCAGTTAATTCGCCTTCTTTGTCTTCATTAACTTCTGCTAACTCTTCCATTCTCTTAGCGGTATCTTGTTCCGTTACAGCCGCAGCATCACCAGGAACTTCATAATACATTTCCGGTTCGATAGCGTAGTTATTTAATAACCCTTCTTTGTCTACTGTATAGCCGTCTGTAGTGCGGATGCTTTGAGCATTTGTTTGATCATCTGTAGGCGCGTCTGCTTCTCTTTCTTCTGTGGGAAGTGTTTTGTATAAATCTCCTTCCCTTTCTCTACGAGCAGCAGTTTCCGCAGGTACAATACCTCTGTCGTATGTGTCTACTTCTACACGCTCATGTGAATCAATTGCTCTATTTTTTTCATTAGTCATAAATCTATCCTCGTTAAAAAGATTGTTAAAACTTCGAGAACTAGATTATGCTTTTGAAAACTATAAATCTACTATCTTTAGGAGTGATCACTAGACAAATATGTATCATTCTTTTCTATCTTGAGAGATATAACAGGAAACAACAAATAGGTTTGAAACTCAAATCGCTTCTCAACAAGACGCTAGGCTTGGCTGACTGCCACACAGTGGTACACTCTAATTCACAATTAACAATTCAAGATAATAGACAAACAAAAAACCCAGTTAATTAATCAAACTGGGCTTCTTAATTTAAGCAATGCTTCAATTTTAAATTAGGATTGCTACAGTATTTGAGAAATTCAGGTGACAGGATTTTGATGATTCTAACTCCTGAATTTTTAATAGAATCTAGTTACCGAAAAGTTGGTTTTTCAATGAGTTAATTTCGGCGAATAGCTCTTGGCGAGTGGAAGATTTGATGAGATAACGGAAAACAAACCAAGCAGAATAACTAATGCCAATTACTTCAAAAATGGGTGATAACAGAGGGATATCGTTGATGGCATCAATTAAAGCCAGTAATACCCTTAAGGTCACTACCACTGATAAGATAATGAGGGCAATGAATATGGGTTGTTTATATTGTTGATAGAAACTTCCTAAATAATCGGGTAGCTGTCCTAGAGTATCAGCTACTTGCTTGGCTGTTTGCTGCCACTCAGCATTAGTATTACTAGCTGAAGGGAGCTTTTGAATCTGACCATTCTCTGGGCTAGCTAGTGCGATCGCGCCTTGTGGTAGAGTGGCATTTAAGGATTCCGGTTGTTGTTGTTCGGTTTCCATAGTTTTTCTATTGTGGTAATCAAAACAATTATTCTAAGTGGGCATGATGTAAATAAACATAATCATGAGCGTTGTCAAATGTCAATCAAGATAAGCCAGTAGCTGGGTTAACTACTGACTATTTTAATGATTAGCTATATTTATTTACACTTGCTTACGTTTGGAAAATCTGCACAAAGTCAATCTAGCTGTTTGGTGGCGCGACAGTAGCATTAACAATTACTTGTGTGACACCCTTAATTTCCTTTGCCAATGGTTCAATTTTAGCTAACTGTTCTTGGTTGTTCACGGTTCCTGAAACTGTCACCGTACCATCTTCCTTAGCATTAACTGTTAATTGACCATTAGGGATGTTAGCCTCTAGTTTTGACCGCACTTCACTAGCCAGATCACCTCCGGCTCTTTCCTGATCTCCACCAGTCGCATTATTACGCTGTTCACGGGCGCGAATATCTTCATTCAGTTGTCTCCTGCGGAGTTCACTTTGCGCGTCTTGTTGAGCTTCTTGTGTCACCTGTGCAGTGGGTGCTGTTGGTTTCTCGTCGGGTGCTGGTGCATTTACAGTGGTTTTGGCTGTATCTTGACAGGCTGCTGTGCCAACTACTAGAACACAACTAATGATAAAAGGAGTTAACTTCTTCATGTCTTTACTTCTGGATGTGAATTTGGGGATTGGGGATTGGGGAATAGGGACTGGGGACTGGGGAATTCAATTTTGGATTTCAATCTAAAATTCTTTCCCTTAAACCCTTAAACCCCCACACCCTTACACCCCTCTCCTGTGTTTTCGTTAGATTTGTCCTTCTCGATGGTCGATAATTACTACCGCAGGATCTTGACGATCGCCTGTGACTGGGTAGTCAGTCCGCACGATGTCTTCGTTTCTGGAGCGATTCAAGTCTTGACGGGTGTGTTCTCTATCGACATCGGTGGCATCAAACACGGCGAACTCTTCAATACCTCGATGTCTGAGAATAGCTTCAGCTTGCTGGATTTGCGTTTCTGTACCATCGACAATAATCAAGTAATCACCTCTTTGGAAGCGATCGCTATAAACTTTGGCGCGGTTTTCGGGAATTCCTAAACCCACTAACCCGCCAACGATTCCTCCGGCGGCTGCACCAATTGCGCCACCTGCTAAAGTCGTCGCCAAAGCGGTGGCGACTGCACCACCGGCAATGACTGGGCCGATACCAGGAAGAGCTAAGGCACCTAAACCAACTAATAAACCGCCTAAACCGCCTAAAACTCCGCCTGTAGCAGCTCCTGCTTTAGCTCCTTCATCGGCTTTATTACCTGTACCTGGTGTTCGATGACTGTCGCTATCTTTTGCAATCAAAGAAACCTGGTTCATTGGGAAACCTGCATTCCGCAACTCAGCTAATGCGAGTTCTGCGTCTCGACGATGAGGGAATACACCAATTGAGCGTTTTCTTGTGTGTACGGGGACAGTAGTATGAGCATCTGGCTCAAAAATTTGCCACTGGTGAATGTTGTGGCGATTCAGGATGGCAGCTGCACGTTGAAGTTCTGCATCTGTACCACTGACTGCAACTATATAGTCGCCATGATTGATGCGCTCATTGTAGAAACTGGTGCGATCGTGAGGCAACCGCCAACGATTGGGGTCAAAGCAGTTAGTTACGTCAATACCGGTCAAAGAAGGACGCTGTAAGGGTTCGCGATGGATTAAAGAGAGTTGAGTCAGAGGGAAGCCGGCACTCCGCAAATCGTTAATTGCCGCTTCAGCATCTGCCAATTGCGGAAAATAACCGATCGCATACTTGCGAGTGCCGACATCTGTAGTAGAACGTTGTTCATGGGGATAGTCATAAACACCGTAATCTTCAACGCCACGCCGATGTAAAATAGCCTGTGCCTGAGCAATTTCTGCATCTGTGCCATCGATAATTACTAAATAATGCCCCCGCCGCACCCTCTCTTCATAAACTCGTGCGCGTTCTTCAGGAATACCCAAACCAATTAATGCACCTAGTAAACCACCAGCCACAGCACCAATCCCTGCTCCGGCTAGGGTAGTGGCTAGGGTAGTGGCAGTTGCACCCGCTAGCATGATGGGGCCAATTCCCGGAATTGCTAAAGTCCCAAGACCAACTAACAAACCACCTAAACCACCTAAAACTCCCCCCGAAATTGCTCCGGTTGCTGCACCTTCGTCAGCTTTATTGCCGACTTTCTCCTGCACGGGAGTACCAGCAATCTCATCATCTCTGTCTGCACTTTGTGCAATCACTGAAACTCGATCCATAGGAAAGCCAGACTGCTTGAGTTCATGTAGTGCTGCTTCTGCATCCCGACGATGAGAAAACACACCTACAGAACGTCTATGTATACCTACAACCATGTCTGAATTGCTCCGATAATCAACACAATAATTACTGATAAAAAAATCCATTCACAAATAGAGAAAAGTTTGATATCAATACTTTCAATTAACCATTTTTAAATTTGTTTTTCATCAATCTGGCGAGATAATTTCTGGTTCTATCAAGAGATATAGAGAATATTGTCTGCATAATTATTATTGACAATATTCATCACTAATAAAGATTTGATAGAGCAAATAAACGTACTAAATATATATTTAGATGACGTAACAAAAATTAATTAGTATCTTTTTTGACACTTTAAATAAAACTTATAAAGATTAGGATCATCTGGCAATACTACTATTCAAAAACCTCTAACCTGAGATAATTTAAATTCCTACTCCAGAAGGTGAAATCTCTAGACAACTGATACTTAGACTGAGGGATAGACCTTGAATCTATTGTGTAGAAGAGAAGAATACGATGTGGCAAATTTTGACAGGTATTTTTACACAGTCTTGGCTATCTTTCGGAATCACACCTACGACAAGATTACCAGATGTCATAGTACCAGTAGAACCATTTTTTGGTCTTTCAGCTTCTAAGTTTATAGTAGCCTTAATAGCTGGTACGTTAATGGCAGTTGCCTTCCAATTATTATTAACTAACCTTTCAGTAGCCGCTAGAATATCAACTTTAGGAACTGATATCGATGATGACGATGAATCAGAAAGCCTGGGTAGAAAAATTCGTAAAGTTGAAGCTAAAGTTGGTACATGGGGTATCATTACCGCTAGTATGGCGTTATTTACCGCTTGCTTTTTAGCAGTGAAACTGACTTTAATTAGCAGTGCGTTGTTAGGAGCTATTCTTGGCGTTGTCATTTGGTCTACCTATTTCTTATTGGTAGCTTGGTTGGGTTCTTTTGCCGTCGGCTCTTTACTTGGTTCGCTCATCAGCAGCATTAATTCTGGTTTACAATCCTTGATGGGAACAGCAACTACAGCCATTGGTGCTGCTGCTACACAGCAACAAGCAGTTTCCACAGCACAAGAAATTACAGCCGCAGTCAGAAGAGAATTAACTGCTGGTTTAGATGCCGAAAGTATTACCAATACTTTGCAAAATTCTTTAGCATCTTTACCATTCCCCAAATTAGATTTAACGGAAATTCGCCATCAATTTGATAAAATTCTCAGTGATATTGATTGGCGATCGCTAGCAGATGGTGATTTACTCAAGAATATTAATCGCCAAACTTTTGTAGATTTGATTAGCAAGAACACAAATTTATCTCAGGAGAATATCAATCAGATTGCCGACCAATTAAACGCTGCTTGGCAACAAACTTCTACTCGTCAAAATCCTACAGAACAAGTAATTAATTTGCTAAAATCTGCTACTCCTGAAGAATTAAATTCAGAAAAATTAGGTGAAAGATTACAGCAATTAGTTACTGCCAGAAGCAGCAATGGTAATGGTAGAAATGGTGTATTGAAACAGGCTATACAATATGGGGTAACTGCTGCTATCCCTGCTGTTTTAGAGCGAGTTGATGTTACTGACATCGATGTGGAAAAAATCACCCATCAATTGCAAAAGTTAAAAGAAAAGGTGCAAGATATCGATGTAGAGAAAATCACCCACGAAATCCAGCAACTCAGAGAGCAAGCCACCGAGCAAGTTATCACTAGATTCCCTACACCAACAGACAATACCATCAAATCAGATGTTAAAGACTATATCCTGAATTCTTTCCCTTGGCATTTCAACCGCATCACTATTAGAGATGAATTTGCGGAAGTTATCTATGACCCCCAAGCAGATCCGACAAATGTGCGTCAGCAATTAGAACAACTCCAGCCAAGTGACTTTAGCAACTGGCTAAAACAACGAGGTGATATCAGTGAAGCCAGAGTCACAGAAATAGCGCAACAGATGGATAGTATCCGTCAAGAAGTTCTAGAAACTGTGCAGCAATCTGAAAAGGTGGAAAAAGGTCAACAAATCCGCCTCCGCATCGAAAATTATTTACGTGCAACCGGAAAAGAACAACTCAACCCAGAGGCGATTCAGCAAGACTTTACCAACCTGTTAACGGAATTAGATAATCAATCGATAGATTTTAGCACCCTCTTACAAGGATTTGACCGGGAAGCCTTTGTGCAGATCCTTGTGCAACGGCAAGATTTTAGCGAAGAGGAAGCTAATAAGATTGTGGGTCAATTAGAAGGTATATGCAATGATATCTCTAATCAATCTAGAGACCAGCAAGAACAAGCCACAGCTAGAGTGAATCAACTATGGCAAAAGGTAGAAGATTATCTCCGCAATACCAACAAAGATGAGTTAAATCCTGAAGGTATTCGACGTGATTTTCAAGCATTGTTGGCAGATCCCCAAGGAGGAATTAGGCAAATTAGCTCCCGTTTATCGCAGTTCGATCGCGATACATTTGTCCAACTTCTGAGTCAGCGTCAAGATTTGGATGAAGAGCAAATCAATCAAATTATTGATCAGCTAGAGTCTGTCAGAGATAACGTTTTACACGCACCACAAGCAGCATTAGAGCAAGCTAGAGAACAATACGATCGCACTATTGCTGCTATTGGTGATTATCTGAGGGATACTAACCTAGAAGAACTCAACCCTGAAGGTATAAGACAGGATTTAGAAACCTTACTGACTCAGCCACAGGAGGGTGTAGAAGCTTTGCGGGAAAGATTGGCGCAGGTTGACCGCGAAACTTTAGTTAAACTCCTGACTCAACGGGGAAATTTAACTGAAGAGCAAGTTAATCGCACCATTGACCAAGTACAAGAGGCAATTGGCAACATGATCAGAACACCCCGCAGTTTAGCAAAGCGGACTACTCAAAGGGTGGGAGATTTTGTCACCAATCTGGAAAACTATCTGCGTCAAACCAATAAAGACGAACTCAATCCTGAAGGTATCAAACGAGATTTAAGATTGCTTTTGCAAGATCCTCGTTTGGGAGTGGAAAATTTCAGCGATCGCTTGTCTAAATTTGACCGTTCCACAATGGTGGCGTTGCTATCCCAAAGGGAAGATATCTCCGAAGAGGAAGCCAACCGCATTGTTGAGCAAATCGAGTCTGTACGAAACTCAATTGTTCAGCAAATCCAACAAGTCCAACAAAGATTCCAGTCAGCAATTGACCAAATCTTTGCGAAGATTCGTCAGTATCTCGACTCCTTGGAACGTCCAGAACTCAGCTATGAGGGGATTAGACAAGACTTTATAAAATTGTTTGATGATCCACAAGTGGGATTTGCCGCTTTGGGCGATCGCCTTAGTCAATTCAACCGTGATACCCTAGTTGCCATCCTCAGTTCTCGCGAGGATATTTCCCCAGAAGACGCTAACCGCATTATCAACCAAATCGAAGCCGCCAGAGATAGCGTACTGCAACGCGCCGAAAAAATTCAGCAGGAAACCCAAAGACGCATCAAAGCAGTTCAACAGCAAGCTAAACAGCAAGCTGAAGCCACCAGAAACACAGTTGCTAGTGCAGCTTGGTGGTTATTCGGTACGGCTCTATCTTCCCTGGTTGCTAGTGTAATTGCTGGTGTAATTGCTGTCACAGGCTTATCTTTACCTGGTTAAAAATCACATCTGTAAAAACCTATAACCCCATTCTCATCAAGAGACTGGGGTTATTTTATATGGTGTTCAGAAAAAAATATTTTTGCGTAATTTCCGCCTTAACTAGCATCATACATCACAAATATTATTTAAATATAAATTAATGTGCTGATTCAAAATCAGTAACCCCTTAGCTGTTGTCTGGGGCGATCGCATTATTTAAATAAAGATAAATTATGCTGAACTACAACATAAGTATAATTTATTATTTGGTTGTGTGGGGAGTGAAAATTATGATGGAAAGACTTTTATTAGCGGGGATTTTAACATTTACTCTCAGTTTATTTGCTCAAGTACATCGTCCATCCCCTTTGGGAAAAAATCCACAAATAAACACTGAGAATAATACCGTTTTAACTTTTAATCAGCCTGGGACAAAACTATTCCAAGACTGACGCAAAAATAACATAACTTCGTCATTACGAGCGATCGCGTTCACAAAGTGTTCCCGCAGGTTAGTAATCTCCCTTGACACTGGGATTGCTTCCCTACAATTCGTTCCGGTTGCAATGACATGAGCGGCGTTGCGTAAGTTCTATATTCAAAATTCCCAATTGAGGCTGATTTAGGTATATTTAGCCTGAACGAAGAGAATTTGCGGCTCATTTCGTCTACGCGCACTCAGGGAACTCCTACTAGAAGATATACTATCATTGCGTAGGCAGGGGGCAGGGGGCAGGGGGCAGGGGGCAGGAGGCAGGGGAGGCAAGGGGAGAAATTCAATGCCCGATGCCCAATTCCCGATGCCCAACTCTCAATTCCCAATTTTCCGCGAGCAGGCTTAGTGATGTCTAACTCTGATATTCTCAGCATCAATGATGTACTGACAGCACAACGACGACTGGCTGGTATTGCTCACCGCACACCAATACACACTTCTCAAACCATCAATGAACACACTAATAGCCGCGTGTTCTTCAAGTGTGAAAATTTTCAACGCACTGGCTCGTTTAAATTTAGGGGTGCGTATAATGCCTTGGCACAACTATCTTCAGCACAAAAACAACAAGGTGTACTGACATTTTCATCGGGAAATCACGGACAAGCGATCGCCCTAGCCGGAAAATTACTGAATATCCCAACTACAATTGTAATGCCCGATGATGCGCCCCTAGTGAAGCAAATAGCCACTCGCAGTTATGGCGCAGAGGTAATTTTATATAATCGTCAAACTACGAACCGTGAAGAATTAGCGCGAAATTTGAGCAGCGATCGCGGTTTAAGTTTAATTCCTCCTTACGATCATCCCCATGTGATCGCCGGACAAGGTACAGCCACCTTAGAACTGATTCAAGAAGTAGGCGAACTAGATTTATTGTTAGTGTGTTGTGGTGGTGGGGGATTGATTTCTGGGAGTGCGATCGTGGCGAAAACCCTGTTACCCAATGTGCGCGTTATTGGGGTAGAACCAGCACTGGCTGACGATGCTACCCGTTCTTTCTATAGTAAAACCTTGCAAACTGTCCACAATCCCGATACCATCGCCGACGGTGCGCGGACTCCCTGCTTAGGTAAAATTACATTCCCTTTAGTATTGCAATACGTTGATGACATGGTGACAGTCTCAGAAGCCGCAATTGTTCGCACCATGTTTTTCCTGTGGGAACGAATGAAAATTGTTGTTGAACCCACTGGCGTATTAGCCGCCGCCGCTTTGTTAGAAGGTGTAATTACAGCCTCCCAAATGAGGGTCGGTATTATTATCAGTGGTGGCAATGTGGATTTTACGCAAATTATGAAGAAATATATGGGAGAAAATCCCTAAATCAGCATTAAACTTCAGAAAAATTCACCTTGACAATTGCGTAAGTATCTCTCTATCGGCAGAAGATTATCCATGCACACTTTAATAGTCTCTTTTTTATTAAGTGTGATACTTAATCTTTTTGTAACCAAGGAAAAATCAGGTGAACAGTTTCAAAAAGCTATCTGCGATCGCATTATTATTATGTGCTTTTGCTTATCCATCCTCAATTGCTGAAGCTAAAACTACTTCTCTGGATAATTCTCTGCAAACATCAAGTTTGGATACAGGGGAAAATGTTGTTAGCGTTAGTAACGACGAGTTACTCATAGCTCGCCGATATGATCGACGGCAGTATATCCGGCGGCACGAAAGAGCCAGACGGCAATACATCCGGCGACACGAAAGAGCCAGACGGCAATACATCCGGCGACATGAAAGAGCCAGACGGCAATACATCCGTCGGCGATACGATAGACGCTATTGATATTCCCAGGGATAGAGCGCAAGAGAGAGTTTACAACTTTTATCGATCAGTGCTTTTTCCATAAAAATAGAGACGTTGCTATGCAATGTCTCTACTTGTATGAAATCACTGAAAATAATCTTTAACAGAACATTTTCTCACCAACGGTGATACCAATTCACAATTCGCAATGGACTAACGTCCCGCTACGCTAACGCAATTCGCAATTAAAAAACTTAGATGCAGCAAAACTTTCAGGGTTTACGTCTGTATCAGGTTTTTCGTGAAATGGTATGAGTAGCTTAATGGCTAGCTACTACTCCTTCTAAAGCAGTGAGTCTGTCTGCTAAGAGTTTTTCTAAATCTTCTAGTGCTTTGGTAAAGCCTTTGATACCTTCGTCAAGTTTGTCGTAAGCCATGCGGTCAGCAGCGTGCATTTGCTCGAACGTAGCCTTGTCAATGGATATCTTTTGAATATCAGAAGTAGCTGCTTTTGCTGTTTCTAGTTTGCGGGGTAAGTCGCCGATAGTAGCTTGTAATTCACCCAACAAAGAGGGAGAAATGGTCAATAAATCGCAACCAGCTAGTTCAGTGATTTCGCCGATATTACGGAAGCTTGCGCCCATAACTTCGGTTTTATAGCCAAATTTTTTGTAGTAGTTGTAGATTGTAGTAACTGACAATACGCCGGGGTCTTCCGCAGAAGGATAGCTATCTCTACCTGTTTCTTTTTTGTACCAGTCGAGAATGCGTCCAACGAAGGGAGAAATTAAGGTGACACCAGCTTCAGCACAGGCGATCGCCTGATGCAAACCAAACAGTAAAGTTAAGTTACAGTGAATGCCTTCTTTTTCTAGAATTTCTGCCGCTTTAATCCCTTCCCAGGTAGAAGCGATTTTAATTAAAACGCGTTCTGGAGTAATTCCAGCAGCTTTGTACTGAGCAATTAATTCTCGTGCTTTAGTAACAGTAGCTTCAGTGTCGTAGGACAAACGCGCATCTACTTCTGTAGACACACGACCAGGGATAATTTGTAGAATCTTCAGACCGAAGGAAACCGCTAAACGGTCAAAAGCCAAAGTCACGATTTGACTTTGGCTAGCACCTGCACCTGCATCTTTTTTAGCTTGCAGTAAAGTCTGATCCACAATGTCTTGATATTCCGGCATTTTAGCTGCTGCCGTAATCAAAGAGGGATTGGTAGTAGCATCTTGGGGTTTAAACTTTTCAATGGCTTGGATATCACCTGTATCTGCCACCACAACGGTCATTGTCCGCAATTGTTCCAGTAAATTTTTAGACATAAGATACTCCATGATTGTTGTTGATCTGTGCTTTGGGCATAGGGCATCGGGCATCGGGCATAGGGTATAAAATTTTTCCCCCTGCCCCCTGCCCCCTGCCCCCCTGCCTCATCCGCCCTCTACTTCTTCAAATAAGGATCTACACTTCCCCTCTTCTTTACACCCATTTTTCTGCTTAACAATTCTGATTTTGGCAATTTTTCTTAACTCTTGCCGATCGCCGGAAGCCTCAGCCTAATTCTAGGCTGTTAAGCAGTGATTGGTTGTCCGATAGAATGCACTTTAATTAAACTAGTTGTTCCTGATTTACCAATTGGCACTCCAGAGGTAATAACTACCTTATCTCCTTCATGGACTAAGCCTGTTCTCAGGACGGTGCTGACTACATTCGTAAACATTTCTTCAGCATTGTAAACAGGCGGGATGAGTAAGGGTTCAACACCCCAAGATAAAGCTAACTGATGATAGCTAGTTTCTTCAGGAGTGAAGGCAAAAATTGGGGTGCTGGGGCGGTATTTGGAAACAAGTTTAGCCGTACTTCCTGATGAGGTGTTACACAAAATCGCCCGTGCGCCGGTTTCATAGGCGATGCGACAGACGGCTTCCGCTACGGATTCGGTAACGCTTAAACTCCCAGCGTCATGAGTCCAACAGTGTTTACTACCCTCCTGTAATGATTTTTCTGTGGCGATCGCGATATCATTCATTACCTGCACGGCTGCTATGGGATACTGTCCGACAGCAGTTTCGCCAGAAAGCATGACGGCATCTGTACCATCGAGGATAGAATTTGCTACGTCAGTAGCTTCAGCGCGGGTGGGGTCAGGTGCGCTAATCATGGACTCTAGCATTTGGGTGGCGGTAATTACTGGCTTACCTGCCTGATTACAACGGCGAATGATATCTTTTTGGATCAAGGGGACTTGGTGAATGGGCATTTCTACCCCTAAATCCCCACGGGCAATCATAATCCCATCGGCAGCAGCAATAATAGAATCAATTTGTTCTACTGCTTCTGGACGTTCAATTTTAGCAATTACCCGAATCGACAATCCCGCCGATTCAATCATCCGTTTGGCTGGTTCTAAATCATGGGGAGACTGCACAAAAGAAACCGCCACCCAATCAACACCCAATTCCATACCAAAACGCAAATCATGTAAGTCTTTTTCTGTGATGGAACTGACAGGTAAGCGAGTTACAGGCAGGTTGACCCCTTTGCGGGTAGAAATAACCCCACCAGTTTTGACCAAAGCATGAATGCGATCGGCATCGCGATCGCATACCATCATTTTGACCCGACCGTCATTAATTAAGATTGGCTCTCCTGGTCGTACCATTGCGAACAAAGTCGGCAAAGGTAAGGGTAATTCGTGGATATTGTCACCCTTCTCCTTCAAAACAAAAGTGACTTGATCACCAGCTTCCACCGTCAAACCGTCTGGGGGTAAAGTTCCCAACCGAATTTTCGGCCCACATAAATCCTGCAACAAAGCCACAGGTCTTTGCTCATCAGCACTGATTTGCCTGATAT
Source organism: Nostoc sp. CMAA1605 (assembly GCF_021596505.1). Lineage (GTDB taxonomy): Bacteria > Cyanobacteriota > Cyanobacteriia > Cyanobacteriales > Nostocaceae > Trichormus. The sequence goes on along the minus strand of NZ_PJIZ01000001.1, from coordinate 31,930 downwards.
ATTGAGCCGTTTGGGCATGAAACTCATAAGCCCCGTGGGAAAAATTCAACCGCGCCACATTCATCCCGGCTTCTACCAATGCTTGTAGTCTGTCTGGTGCAGAGGTAGCAGGCCCTACAGTACAGATAATTTTTGTTCGACGCATATGTGTGAGGAGTTTGGGATTGGGGACTGGGGCAGAGGGCAGGGGGCAGAGGGCAGGGGCAGGGGGATTTTTTCTCCTCTGCTCCCTGCACCTCCGCTCCCCTGCTTCTTCCTCGCCCTGTTCTCTTCTTAAACTGCGGCCAATTGCTCTTTCTGTGCCATTGACAACATTAGGTCAACTACACGGTTAGAATAGCCCCATTCGTTGTCATACCAGGCGACCACTTTGAAGAAGTTGGAGTTTAATTCGATACCAGCACCTGCGTCAAAAATACTGGAGTGGCGATCGCCTTGAAAATCTGTAGATACAACTTCTTCGTCGGTGTAACCCAAAACTCCAGCCAGTTTTCCTTCAGCCGCAGCTTTCATGGCAGCACAAATTTCTTTGTAGCTGGTGGCTTTCTCGGTTTTGAAGGTTAAATCCACTACAGACACATCAGGGGTAGGGACTCGGAAAGCCATCCCAGTCAACTTACCTTTGAGTTCTGGTAACACCAAAGCCACAGCTTTAGCTGCACCTGTGGAAGAGGGAATAATATTTTGGGCTGCACCACGACCACCGCGCCAGTCTTTCTTACTGGGGCCGTCTACTGTGGGTTGGGTAGCAGTCATGGCATGGACTGTGGTCATTAAGCCTTCTGCTAAACCAAAGTTATCATTAATCACTTTAGCGACGGGAGCTAGACAGTTTGTAGTACAGCTAGCATTAGAAACAATTAGATCCTTACTGGGATCAAAAGTTTCATGGTTAACGCCTACTAACAGTGTCTTAACTCTTTCTGGCTCCTTGGTGGGTGCAGAAATAATTACGCGCTTTGCACCTGCTTGTAGGTGTTTAGATGCGCCTTCGTAGTCAGTAAATAATCCAGTTGATTCCACAACATAATCCGCGCCTAATTTACCCCAGGGCAATTCAGCCGGATTTCTCACGGAAACACAGGGAATGAAGCGTCCATCAACAATGATGCCATCTTCTCTAGCTTCCACCTGACCGTGATACTTACCGTGAGTAGAATCGTACTTTAACAAGTAAGCTAGGTTATCTGGTGGTACAAGGTCATTAATCCCGACAAACTCAATATCAGGATTGTTAATACCAGCCCGAAACACCAACCGACCGATACGGCCAAATCCATTGATGCCTACTTTTAACTTTGCCAAAACAAACCTCCTTGAAACATAAATTCAAAATTCAAAAATGTAGATTGAATCTTGATTTTGGCGAATTAGTATGATGCACCCTGATTAACGCCTCAAACTTAAGGCGCAAAAACGTTTTACCCTAGCCGCAAAATTGGATTTAGCCGGGTGAATTTTAGTATGACTGAGCTGATCGTGACAGTCCTGGCTGCCAAAAGCTCATTTGCTTGGCATATTTTAAGGTTTTGGGAATGGGGAATGGGGCATTGGGAATGGGGAATAGGGCATCGGGCATTGAATTTCCCCCTGCCTCCCTTGTCTTCCTTGTCTTCCTTGTCTCCCCTGCCCCCTGCCCCCTGCCCCCCTGCCTCTTAATACGGCCACTGCCAGTCCCGAATTTCTGGCATATCTTCACCGTATTTATCGATGTAGTGTTTATGTTCGATGAGTTTGTCTTGGAGGTGTTGCTTGACGTAAGCTGCTTTGTACCCTAGTTTGGGGACGCGATCGATTACATCCATAACTAAATGGAAGCGGTCTAAATCATTCAAGACAACCATATCGAAGGGGGTAGTGGTAGTTCCTTCTTCTTTGTAACCGCGCACATGGAGGTTTTTATGGTTGGTGTGGCGGTAGGTGAGACGATGAATTAACCAGGGATAGCCATGAAAGGCAAAGATAATGGGTTTATCTGTAGTAAAGATGGTGTCAAATTCTTTGGCTGTTAAACCGTGGGGATGTTCTGTTTGGGGTTGTAAGGTCATCAAATCTACAACGTTGACTACCCGCACTTTTAAGTCAGGGAAGTTTTGCCGCAAAATATCCACAGCAGCTAGGGTTTCTAAGGTGGGGACATCGCCAGCACAACCCATGACTACATCTGGTTCACCACCTTGGTCATTACTTGCCCATTCCCAAATACTAATGCCTTTGGTGCAGTGTTTGATGGCTGCATCCATATCTAGGTATTGCAATGCTGGTTGCTTCCCTGCCACGATGACGTTGATATATTGACGGCTTCTTAAACAGTGGTCTGTCACCGATAAGAGGGTGTTGGCATCGGGTGGGAGATAAACGCGAATGATTTCGGCTTTTTTGTTCATCACATGGTCGATAAAACCAGGGTCTTGGTGAGAAAAGCCGTTATGGTCTTGTCGCCAAACGTGGGAGGTGAGGAGATAGTTGAGGGATGCTATGGGTCTACGCCAAGGTATATGACGAGTTGTTTTCAACCATTTGGCGTGTTGATTGAACATCGAGTCAATGATGTGGATAAATGCTTCATAGCAAGAGAAGAAACCGTGACGACCTGTCAGCAGATATCCTTCTAACCAGCCTTGACAGCAAGTCTCACTGAGGATTTCCATGACTCGTCCGTCGGGGGAAAGATGGTCATCTTCTGGGAGGGTTTGGGCTACCCAAGTCCGGTTTGTGACTTCTAAGACGGCATTGATACGGTTTGAGGCGGTTTCGTCAGGGCCGAACACGCGGAAGTTTTTGCTATCTAAGTTGAGTTCCATCACATCCCGCAGGAATTTGCCGGTGACTTGGGTGGCTTCAGCAATGACTCTTCCTGGTTGGGGAACGTTGACTGCATAATCTTGGAAGTTGGGCATCTTCAAGTCACGCAACAAGATACCGCCGTTAGCATGGGGATTGTCACCCATGCGCCGATCGCCTGTGGGGGCAAGTTCTGCCAGTTCAGGAATTAATCTGCCGTTAGCATCAAAGAGTTCTTCGGGTTTGTAACTCTTCATCCAGTCTTCGAGGAGTTGGATGTGGTGGGGTTTATTCGCTAAATCACCAAAGGGGACTTGATGCGATCGCCAATAATCTTCTGTCTTTTTCCCGTCTACTTCTTTTGGCCCTGTCCAACCTTTGGGGGTTCTCAGGACAATCATCGGCCACATGGGTCGTTTGGTAAACCCATGCACACGGGCTTCTCGTTGAATATTCCGAATTTCGTTAGTGATGGTATCTAAGGTTGCTGCCATTTGCTGATGTACATCGGCGGGATCTGAACCTTCCACAAAGTAAGGTTTATACCCATAACCAACAAATAGGCTTTCTAGTTCCTCGTAACTCAACCGCGCCAAGACCGTAGGATTCGCTATTTTATACCCATTTAAATGTAAAATCGGTAGCACCGCCCCATCAGTAGCGGGGTTGAGAAACTTGTTAGAATGCCAGCTAGTGGCTAAAGCACCGGTTTCTGCCTCCCCATCCCCTACAACCGCCGCCACAATTAAATCAGGGTTGTCAAACGCCGCACCATAGGCATGAACTAAGGCATAACCTAATTCTCCCCCTTCATGAATCGAACCAGGGGTTTCCGGTGCTACGTGACTGGGAATACCACCAGGGAAGGAGAATTGTTTAAACAGCTTTTTCATCCCCTCCGTATCTTGGGAGATGTTGGGGTAATATTCACTGTATGTTCCTTCTAAATATGTATTGGCTACCAGTCCCGGCCCTCCATGACCAGGGCCAGCAATGTAGATCATATTCAGGTCATACTTTTTAATGATTCTATTGAGATGAACGTAGATAAAATTCAAACCTGGGGTTGTTCCCCAATGTCCCAATAGTCTAGGTTTAACGTGTTTTAAGGTGAGAGGTTCTTTCAGCAGAGGGTTGTCTAATAAATATATTTGCCCTACTGACAAATAATTCGCCGCCCGCCAGTAGGCATTCATTTTATGCAATTCTGCATCGGTTAAAGGCTTTGTCTGTGGAGGACTTGCTAAAGTCATCTTCAACTCCATTACACAATAATTTTGCCGAATTTCTGTTCTATGTCAGTGTAGTTATTTGCGCTTTGAAGGTCATCTTACTCATGACAAATTTTTCCAGTTGGATCTGGAAAAATAAGTGTGATTAGCTATTGACTACACTGGCAGCAATCTACAATACAAATCAAATAATTACAGTAATGACCTCTAGGCAAGGTTAACAGAACTTACATTTTGATGAGTAATTTTTAACATTGATTTTATGTGTTATTAAGAAAATTACAAATATGTTGAATCTTTTGATACTTTTTATTGATGTTTATCGGTTTTTGTAGGGTAACACCAAAAAATAAATTATCGCCAATAAACGGCTTAGTAGGGTGCGTCAGTGCGATAAAACCTAACTATACCAAGAGATTATTCATACTGACGCACCCTACAGTTTGGATATTTTTTTATCTGGAAGTCCCTAGAGACGTTGTAGACAACGTCTCTACCCATGTAATGGATATGTATGAAATCAATCTTACTTATTGGCGATCGCCTTTACTTCTTCAAGTGATAAACTCAACGCTTGGGCAATTTGCTCTAAATTTAAACCCATTTGTCATAGTTGCGGTATCGCATTGCATCTAGCTTGTTCTGCCTGTTCAGCAAGTTGGCGTTCCTGTTCTGCCTGTTGAGAGATTTCTAATAAGATAAGAACCGTTTACCATCTGGGCGATATAGCTGTAAACCCTCTGGGGATAGCACAAACCGGATTTTCAAGCGTGGACTTACCCAATCGTCCATTTGCAAAATCACAAGAGGAAAAAATGATGCTACTAACACAACCAGAAATCCAACAAGTTTTAGAACGGGTTAAAGTTGCTTTTCCCAACTTCACCAACTGGGAATACAACAATGAAAAAAACGGTGAGTATTTTGGATTCTCGGTATGGGGAGAGTTTGAAATTAAAACCGAAGAACTAATAATACCACGGCGGTTTTTTATCACACTTGATACTAATCATGAGGATCAATGGCAAGGATGTTTAACGGTAGGACTACACAGCTATCTATGGTCAAGTGCTGATGTGGGGGACGCTCATCTAGTCAATACAGACCCTTGTGAAACTTTAGAAGAGGCGATTTCAGCACTCAAGGCGAAAATATCAGACTTGTTTCAAGTGTTCTTGGCAGGAAATTAGAAGGAATTAGCGATCGCACACTACCAATTTCCTCTAAGAAAAATCATAGGCGATGGCAACGAGAACACCGCAGGCATCCCGTGCAGAATGCGTCTATCCTATTTAGATAGGGTTTTAGCAAAATCAACAGGTGTCTTACTATGACTAACCCTCAACCTCCACTGCCACAACCACAACTAGAGCCGGCTGGTATTACCTTCGACCAGTATGCAGAATTTACTCCCGAAAAGTTGGAACTGTGGAACGGATACTTGGGCTACGGTGGACAAGACCAATTAGGGTTTCATTTGGCTGTGTTAAGAAATATGGGGCTACTTACAGCAGTTCGTCATACACAATTGTCATTGTGGATAGAAGCCCTAGATTGTCATCTAAAAGAAAAACTAGAAACCATTAGCACTCAACCGGAAGTAGCCCAAGCAATGCTAAATCGTCTGAATCGGGCAATGGAAGATTTAGCAGCAGTAGCAGAGTATTTAGACCCATAGCAAATTAGATAACTGTTTATTGCCCGTTTAAAAGCCAAAGCCTTCTCAGGAGGATGGTTGATCATGATGCTTCCAAGTTAGCAGATGGTAGTTTGTAGTCAGGACTTTAGTCCTGAATATTCCAAGGACTGAAGTCCTTACTACCAACAGGTTCAGGTGTAATTAGCTCAAATGTGAAGCAAAGTAGTATTATTGTACTGCTATGGGTGTAGTGATAACAAAGCTTAATAAAGATAGTATTATTAAGAACTGTTTCACGCTGCCTCTCATTATTTGGCCTGTCAATATGTCAGATCACAAGCTAGCCGCATCCTTAAATGGACACCTTCCCTACCCCAACTCTAACCCCCAGAATACAATTCGGATTCGCGGCGCAAGACAGCATAATCTGAAGAATATTGACTTAGAATTGCCACGCGATCGCCTGATCGTGTTTACTGGTGTCTCAGGTTCGGGTAAATCGTCTTTGGCGTTTGATACGATTTTCGCGGAAGGTCAACGGCGTTATGTAGAATCTCTAAGTGCTTACGCTCGCCAGTTTTTGGGACAATTAGATAAGCCAGATGTCGAAGCGATTGAAGGTTTAAGTCCGGCGATTTCCATTGACCAGAAATCAACTTCTCATAACCCCCGTTCTACGGTGGGGACGGTAACGGAAATTTACGATTATCTGCGGTTATTGTATGGTCGAGCTGGTGAACCCCATTGTCCCATATGCGATCGCTCTATTGCACCTCAAACTATAGACGAAATGTGCGATCGCATTATGGAACTACCAGACCGCACTAAGTTCCAAATTCTCGCCCCTGTGGTGCGGGGTAAAAAAGGAACTCACCGCAAGTTATTATCTAGTTTGGCTTCCCAAGGGTTTGTGCGTGTCCGCATCAATGGGGAAATTCGGGAACTGTCAGATTCTATTGAATTAGATAAAAATTATACTCATAATATTGAGTTGGTAATTGACCGATTGGTGAAGAAGCCTGATATTCAGGAACGTTTGGTAGATTCTTTGTCTACGTGCCTGAAACAATCTGGTGGTATTGCTAGAATTCTTGTCAGTCCCAATAGTGATGATTCTACTGAAGAAGAACAAGAATTAGTCTTCTCCGAAAACTTTGCTTGTCCAGAACACGGCGCGGTGATGGATGAATTATCACCGCGCTTATTCTCGTTTAATTCCCCTTATGGTGCTTGTCCGAACTGTCACGGTTTGGGGACGTTGCGGAGATTTTCGCCGGATTTGGTAGTACCTGATCCTGAAGCTCCAGTATACGCTGCGATCGCGCCTTGGTCAGATAAGGAAAATTCTTATTATCTAGAACTACTTTATAGTTTGGGTAGTAATCATGGGTTTGAATTACAAACAAATTGGAGTAAGTTAACACCCCAACAGCAGCAAATTATTCTGTATGGGGAAACGGAAACTAGTAAAGACCAAAAAACACCCCAATATAAAGGTGCAATTCCCATTTTGCAGCGACAATATGAAGGTGGTTCGGAGTTAATTAAGCAAAAATTAGAGCAGTATTTAGTTGATCAACCCTGTGAAGTTTGCGGCGGTAAAAGATTAAAACCGGAAGCTTTAGCGGTGAGATTAGGACAATACAATATTTTAGATTTGACTGGTGTATCGATTCGGGATTGTCTGGAAAGGATTAATCATTTAAAATTGAGCGATCGCCAAATGAAAATTGCTGATTTAGTCTTAAGAGAAATTAGAGCTAGATTGCAATTTTTATTAGATGTCGGTTTAGATTATCTCAGTTTAGATAGAGCCGCCATGACCCTTTCTGGCGGTGAATCGCAACGCATTCGCCTAGCTACACAAATCGGTTCTGGCTTAACAGGAGTTCTCTACGTTTTAGACGAACCAAGTATTGGTTTGCATCAAAGAGATAACAGCAGATTGCTGAAAACTTTAACTAAATTACGCGATTTAGGTAATACTTTAATTGTCGTAGAACACGACGAAGAAACCATCCGCGCCGCCGACTATATAGTTGATATCGGCCCTGGTGCGGGAATTCATGGTGGTAATATTATCGCCCAAGGTGATTTACAATCATTACTCACTTCAGAAGAATCATTAACAGGTGCATATTTATCAGGAAAAAAAGTCATTCACACCCCCAAAGAACGCCGCGAAGGGAATGGACGCAGCTTAATTATTAAAAATGCCCATCGCAACAATTTAAGAAATATTGATGTGGAAATTCCTTTAGGTAAACTTGTAGTGGTCACTGGTGTTTCTGGTTCTGGTAAATCGACCTTAATTAATGAATTACTTTACCCATCATTACAACATCATTTAACTAAAAAAGTACCTTTACCAAAAGATGTTGAAAAAATTCAAGGATTAAATAGTATTGATAAAGCAATCGTTATTGATCAATCTCCCATTGGACGCACACCCCGTTCTAACCCCGCAACTTATACAGGGGTTTTTGATGTCATTCGAGAGGTATTTTCACAAACCGTAGAAGCTAAAACCAGAGGTTATAAACCAGGACAATTTTCTTTTAACGTCAAAGGTGGACGTTGTGAAGCTTGCGGCGGACAGGGTGTCAATGTCATTGAAATGAATTTTCTACCTGATGTTTATGTCCAGTGTGAAGTGTGTAAAGGTGCGAGATATAACCGCGAAACTTTGCAGGTGAAGTATAAGAATAAGTCAATTTCTGATGTTTTGAATATGACGGCGGAAGAAAGCTTAGAGTTTTTCCAAAACATCCCTAAAGCTGTTAATCGTCTACAAACATTAGTTGATGTTGGTTTGGGTTATGTGCAGTTAGGACAACCCGCCACTACTTTATCTGGTGGTGAAGCGCAAAGGGTGAAATTAGCCACAGAATTAGCACGTCGTGCTACAGGTAAGACGATTTATTTAATCGATGAACCGACCACAGGTTTATCATTTTATGATGTGCATAAATTATTAGATGTGTTGCAAAGATTGGTAGATAAAGGTAATTCTGTTTTACTAATTGAACATAATTTAGATGTGATTCGCTGTGCTGACTGGGTGATAGATTTGGGGCCAGAAGGTGGCGATAAAGGTGGAGAAGTAATAGCTGTGGGAACACCGGAGGAAGTTGCTAAAAATTCTCGGTCTTATACTGGGCAATATTTACAGCAAGTTTTACAGCAGTATCCAGCAATAAGCGAAGTGAAGTAATCGCAGAGTTAGAGGCGATCGCTTTATTCCACTCCGTTGTACTCACAATTACATATCGTAATTGATGAAACAGACATGACATTACCTCATTAAAAAGCGAACACTTTTTTAAATTAAAAAAGTGTTCGCTTTATGATGATTTTGCTGCCCTAAACGTAGGCAAACTGTGTGTTTAAAATATCTGAGTCACTAATTTCTAAAGGTGTGATTAGGGTTGCACATAACTGATCAAGTTCATCCTTTCTTTCTTGAACAAGTTCATCTCCTAACTGCATGAGACGTTTAAGTTCTTCCTTCGTCTTACCATCCATAGGCACATCTTTCTTAAAGTGTTTCTGAAATCGGTAATATCTTTGTTCATACGCTTCTTCGTCGTGGAGTACGTGAGGATCTACGTATTCTAGAAGTTCAAATATTTGGGACTCGGACTCAGCAGAAGTTCCCATTGAGGCAATATTAAAAATAGCTTTGCCCCAACCATTATCTACGTGCCAAATGTTGCCAATATTACCTAAGCCAGAATTCTCTAAATCTTCTCTAGATGGGCTAAATTGACCCGTTCCAAGAGAAACTAAAAGTTGGCTCTGTCTCTTAATATGGGGAAACTGTTTTCTGGCACGAATCAGAAGATTGAGTGATGGGTTATTGATGTAAACGCCTCCATCAGTTAATAGGCAATCCATTTCTTCACTTTTCAACCTGAAAGCCGGAAAAAACGTTGGTGCTGCTGATGTAGCTCTAGCCGCTTGCCAAACAAAAAAAGAACCGTTCACTTTATCACGGTTATTAAAATAGAACGGTTGATTGCTTTTGAGATCATAACTATAAACTGTTACATCACAATCTTCTGTTGTTGGTAACTCTCTCAAAATTGTAGTTTTACCGAATTTTTTCTGTAGGTAATTCTCAATGTTTTCAGGAGAATATTGAGACGAAAACCAACCAGGCCCACTACCATGATTCCAAGAGCAAAATATTTGATCAGCATCCTGTGTATAAAATTTCATCAGTTCCTCTGCTTTATATATTCTTTTAGTTGCAGGGTTGATGACATTTAAACCAAGTGTAATGATGCCTCCCGTCGATGTCCCACCAAATATATTAAACAGTTGATGAATTTGTTTACCTGTTTTACTTTCAATATACTCTAAAATTTTTAAGGGTATTATCCCACGAATTCCACCACCATCAATAGATAATATTCTGACTGGATACATGATTAGCTCCTAGCAATTTTTGGATATTTTCTGCTTAAAGCAGATAATTAAAACACTGTTATTAGTGAATTTTTGATAGTATATTGACTGCAAAAATCAAGCATCAACTTAAAATAGTTGTTGCTATTTAAACAATGTTTTTATTTGCCAAAACTTTCAACAACCAAGTTTAAATCTAGCCACTTAATAACTGTTTCAGTATTTTTACTGAAAATCAATTAATTATTAATATTTACATTTTTTAATACTTCAATAATAAAATTTATAATAGTCCACTAATAGGGCTGCTGAATCCACTACTTCCTTGTTATGACTAACTTAGATTGATTACCTGAAAGGGTATTCTGAATTCTTATTCAAGGACAAAATTATCAATATATGTGAGAAAATATAAATATAAAACCGATTGATCAAGATTAAGCGATCGCCTAGTCTAAAAACAACTTTACATTAACATGAAAAAACTTTCCTAAAGCTTCAGCTTGTTGCTGAGTGAATCTAGTTTGATCATTAATCACTTGATTTACAATTTCTTCAGAGCCGAGAATTTCTACTAAATTAGCTGCTGTTAAATCTCTAGCTTCCATCAAATGTAATAGCCTTGAATGAGGAGTGGATAAATTTATTTGATAATGCTGGTCTTCAAAATCTTCAATTAGTCTCACTAATAGCTCTAACAAGGTATTTTCTTCAGGTGTCAGATGAGAACGAGACAGCAATTCTTCTACAATTGCTAAAAAATGTTCGTTTTCGGCTTCTGTCTTAATGATTCGAGGTTGATACTCAGACAATAACTGACTGTAAACTTTGGAGTCAAAAGTAAGGGTCATTTTTCCATTTGTCTTTGTCGTATTCGGCATGAGTTAAGACATATTTTATATATATTATCTGTCGCTCATAGTTGATACTGGTAATTAAGCGGTATTTATTCCCTTTAATATTAAAAACTGTAAAATTACTTACTGCTTCAGCTTGAGGATAAACAGTTTGAACTTCTAATAGATTTACCCAGGTGGCTTGACTCGCAGTTATATACCAGTTATCAAGAGGTTCACCGGAATCAGCGTGTGCTTGACTAAATTCTCGTAGCTTTTTCCGGCTGATGATGTGCATTTGAAACAATTAAACTAAGCATTATTCAAAGTCTCATCGCCTGATGGTTGTGCTGCTTTAACTACAACCTTGCCATTTTCTACTACAGTCTTAGCTTGAGTTATATTTTGGTTTTGTTGAATTGGCTCATCCTGACATTGGTGTTGATGAGCAATATTTTCTTCTTGCTGTTGGTTGAGGACAACAGCACAACTGGCGCAACTATTAACAGTCATATTCTGTACTTTGCTATCTATAACCTATTATTGCACTCCTGATTGAGTTTATCGGGTTCAACTGCAATATATCCGTAAGTATGAATACTTGCAGGCAAATATTTGATTTATGCTACAAATAGCAGATTTATGAATGTAAGCACTTGCTTTATGATGCTTATAGCCGATTTTAAATATCTAAACTTAAATTAAGTAGGAATGCAGCCTAGTTCTTGTTTTGCTTTCTCCTAGTCCCAAACTTGCAAAGATAAAGTCAACAGTGGGTTTTTCTGATGAAAAGAATGTTAAAGTACCTCACTTTGGGGTTATTATCTACGTTTTTAACTGCTAACCCTGGAATTGCGGCTGAACGCATTAGTTTCTTTTATCCTCCTTTTGGAGAATTCTCTTTACCTGTTAGTTCTTTAGAAACTTTTGCCAAGGAAGGGAAGATAGATAGGAATCTCAGATTTTATGCTGAACGCGCTACGCCTGAACAACTAGCACAATTACGGGAACTGCTGCAAATACGTTTCAATGTTACACCAACTCTCGTATCCCAAGTTACTTACTCTCCCGTGGGAGAAGAGGTTTTACAACGAATAGGGGAATTGTTGTTAACTGACTCTCGGAAGAATGGTTTTTACGCTTTGCGTTCGGCTTTAATTTTATCGGCGGCTTCATCAGAGGGTTTATCAATTACCAATTTGCTGCGGAAGTTTCCTAGTAATGATGTGCGACTAAATTTTACAGAAGCGGTGAAAATAGTTGATGATTTGTCACAGCTACTCAAAACTAGGGATAAAGTTGTAGCAGCTTTGCAAAAAGAATCATTAAGGCAGTCTACCTCCTCTGAGGTTGATTTTTCCAAGTTACCAGATTTAAGAAAGCCTGGAAATTTGCGCTGGCAAGTTAGTCAGTTTAATTTAATTGATCCTGGGCGCGATCGCCGTTTACCTTTAGATTTATACTTACCCATAGCCACGGCAGAGAATAACACCCAACCACCTTTTCCCCTCATTGTGATTTCTCATGGTGTCGCTTCCGACCGCTACACATTCGCCTATTTAGCTCAACATTTAGCATCCTACGGTTTTGCTGTTGCGGTAATAGAACATCCTGGTAGTAATGCTAGCCGCTTTCAAAAATACTTTTCCGGTTTAGCAGAACCACCAGCACCCAGAGAATTTATTGATAGACCTTTAGATATCAAATTTTTATTAGATGAACTCCAGCGTATGGAACAAGCTGATCCCAAGCTGAGAGGAAAACTAGATTTTGAGAAAATTGGGGCTATAGGCCAATCGTTTGGCGGTTACACTATTTTAGCTTTGGCTGGGGCGCAAATTAACTTTGATAATCTGAATAAGAATTGTTTACCTGATAATTCTTATTTAAATTTATCGTTGATTTTGCAATGTCAAGCCAACGAATTAAATTTAGATAGTTATCAATTGCAGGATAATCGTATCAAGGCGATTATTGCTATTAATCCGATTAATAGTGCTGTGTTCGGTGATAGTGGGATTAGTCAAGTGAAACTACCGACAATGTTTATCGCAGGTACTCAAGATATTTTTGCCCCACCTTTGCCAGAACAAATTCGCCCTTTTACTGAATTACCTAATCCTAATAAATATTTATTTTTAGTTGAAAATGGCACTCATTTCACCTTTATTGGTGAATCTCCCCAAGAGAGTAATGTTTTACCCGTCCCTAATGGCTTGTTAGGCCCTGAACGTAATACAGCTTATTCTTATCTTAATGCTTTGAGTGTAGCTTTTTTAAAAGCTAATCTTTTGAATCGTGCTGAATATCGTTCTTATTTACAGCCTTCCTACGCTCAATATATTAGTCAACCACCTTTAAATCTTAGTCTTTTACAGTCATTAACTACAGACGAGTTAAATCAAGTAGTCAAGCAAAAGTAGTGAGTGCTGTTAGCGGTAGCGCGGCGTTTAGCCGTTGCTGAGTAATAACTAATAACTAATGACTAATGACTAATGACTATTGACTATTGACTATTGACTATTGACCAAATTCAGTACAATTGCTGACGACAATTGGAGAAATTTTGTTCCTAAAATATATGTCTTTTTTTTGTTTTATGTATGACAATTTTGTGTATTTCTGACTCTTGGAATTTATTGTCAGGGGATCACAATATTTTTGAAATAGTATTTATAAAAACTTATTGAATTTTGAGTAGTTTATATATACATTGTAAACAAGTATTAAGAAATACTTATTAAAAAATATTGCAAGTCATTGATTTAATTGCTAACGTGTGTATCAGCAACGATGCTGATGAACGCTCCGAATTAAAGAGAGGTAAAGCTATGAGCCGTATCCGTTTAGCCAATTGTGGGAACAATTGATTTGCAATCTACAATCTGCAAGTTATGAAAAACGCAGATTAATTCAAAAATACGTCGTTGCTACAGGTTGATTGCTGTTGTTAATAGAAATGTAACTGATAATTTGTCTTCCCTGGGGATTGAGATTTGCGCTGATTGATGAATGCAGAACTGGGGTAAGGCTCAGAATTTGGAGGTGAAAACCGATGAAGATTCAAGGTAAAGTAGCTCTAGTGACGGGAGCTTCCCGTGGTATTGGAAGAGCGATCGCATTAGAATTAGCAGAACAAGGAATACAAAGATTAATTTTAGTGGCGCGCGATCGCCAAAAGTTGAGAGAATTAGCTCAAGAAATCGAAGCGATGGGTGTTCAAGCCACAGTTTTAGCGATTGATTTAACCCAAGCTACAGAAGTAAATATCGCCATAGCGCAATTGTGGCGCACTTATGGCCCAATTCACCTGCTGGTAAACTGTGCTGGGGTTGCATACCAAAATTCCTTTTTACGTTCCAAACTCCCCCAGGTACAAGAAGAACTCTCAGTCAATTTATTAGGAATGTATACCCTCACCAGTCTCATCGCCAAACGTATGGCTAGCCAAAGACAGGGGACAATTATCAACGTTTCCAGCTTAATGGGGAAAGTCGCCGCACCAACGATGGCTACCTATTCAGCCACAAAATTCGCCATCTTAGGCTTTACCCAAGCTTTGCGCCAAGAACTAGCAGAATACAACATTCAAGTCAAAGCCTTATTACCCACCCTCACCGACACAGACATGGTGCGCGACTTGCAATTATTTCGCTGGGTGATCCCCATGACTCCCCAGCAAGTCGCCAAAGCACTAGTCACCGGACTAGAAAAAGATTCCCCAGAAATCATAGTAGGATGGCAAAGTCACCTAGCTGTATGGTGTCAACGTTTAGCACCTTGGTTGCTGGAAATTGTTTTAAAAATAGCTGCACCACCAACAGCGCAAACATCAGAAAAACCAAGCTGGTTGGCGAAAATCCAGCGTGTTGCTGATTTATCGCTATCTAGAAATATGTTGGCTTTCGTTTCTGCACGTAAAGTATAGGGGTGTAAGAGAGTAACGAGTGCTGAGTGCTGAGTGCTGAGTGCTGAGTAAGGAGTGCTGTTAGCGGAAGCGCGGCGTTTAGCCGGTGTTGAGTAACAAGTAAACAGAAGTCTTGCGGCTACAAGAGGCGTATTGCAAGAAAAAGTACGTTCTTATTTCACTTCCCTGGTTTTAACTATGGGGTTGAACTCACAACTCAGCACTCAAAACTCAGCACTCTCCACTCCTGAGCATCTTCGTTAGATAATTAGATATTCTCTAATTTCGGAGTTATCAGTGATGCTGAATTTTCCTCACACCCTACCACCAGAAATCATTGATGGCTTACCGAATATTTGCGGTTGGGAACCAGAGGTGATGAATGTGGTTAACCATGACGCACCTGTGTTTTTACCAAAAACCAACTTGAAGTTAGAGAATATCAATGCAGTATTTGCGATCGCGTTACATATGCACCAACCCACAATTCCGGCTGGTCATGATGGTAAACTCATTAGCAATCTGCAATATATGTTTGAACATCCCCATGAAGGCGACAACCACAACGCCGCACCTTTTGCTTATTGCTACAGCCGTATGGGGGATTTCATTCCTGAACTTGTCCATCAAGGTTGCAATCCCCGTGTCATGCTGGATTATTCTGGTAATCTGCTGTGGGGACTCAGACAAATGGGACGCGATGATATTATCGATAATCTCAAGCGGATTACCTGCGATAACATCTATCAACCCTATGTAGAATGGTTAGGAACAATGTGGGGTCATGCTGTCGTACCTTCTACCCCGATTCCCGATATTAAATTACATATATTAGCTTGGCAACAACATTTTGCAGCAATTTTTGGTTGGGAAGCATTGGCACGAGTTAAGGGATTTTCGCCACCAGAAATGCACTTACCAAATCATCCTGATACTTTATTTGCATTTGTCAAAGCTTTAAAAGAATGTGGTTATCGTTGGTTACTAGTACAAGAACATTCCGTAGAAACAATTGATGGTCATGTACTCACTCATAAACATTTACCACATCGTTTAATTGCGCGTAATTCCTATGGGGAAACTATTAGTATTACAGCCTTAATTAAAACTCAAGGTTCAGATACAAAATTAGTTGGTCAAATGCAGCCTTATTATGAAGCTAAAACCTTATCCCCACAACAATTAGGTGATGTATTTATACCACCTATAGTTAGCCAAATTGGTGACGGTGAAAATGGTGGCGTGATGATGAATGAATTTCCCAGTGCTTTTAAACAAGCTTGGTGGGATATGGTAAATCACGGTGGCGGTAAATCAGGGGTTGTGGGTGTGTGTGGTACGGAATATTTAGAATTAATTGAGTCTGCTGGCTGTAAATCTGCCGATTTTCCTATGTGTCAGCCAGTAGGACAATATCAAATATGGCAAAGAGTAGAACCCGACAATAGTCAGCCTGAAGCAGTAGAAAATGCGATTCAGGAATTAAAGCAAAATAACCCAAACTTTCACATGGATGGGGCATCTTGGACAAATCATATCAGTTGGGTAAAGGGTTATGAAAATGTGTTATCTCCCATGTATGAATTAAGTAGTGTATTTCATCAAAAATTTGATCAATTATTGCAATCATCTTCAGAAATATCTGTGACTAAAAAAGCTGAATATCGCCAAGCACTGTTACATAATTTGTTACTGCAAACAAGTTGTTTCCGCTATTGGGGACAAGGTACATGGACAGATTACGCTTATGCAATCTATCAACGTGGTATGTCGTTAAATAACACACTGTAATTTTCTAATTTATTCCACCCAAAGATAGCGATCGCACTCCGAAATAGTATACTTAAATACTATTTCCGCCATAAACAATTCTGAGGAAATAACCGGAAAGTAGTAGATAATTTTATCTAAGCTTAATTTTCTCCTGCCAATTAAATGATAAATAAGTCAAGAGTCTTTTGATTTCTTACCAGAAGTTACCCAATAGGTAGAACCATATTATACATTTATATTTAGTTAATGGTTATTTATGATTTTATTTTGTATACAAAGTATATTTATTCACTAAATTGTGAATGTACAAACATCCATATATTTAACAGTGATTATTTTTCTAGAGCTAGATGCCAGTAAAATAGCCATTATTTCAGCATTTTGAGGTTCATAGTAAACTTAGATTCATCTTTGTTGGTATTGAAAACAACACTACCAATGAATTTAGTTTTCATATTTCTGCATAGTCCTTTAGATATCCAATCATTATTTAACAAATTTGAGAGTTGACGAGAAACATTAATAACTATAAATACTGCTAAAAATATCAACTCCAGAGAAACTAAAAAATAACTTGTGCATCTTTAATAAGGATACATTAAAGGCTTGCACAGAACATTGACATCAAGGAGCAGATTATTTTAGGCTCTATATTCTCCATGCCAATATCCTAAAAATTGGTATGGAAAATTGCATATACATAAAAAATAACGGTTCAAGTTTTCACAACACTTGAGGATTTTACTAATGTCTAAAGTAAGTTTAAATCAAGAGGAATTTGTTACTAACTCATTCCAAAAACAAGCCAGATTTAGACATATATCTAAAATCTTACTGCGGCGGCGGTTTGTAGTCTTGGGAGTTTCTTGTATTGTCATGTCTGTTACTAGCCTCATGGCTGTCATGACTAAGACTAACTACAAAAGCTATATGCAAATTTTAGTAAATTCTAATGTGTATGAAGGTATAGAATTAACTAATATTCCCAATAATAGCGTTAATCAGCAAGCGAATCCTCAGCCCCAGGTGATTGATTACTACGCTGCTCAGAAAAATCTGATGCTGAGTTCTAACTTGCTAGAAAAAGCAGTAACTTTACTCCGTTCTACTTATCCTAATATTACTGTAAATGACATTAAAGGCACATCAAGTGACGGACTTAATTCACCTTTGCAAGTTACACAAATAGAAAAGAAAAGAGGAGCTAATCAGCTAGTTAGTCCAGTATTTGAAGTCTCTTTTCAGAATAGTGATCCTGTTAAAGCCCAAAAAGTATTATTAGCCTTACAAAAAGTTTATCAAGATTATAATCTCGAACAGCAGCAAGAACGTCTCAATAAAGGATTAGCTTTTGTTAATACCCGTATACCACTACTACAAAAACAGGTTAGACAAGCTGAACGCAATTTAGAGAATTTCCGCAAAAAGCACAACTTATTAGATCCCCAATCACAAAGTCAAATTCTGTTGAAATCATTAACGGATATTCAAAAACAATTACAAACAACTCGCACAGAGTTACAAAATGTCCAAGAACGTCAGCAAAATTTAGAACAGATATTAGCCACCTCAACTCAACAATCACTGATTGATGCTAATTTGGGTGAATCAACTCGTTATCAAATGCTGTTAAGTGAAGTGCAGAAAACTGAACAAGCATTAGCACAGGAACAGTTACGTTATACAGATAACTCGCCGATTATCGTCAGTCTCAAACAGCAATATCAACATCAGTTACAACTCTTGCAACAGGAGAAAAAGCAATTAAAAATCGATACTACAAAAGCAGCAGCATTAACACAAGGGCAGATAGTAGAAGAGTTAAACCAATTAAAAGCAACTGCTGATAAATTAAAAAATCAGGAAAAAAACTTAGTTTTCTCAGAACAGCGAATTAGTACAGAGTTAAAGAAATATCCCAGCTTAATTACAGAATACCAACGTCTCTTACCAGAAGTAGAAACTCAACGTCAAGCTTTGGAACAATTACTACAAACACAACAGTTTGTCGGCTTAAAAATCACTCAAACAGGCTTTGACTGGCAATTTTTAGAAACACCAACTTTAGCAACATATAACAGTTATGACAAACTGTGGCTAGTGTTTGGGGGTATGGTGATGGGGCCTATTTTGGGTATAGGTATTGCACTAATTTGGGGAATGCGTCATCGTGTCATTAGTTCACCCCAAGATTTACAACGAATCAGCAACCTGAGATTATTAGGTTCTGTACCGAAACTTGCATCCCATGCAATGGAAAAGCGACTACCGAGTTTAGCTTGGAACTGGCGACGCAACACAAAACCGCCTCTAGTAGAAACTAACTCCTGGCTACCTTGTCACGAAACCCTAGATATGGTGTATCAAAATACCCAAATCTTGAAGCATCCTTTTCCTTTTAATTCTTTGATGTTAACTTCTGCATTACCAGGAGAGGGACGCACGACTTTAGCTTTAGGTTTAGCTGCCAGTGCTGCACATATGCACCAAAGGGTATTATTAATTGATGCTAACTTGCGATCGCCTAAACTCCACAAAATTCTCCAACTACCCAACGAATGGGGACTATCTCTTTTACTAGTTGATGAGACTAATGAAAATGTCCACGACTATATTCAGCCTATTCACCCCTCCATCGATATTTTGACTGCTGGTTCTCCGCCAGAAGATCCTGTAAAATTGCTGAGTTCTCAGCGTATGAAGGAACTTATCGAGTTATTCGAGCAAAGTTATGACTTAGTATTAATCGATGCGCCAGCCATTTTAGGTACAGTGGATGCCAGAATCGTCGCTTCTTTGTGTAACGGCATTATGATGGTAGGGCGTGTAGGTTGGGTCACTCAAACCGAAGTTACTCAAGCAGTGGAAATTTTAAATCGCTTGAATTTGGTTGGCATTATCGCCAATGAAGCGAGTAATTAGGGGAATGGGGACTAGGGACTGGGGACTGGGAGACAAGGTAGATTTTATACCTATGCCCAATGCCCAATGCCCAATGCCCAATTCCCAATGCCCAATTCCCAATGCCCAATGCCCAATTCCCTATTTTCAAAGATTAACTTACCAAAACCTTATTCCCTATTTCCGGTGGTGTGTGTAGTTCATTGGCACAGGTGCGGCCTTGTTCAACATCTGTAATATTGGCTAGTGTTGTGTCTGCAATATTACGCAAGGCTTCTTCTGTGAAAAATGCTTGGTGTCCGGTAATTAGTACGTTAGGAAATGTTGTTAGGCGTTGAAAGACATCATCCTGAATGATTTCATCAGACAAATCCTCGAAAAATAATTCTGATTCCTGTTCGTAGACATCTACCCCCAGAGAACCGATTTTACCTGTCTTGAGTCCTTCAATTACGGCTTGAGTGTTAATTAGCGCACCGCGACTGGTGTTAATTAACATAACACCAGATTTCATTTGTGCGATCGCATCAGCATTAATGAGATGATGAGTTTCTGGTGTTAAGGGGCAATGCAAAGAAATAATGTCAGAGTTAGCAAATAATTCTGGCAACTCTACATACTTGCCACCCAATACCTCTAAATCAGAATTTTTATACATATCATAAGCCAGTAGGTGACAACCAAACCCCCTCATGATTTTTCCCAAAATCAAACCGATTTTACCAGTACCAATTATCCCCACAGTCCGTTCATTTAAGTTAAATCCCAGTAGTCCTTCTAAGGAAAAATTACCTTCTCTAACACGGTTATAAGCACGGTGAATTTTGCGATTTAAGCTCAAAATTAATCCCGCAGCGTGTTCTGCTACACCATAGGGTGAATAGGCTGGAACACGTACCACGGTAATTCCTAACGTGGCGGCGGCTTTTAAGTCTACATTGTTGAACCCAGCACAACGCAGCGCAATTAAGCGCGTACCTCTGGCGGCTAAAATTTCTAGCGTTGGTGCATCAACTTGGTCATGGACAAATACACAAACCGCCGGAAAACCGGCGGCTAGGATAGCGGTATCTTGACTCAGCCGAGGTTCAAAAAACACCAATTCATGTTTTTGGGGATAATTTGCAGCTTCTAAAAACTGTTTATCATAAGCTTTGGTGCTGAAGACTGCTACTTTCATGCAAAACCTCAATATGTATGGCGCATGGTTTCCCATACATAATAGCTTGCACTCTTATAGAGAAATTAGGTGTATGATACCAGCTAGATAGGGGTTTGGCCTTGTTTTTCCCCAGTGCTACAACTACAGCAAAAATTAATGCTTCTGTTAATAATTTACTTCAGACACCCAATAGAGATGATATCTTTCACTATCCACCCATGATCTTTCAAAACTCTTAATAGAAACAACCTGTAAATTTTCATGGTTGAAAGTCAGCTTTTTATTTAAAACCAATAAAATTCGGTTTTTGTTAGTTGGATTTTTCAATACCTCATTAATCTGAGCTAATATTTCCCCCTGTCCAACTGGTTTACGTCCCGATTTAAATAATGTGTAACTACCTAAATCTTGCAACTCAGGATAATACAATTTACGGTTAAGATACCCAGATAATGCAGCCATGTTTGCATCCCGACTAGCAAAAATAAATTCATCATTTAATTTCTCTTTTTTGATATAATTTGCAGTCTCACGACTGGCAGAAAAAGGTATAATTATATCTCTAGCAAAACCGTATATTCCTCCTAGCAGTTGGGCATACAAAATCAGCATTAAGGCGAGATTTTGCCATTTGTGACCCCACATAAACAATCTTTCTGTAATCCGAAACTTATTGATAATAAAATCAGATTCATGGTAATATCTGCCCAGCCATAATGCAGCTATTAAAACTAAATAGAAATGCCCAAAATGTCTAGTATGTCCAGCAAATCTTAAGTAAGTAAATGTTAACAGTATCAAATTACCCGTAATAAATAAAAATACAGAAAATGGTTTTTTCGATAATCTTATTACAGTCAAGACACAAATAAATATAACAATCAAACTACAAACTATTAAATCCAGCCATCTTTTGTGGGGAACAATCAGAAAATAAGTACCAAATAATCTGCTGATACTTCTTAAAAAATGCCTAAAGTCTAATTGCAATAACCATCCATTATCTAAACCTCCGTGAAGATAACTATCAGATGGCGGAGTAATAGTTAAAATGGATAAAATAAAAGCAACTATAATAATGCTAATGCTCAAAAACAAATCATATCTCTGACTTTGATGTATGTATTGCTGACGATGTTCTCTATCAAAGCAAAACTCTACCAATAAAGTTAATGATAATGATAACGCAACTAATAGAGCATAAGCACTACTATTAGCCAGTAACCCTAATAAAATTGCTAAATAAAGATAAGTCTTCTTTCTGGATGGAAAAACAGCACAGAAAGCGAAAACAAACAGCAAACTGAACGCATAATTTCTCGAAATTAACAAATACTCATAAAAAGGAAAATATCCAAATGTAAAAATCAATTTTTGCTGATAATTAAAAGGACTGTATAACCAAAAAAGTATGACAGCTAAAATTGTGATGCTTAAATGAAAAATCTGCATGATTACAGGAGTATCAGCAATCATCCTGATTACAGCCAAAGAAAAGTACCAGAGAGCAGGATGACCTTCGTAGCGAATATTATTAATTAATTCTTCAAAGGATGTGCTATCTCTCACAATTAACCAAGGATTTAGTTCATCTCTCCACATTGCATGGTTGATTATTCCTACTAAACCCAGCACAGAAAAAATAATTATAATCAACCAGGGAGAATCAAAAGATAACTGTGTAAAACGATTAATTAATTTTTTAGATGACATTTTTATGACTGTTTTCGATATTCATATCTACAAACAGTATCAGTATACAGTGAATATTAAGGCAATGAATGCAAGTGTGTAAAATCTTGGATTCTAGATATAGTTAGAAAATCAATAGTTTTAAAATTATGGTCAAGTGCTGGCAGGCTACAGATTTTAGCACCAATACTCAAATAAGCCTGGACAATTTTTGGAATTTCCACATGGCATCTATGATTATGAATTTGGGGTAAATTCAGGCAATATTGTGAGTGAGGATAAACTAAAATAGTTTTGTGCATCAAATCATTTTTTTGAAAATAATCATAGACACAAGCTGCTTCCCAGGTGCATTGTGTAAGTAATGAAGAGCAGCCAAAAAAATATTCACTACCACTCCAAATGAGATATTTAGCTAATCCTTCCCAAAGTAATAAAAGCGACTGGATATTGCGATATTCTTTGGCGATACAGGCACGTCCAATTTCTACAGATGCTTGTAATACACTGTCAGGAATTGTCTGAAGATTAAAAATATCAGCAGCATCAAATCCTAATCCTTGAGATGCCATTTTATAAGTTTGCATTCTGTAAGTACCAACAGTTTTACCAGTGGCTTTACAAATTAACATCAAATGATGACAAATGCTATCAAATTGATCTTCATCCATCTGTGTTAATTGGGAACAAGAAAAACCTAAACCTAACTCTAAATTAAATACTTCAAATCGCAAACGAAAAATAGATTCTAATTCGTGAGGCGTTAAAGCAATTTTCAGTATGTACTTATCAGTTTCTAGGATAGGAAAATCTTTAAAAGCAGAAGGATTGCTAAGTGAATAATCGATATATCTGTATGAAATTTCCATCTGTCTCTTAAAAAACAAAGGTGACAGGTGACAGGTAACAAGTGAAATTGAAGAGAATTTGATATGTTTGTTTCATTTGTAGCAGGTAGCATACCACCTGTTGGACATTTTTGATTCAACGTAGGTTTATTATGAGCTTAAATTCCTAAAAAATCTGGCAATAGGATACAGAATTGGTCTAATATCAAGCTTACATAACTAGGGATTGGGGAGACAAGGTAGACAAGGTAGACAAGGTAGAAGGGGGGAAAAACTAATGACTAATGAATAATGACTAATGACTAATGACTAATGACTAATGACTAATGACTATTGACTATTGACTATTGACTAAATCACAAAACCCCCAGTTTGATGACTAGGGGTAAGATAAATTAAAACAGAGATTAGTAGTTAAATTACTGGGCAGATATCCTCAATTTTGATGATTATTAGTGTAGCGAACCCTAGTACCTGCCCAGAGTAATTTCTCTCGTAGCGTCTGATAGTAAGAGTTGTTCTCTCTTAGGATAATAAATTTAGCCAGACAATCAGCCATACGGATGTCAACGCGATGTCCAGGCCAAATTGAGGTTGCTAAGACTCCATCCATCCATAATTTCGTCGTCAACTCATAGTCACCTAAAGGCCAAATACTCACAACAGAACCTGCGGGTAAAACCAGAGGACGACTAGAAAGACTCATCGGACAAATAGGCGTGATGGTAATTGCTTCCATACCATCGTGCATGATTGGCCCATTAGCAGAGACAGTATAACCTGTAGAACCTGTGGGAGTCGAAACAATCAGCCCATCACCCACATATTGATCTACGACTTCCCCATCAATTTCCATTTCTAAGATAGAGGTGATCATGCGATCGGCAGAAGCAGGTTTGACACAAAATTCATTCAACCCCAAAAAGCGTTCCGTTACAGGTTCTAAATTTGTGTGATGTCCTTCATACACTGCGGCTTGTAACATCATCCGCCGTTGAATAGCATACCTGTCTTCAAACAGCCGATCCCAAACTGCTTCCGTATCTTGAAATTCTTCTACCGATTCAGTTAAAAACCCTAAATGACCACCGACATTGACTCCCAAAATTGGGATACCAGCCGGTGCTAAATGTCTGGCACTAGTAAGGACTGTGCCATCACCACCGAGGACAATTGCCAGATCAATTGGTTGTCCTGCGGAAGCCAAAAATACCGGATAAGGATTATCTTTTGGCCCGCTTGGCCCCATTAAGACCTGACAATTGCGACTTTCTAGCTGTTTAGCACAAATTTCTGCCCAGCGTTTGCTCTGGGAGTCTCGCGCTTTATAAGCAATGATTATCTGCTTGAGTTGCACACGCAATTACCACTTCAGGAGATTAAACTGCTCCATATCGACGGTATCACGGTTACGATAAATGGCAAGCACGATCGCTAAACCTACCGCCGCTTCAGCAGCGGCCACAGTAATCACAAACACTGTGAATACTTGACCCTTAATTAATGTTGAGTCAAGAAAGTTGGAAAATGCCATTAAATTCAAATTAACAGCATTCAGCAGTAATTCGATAGACATTAATACTCTGACGGCGTTACGGCTGGTAATTAAGCCATAAATGCCAATGCAGAATAAAGCGGCTGCAAGTAACAAAAAATATTGGAGTTGCATCGGTTCTCGTATCCCTTTTGAACAATCTGGCTTGTATTTATTCTTGAGTATCGCTACCAGCCCCGACAAGTTCTCTGGGACGTTCTGGTAAAGTCAACACTGTTTGAGGCAATTCTGAAGGGGTGACTTCTGGCAAATACTCACGACGCGCCAAAATAATCGCTCCGACCATTGCCATTAACAGCAATACCGAAGCCAATTCAAAAGGTAATAAAAAGTCAGAGAAGAAATGCTCACCAATCAACACAATGGTGCTTTCTCCAGTTACTGGAGTAGTGGAGTAAGCCCAAGGTGTAGCTAATACCATTGTGCTTAATAGCGCGAACAAACCGACAGCAACGATCGCAGTCAGAATTTTTCTTACGCCAGCACTGGGGAAGGGAGTAAAATTCTGGCGTTTGTTCACCAACATAATGGCAAACAAAATCAGCACGTTGACTGCTCCCACGTAAATCAGCACTTGGGCGGCGGCGACAAAATCACCATTCAACAACAGGTACAAACCCGCGATGCTGATAAACACTCCTCCCAACATAAAGGCAGAATAAACAATGCTGGATGCTAGCACCACACCAAGGGCTGTTCCAATCATCATTACGGCCAGTATGCCGAAGGTAACAAGTTGTACTCCTTCCGCTAGATTCACTGTTTTTTGTCCTCAGTTAATAGTCAATAGTCAAATAGTCAATAGTCAATAGTCAACAGTCAATAGGTAAAACACTATGGACTTTTGACTCTTGACTCTGAACTAATCTCATTTTTCCACTTGTTCTACTAGGTCTTCTGGACGTGCGCCAGCGCGGGGTGCATCGGCGGGTAGATCGTGGGGGTCGAGAACGCCTTTAGGTAGGTAAACCAATTCGCGTAATGGTGTGACCATTGGGTCATTTGTAACTTTGTAGGGCAGACGACCTAACGCCACATTATCATAGTTGAGTTCATGGCGATCGTAGGCGGCTAACTCGTACTCTTCTGTCATGGAAAGACAGTTTGTAGGACAATACTCCACGCAGTTACCGCAGAAAATACAAACCCCGAAGTCAATACTGTAGTGCTTGAGCTTTTTCTTTTTGGTAGCTTTGTCAAATTCCCAGTCAACTACAGGTAAGTTAATGGGACAAACGCGCACACACACTTCACAGGCGATACACTTATCAAATTCATAGTGAATCCGACCGCGAAATCTTTCACCAGGGATGAGTTTTTCGTAGGGGTACTGTACAGTGACCGGACGGCGGCGCATATGGTCAAAGGTGACGGATAATCCTTGACCGATGTAACGGCCAGCTTGTATCGCTTCTTTGCCGTAATCAACAACTTGTTTGAGGAACTTTAGCATTTTGTCTCTCTCTCTTGGGAATTTTGGATTTTGGATTTTAGATTTTGGCATAAATCTAAAATCTCAAATCTCAAATTGGACTAACCACCGAAGGCGACGGGAAAGGCCAGTTTCAAGGCTGCGGTTACTAGTAGATTTACTAATCCCACTGGTAATAAAAATTTCCATCCCAAATCTAGCAACTGGTCAATCCGTACCCGTGGTACTGTCCAGCGTAAGAGAATGGCAATGAAGATAAGGAAGTAAGCTTTGATTAGAGTCATGATGATACCCAAAGCAGCATTAACTACTTCAAGTATGGGATTGACTTCAGTAATTCCTAACCAGCCTGCTAAAACATTGATAGGAATGGGAGAATCCCAACCACCCAAGTACAAAACTGCCACCAATAATGCAGAAAGCACTAGGTTGACGTAAGAACTGAGATAAAACAGGGCGAATTTCATCCCAGAGTATTCGGTTTGATAACCTGCAACTAGTTCTTCTTCAGCTTCTGGTAAGTCAAAGGGTAAGCGTTCGCATTCAGCTAAAGCCGCAATCCAGAAAATGAGAAAGCCCAAAGGTTGTCGCCAAATGTTCCAACCCAAAAGACCATAGCCGGACTGTTGGTTGACGATATCCACAGTGCTGAGGCTGTTAGACATCATCACGATCGCTAACACACTCAACGCCAAGGGAATTTCATAACTAATTGATTGCGCGGCTGCTCTCAAGCCACCCAAGAGGGAGTATTTATTGTTGGAGGCGTAACCAGCCATCAATAACCCAATCGGTTGAATGCTCGATAAAGCAATCCACAGGAATATCCCTGTCCCAATATTGGTGATGACAATATTCTGTCCAAACGGAACAATTAAATAAGACAGAAACACTGGCAACACAACGAGAATGGGGCCGAGGGTAAATAACCAAGGGTCAGCTTGTGCTGGTACGATATCTTCTTTAAATACCAGCTTCAAACCGTCGGCGACGGGAGCTAATAAGCCCAAAGGCCCGATGTATTCGGGGCCAATTCGCTGTTGTGCGGCGGCGGAAATCTTCCGTTCTAACCAAACACAAACAAGTACACCCACTGTTGCCCCAATGAGCATCAGGATCATGGGTAGAGGCATCCAAATTGCTTTAGCTGCCCCCTGTGGGAGTCCTAAATCCATCAAGGATTTAATAAAAGTTCCTTGGAGGTCAATTCCTGAATTCATGTTTCTGCTCTTTAAGTCATCAAGTCATGGTGCTGCACAATCATTAGTTAAACTAATAATTGAAATAACACCCATTTATCTCTCTGTTGAGATGACACCTGAGTTAATATTTTTTGCCAATACCCATGCCTAGTATATCGCCCGATGGTTTTTGGCTTCTGTAGCTACACAAGAACTTCTACTTATAGCTAGGATTGAGATTTGCTATGTCTTGGGAGATAGAGCATAAAAAAAGGCAAAAGTAAAAAGTAAAAGGGTAAAAGATTTCTTTCTTTTGCCTTTTACCTCTTACCTTTGGACTTACTACCCCTTTCTTTTAGCAACAGTTTTCCATTGTCACAAGGTTGATATTTACCAACCTGAGATTGTAGTGAAGTGATTGACAATGGAATCAATCGTCCTAAGTGCCTTCATGCAGGAGTGTGGCAAAGTCGCTCAGTAATTTTCCCCCTGCGCCCTACTTCTGAAGCCCCTCTGCCTCTTTAGCGTTGGTTGAGGGGTGTGTAAGGCATATCGTGATGACCATTATAAACCTGAGTAGGACGGAAAATCCGGTTTTCTGCTAGCTGTTCTTTCCAGTGGGCTAGCCAACCAGCCACACGCGCGATCGCAAATATTGGTGTAAACAAATCTGTGGGAATCCCCATCTTTCTATACACCAAACCAGAGTAAAAGTCAACATTAGGATAAATTCCTTTGTGACCCAACTTCTCTTCCACCACCCGTTCCATTTCTTGGGCAATGTCGTAGTATTTATCTGCGCCAAACTTAGCAAATAATTGCTCGGCTAAGTCTTGCAGAATAATAGCTCTGGGGTCTTTCACTTTGTAGACACGATGACCAAAGCCCATGAGCTTCTGTTTATTTTGTAACCGTTCCTCAACATAAGGACGGACATTTTCCACAGAGCCAATTTCTTCCAACATTTGAATGACTTCTTCGTTAGCACCACCATGAAGCGGGCCGCCTAAAGTTCCGACAGCACTAGCAACCACCGCATAAGGGTCGGTTAAAGTGGAAGCTGTCACCCTAGCACTAAAGGTAGAAGCATTCATCGTATGCTCAACATGGAGAATCAAGCAGACATCAAAGATTTTCGCTGCTAATTCATCCGGTTCTTTCTCGTTGAGCATGTAGAGAAAATTGGCAGAATAATCTAAGTCATCGCGGGGTTTAACGGGGTCATTACCTTTCCGCATCAACTGAAATGCTGCCACCATCGTGGGAATTGTCGCGATGAGGCGCACCACAGAATCCCGAATATAGGCAGGATTATGTAAATCCCGTAGGGAGTAGAACAAGCCTAAAGCCGCAGCAGAGGCTTGCAGCGCATCCATCGGATGACCGCTTTCGGGAAAACATTTCATCATATCCCGAATGCGATACTTAATTCGCCTGTGGAGGCGGACTTCTTCCTCAAATGCTTGTAATTCATCTTTCGTGGGTAATTTTCCCCAGATTAAAAGGTAAGCAGTTTCCAAGAACGTACTTTTAGCTGCTAGTTCCTCAATCCGAATGCCACGATACTCAAGTATTCCCTTCTGCCCATCTACATAACTGATACTCGATTGGGCGGCGGGAATGCCTTCTAAACCAGGCTTGTATTCGCACACCATCATGGCAACACCATTTGCTTAATGAAATATCCGACACGCTAACTTACCAGAAATGATGGTTGCCATAACAGTAACCTAGCTAACAACAATTCTTTAACAAATTATTGCCAAACTGTTATAGTAAGTACCTGGGAGGTGTCAACCAAAACATCTGACTTCTACCCACAGGTGAACCATTTTCTGGCAGTTTTACTCCGATCATACCTGCTTTTTTGAGGACTAAGACGCTTTTGACTTCCCCCCATAGCAGAATTTCTGCCCAATTACTCAAACAAGGTTCATGTCCTACTACGGCTAATTGGGTGTTTGGGGCAAAATTTTTGGGTTGCAACCAGTAATCTAACCAACTGGAAATATGACCATTGGGAGCTAGATGGTTTGATTCCTCCATCTGAGAACTCAATCCTACTTCTAGGAGAATTTCGGCGGTTTGTCTAGCGCGTACTAAAGGACTAGTGACAACCAAATCAAACTGCAAACCCAGTTTTACTAATCGCTGGGCTACTTTCTCAGTTTTTTGTCTTCCTTCTTTGGTCAGTTGGCGTTCCTCATCTTTAATTCCCGCCTGTTGTTCTTCGGCTATGCCATGACGAATCAGATAAACTTCCACAGTCGCACCCGATGTAAATTAACAACATTTCTAGTTTCTCTTACTTTCATTTCTCCATTCTTCTAATAATTCACCAACTAAATTATCAAAATCATGCACAACTTTTAAGTTTAATGTTTCTATATATCCATGTGCTAGACGATTCCTAATTTTCAAACAATCTTGAACAAGATCAAATTGAGAAATTGACAACTCTCCTAAAGAGTACATTTGTCTTAGTAAACCTATAATTGGAAACTGTTCTATAGGTATTGACGCATCGACTGCTCGCTTTCTTAAAGCCCCCTCAAAAATACTCCACAGAAAAAGAAATGCTGGTTCAATTGCATCGTTTTCAATGAGATTATGAGTCTGAATAAAACGGTCTGTTAGCTCTTGCCATGAAGGAAGTTTTTGTGTTGTTCCAGGTAATAATTTTGCTTCTATATCTTCAAGACTTACTAATAAAAAACGCCAACCCGGATGCTTACTAACTTCCTCTGCTACAGCCTTTAACCTTTCCACAGAAATTCTACTAAGGCTGGTTTTTATTTCAATTACAAAACCTGTGTTATCTTTAGTAGCAATAATATCTGGTTGGTAATTACCCAAATCAAAGGGTAATTGATCTGTTTTAGGTTCAATTAAAACCTGAAAACCCTCACGAACATACTTATTTGCTAGAGATATAATTTTTTCATCATGTAGAGTTTTAGTATTATTAGTCATAAGTATTTTTCCAATGGTTGAGATTCACTAACTTTTACATAAACACACTCTTCACCGATGAGGACACCATTCTGCAATAAAGAAGGTAAACTTATCAAATCAATCGGATCAGACATAAAACGACGATGGCTGTCTACATCTGATATCAAATTATCATCTTCAAAAACTAAGCCTACAAGTGCATCTTGAATTGGCTTGATAATATTATCGGTGTCGGGGGGATAATCATCACAAAAATAAACTAGCGTCAACTGTAGATTAAGGTCTTAAATTGGACTACTACCTTTCCAAACTTTTTGAGCTTCAGAACGCACAAAATTCTTCCATGCCTGAAGTTTTTTCTGATTTTTTACTTGTATCGCAACTGGCCTTCTGGGAATAATAAATTCAAAAGGTAAATATATTATTGACATTCTAAATTGATATTTTAATGATAGCTAGAAAACTTACATAACTTTTCATAACTGATTTCTGAAATTTCAGGCATAAATGGTCTTATACGAACTTTATACCAAATTATAGGCAAGAACACCATACATAAAAAGCCAAGAAATAAATTTCTTGGCTCAGGTTTGACTGAGTTAAAGCTCAGTATTTACTTGATTGAAATCAGTTTTAATGGATTTTGTTTCTTGATTATGATTACTTGAGTACAAAACCTACTCTGACTGAATGGGATTATCTTTAGGGTTCACCAATTTCAGCAATTTCTGCTTAATTTGCGCGTCAAATACTTCCCATTTCATTCTGGCATAAGCAGAATTTTCATTACCACCAGATAAGAAACCCATCGGAATTTCAAAGCCGCCAGCACCCGTTCTCCCACCACCAAAAAATCGCCCGGTGCTATCTTGTCCAAAGGCTTCTTTAATAAATTCATCAGGGTCAAGGGTGAGTTTAGTTGTTCTCAACGAACCAATGACTACTTCTAGTTCATCATCTTCGTCGTGAACAATGCCGTAAACTACAGCAGTATGCACGTTTTCTTCTGTCACTAGAAAATCTGCTGCTTGGGGGATAGCGTCGCGGTCATCATAGCGTAAGTACCCAACACCAGCAATGGAAAAGTTATTTTGGACGATCCGATTTTTCAGCGATCGCTCAATCACATCCATCACCCGCTTAGAACGGTTAGCCTGAAGAATTGCATTCAGCAGTTGGGCATCATAAAATCGGCTTAGATAAGCTGCTGCCATAAAGTCTTCTTCTTGGGCTTGCATCAGGCGATTCGTGTCTGAGCGTAAACCGTGCATCAAAGCCGTAGCGCATTTGACGTGTTGACTAATGCTACTATCTAAAGCCAATAACCCAGATTGCAGATACTGTGTAAAAATTGTGGCTGTAGCACGTACATAAGGACGCACATCCACAAACTCTGACTTGAGTTCGGCTTGTAAGCTGTGATGGTCGATTACGGCTACTATCGGTATGCCTGCTTGCTCTACAGATGTCAGTAGTTGACTGGTTGTTCCTTGGTTATCAATTAAAACTAAACCTTGATAACAAGATAAATCTTTCGTTTTGATAGTTTGTGGTGTCCAGCGTTGTGCAGGTAGTCCTGTAAGCTTCACTAAAGCAATTTTTCTTGGTGACTTAATGTCCCAG